>JAGZOP010000032.1 GCA_018383195.1 Clostridiaceae bacterium | reverse complement strand
CGTGTGTACCGTGCCCGGCCGCACTTTCAGCTGTACGCCCTTCAGCGCACGCACGCCCGGGAATTCCTTCACGATGTCGAGCATTTCCAGAATGTACTCACTCATATGCTGCTCATCCCTTCTCTTTCAGTGAAAACCCTTTAGATAAAGAGAAGGGACGCAATGTCCCTTCTCCATGGTCAAAATTACTCGTAATCAGCAACGTTGTCCTGATATACAGGCTCAAACGGAACCCATACCAGACGACCGGTTTCGTCGGTCTCAAAGTCGGTATTTGCATTGATTGCTTCGCCGTTGCACATATTGGCTGCTGCCATTACCGCACCAAATCCCTGACCAACCGGGTCCTGGAATACGGTCATTGCCATCTCGCCGTTCTTAACTGCCTCAACGCCGTCAACGGTTGCGTCGATACCAACAACCGGCTTGGTAGACGGGTCAATGCCCTTTGCCTTCATTGCTTCGATAACGCCCAGTGCCATTGCATCATTGTTGCAGATGACGCAGTCATAATCGGTCGTATCGATCAGCGGAGAAATCTGATCCATTGCAGTTGCGCGATCATACTCACCAACCAGATCGGAGGTTGCCGGAATCGGGTTAATGCCGTTGTCCTTGAGTGCCTTGATTGCGCCTTCTGTACGCTTGGTGGTGTAAACCTGACCCAGCGTGCCGCACATCATAATGTACTTCACATCGGTCTTGCCCTGCTCTTTGAAGTGATTAGCCAGCCATTCGCCCTGATAGTAACCAGAGGTATCCTCGTTCGACCATACGCCGCAGGCATTTTCATCAAACTTGCTGTAAACATCCTCTGTAACGCTGCGGTTTACAAATACAACCTTCATATCGCCGGCTGCTTCGATGCACTGCTGTGCAGTCTCCGGATCAACAATGTTGATGATAACAGCATCCTCACCGTTATTGCGTGCAGTTTCGATATACTGCAGCATTTTGCCGGTATCATTCTGCGCATCCTGTGTTGTGAGCTCTACGCCAGCCTTGGTTGCAGCATCCTTACAGCCGCCTTCCAGTGCGCTGAGGAACTCATCGCGAAGCGCCATGATCAGGGTCATTTTCAGCTTACCATCGTCGCCGGACGCTGCACCCGAACCGCCTGCTGCCGGTTTGTCGCCGCCGCAGCCAGCCAGCATGGTTACGCTCATTGCCGCAGCGGTCAGCGCTGCCAGAAGTCTTTTCTTTTTCATGTCTTCGTACCTCTCTTCTCATTTGTCTATATTCTCATGCATATGCAGGAGACTAGGTTCAGACGGAACTGCGGTTCCGTGCGGGGGAGCTCTTTCATTCCAAACTTCAGGGCGGCGGCAAAGTTCGCACGGCATACAGCGCGTTTGCAAAGCCCTGCCGCGCACCCGGAAGCGGAAGAAGAAAGAGCGAATCATATACCGCAAGATTAGTTAATGATTTTGCGATTAAAAATTGTACAACGCGCTGCAGAGGTCATTCTTTCGCAATCACGCTGCATACGGAACAAAATCTCTTTGTTTTCCTGCGGTGATTTAAGAATAGCATGTCTTTTTACATATTGCAACCGATGCAATCATTCAATTCTTTGATTTTTGTGCATTTTGTATAATGCATCTTGCCTCAAAAATCCTGTTTTCTTTTTTGCAACTTGCACAATTTTTTTCAATGACGCTCAAATTTTTCGAAAACCGATTTCGCAAAATTGATATTTCTCCTGTCCAAAAAAATTTTTCTAAAGATTTTTTCAGAGCAAGAATAGAAAACGATTTTGTTTTCGCAAAACATTGATACAAGATTCTTTGTTGCATTTTTGTCAAACAAATGATATGATAAAAACACCATCGGAGGGAGGTGAACGCTGTGCGTGTCAGCGGTACGGAACCGGGCGTTATGACCGGATCGGAATACTTTTTCCATGAACTTTCGGAGACCACGCTGCTCTTACATTACTATATCGCCATGTGCGGACATTACTACTGCGAATCGGGTTATCGCATCCGCGGTCAGCAAGTGGACCGTATTATTGTGATGTACGTCGAACAGGGCGAATTAAGCGTAGAATATCGCGGAAAACATGAGATTGCCCCCTCGGGAAGTGTCGTTCTGCTCGACCGGAACGAGCCGCACCACTATTATGCAGAACGCTACTGTGAGTTCTACTGGATGAACATTGGCGGCTGCAATTCCTCTGCGCTTTGCAGCTACCTGACGCAAAACTGCGGCGCTGTTTTCAAAGGTGGCGCAGGCGGACGAATCGGCGCAATTATGCGCGCCATCCTCAGCCAGTTCAAATGCAACAAAACGCCGGTTGATTCCGAACTCTCCTTTCAGGTGCATGAAATCCTGTGCCGGCTGATGCCGGACGCAGCCGAACCGCAAAAGGAAAGCAGCAATGCGGTCGAACGCGCGGTGTGCTTCATCCGCGCCAACCTGACCGACCGCCATCTGAACCTTGCAGCGATTGCCGGCTCGGTCGGGCTGAGCACCTCCTATCTCATCCGCCTGTTCCAGCGCGAACTGGACTGCACCCCACACGAATACGTCATTCAGCTTCGGATGGAGCATGCCAAATACCTGCTCAAGACCACCTCCATGCCGGTCAAAAAAATCGCGGAGGAGAGCGGCTACGGCAGTTCGTCCAGCTTTGTCAGCGCATTCACCGAAAAGGTCGGCATCCCGCCGCAGCAATACCGCGAGCTTCCGCTCGGATAAAAAACCTTCCCCCTCGGGAAGGTTTTTTGTTTCGTATTTTTATACAAACGTTTATAAAAATTACCCTGTTTTTCTCCACCCACTTCCGAAATTTGTGAAAGAATCAGATTTCCCATTTTATAGGCAGCGTTTTTTCCGAAATTTCATGTTCCAAAATTGAACGTATTTTGGGGTTATTGTATATTTTTCACAAATCTTATTTCCAAGTTTGTGCAAAAACCCATTGTGCAACCTCTCCAAATTTCCGTTTTCTTCTTTGTACGCTTGGTTGCGTGCTGCGGCGGTTCATGATACCATAAATGCGTTCCAAAACAACAACATCTGTTCCGTCCGCCTGCGGCGGCGCGGATTTTATGAGACAACACACACCGGCTCGCCCTGCGGCCGAACAGAAAGGAAGCATTCTTATGAGTATTGATCAATTTGAAGGCGAAAACCGTATCGACCAAGGACAGGGCGGCAACCTAATGGTACACGGCTGGCCGCTGGAGCAGTGCGTTGTTTCGGCGCACGACCGCGAAATCCTGCGGGGACTGGGACGCCGCCTGAAAGAACTGGCGGAGCGTCCCTATGAGCAGGAGAAAAAAGCGCTCTGGAGCGCGCACAACGGGCTCAAGACCGAGCAGCCGGTTATTTTCATCGACTGCGAAAACGGCTGGAATGAGATCTTCCCGTGGAAGGAAGCCATCCAGTGCGAAGGCGAAATGGCGCAGGACTGGGAAATGTGGCTGCGCAAGGAAATCTACTGGGCAGACACCCTCAAGGATGACAAGGTCGTAGAAGCCAAGCTTTACCTCCCCTACCATGCGGTCGATACCCGCTGGGGCATCGAGGAGGAGCGCATCGGCGACCCCACCAAGGGCGAAGCCTATGTCTGGAAGTCCCCGTTTGCGGATATGGATGAGGAATATGAGGAACTCGACCTGTCCGCATACATTAAAACTCCGGAAATTCACATTGACTGGGAAGCATCGAACGCGGCGTTCCACGCTGCCGAGGAAGTTTTTGACGATATTCTGACCGTTGAATTCCGCCACAAATGGTGGTGGTCGCCCGATCTGTCTCTGTCCTACTGCAACCTACGCGGGATGGAAAACATGATGTGCGACTTTTATGACTATCCGGATCAGGTACACGCCATGATGCGCCTGTTTACAGACGGCTATCTGGCGAAGTTCGACTACCTCGAGCAGCATGGCCTGCTGCCGAACAACTGCGAGAGCATGTACATCGGCTCGGGCGGCATCGGCTATACCGATGAGCTGCACGGCACACCCGGTCAGGTCAAGCTGATGGACATGTGGGGCTTCAACGAAGCGCAGGAAACCAGCGAGGTTTCTCCGGAAATGGTTAAGGAGTTCATCCTGCCCTATCAGCATGAAATCGCCAGCCGCTTTGGTCTGAACTACTACGGCTGCTGCGAGGGGCTTGACAAGCGCTGGGAGTATGTCAAGGCAGCCATCCCGCGCCTGCGCCGCGTTTCGGTTTCCCAGTGGGCGGACAAGAAGAAGATGAGCGACCTGCTCGGCAGGGATTATGTATACTGCTATAAGGTCAGCCCGACCGATATTGCCGTCCCGAACCCGGATGAGGACTATATCCGCAAAAACCTGCATGATGTCCTCACCTATTGCAAACAAAACGGAAACATTGTCGAGCTGCTTATGAAGGATAACCATACGCTGGGTCACAATCCGGCAAACGCCTCCCGTTGGGTCCAGATTGCACGCGAAGAGGTTGCGCGTGTCTACGGATAAATGGAATAAAAAAAGACGCGCCCGCGGGCGCGTCTTTTTTATCTGGGGTCCAAACCTTCAAACAGCACATCAAGAATCTGCTCCATTGTAGTCTCCCACTCCCCAAGCGTAATCAGCGGGCTGGACATGCTGACCAGCATCAGTGCCGCTGCACCGGGATCAACTTTTGTGGAAACTTCGCCGCGTGCCACTGCACTGACAATCGCCACCTTAATATTTTCGACCAGGAATTCGCAGAAATGACGGATTGCGCTGTGCACATCCTGAAATGCCGGATCATCGTTGCGCAGGGTCATGAAAAATGCCGCCGCACTGACCGCCATCCCGTGCATATACTCCAGATACCGGTTTACAATCTCGCGAATGGGTGTTTTTGAGGTGAAAATGGCATCCAGATCATGATAGGCACGATCGATTCCCCACTCTACTACCGCAAGCAGCAGTTCAGTTTTGGAGGGAAAGTATTCATAGATCGTCGATTTTCCGATTCCGGCGCGGCGGGCAATGTTCTCCATGCGTGCGCGGTCATAGCCGCTTTCGCAGAAGTCCTCATGGGCAGCCTGAATAATTTTGGCACGGCGAATTTTACGGCTCTGTGTCACGCCTCGGTCCCCTCCTCTGCAAGCTGCGCACCCGGAATATCATCCTTTGGGTCACGCGGCGGATTCTTTTTATGGAACCGCTCAGTCAGGCTGTCAATCAGGGAATAGTACACCGGCGTAAACAGCAGGGTCACGATGGTGGAAATCACCATGCCCGCAATCATAACAATCGCCATCGGCCGCATCATCTCAGAACCTTCACCGCCTGAAAATGCCATAGGCAGCAAGCCCAGAATGGTTGTTAGGGTGGTCATCAGTACCGGACGGACACGGCGCGGGCAGGCATTGAGGATAGCGGTATTCTTATCCTCCCCGCGTCCGCGGCGGGTCTGGATGTAGTCGATCAGGACAATGGACGAGTTGACCACCGTACCTGCCAGAATGATGACGCCGATGATCGAAACCATCGAAATCTTATTGCCTGTAATCGGCAGACCAAACATTGCGCCGAGCAGGCCGATCGGCAGAATGGTCATAATGACAATCGGCATGACGAAGGATTCAAACTGGCTGGCGAGCACGAAATACACCAGACCGAGCGCCACGACGAGCGCAAAGCCCAACGTGCCGAACGACTCTGCCATATCCTCCATCTCGCCGCCGGTTTCAAGCGTTACGCTGTCCGGCAGCTGATAATCCTCCAGAATCTTCTGCACCTCAGCATTCAGACCGACTGCATCATCCGAAAGGCTGGAACCGGTGACCGTGATGGTGCGGCTCTGGTTGTCGCGCACAATGGTCTGCGGCGCAAGTTCGGTGCTGATGTCCGCAACCAGTCCGAGCGGTACCGAGCCGCCGGTCTGGGTCGGAATCTGCATGGCTTTGAGCGCATCCAAGCTTGCGCCCGCACTGTCGTCACCGCGCACAGTGATATCATATTCTTCGCCGCCGATTTTCATCGTTGTAGCGGTTGAACCACTGAGCTGACCGCGCACTGCGGAACCGATGGTGGCTGCGGTCAATCCAAAGCGGGATGCATTCTCCCGGTTGATCTTGACACTGACACGCGGTTCTTCGTCCGCCGCCGAGGACTTGACTTCAATCGCATCGGGCAGTCTTGAAATGCGGGATACCAGCTCGTCGCCCGCCTGCACGAGTTCGTCATAATCGTTGCCGGACAGGCTCAGGCTGACTGCATCCCCTGACATCGACATGCTCTGCGCTGCGCTGACCGAAATCTCACAGTCCGCAATGTCCTGCAAATTGCCGCGCAGCTCGTTTGCAATCTCGGTGGACGAGCGGTCACGGTCTTTGAGATCCACCAGCATCAGCGTAACCGTGCTTCCACCCGAAGTCACGCCGCTGCCGCCGGTCGAATAATAGAGCGTATCCAGTTCGGGAATGGTCTTTTCAGAAATGGCTGCAATGCGGTCCTGAATGGCTTCGGTTTCCTCCATCTCCGAACCGACCGGCATCGAAACCGATACGGAAATCTGTCCCTGATCCATTTCCGGCATCAATTCCATACCCGCTGCACCAATGGAAACTACAAATACGGCAACCATAACAACGGTTGCGATTACGGCAACCTTTCTGCGCGTGATGAAGAACTTCAAAAGTTCCTTATATTTGCGCATGATCGGCTTGTCGCCAAGATCGCCTTCACTATTCGGCACACGCAGACGGCGTCTGCCGCGGTCCATGGTCATATAGCACAGCAGCGGAACCAGTGTCAGTGCAATGAGCAGCGATGCCATCAGCAGCGCGACAATGGTAATACAGAACTCCTTGAACATCATGCCTGCCATACCGCCCGATAGGCCAAGCGGCAGGAATACTGCAACCGTTGTAAGCGTGGATGCCGAAATCGACAGCGATACCTCGGCTGTACCCTTGGTACACGAATCCCAGCGGCTGAAGCCCTCCGAACGGAATCGGAAAATATTCTCGAGCACAACAATCGAGTTATCGACAATCATGCCGACACCCATCGCCATGCCGCCGAGCGACATCATATTCATTGTGATGCCGAGCGCACGCATGATGAGGAACACGGAAACAATGCACACCGGCATGGAAACCGAAATAACCGCTGTCGCACCGAGATCACGCAGGAACAAAAGCAGTACAATCGCTGCAAAGATGACGCCGAGAATAATATTCTGCATTACCGAGTCTACACTTTGGTTAATATACTCGGACTGGTCCATAAGCACCGTGTAGTTGAGCGTCGGGTTCTCTTCCCCGAGTTTTTCCATGGCACGCTGGGTGCGCTCTGCAACCTGCACCGTATTGGTGCCAGACTGCTGCGTCACCGAAATCATCAGACAGGGTTCCCCATCTACCTTGGCGATAGAATCCTGATCTTTTGCGCTCATAGAGACTTTGGCAAGTTCTCTAAGACGCACCGCACCGCCGTTTGGCAGCGGGATCAAGGTGTTTTCTACATCTTCAACCGACTTGTATTCGCCGTCTGCACGCACAGACAGCGACCGGGTTCCGTTCTGCATATCGCCGGCAGGCATCGCGACATTGTCGGCGCCCAGCATCTGACCAATATAGGAAAGCGAAATGCCGTAGCCCTCCAGACGGTCATTGTACGCCTCAATCGCAACTTCATTCTGATAACCGCCCATGATGTCAACCGAAGCGACACCGTCAATGCGTTCCAAACGGGGTGCGATGTCATCCTCTGCAACCGTCTGCATCTGCGCAAGGTCGGTACCCTTGAGACCGATCATCATGACCGGCATGGAGTCCATGTTCATCTTCATGACGGTCGGCGCAGAAGCGTCTTCCGGCAGCATGGATTTTGCCAGATCAATCTTTTCACGCATGTCAACGAGCGCCTGATCCATGTCGGTATCCTCGGTGAAGGTCACCATGACAATCGACATGTTTTCTGATGACTGGCTTTGCAGCTCATCCATGCCCGCGACGCTCGCACAGGCGGATTCAATCGGCTCTGTGACCAGATTTTCGATTTCCTCCGGACCTGCACCCGCATAGGTCGTCATAACGATTGCCATGGGCAGCTCGATATCCGGCATGAGCGCCAGCGGCAGCGCGCCAAAGCTCATTACACCGAAAATAACTGCCATGACAAAGGCAAGAATGGTTGTTACTTTATGTTTGATGCAAAAATCCGCGATTTTCATGCGTCATCCTCCCCGGATACAACGCGCACAAGGCTGCCGTCGGAGAGGTAGCTCTGTCCCTTGACCACCAGCGTTTCACCGCCGGAAAGCCCGCTCGTAACCTCAGTAATGCCGTCGCCGATCAGACCGGTTGTAATTTCAATCTTGTCTGCCCACGGACCGTCTCCTGCGCCGACATCGGACTTCTTTTCATCCTTTTCCGGTCGTTCCTCTGTGGTGATGAATACATACTGGGTGTCTCCGTCCGTTAAAATCGCTTCGGTCGGCACGTAAACCGCATCGGCACGCCGGTCTGTATAAAGGGTGACGGTTGCAAAGGTGCCGATCGGGGGCCTCACGCCTTCCGGCAGCGACAGCGTCACATCGTAAAGCTTGGTCTGTGGGTTGGCAGCTGCACCAACGGTTACAATCGTGCCGTCTACCGGCGCAGCCTCAGACTGAATATCGATTCTTCCGACATCGCCGACCTGAATTCCGCTGAGTACGGTTTCGCTGACCGAAACGGTTACTTCGGTTATCCCGTCCTCTGCAATGACAACCGCGGGCTGTGCCTGTGCCGCCATGCCGCCGCGCTGGATTCCCACCGTGGTGACCAGGCCGGAAACCGGAGCGGTTACCGTACCGAGCTTCGCCTGTGCCTGAATCTGATCCATGGAAGCCTGCATCTGTGCGAGCGAAGCCTGCTGAGAAGCCTGTGCCTGTGTCACAGCGCCCTGCGCCTGCTGCACCCCTGCCTGCGCCTGCTGCACTGCCTGCTCTGCCTGTGTCAGCTGCTGATCGGATGCTGCGCCTGCGGCATGGAGCGCCTTGGTGTTTTCATACGCGGTCGTTGCCTGATCGAGCGCAATCTGCGCATTCTGCACGCCGAGCTGTGCGGATACAATCACCTGATCGGTGGTCGCTTTGGTGGCGCTGTATGCCTGCTGAAGTGAAGCATAGGTGCTGGTCACCGTCGAAGTATCGATCTGGAACAGTACCTGCCCCTTGGTGACCATATCGCCTTCCTCAACATTCAGCGCAGTCACATTGCCTGCAAGCAGCGGGAATACCTGCACAGCGTTTTTTGCCGTTACTGTGCCGGCAATCGCGGATTCCGCAGCCATTTCGCCGGTTTCCACCGGCTGCACCTCAATCGCAGTTCCCTGCACACTCTCCTCTTCGGTTTTCTCCTTGTCTTTGCCGCAGCCCGCCGCACTGACCAGCATCAGGCAGGCAAGCACACCTGCGGCAATTCGTTTGTTCTTCATGTTCATTTCCTCCGATGTCTCAGCTCATGACGCCGCGTTTGGCCCATGTGTACGTATTATATGCGGTAAACAGCTCAATTTTTGCAGCTGATGCGGTCTGCTGCGCCGCTGCAAGTTCGTCTTTTGCGTTTTCATATTCATTTTTGGAGAGCGCGCCGCGCTGATATTGCAGCTCACTGACCGCGAAATTCTTCGCCTGCTGCTCTGCCGCAGCCAATGCAGTCTGGTATAATGTGTTCTTATCCTTTACCGCATTGAATTGCTGCCGGAATGTGCTCGTCACCGTTTCTTTCTGCGCGGCGAGGTCAATTTTCGCCGCCTCTACCGCATGCAGGCTTGTGGTGACATTATCCTCGTAATCGTCGTTTGCCTGCCGCAGCGCGTCCTCCTTCTGCCAGATAGAGTAGCTGTTTTTGAGCGCTTCGGCAAGATCCTTTTCATAGTCCATGGAAGCAATCCGGGAAGCCGGCACTTCGGGCAGGCTGCTGACCTCTACGGTTTCGTCTGCACCATAGCCGCACAAAATTGCGAGATTATTTTTGATGCTGCGCCGCTGAGTTTGCAGGGTTTGACGATTGGCTTCCAGCGTCTGCCGCTGGGTTCGCAGCGCAAGCAGATCGAGTTCGGTTGCCGCGCCCATGCTCACCTGTGTTTTCAGGGTAGCGATATTCCGGTCAAGCGCTACAAGGTTGCGCTCCAGTTCTGCCGCGGTGTTGTCGAGCGTGTGCAGCGAGATGTATGCGGTTTCCGCACCGATGACGATTTGATCTGCCGCATTGCCGAGCTGCCGCTCGGTGCTGCTGTATGTAATTTCGAGATCGTCCTCGGCATCGTCCTCGTTGTCTTCCAGATCTTCATAGGAACTGCGCACCGCCGCGAGCGAGGCTTCGAGGGACGCTTTCTGCGCCTGCAGCGTGCGAATTAGCGCAGCGTTTTCCTGCGGATTCTTTTCCAAAGCCGCAATCGACTGATCCAGATCTTTAATCTGCTTTTCGTACCCTGCGATCTGCTGCTCCAACTGGATATACTGATCCATAAAGCTGTCCCCGACATCGGTTTCCCCTACGCCTTCGAGCGTCTGGTCAAACGACTGAATGGATGCATTGTTTTTCCGCACCACGCGTTCGACATCGTCAAACGCAAGCGTGCTGCCCGCAATCCCGGGGGTTCCCTGTTCCTCGGCAGCATTTCGCACTTGACGCACTGCGCTTGCTGCGCTCATCCAGAAGCCTGCCTGCGGCGCGCCAAATGCTGCCTGCGCCGGTGCACAGACACTGACAGAAAGCGCGAGCGCAAGCGCCGCACCTGTCGCCTGCTTGTATTTCATAAAAGTTCCTCCTTATTCCCCTGTTTGAATCAAGCCCTTGCACGCCCACTGATAGGTTCGGTATGCCGAAAGCAGGCTGATCTCTGCGCTTGCAACGCTGTCCTTTGCATCTGCCGCATCGTCTTGCGCCTGCTGATAGGCAAGCTGAGAAATTGTGCCGTTTTCATATTTGACCCGGCTGACCTCCAAGTCAGCCTGTGCTTTTTGTGCGGCAAATTCAGCCGCTTTCAGTTTGGTCTGCGCATCGGCAACCGCGTCGTAGCTCTGCCTAAAGCTTGCAGTCAGGCTTTCTTCTGCCGCAGCAAGCTCCTTCTTTGCCGCCTGATAGCTCTGCTCGGTGCCGCTGACGTTGTCATCCTTCTTGTTTGCAGCTTCGCGTACTGCGTCCGCTTTCTGCCAGCGGGTATAGCTCAGTTCCATTCCCTTTTTGAGATCTGCTTCATAATTCATGCCGCTGAGTTCCCGCGCAGAAACTGTGGGTAAAGCAGACGGTTCTACAACCGTATCCGCGCCATAGCCGCACATCAACGCCAGACTGCCCGACATACTCTCACGCTGTACCCGCAAGGTGCCGATTTGGGCAGCAAGCTGATCCCGTGTGGTTTTCATGTTTTCATAGGTCAAGGAGCTGATCATCCCGCGGTCAAGCTGGAGTTTCATCACTGTGAGATTGCGGTCGAGGTTATCCAGTTTCCGCTCCATGGTTTCCTGCGTACTTGCAAGGCTGACCAGTCCAATGAGCATACTTTCCGCACCCGCACACAACTGTTTTTCCACGTTTGCCGCCTGCTTTTCAAGGCTGTACGCCGCTTCCTCATAAGCATCCTTGGTCGCCTGCCCAATGATTGGCAGGCCGACAAGCGTTCCTTCCAGACTGGCGATGTTTGCCTGAAGCACGCGAATCTGCGCCTGATAGGTGATATACAGCGGATCGTTCTCATTTAATCCCTTGCATGCGTCTTCCAAAGACTGCACCAAAGCGCGATATCCGGCGATTGCATTTTGAATCTGTCCCGCATCCTGTGTCGGCGCGGACATCGAATTGAGACTTGCTACCATTTTTTTGAGGGATTTGAGGGTTGGATTCTTTTCGCGCACAGTGCGCTCCAATCCAACCAGACCGATGGTATGGACTGTCTGTTCCGGCGGTGCAGACGGTGCGCCAGCCGCATCAGAAACCGCTTGACCGGCAAGCAGCATCGCCGCCATACCGCTCATTCCTCCGGCTGCCTGTACTGCACCCACTGCCCGCGCGGGGGCACAGGCTCCCGCTGTAAGCGCCGCTGCCATCACTGCACTGATCACTTGTTTTTTCATGAAAACCTCCACCTCAGGGATTCAAACCGTTTCCGCACACTTTATAAGCGGCAGCGGATTTTCGTTTCCGACCGTCCGGTCGGTCGGCAATTTGCTTCATTATACGTCTGTGTTTTTTTGTTGTCAACCCTCACAAAAATTTGTTCACAAATTTGTTTCAAATCCCTAAAATACAGGGTTCTGTTGTCAAACCAGCCGGAATCCTTTTGCAACCCTGCGCGATCGCAAGGACCGCATGAGTATGTATTCCGGACTTGAAGTGCGCGTCCCCTTCTGCGACCATCGCATCGTAGAATACGCATACAATATGCCTTGGCATCTCAAGGCATGGGATGGACGCGAAAAAGGGATTTTGCGCAAGGCATTTGAACACGACCTGCCCCATGAGATTGTTTGGCGGAAAAAATCGCCTTACCCCAAAACCTTTTCCCCGGTATATACCGAATTGACTTCCTCTTATGTGCGGCAGATCTTGCAGGATGACCGCTCCATGATTCCGCAGCTATTCCGTACCGATGCCATCGAAGCTCTGCTTGCAGATCCGGATTCCATGCCTGAACCATGGTATGGACAGCTCATGCGCGGACCGCAGGTATTTGCCTATCTGATTCAAATGGACCGATGGTTCAAAAAATATCATGTTTCGCTCGCGTGACACATAATATAAAAAAGAAGGAGCCTTCCCCTTTTCTGAGAAGGCTCCGTTTCACGTGAAACATTTTTCATGCTTTTTTGAAAACCATTCGGTCAATGCATCGACGATAACCTGATGATCGTCCAGATGCGGCAGGCCGGAAACCGCAATAACGCCGACCTGACCGACACCGCGCACATTGAGCGGGAATCCGCCGCCGCACATTGCAAACCGCGCCGGGTCCAACCGCTCTTCTTCCATGGTGATGCCATCCTGCTCAAACTTTGCCCAAGTGTGCAGTGAGGATCTCCCAAACTGATTGACCGTATTGATCTTACGCCCCAGCCATTCGACGTTATGCCGTCCTGCACCTTCCGCTACATGCTGGAATACACGCAAACCATTGATTTCAATGACAATGGCAACCCCCTGCTGATAGCGTCTTGCAATTTCGCAGAGCAGCATCCCGAAGTCGAGTGCATCTTCTCTGCTGAAGGAAGAGAACTGAAAACGTTCTTCCTGAATCACGCAGGAATCAATAATTGTCTTATGATCCATTTTGTTATCCCCTTTCTATCAACCTGTTCTTCTTCATGCAGAAACCTGAATCGGCTTTCTTTCTTTTTATTATAAAAGGCTTGCACCAGAAACGCAACGGATACTTGTTTTTGAATAGGAGTGATTTTTCATGCCGGATTCCCGCAATACCGCGACCGGATACCTGGTTGTTGCAGTGACAACTGCTCAAAATGCCGTACCGCTGGAAAATGCGCTGGTCACCGTTTCTTCGGTAAATGAAAACGGTGATTCCGAACTGCTGTATACCACCCGCACCAACCGTTCCGGGCAAACCGCAATGCTGCCCCTCCCTGCTCCACCGCTCGGCAACTCCTTATCCCCCGGCAGCAGCAATCCATATGCCCGCTATGCGGTTACCGTAAATCTGGATGGCTATCAGCCGGTTTCTACCAGAGACCTGACTGTTTTCGCCGATGTTGTCGCAACTCTTCCGGTATACTTAATACCGCTTGAGGAATTTCAATCTGTTCCCGCGCCATCTATGCAGCGCCCGCTGCCCGAACACAGTCTGAATACAGAGGAGTTGACCTGATTGGCTCTGCCTTATATCCCCGAAACAATCACCGTGCATCTGGGGCGTCCGGATTCCAATGCGCGCAATGTGACCGTCCCCTTTCCGGACTATATCAAAAATGTTGCGTCATCGGAAATCTATCCCACATGGCCCGAAAACGCAATCCGCGCCAATATGTATGCGCAGATTTCCTTTGCCCTCAACCGGGTTTATACCGAATGGTACCGCTCTCAAGGGTATGATTTCGACATCACAAACTCCACCGCCTTTGACCAGGCTTACGTCCACGACCGCGATATTTTCGATAATATTTCACGCATCGCAGACGAACTGTTCACCGATTATCTGGTGCGTCCCGGTTCGGTTGAACCGCTGTTCGCTCAATACTGCAACGGCACCACCGTGACCTGCGAAGGGCTCAGCCAATGGGGAACCGTCCCGCTCGCCGAACAGGGCATGACCCCCTATGAAATTTTAACGCACTTCTATGGAAATAATCTGAACATTGTCCGAGATACACCGGTTGCCCCCAATATCGGCACCTATCCAGGAACCGCCTTACGTCTGGGGAACACGGGCGATGATGTCCGCACGATTCAGCTGCGGCTCAACCGGATTTCCAGCAACTATCCCCTGATTCCGAAAATCTATCCCGTAGACGGCATCTTCTCCCGCTCAACTGAGGATGCGGTCAAAGTATTCCAGCAAACCTTTGGCTTAACCCCTGATGGGATTGTCGGTTCGGGTACCTGGTACCGAATTGCCTATTTATATACCGGGATCAAGCGTCTTGCCGAACTCAACAGCGAGGGCATCTCATTGCAGGATGTCAGCCCCATTTATCCGGGGGTGCTGCGGCAGGGTGACCGCGGCAATGAAGTCAAACTAATGCAGTATTATCTCAAAGTTCTGGGCGCCTATTATGCAGAAATTCCGGAACTCACCGATGACGGCTTTTTCGGTCCGCAGACTGAATCCGCAGTCATTGCCGCGCAAAAACTGTTCGGACTCCCCGCAGATGGCATTGTCGGCGAACAAACTTGGGATGCGCTCTATTCTGCCTACCTTTCCATTGTACAGTCCAATCCCAATCTGACAACCCCTGAGGGCATACCGGTTTTCCCCGGGCGGCTGATGGTGGAAGGCATGTCCGGTGCAGATGTAGAGCAAGCGCAGACATTTCTTTCATTCCTGTCACAGGTCTATCCTGAAATCCCACAAATCCCGGTGACCGGATATTTCGGCGAACGCACCCGTGAAGCAGTCCTTGCCGCACAAAACCTGTTTGGGATTCCGCCGACCGGTACCATCGGTCCGGTTACATGGGATGTCCTCGCAAACCGTTATGAAACTGCAATCCATAGCGCACAAACTGCAGAACAGCAATTCCCCGGCTATGTGCTGCAAACGGAAGGAGGCTGACAGCCATGTATACACAAGAGCAGCGCCGCGCCCATGTGCGTGGATTGCAGCAGGACCTGCGTGTCGTACAGGCTGCGCTGGGGGAACCTCTGCCCAAGGTCAGCGGGGTTTATGATGATGCGACCGAACATGCGGTACAGCGTTTTCAGCGCCATTTTGGATTGCCAGTCACCGGGAAAGCAGATCTTTCCACTTGGGATCGTATCGTGCAGGAAGCCAATCTCGTACGCAGCCGCACCGCAATCCCGCTCGCAGTGCGCGTATTCCCCAGTGCTCTGCAAATTGTCGCGCCCGGGGATCATGGAAGATTTCTATATATTCTGCAGGCAATGTTAAACGGCCTTTCTGCACAGTATCCGGCTTTGCTTCCCATCCCTTATACCGGAATCTATGACGATGCCACCGAACGTGCGATCCGGCAGCTTCAGCAATCCTGCGGTTTGCCGGTCACCGGCCGTCTGAATGCGGATACATGGAATACCCTCGCGCATCTCTATTCCCATATCGGTCTGCGGTCAGAGGATTTTCTGGATTAAAAAAGAAGGACGCAAAGCGTCCTTCTTTTTTAAACTGCATATTCCCCTGCTGTAATCGCCATGACTACACGCGGCGGCTCAATGAGCGCCTGCTCATACTGGAACGGCCAGCGGATTTCCGGACTGATGCCATAATTGTCCATCCCATCGATGGTCTCGCCGCTCTTCATCACCGCGCCCACCGAATACAGCAGCGACGCCACACTATACGCATGCTTCATCACCTTGTTAGGATTCAGGCTATGGAAATGGTACTGGATATCCGGCAGTCCAAGAAGATACAACCCTACCGTATCTACCATCATATCACTGCTTGTCCCACTGATGCTGAACAGGCGCGTATTGACACATAAATATAAAAATCGGTCCCCGCCACGCGCCGGGTTTTCCCGTACCTGCGCGGCAGTCATCAGCCTGCCCGAGGCAGGTACATAAACAGCCGCACTGTCGGGATAGAGTGCCAACCCGGCTTCGATAAGCTGGGTCAGCATCTTGCCGCGCTGCTTATATTCCATGGTAAGCGCATTGTCATCTGCAAGGCGTACTGCATATGTGCAGCTGCTCAGCAGCCCATTTGCATCCTTGACATTCCACATTTGTCCGCGGATAAAATCCGAAACCATGGTATGATCGAACGGTGCCGGTGCGCCAATCTGTACCGCAGCATCAAATGCATGCAGCAGATAACGACCTTCTGTAAAGTCCGCGCCGTTAAATTTCTCCGCCAGAGCCTGCCGGATTAGTTCCGATTCCAAAGCAGCCGGTTCTTTATGAAACAGCAGCAGCGCCTCAAAAACAGGCGCCTGCATCTCCATTGTTTCCATGAGAGACACCCCTCTTCTTTTCTATTCATTATACGACATCTCCCCCATGTTATTCAAGAGAAACAAATTGTTTCACGTGAAACGAAAAAAGAGACTGCTCATCTGAGAGCAGTCTCTTTTTATCTTGCTGGCTGAAATTAAATTTTGTCGCAGCCCATGAATGCACGCAATGCTTCCGGAATGGTAACCGAGCCGTCTGCATTCTGATAATTCTCCAGAATTGCAGCCACGGTACGGCCGACTGCAACACCCGAACCATTCAGCGTATGTGCATAAACCGGCTTGCCTTCCGCATTGCGGCAGCGGATATTTGCACGGCGCGCCTGATAGTCAAGGAAGTTCGAGCAGGACGAAATTTCCACATAACGACCATAAGACGGCATCCAGACCTCGATGTCATAGGTGCATGCCGAAGAGAAGCCGACATCGCCGGTACACAGCGCAACAACACGATACGGCAGCCCCAATCCCTGCAGCACACGCTCTGCCTCATGGGTCAGGTTTTCAAGCTGATTCCAAGAATCCTCGGGCGCTGTAAAGTTGACCAACTCAACCTTGTTGAACTGATGCTGACGGATCAAACCGCGTGCATCACGGCCTGCTGCACCCGCCTCCCGGCGGAAGCATGCCGAATATGCCGCATAACGAACCGGCAGCTGATCGGCGGGGATGATTTCATCGCGGAACATATTGGTCACCGGTACCTCAGCGGTCGGGATCAGATATAGGTCGGAATCCTCACGGCCGAGCTGATACATCTGCTCGGAAAACTTCGGCAACTGACCGGTACCGGTCATCGATGCACCGTTTGCAATAAACGGAGGCAGAATCTCGGTATAGCCACCCTCTGCATCGGTATGCGTATTGAGGAAAAAGTTGATCACCGCACGCTCCAGACGCGCGCCCATGCCGCGGTAAAAATGGAAACGGGAACCCGTGACCTTGCCTGCAACCTCAGGCAGCAAAATGCCCTTGTCTGCACCGATATCCCAATGTGCCTTCGGCTCATAGTCAAAAACCTTCGGCTCGCCCCAGCGGCGAATCTCCGGATTGCAGGTATCATCTGCACCAGCCGGAACCCGATCTGCCGGAACATTTGGAATGCCGAGCAGGGTTTCTCTGAGCTGTGCTTCCACCTCGGTACGTCCTGCGTCCAGTTCCTTTACCTTTGCCGAAATTTCCTTCATTTCCGCCATGATTGCAGTGGTATCCTCCCCTGCCTTTTTCATCTGCGGAATCTGCTTGGAAACCTTGTTCTGCTGTGCTTTCAGCGACTCTACTTCGCCAATAATCGCCTTACGCTTATCATCCAGTGCCAGCGCCTGATCAATCGCCTCATCATAATTTGTGCCGCGCAGTGCCAGACGTTCTTTGCACTTTGCCGTATTTTCTCGGATAAATTTAATGTCCAACATAACTTTTTACTCCCTATTCAGAAATTTAAATTTTTATGCCAATTGATTTTTCAGTTCCAGATAGCGCTCTGCCATGGCATCGGAAAAAACCGCATTGTCTGCCGTTCCATCCAACCGTCCTGCGCCATAGGTATGCTCCAAATAATCGATGCATTCCTGTGCAGCCTCATGATCCTCATGGGCAACTGCCTGTTCAAATGCCAGAAGCTGACTGTATGCATCCCGCTCATCCATTCTCTGCTGCAATACTGCGGTCAGGTCTTCTCCAGCTTCCAGTTCCAATTCCGTCCGGACACCGGTCAGCTGAGATTCCAGTTTTTTGATCTGTTCCGACTGCTCTTCCACTTTATCTTGAAGCGCAGCGACTTTCTCCTGCACGCCCTGTACCGTGGTATCCTTTTGCGCCAACGCCGTATTCATATTTGCCAATTCTCGATCTGCACGAAGCTGGGTCAGATAGCTGAGCAAAATAATCACAAGTGCGACACTGAACAGCCCAATAATATAAAACGCCAAATACCGTTTGCTCTTATGCTGTTCACAATCGTGCTTTTTTTCTTCCATTGCCTGTCCTCCATCCTGCGATGCTCAAACTGTAAGCTGTTTGAGCGCTGCGGTCAAACGTTCCAAATCATCTGTTCCATAAAACTCCAGCATAATGGTGCCGCTTTTTTTGCCTTGCTCAATGCGCACTTTACGCCCCAGCTGATTTTCCAATGCACGCGCTTCTTCTGCCAGATAATCCACCGTAAACGGAGCCGGCGTAAACGGCTGCGCTTCCAGTTCTTCTGCCTTATTGATCTGGCGTGCATATTTTTCCGCCTGCCGCACCGACATATTTGCAATTTGGTCAATCGCTTCCAGACGTTTTTCCTCGTCCTGAATTGCCAAAATTGCCCGGGCGTGTCCGGGCGATAGTCCGCCGGATGCAACCATATCCCGCGCTTCTCCGGGCAATGCCAACAGACGCAATGCATTGGATACTGATGGACGTGACTTTCCAACGCTGTCTGCCACCTGCTCCTGTGTCATTCCAAACCGATGAATCAGCAGATCATATCCTTCTGCTTCCTCGATCGGGTTGAGATCCTCACGCTGCAAATTCTCAATCAGCGCCAGTTCCATCACGGTCGCATCGTCCGCCTCGATGATCATTGCCGGAATTTCAGTCAGCCCTACGCTGCGCGCTGCACGCCAGCGCCGCTCGCCCGCAATAATCTGATAATATCCATCAGACCCCATCCGCACTGTAATCGGCGTAATGACGCCATGTGCTGCAATCGACTGCGACAATGCTTCCATCGCATCCCGGTCAAAAACTTTACGCGGCTGATCTGGATTGGGTTCCACCAATGCCATGGGCAGTGTGGAAATGCCTTTCATTTCATCCGCTTCTGCCATCAGGCTTTCGCCGAGCAGCGCGCCGAACCCTTTTCCAAGCCCGCCCTTGCTCGTTTTCGCCATTTTCCCACTTCCCTTCTTCTTTTATTTTCCGCCGTTTTTGCTTAAAAATTCTTCAGCAATGGCAAGATATGCCGCCGCACCGCGGCACAGCCGGTCATATGCCGTAATTGGCTGTCCATGGCTGGGCGCTTCGCTCAACCGCACATTTCGCGGAACTACATTGGCATAGACCCGATCGCCAAAATGCTTCTTTACCTCTTCTACAACCTGTACCGCCAGATTGGTCCGCCCATCATACATGGTCAGAATAATCCCTTCAATCCGGATGCTGCGATTCAGTCCTTTCTGCACCGAGCGCACAGTCGCCATAAGCTGGCTGAGTCCTTCCAATGCATAATACTCGGTTTGCATCGGTACCAAAAAGCTATCCGCTGCACATAAACATTCCAAAGTCAGAATTCCCAGTGACGGCGGACAATCGATAAAAATATAATCATATAAATCCTTTACCTGCGCCAATACATCCCGCAGCCGAAACTCTCTCCGCTCCAAACTGAGCAAATCAATTTCTGCACCCGCAAGATCGGTATTAGAACCGAGCAAATCAATCCATTCGGTATGGATGATCGCACCTTTCACATCCGGTTCCTCACTGATCACCAAATCATAAACCGTGGTTTCAATTTCACGCGGATCGATTCCAAACCCTGATGTTGCATTTCCCTGCGGGTCAAAATCGCATAACAAAATTTTCTTGCCCTTTTCCTGAAGTGCCGCCGCCAAATTGACCGCAGTGGTCGTTTTTCCGACGCCGCCCTTCTGATTGATGAGCGCTACAATTTTTCCCATAGTGTCTTCCTTATCAAGAGGATGCTATCCCCAGATCTTTTTTCCTGTTTTCACAATACCTGCCGCATGTGAAGCTCTCTTTGCCTACTTTTTTTCTCGAAAGAAAGTAGGGGGGCTAGAGACTATTATAACACAACCTCCCATAAACGCAATTGTCAGGGGAACAATGTTTCACGTGAAACTATAAATTTTTTTGTTACGGATGTTCGCATTCAAAAAAAGAAGCGTGTTTCACGTGAAACACGCTTCTTTTTCTGCACTTCTCAAAACGCTTATCTTTTACAATTCGGAATCAGAATATGCAGCAGCATCCCGTTGTCCTTCTCCTCCTTTTCTACTTTTGCATCCACACCGGACTGCTTCATCATCCCAACCGCTTTATCGACGGTATTCAAAAACAACCGGACATCTTTTATCAAACGCAATACAGTCCGTTTTTCCTCGACAGGCTGTTCGAGCAGTTTATCAATATACTGCTCCGTGCGGCTCACATTAAACTGATGCTCAATAATGTATGCGGTTGCCTGTAAGCGCGCTTTTTCCTCTGTAATCCGCAGTAAAGCACGTGCATGCCGTTCGGTGAGTCCACCATCGCGAATCATTCGGATGTTTTCCTGTGACAGCTTTAACAAACGCAGCTTATTCGCTACTGCACTTTGCGTTTTCCCAACCTTACGTGCCGCCTCTTCCTGTGTCAAACCAAAGGTATCGATCAGCTTTTTAAAGCCCCAAGCTTCTTCGAAAAAATCCAAATCCCGCCGCTGTAAATTTTCAACCAATGCCAATGCAGAAGAATCCTGCTCACTTGCCGCCATGACAATGCATGGAACTTCCAGCAACCCGGCTTGTTTGGCCGCACGCAGCCGCCGCTCGCCCGCAATCAACTCATACCCTTCTCCGGTACGGCGCACGGTCAATGGATTTAATACACCATATTGCCGAATGGATTCCGCAAGCTGATTGATTGCCTCCGGATCAAAATATTTGCGCGGCTGATTCGGATTGCGCGCAATCAAAGATGTTTTTACACGCCGAAGCTGTCGGTCTGTATTTGTACTGCGAATACTGAGAACTGGGGACATCTCGTTCCCTCCCTTCTGATGTTGTCAATGCCTGCTGGTTATAGAGTACCATTATATGCCAAAATGTAAAGGAAAATCGACCGCATGATAAGTATTTCCCCTCCTTCATTCGACCGATTTCCACCGGAATCTCATATTTCCGCCTATTTTCCGTCAAAAAATAACCCATAGTAATTTCATTACCATGGGTTATCATTGTTCTTCCTATTTTATTTCCCGCCAAGCGGTGCAGCGCTGATTTTCGCGAAACGCCGCGGATATTTCGCCGGGGTTTCCCTGCTTTTTTTAATTTTTACAATCGCACGCGGAATCTCACTGACCGGTACCTGATATTGAATCACTTCTGCCGGATCGCCGCCCAAAATTCGCACCGCCTCTGCCGCTTGCTTTACTTCCTCCGCACAATCGCTTGCCTTCATCGCATAAAACACGCCGCCGGTTTTGACAAGCGGCAATGTCAATTCACTGAGCATGCTCAAATCTGCCACAGCACGCGAAACTGCACAATCAAACGCTCCGCGATGCTCGCGCGCAAATTCCTCTGCACGCGCATGAATTGCCTTCACATTTTTCAATTCCAGTGCATCAATCACTTCATTTAAAAAATCCATGCGTTTGCGCAAGGCGTCAATCAGCACAAACTCACTCTCCGGACATAAAATTGCCAGCGGAAGTCCGGGAAATCCGGCACCTGTGCCCACATCGAGCACCTTTTCCCCGGAAATCATGCGCGGCATCAGCACCGCGCAATCCAGAAAATGCCGTGTGACAACTTCCATTGGTTCAGTCACCGCAGTCAAATTCATAACTTTATTCTTTTCCAACAGCATTTCTGAAAACTTCAGCAAACGATCCACAGCTTGTGGACAAACCTGTGTGCTGAGCATGCTCAATCCCTGCTCTAATGTCTGTTTCATTCGGTACTCCCCTTTCCGGTTTCTAAATAAATCATCAGTGCCGTCAAATCCGCAGGCGATACCCCAGAAATCCGGCTGGCTTGTCCAATATTCACCGGACGAATTTTGGTTAATTTTTGCCTTGCTTCAATGCGCAGTGAAGGCACTGCTTCGTAATTGATATCCGCCGGCAGCATACGACCTTCCATTTTACGGAATTGTTCGACATCACGCAGCTGACGCTTGATATATCCATCATACTTTACGCGAATCTCAACCTGTTCACGAATGACCGCAGGCAGTTCCGGACGTTCCGGGTCAAACGCCGCCAATGCATCATAGGTCAGTTCCGGACGGCGCAGCAAATCAATCAATCTGCCGCCTGATTTCAATGGCGTTGAACCATGCTCGGTTAAAAACTTCTGCATTTCATCAGTCGGACCAACCGTTACCTTTTCCAGTCGTGCTGTTTCACGTGAAACAATTTCATATTTTTCTCTGGTACGTGCCAATCGCTCCGGACTGTTCAAACCTACCCGCGCGCCAATTTCCATCAAACGCTCATCGGCGTTATCCTGCCGCAGCAACAGGCGGTACTCTGACCGCGAAGTCATCATGCGGTATGGCTCATTTGTCCCACAGGTCACCAAATCATCCACCAATGTCCCGATATAGCCATCTGCACGGTCAAGAATCATCGGCGCTTCCCCTTTCAGCTTGAGTGCTGCATTGACACCGGCAACCAATCCCTGCGCGGCTGCTTCTTCATATCCAGAGGAGCCGTTAAACTGTCCTGCACCATATAGTCCCTGAATTTTCTTCGTTTCGAGTGTCGGCAGCAGCTCGGTCGGATCAACACAATCATATTCAATCGCATATGCAGGACGCATCACTTCTGCATTTGCAAACCCCGGCAAGGTCCGCAGCATTTTCAGCTGTACTTCTTCCGGCATAGAAGAAGAAAACCCTTGCAGATACATTTCTTCGGTATCCAGTCCCATGGGTTCAATAAAAAGCTGATGGCGCGGCTTGTCTGCAAAGCGTACCACCTTATCTTCAATGGAAGGGCAATATCGCGGACCGATTCCGTCAATCTTTCCCGAATACAGCGGAGAACGATCCAGATTATCCCGTATCACCCGATGCGTTTCTTCGTTCGTATAAGTCAGATAGCAAACCGCGCGGTTTGGCGGCGGGCTGACCGAATCAAACGAAAACGGAATAATCTCCTCCTCCCCTTCCTGTACTTCAAGACCGATAAAATCAATCGAACGGCGGTTAATTCGCGGCGGTGTGCCTGTCTTAAATCGCATCAGATTCAGTCCCAGTTCACGCAGGCAGCCGGTAAGCCGGGTTGCCGCAAACATCCCATCCGGTCCTCCCTCATGGATATGGTCGCCAATGATAATCCGACCGCCAAGATAAGTACCCGAACAAACAATGGCAGCGCGGCAGGCGTATTTTGCTCCGGTTGCGGTTTCAACCGCACATACCGCATGATTCTGCGTATAAATCTTTACAATCTCCGCCTGCTTGACCGAAAGATTTTCGGTCGTTTCGAGCACGTGTTTCATATACTTTTTGTAATCAACACGATCTGCCTGTGCACGCAGCGAATGTACCGCCGGCCCCTTGCCCCGATTCAGCATCCGGTACTGAATGCAGGCTGCATCCGCGGCTTTTCCCATTTCTCCGCCTAAAGCGTCAATTTCCCGCACCAAATGCCCTTTTGCCGTGCCTCCAATGGCTGGATTACACGGTAAATTTCCAATCGCATCTAAATTTATAGTAAAACATACTGTTTTCAGTCCAAGGCGCGCGCCTGCCAATGCAGCTTCAATGCCGGCATGTCCCGCTCCAATGACTGCAATATCAAAGATCCCAGCGTCAAACGACATTTGGGTATCTCTCCTTTCGACAAAAATAGTGCTCTGTGCTGCCTATGTTTTTACCATTTGATCAATCAAAATATCTTGACAGCACTGTTGATAACTCTGTGTACACCGTGTATAACTCTGGGTAAACACGATACAATTCGTAATATCAGAATAAATATTACGAATTGTATACTACCTATCCACAATTTCCAGCGTCTTACACAGAGTTATCCACAATCTGTGCATAACTCTGTGCCCGCTCATATCTTAATCTTTCCACGAAATCCTGTATTCCGCCTTATGACAATCCACAAGATTTTCTCCGGCGGCGTGCTGCGCAAGGTCGCCGCAAATAGCCCCACTGGGGCTTCTTTTACTCAAGGTTTGGTGTCTGCCTGCCCGCGGAAACCATATTCCTGTATGGGGCATGTACCTTTCCGGCG
>JAGZOP010000108.1 GCA_018383195.1 Clostridiaceae bacterium | reverse complement strand
TGTTTAGTGTATAATAAAAATACCCAAAATTGCAGAGGCGATTCCCCAAAGTTGCAGAGGGAAATTCCCCAATAATGCAGCCGTGTTTGGTGCTTCTCTAAGTCTATTCGGGCGGTAGATTTAGAGAAACACCAAACATCCATTGCAAGCATACAGCACTTTTTGTATCCTTGGAATGTCGTTGCAGACAACATTCAAGGAGGAAAGGAGTATGATTGCAATGGACAAGGTTCATTCTATCAGACAGCTCTTTTATGAGCAAGGGAAAAGTGTCTCGGCTATTGCTGCTGAGACGGGGCATGACCGGAAAACGATAAGTAAGTATCTGGACATGACCGATTTTAACACACCGGAACCAAAAAAAGAGGATCCGGAAAATATGTGCCCGAAGCTGGATGCATATAAGCCATTGATTGATCAGTGGCTCCTGGATGACCGTAAGGCTCCCAGGAAGCAGCGCCATACCGCAAAAAGGGTTTTTAAGAGGCTTCTGGCAGAAAGCGAAGGCTTCGACTGCTCTTACCGGCTGGTTGCGCAGTACGTGGCCTACAGAAAATCGCAGATGCATCTTGACAGCAAAAAGTCTTATCTGCCGCTCATCCACTACCCCGGCGAGGCCCAGGCTGATTTCGGCGCCGCACAGTTCTTTGAAAACAGTTTATCCATTGAAGGAAAGTATCTGGTGCTTTCCTTCCCGTTCAGCAATGCCGGGTATCTCCAGCTGATGTATGGTGAAAATGCCGAGTGCTTCATGGAGGGCATGATCGCTATGTTTATGCATCTTGGAGGCGTCCCCACGGAAATCTGGTTTGATAACACATCAACCCTTGTCACGAAGATCCTAAAGGACGGGGGCCGTCAGCTGACGGATAAGTTTCTCCGGTTCAGTGAACACTATGGGTTCCGCTATAAGTTCATGAATCCCGAATCCGGATGGGAAAAGGGAAACGTGGAGAACAAGGTTGGATACAGCCGCAGAAACTTCCTCGTGCCGCCGCCCAGGTTCATGGAACTGTCCGGATACAACAGCCGTCTCCTTACAGAGGCTGACAGTGACATGGACCGGGAGCATTACCACTACGACCAGACGATACTGGAACGCTTTGGCGAGGATAAGAAGGCGCTTCTCCCATTGCCGGATGTTGCGTTTGATCCGGCCAGATATGAGACGGTACTCACGGATAAATGGGGCAGGTTTACATTGGAGAAAGGAAAGCATGAGTATTCCGTCTCTCCAGACCACGTCTGTACGAACGTGTGGCTTAAGATCACCTCACGGCGGGTACAGGTCATGGACATGCAGCACCGCCCTATTGTGACACACAGGCGGCTCTACGGAGACCAGAAACAGTCAAGCATGGAATGGCTGCCGTATCTGACGGCTATCTCCAGGAAGCCCCGTTCCCTGTTCAACAGCGGCATCTACGATATGATGCCGGAGAACATGCAGCGGTACATGAAGAGCTGTGGCAGCACGGACCGGGGAGCTATTCTGAAAGTCCTTGCAGAGCTGACCGGGCGGACTGGATTTGACAGCGCCCTTCAGACAGTCAACCAGGCCCTTCTCTACCAGGTAAGGGATCCGGACAGCCTGAAGAATCTGTACCGGAGACTGTATGCGGATGTACCGGAGCTCCCGCCGATGCCATTCCAGAGCGGTGTCCCCGCATTGGAACAGATGTCGGTGGATCTGGCTTCCTATGACCTTTTCCTGCAGAAGGGAGGTGCCGCAAATGGATGACTACAGAGACGCCATTGCTTCCTGCTGCAGGCAGCTGCGCCTGTCGGCCAACCTGGCTGATCATGCATTTGCCATACAGGGCGAAACCCATCAGGAATACCTGTACAACCTGTTAAGCGAGGAGATCAAATGCCGAAAAGCAGCACGCATCGGAAAGCTGATCCATTCCGCAGGTTTCCCAGTCCAGCATAACTTTGCCGCATTTCAACCTGATGAAGTGCAGTTTCCATCGGATGTCACACCTGAAAGCCTGAAAGCGCTGGAATTTTTCCATGCAGGGAATAACCTGGTGATGTACGGCAGCACAGGCACAGGCAAGACCATGCTGTCCATCTGCATCGGGATGGAAGCATGCAGGAGCGGGATCCCTGTGAAGTTCTTCCGGACAGCCTCGCTCATCAACCAGCTTTCAGAGGCTCAGGAGAGAGGCAGCCTTGCGCAGCTTCACAAGAAGCTGGATAAGGCAGATATCCTCATTCTGGATGAATTCGGGTATGTCCCGTACAACCGGACTGGTGCCCAGCTGTTGTTTGACTATCTCTCCGAGATCCATGAAAAGAAAGTCATTATCCTTAATACAAATCTGGAGTTTTCCAGATGGGTAAATGTCCTGTATGATGAGCAGATGACCGCCGCACTTGTAGGGCGGCTGATGCACCACTGCCATCTGATACTCTTCCCCGGTGAAAATAACCGGCTGCGGGAATCCAGTATCAACGACATGTTTACTTCCCGACAGAAGAGAGGTGCCCGGAATGCCTGAACATGAAATTTTCAAGGAGCATGATCTGGAAGACTGTTTCTACAGCTGCAGGACCGTGCATGATTTCATGCGTCTCACTGACGAGATGGTACATACCATCATCGGTCTGGAAGAAGAACTCGTCCGGTGGCGCCAGGCCCTCATCAAATATCTTCCGCCCGAATGGGCAGAAGGGCTGCGGTCAGACATTTTAAACAACATCGCCCGCGATTTTGAAGGAGATCCGGCTTATGAGCTATATGTCAGCATGGTATGTAACGGTATCGATCCTCAACAGGAGAAAGAGAAACTGGCCCGTATGAAGAGGCTTGTCAACGGCACCGATGAAACCAGCATCACATATCTGTAACTAATAAACTTTGTATGCCTGCAACGGCTCCTCTCCGGCACCTAAAAGAGTGCCGGAGGGGGAAATGCAATACTGAGGAAATTCCCCATGCAACTTTGAGGAAGTCAATCTGCATTTTTGAGGAAAAAGTGCTTGCAAAAAACACTCCCCAGCTTGTTGCTGCTACATGACGCAGTCTGGCACATACGAGCATCAAGGCGCTCTGCCCGTCAGGAAAAGCGCCGATCGCTTTTGTACGGCGTT
>JAGZOP010000031.1 GCA_018383195.1 Clostridiaceae bacterium | reverse complement strand
GGCGTATATCGTTTATGTGGCACTCCTTTTGGCATAATAAAACACCCCACTTCTTAGATAGTATATCATACTGTCTAACAAATGGGGTGCAGTTCAAAGCCGGGACGTTGACGGTTATTTTTTGTTGCGGCGACCGGAAGGTTTGCCCGGATTGCGGTGAGTCCTATATGGTTTGCGGGAATCCGGTTTGCGTCCGTCGCGGCGTGGGCGATGGTTTTCGGAGGAACGCGAACTTTCCTGATATAAACGGATATTTGCCGGTACGCCGCCGATCGGCACACCAGATACTTCCCGGATGATGCGGCGGGACAGTTCCTGAGGCACTTCGACGAGAGAATAATCGCTATAGCACTGAATTTTGCCGATACGCTTGCCTGAGATGCCGGTTGCCTCAGCGATGGCTACAACGATGTGATTCGGTGCAACTTTGCGGCTGCGGCCAACCGAAACGCGCAGACGTACGCAGCCCTCGTGAAGCTCTGTGAGCGGTTTGGGCTGTACCGGCTTGGGCGCACGGACTTCCGGAATGCATGCCATTTCGCGGGCGATGAGATGTTCGAGCGCAGCCTCTGCAATCTGTTCTGCGGTATAGCCTTCGGCTTCGAGTGTTTCGAGTACCGGTCGTGCAGAAAAACGTCCGTCTGTGCCGTTTACCTTTTCGAGCAGTTCCGCGCGCAGGGTTTCGCCCAGGGATTCGCTGCGCTGCGCGGCAATGGCTTGATAGTCCGGAAGCTGCGCGCGTTCAATTTTTGCGTGCGTAAAACGTTCGATGCTGCGGATCATAGCTGCCTGACGGGGACCGTCGATCAACGTATAGGATGCGCCGGTACGCCCTGCACGTCCGGTGCGGCCGATCCGGTGAATGTAGTATTCAAAGTCCTGCGGAATGTCAAAATTGTAGACCGTGTCTACATCATCCACATCAATGCCGCGCGCAGCGACATCGGTTGCGATCAGAATGGGGGTGCGGCCGGATTTAAAGCTGTTCATCACCGAGGTGCGCATATCCTGCTTCATGTCGCCGTGCAGGGCAGAGGCTTGGAAGCCATGCTCACTGAGGCAGCGTCCCAGTTCGTCAACCATCTTTTTGGTGTTGCAGAAGATGATCGACAGCTTGGGCTGCTGCGCGTGCAGCAGCAGGGTGAGGGCGCGCTCTTTCTCGCCGCGCGGCACCTCAAAATAATACTGGCTGATGGTGTCCATCGTGCGCTCAGCAGTGTTGCCGGCTTCGATCAGTTCGGGCTCGTTCTGATATTCTCCGGTGATTTCGAGGATTTCAGGCGGCATGGTTGCTGAGAAAAGTACCGTCTGGCGGTCTGCGGGGGTTGCCTGAAGAATGGTTTCGATGTCTTCGCGGAATCCCATATTGAGCATTTCGTCGGCTTCGTCAAGCACAGCGAGCGTCAGTTCATTGAGATCGAGTGCATGGCGGCGCATCAGATCCATCACGCGACCCGGGGTGCCGACTACAATTTCTACGCCGCGCTTCAGCTGACGGATTTGAGTTGTAATCGGATCACCGCCATAGACTGCGAGGACACGTACGCCTTCGGTATATTTGCAGATTTTACGGAGTTCCCCCTCCGCCTGCATGGCAAGTTCGCGGGTTGGGCAGAGGACGAGCGTTTGGGTGCAGCCGGTCGGTTCGGTGCGCATCACGGATGGAACGCCAAACGCGACGGTTTTGCCGGTGCCGGTATGGCTTTTGCCGATGATGTCTGTTCCCGCAAGAATCGAGGGAATTGCGCGCGCCTGAATTTCGGTCGGTGCGGAAAAGCCCATATCATCCAGTGCGCGCAGAATGGATTCGGGCAGGTTCAGTTCGGAAAAACTGGTAATATTCAAAGAAAACCTCCTAGTGTTTGATTCCAAAATAAAACGTGGGGATGGCATGTCCCCACGTTTTGTACATACTTACTTCTTTTTATCAGTATAGCATGCCCGAAGTGCTGCGTCAAAGAAAAGACGTTACTTTGCGGCAGATTCCACATTTTCCATGGTTTCAACCGCAAGAATAGACAATTCTTTGTCGATTTTTTTTGCAAAGCCGGTTAAGGTCTTGCCCGGACCGACTTCGCAGCCGGTTGTAAGACCTGCCGCCATGCCGTTCGCCATGAGTGTTTTCCAGCGAACGGGGGAGATCATATGCTGCTCGAGGTGAGCCGGCAGATCGCGGATTTCGAGAAGCGCACCGTCCAAATTGGAGTAAACCGGCAGAGTTGGAGCAGAGAAGGTAAAGTCTGCAAGGAAAGCGCGCAGTTCGGCAGCAGCTTCAGTGAGCAGCGGCGTATGGAATGCACCGCTGACTGCAAGCGGCAGTGCACGGCGCGCGCCTGCTGCCTTGCATTTTTCGATTGCTTCGTTCAGTGCCGCGCGTTCACCTGCGATGACAAGCTGACCGGGGCAGTTATAGTTTACCGGGCGTACAATACCGCAGGAAACCTCTGCACATGCCTGCTCGACAACCGTGTCCTCCAGACCGATAACAGCAGCCATGCCGCTATCCATGGCGTCAGCGGCGGCCTGCATGACCTGCCCGCGCTTGCGTACAATTTTTACGCCATCTTCCAGGGAGACAATGCCCGAAGCGACAAGTGCGGTATATTCACCAAGCGAAAAGCCTGCACAGGCATCGAAAGAAACGCCTGCTTCGCGCAGCGCTGCGAATGCAGCCATGGAATGCGTAAAAATTGCGATTTGTGAGTTAACGGTACGGGAAAGTTCTTCCTGTGTGCCCTCAAAGCAGAGCTTTGCAACGTCGAGTCCCGCAACGTCAGAGGCGCAGGCGAATACTTCGCGCGCCGCTGCGCTTCCCTCATAAAGGCTCTGTCCCATACCGGGGTGCTGCGCCCCCTGACCGGGGAATAATGCAAATCCGTAAGTCATGTCTGGATGTCCTCCTTGTGACAAAAAGTTTTGGGAATACTGGATGAATCCTGCATGTCCGGACTTTTTTGCAGGGAGATAAAGGAAAGTGTTGACATCCAGATTCGGGTTTATTATAATATTATCGAGTTATTTTGTCAATCAAACAAAATGGAGACCACGACGCCGGACGGCAGACGGGGTTTATTTTTTGGGACATTACTTAGTATTTCAAAATAATTGTGCATTCGACAAGGAGGTCGAGTAACATTTTAAGTAAGATCATCGGGATCGGGAGTTATGCGCCCGAATACCGCCTGACCAATGGTCAGTTGGAACAACTTGTAGATACCAACGATGACTGGATCGTCAAGCGAACCGGCATTCGGGAGCGTCGGATTTGCAAAGGGGAAACGACATGGGAAATGGGTCTGAAAGCAGGACAGGCTGCACTGAATGATTGCGGTCTGGATGCATCGGAACTCGACCTCATTCTGGTCAGCACAGTGACGCCGGACAGCTATACGCCTACGGTATCCTGCACGATTCAGGACAAGCTTGGCGCATCCAAAGCCATGGCGGTCGATTTGAGTGCAGCATGCTCAGGGTTTGTATATGCGAGTGATGTAGCAGACAGTTATATCCGTTCGGGCAAGGCAAAGCATGTTCTGGTGGTGTCGGTAGAGCGCCTGAGCAGCATCATCGACTACACGGATCGAACTACCTGCGTCATTTTTGGAGATGGGGCAGGCGCCGCAGTCTATACGGCATCCGAAGATGGCAGCGGCATTCTTTCTACATATATGCGTGCAGACGGCAGCTTGGGGCATTCGCTGTTTGCCGGGGCATTGCCGGTGGAAAGTGATCCGCTTTCCGGAGAGCGTGCTGTTGATGCAAAGTATCGGTTTTTAAAAATGGGCGGCAGCGAGGTGTTCCGTTTCACCTCACGCGCAGTGCCAGACGCCATTGACAATGCACTGACTCGTGCGGGTATTTCGGCTGCTGATGTAGATTGGTTCGTACTTCATCAGGCGAATCAGCGCATTCTGCATATGGTTGCCACCCGATACGGTCTTGACGAGGAAAAGGTATATACCAACATCGACCGTTTTGGCAATACTTCATCGGCGTCCATTCCGCTGTGTCTGGCAGAGATGAAGGAAAAAAATCTGCTTCAAAGCGGTCAGACGATTTTGATGAGCGGTTTCGGCGGCGGTTTGACTTATGGAGCCATTGTCATCAAGCTGTAAGCGAGAGGAGTTAAACATATGAAGACAAAAATCACTGAGCTTCTTGGAATCGAATATCCGATTGTACAGGGGGCGATGGCGTGGATCGCAGACGGCGGTCTTGCGGCGGCGGTCAGTGAGGCAGGCGGTCTTGGCATCATTGCAGGTGGCGCAGCACCGGTAGAATATATCCGAAACGAAATTCACAAGGCACGCAGCATCACCAAAAAGCCGATTGGCATGAATATTATGCTTCTCAGTCCAAATGCAGATGAGCTTGCACAGCTTGCGATTGATGAAGGGATTGAGGTACTGACCACCGGTGCGGGTAACCCGGGCAAATATATGGAGATGTGGAAAACCGCAGGAATCAAGGTGGTTCCGGTTGTGGCTTCGGTTGCGCTGGCAAAGCGTATGGAGCGTGCGGGCGCGGATGCGGTGATTGCGGAAGGCATGGAAGCCGGCGGACATATCGGGGAAACGACAACGATGGCGCTGCTGCCGCAGGTTGTGGATGCAGTATCCATTCCGGTCATTGGCGCAGGCGGCTGCGCAGATGGACGCGGTATGGCGGCCATGATGATGCTGGGGGCGGAAGGCGTGCAATGCGGCACGATTTTCCTGAGCGCTGACGAATGTTCTATCTCGGAAAAGTATAAGGAACTGGTTCTCAAGGCAACCGATATTTCTACGGTGGTCACTGGCCGCGCAAGCGGGCATCCGGTGCGTTCGCTGAAGTCTCCGCTCACGCGCGCATGCCTCAAGCTCGAAAAGCATGTCGATGACCGTTCGCTTGAAGAAATTGAGACAATGACCGCAGGGTCGCTGCGCAAGGCGGTACAGGATGGCAACTACGAGGAGGGCACCTTTATGTCTGGGCAGATCGCGGGCATGGTAAACGAGCGCTCGAACTGCCACGATATTATTCGTAAGATCACCGAGGGGGCAGAGCAGCTGCTGAAAAATGCTGCCGCCCGCATACAGTAAGAGGAGTTTCAAAAGATATGAGTATTGCAATTGTAACCGGAGGTTCCCGCGGCATCGGCGCAGCGATTGCGCGCCGTCTGGCAAAGGAAGGGCATGATATTGTAGTCAACTGTGCATCCTCGGTAGAAAAGGCTGAGGCAGTTGCCGAAGAATGCCGTGCGATGGGTGTGCAGGCGGTCGCTATGCAGTGGGATGTTTCCGACCATGCAGCCTGCGAGCAGGCTTTGGCAGAAATTAAAGAGAAAATGGGCGTGCCGTATATTCTGGTCAATAATGCGGGCATTACCCGTGATGGTCTGATGGTACGCATGCAGGAGGCGCAGTTTGACGAGGTCATCAATATTAACCTTAAGGGTGCGTTTAACATGCTTCAGCTGTGCGGCGCGATGATGATGCGCGCAAAGAAGGGACGCATCATCAACATTACCTCGATTTCGGGTCTTGCCGGAAATGTCGGACAGGTCAACTACTGCGCAGCGAAGGCGGGCATGATCGGTATGACCAAAACCGCAGCGAAGGAGCTCGGTGCGCGCGGCATTACCGTCAATGCGGTTGCGCCGGGTTGGATTGATACCGAGATGACGGAAAAAGTGCCGGAGGAGATTAAAACCGGTGCAAAAAAGCAGATTGCACTTGGCAGATTCGGAAAACCGGAGGAGATTGCAGCCGCAGTTGCATTTCTTGCGTCCGATGATGCGTCGTTTATCACCAGTCAGACACTGGTGGTTGATGGCGGCCTGATTTAAGGAGGAGCACGATGGAAAGAGTTGTTATCACCGGCATGGGCGCGGTTACGCCGATCGGTCATAATGTTCGGGATTTTTGGGAAGCTCTGAAAGCGGGCAAATGCGGCATTGCGCCGATCACTGCGTTTGACACCACGGATTTTAAGGTCAAGGTCGCGGCAGAGGTCAAGGATTTTGACCCCACGCAATATATCGACAAGCGTGAGGCAAAGCGTATGGATCGCTTTTGTCACTTTGCGCTCGCTGCATCAGAAGAAGCCGTTACGCAAAGCGGACTGAAAGAAGGCAATTTTGATCCTTACCGTGCAGGTGTAATGGTTGGTTCCGGCGTCGGCGGTCTTGCGGTTTTTGAAAATGAAATGGAACGCATGATGGAAAAGGGACCGTCCCGCGTTGGACCGCTCTGCATCCCGGAGATGATTGGAAATATGGCTTCTGCGCATATTTCCATGCGCTTTGGTTTTAAGGGCGAAAGCTTTTGTCCGGTTTCCGCATGCGCGACTGGTAATCATGCCATCGGGGAAGCAGTGCGTGCCATTCGTCACGGCTATCAGGATGTAGTTCTCGCGGGCGGCACCGAGGCATCGATTATCCGCATCGCCATCGCGGGATTTCAGAATATGAAGGCGCTGCATGCAGGAGACGATCCGGAAGCGGCATCGATTCCGTTCGATGCACGCCGTAGCGGTTTTGTCATGGGTGAGGGCGCTGGTGTACTGGTACTCGAAAGCCTGAGCCATGCGCAGGCACGCGGCGCGACGATCCTTGCAGAAGTCGGCGGTTACGGCGCGTCCAGCGATGCATACCATATTACCAGCCCTGATCCGGAGGGCGAGGGCGCGGCATATGCAATGCGCCGCGCGATTGCGGATGCAGGTTTGACCCCGGCTGATGTAGACTATATCAATGCGCATGGTACTTCGACTCCGCTCAATGAGAAGTACGAGACCATTGCGGTCAAAAAGGCGTTCGGCGACGAAGCATATAAGGTGAAGATTTCTTCGACCAAGTCCATGACCGGACATTTGCTCGGCGCAGCGGCAGCAGTCGAAGCCATCGCATGCGTGTGCGCAATTAACGAGGGTGTAATCCCGCCGACCATCGGTTATAAGGAGCCTGACCCGGAGTGCGACCTCGATATTACGCCGAACAAGGCTGTGGAAGCGCCGGTCAATGTTGCAATTTCCAATTCGCTTGGTTTCGGTGGTCACAATGCGACCGTGCTGTTTAAGAAGGTGTAATGCATGGAATTAAATGATATCAAGCAGACTGCCATTGAGCTGATGGACGCAGTCAAGGCACGTGGCCTTGCTGAGTTGTCGCTCAATGCCAATGGGTTTAAAATTAAGATTAAGGCGAATGCGCCGGCGCCGGTTGTCTATGCGGCACCCGCTGCAGCACCGGCAGCAGCTCCTTCGGCACCGCAGAGTGCTGAGCATGCTCAGCCTGCACCTGCGGCAGAGGAAGAGATTTCCGGTACCAAGGTAAACGCACCGCTTGTCGGTACATTTTATGCGGCGCCGTCGCCCGAGGAACCGCCCTATATCGAAGTAGGGCAGACGGTCAAAAAAGGCGATACACTTTTTATTATCGAAGCCATGAAAACCATGAATGAGATCGCTTCGCCGTGTGATGGTACGGTCAGCCGTGTCATGGTGCAGTCGGGCGATATGGTTGAGTACGGTCAGACTCTTGTCGTCATCGCATAAGGAGGAATTGAGCATGCTCAATAGAGAACAAATTATGGAGATCATTCCGCACCGCGCCCCCATGCTGCTTGTAGATGAAATTACAGAGCTGGATGGTGAGCATGCGGTTGGTACACTGCATCTGACGGGGGATGAATTCTTCTTCCAGGGACATTTTCCGGGAAACCCGATTATGCCTGCGGTATTTCAGCTTGAAGCGCTTGCACAGACCGGTGCAGTCGCATTGCTGTCGATTCCGGAGTTCAAGGGGAAAACCGCGGTATATACGGGAATTGATAAGGCCAAATTCCGCGCTATGGTCAAGCCGGGTGACACGATTCGTATGGAGATTCAGTTCGTCAAGCGCCGTGGTCCAATGGCTGTGGCCGAGGGCGTGGTCTGGAACGGCACACAGAAATGCGCTGAGGCTGAAATCAAGTGCGCGGTCGTCGAGTAAGGCGGGGGGCTTTTTACAATGTTTCGTAAGGTCCTAATCGCCAATCGCGGCGAAATTGCGGTGCGTGTGATTCAGGCGTGCCGTGACTTGGGAATTATCGCGGTTGCAGTCTATTCCGAAGCGGACCGTGATGCGCTGCACACGCAGATTGCGGACGAGGCGATCTGCATCGGTCCCGCACCGGCGCGCGACAGCTATCTGAATATGGAGAATATTATCTCGGCGGCAGTTGCCTGTGGTGCACAGGCAATCCATCCCGGTTTTGGGTTCTTGTCGGAGAATGCAGAGTTTGCAGAAAAGGTCATTCAAAACGGCTTGGCATTTATTGGTCCAACCCCGGCAACGATTCGGCGCATGGGGGATAAGGCTGAGGCAAAGCGCACGGCAATCAAAGCGGGCGTGCCGGTTGCGCCCGGCACGGACGGCGCCGTCGATGATTTTGCGCAGGCAGAGCGGGAAGCGCAGCGGATTGGATTCCCGATCATGTGTAAGGCGGCAGCAGGCGGCGGCGGCAAGGGCATTCGTGTGGCATTTACGGCAGATGAGCTGAAAGCTGCATATGATGCAGCGAGCAGCGAGGCGCAGGCGAATTTTGGCGACGGACGGCTGTATCTTGAGCGCTATGTGCACAATCCGCGTCATATTGAGGTGCAGGTGCTGGGGGATACCTTTGGCAATGTTGTGCATCTGTTTGAGCGTGAGTGCTCGATTCAGCGTCGTCATCAGAAGCTGATTGAAGAAGCGCCTTCGGCATTTGCAGACGAAGAATTTCGGCAGCGTATCTGTGCGGCGGCAGCCAACCTTGCACGTGAGGTGGGATATCGCGGTGCAGGTACGGTTGAATTTCTTGCGGATGATGAAAAGAACTTCTATTTCTGCGAAATGAATACGCGGATTCAGGTTGAGCATCCTGTGACCGAGCAGGTGACGGGTGTGGATTTGGTTTGCGAACAGATTCGGATTGCAGCGGGGGAGCCGATCTCATTCCGGCAGGAGGAGCTGACCCTGCGCGGTCACGCGATTGAATGCCGGATTAACGCCGAAGACCCGGCGCGAGGCTTTGCGCCCTGCCCGGGAACGATTGCGGCAATGCATCTGGCTGGCGGTCCGGGAGTTCGTGTGGATACCGCTGCATATCAGGGGTATACAATTCCGCCGTATTATGATAGTATGATTGGGAAGATGATTGTATATGGTGCGGATCGGGCACAGGCAACCGCGCGCATGAAGCGCGCGCTGGCAGAAACGCTGTTCGACGGCATCCAGACTACCACCGATTATCAGATGCACATTCTGTCGTCCGAACGGTTTGCACAGGGTGCATTTCATACCAATTCGATTGAAAACGGCGATTTTGACGAAGAATAAGGAGGCGTCCGCGTGCTAATCGATTTGTTTCAGAAGACTCGTGACAGCTCCATGCGCATGAAAGGAGAGGCTGAGGCAGAGCCCAAGCCGGTTAAGATCTGTAAAGGCTGCGGCGCAGAACTGAAAGCGCGTACCTTTGGGCGAAATCTGTATGTCTGCCCGGTATGCGGTCGGTACAGCCGATTGCTTGCACGTACACGGATTCGCTTTACTGCGGATCAGGATAGTTTTCATGAGCTGTTCGGCGGATTAAAAACGCTTAACCCGCTGGAGTTTGACGGTTATACAGAAAAGGTACGCGATTTGGTGCAAAAGACCGGCATCAACGAAGCGGTTGTCACCGGATTGTGTACGATTGGCGGCGTACAGACCTGCCTAGGTGTGATGGACAGCCACTTCATGATGGCATCCATGGGCAGCGTAGTGGGAGAAAAAATTACGCGGTTGTTTGAATATGCAACAGAGCATCGCCTTCCGGTTGTGCTGTTTACCTGCTCTGGCGGTGCACGAATGCAGGAAGGAATGTTTTCCCTGCTGCAAATGGCAAAGGTTTCGGGGGCGGTGCGCCGTCACTCGGATGCAGGCTTGCTCTATATTACCGTGCTGACCGATCCGACTACCGGCGGTGTTACGGCAAGTTTTGCTTCGCTCGGCGATATTATTTTAGCGGAGCCGCACGCGACCGTTGGATTTGCCGGACGCCGCGTGATCGAAGGCACCATTGGGGAAAAGCTGCCCGATGAATTTCAGACCGCGGACTTCTTGCGCGATCACGGCTTTTGTGATAAGATAGTTCCGCGGAACCAGATGAAGCAAACACTTACAAAGCTGCTGCAAATGCACCAGTCGTCTGAAAAGAAACTGAAAAGGCAGGTGAGTGTTCGTGGCTGAATCGGTTCGTGAGAAAATGCAGATCATTCATGATCCCAAGCGTCCGACCGTAGACGACTACGTTGCGGCACTGTTTGAGGATTTTGTTGAACTGCACGGCGACCGCGCCTATGGTGAGGATGCGGCGATTTGTGCGGGAATCGGTCTGTTTGGCGGTCAGCCGGTGACGGTCATTGGTCATCGGCGCGGCAAGACAACCGAAGAAAAACTGAAAGCCAATTTCGGTATGCCGCATCCGGAAGGATACCGTAAGGCACTGAGGCTTGCGCATCAGGCGGAAAAGTTTCATCGTCCAGTGATTTGTCTTGTCGATACGGCGGGAGCATTTCCGGGTGTTGGTGCGGAAGAACGTGGGCAGGGAGAAGCGATTGCAAAATGCCTGTATGATTTTATGGCGCTGCGCACTCCGGTGGTGAGCGTTGTCACCGGCGAGGGCGGCTCGGGCGGCGCGCTTGCGCTTGCAGTGGCAGACCGCGTGCTCATGATGGAGAATGCGTTGTATTCTGTAATTTCCCCGCGCGGCTGCGCATCGATTTTGTGGAAAGACGCAAGCCGTGAGATTGAGGCGGCCGAATGTCTCAAAATTACTGCGCAGGATCTTTACGGTTTCGGAATGGTGGAGGGAATTATCCCAGAAACGCCGTCTATGATGAAAAATATGAAGAAAGCGCTCACGGCTGTGCTGCGTGAGCTTTCCTCAGAGCAGGATATTGACAGCCTGCTTCAAAAAAGGTATGAGAAGTTCCGCAAAATCGGAGTTTTTCAGGAAATAAACCAAATTTAAAAATTAGTAAGGAGAGTAACACCAATGTTTGAGAAAATTTGTGAGCTGCTGGCTGATAAGTTTGACGCTGATGCTTCTGCCATGACCATGGAGACTTCGATCAAGGACGATCTGAACGCAGACTCCCTGGACGTTGTAGAGCTGATGATGGATCTGGAGGATAACTTCGGCATCAAGATTTCCGATGAAGAGGCAATGAAGCTGTCTACCATTGGCGATATTGTGAAGTACATCGACGAGCATCAATAATTGCATAAAAACGGCTGCATATGCAGCCGTTTTTTGATGCAGGAATGTACGTCTTGTGTTTTATCGTTTGGCATGCTATGATAGTTACAAGAAATGCATTTGCAAAAGAGGGGTGCGAGCGTTGAAAACATCTGAGAAGGTTTCGGCATCTGAGGTGCGCCGTATCAATCGCAACCGGGTTTATATGTATCTCTATTCGCAGGAATTACCAAGAACCAAACGCGATATCGAACAGAATCTCCATATCAGTATGCCAACCGTTACGCAGAACCTGAAGGAATTGCTGAAAGAGGAACTCATTGCTTATGTCGGAACGGAGGAATCAACCGGCGGACGCAAAGCACGGCAGATTGATATTAACCCGCTTGCGCGGTTTGCTGTCGGGGTGGAGATTTCTCCAAAATCGATTCGATATGTTGCTGTCGATCTTTATGCGCAGGAAATCGCATTTTGCGAAGTTTTAGAGCAATTTCAAGTGGATGCAGCGTTTTTTAGGCTGCTGGCGGAACAACTTGAAATCTTTCTGGACAACCATGCGCTTGATCGCGGAAAGCTTCTTGGTATTGGAATTACAGTGCCGGGAATTGTAAATCATGAAGAAGAGGTTGTGACCGTCGCGCCAGTGCTCGGGGTGAGCAAGCTGCGGCTCAGCCAAATTACCGAGAATATCCCATATCCCTGCTTTGTGCAGAACGATGCTTCTGCGGGTGGCATGGCAGAGTGGTGGCGCCGCCGTGTTACCGGAAATATGGCGTATCTGTATCTGGGGAAAGGGGTCGGCGGTTCGCTTTTTTTGGGAGATAAGCTGTATTACGGAAACCACGGGCGCAGCGCGGAGTTCGGACACACTTGTATTGTCCCCGGCGGTAAGCTGTGCCACTGCGGCAAACGCGGCTGTCTGGAGGCGTATTGTTCGACTGCACGCCTAACCGATGATCTGGGAAAAAGTACAGAGGAGTTTTTTGAATCTCTGGAAAGAAGAGAGTCGCAAAGTGTGGTGGTGTGGAAGGAATATCTCGACCACCTTGCGCTTGGAATTCATAATATTTGCATGGCGCTCGATTGCAGCGTGATGCTTGGCGGCGTGATTTCACCATATCTCAATGAATATCTGCCCGATTTGGAGATTCGGCTTCAACGGCTCAGCGCTTTTGATCAGGAGCCTAATTTTCTTTACATTGGCGCGTGCGGGAGCAAGGCGAACTGTATTGGTGTGGCTCTGCACTTTATTCGCAGATTCCTCGAGCAGGTATAATCATATTGAAACTGGACAGCGTGACGGAAGTTGCGCTGTTTTTTTGTCTGCACTCGACAAGAGGGCGGTAAAATCGGGGTTTCATGCTTGTGAAAGCCCAGCAGATATGATATAATTAGTTTGACAAATCAACTGTTGAAAGAGGTGATGTGCATGTCGGATTATGATACCATCAATACGTTTTTGGTGGATATTTGGGGACGAATCAACAAAATTGAAGAACGAGCGCTGACAGCTGGTTTGGAGTCGGATATTTCAATCACCGAAATTCACATCATTGAGAAAATTGGAGACAATCAGCCGCGCCGGATGAGCGAAGTCGCAAAGGCCATTGGCGTCACACTTGCAACGCTGACCGTTGCATGTGACAAGCTGGAGAATAAAGGGCTGATTACCCGCGCACGAAATATGCAGGATAAGCGCGTAGTGAATGTGAGCCTGACAGCGCGTGGGCAGGCGGCGTATGAATACCATAAGCAGTTTCACCGACGCATGATTGAGGCGGCGCTCAGTGACTTAACGCCGCAGGAAACTTCCATTTTGGCAGAAAGCCTGTTAAAATTACAAAAATTTTTCCTTTCACAGCAGTAAGAGAATATCGCAGGAATGCGCAGACCCGCTCTGGGTATAAAGGAGTAATTTATGTCAAATATCGTTGTTATTACTGATTCCAGCTGCGACTATTCGCCTGAACAGGCATTAGAAGCTGGATTTTCTATGGTTCCGCTGACCATTTCTTTTGAAGAAGAGCAGTTTTTAGAAGGACTTGAACTTACCCCATCGCAGTTCTACCGCCGTCTTGCAAAGACGGATTGCCTGCCTAAGACTTCACAGCCGAGTCCGGAACTTTTTATGAGTGTGTTCCGCAAATACAGCGATGCAGAGCATATTATCTGCGTGACAATTTCGAACGGCTTGTCTGGTACAGTGCGTTCGGCGTCGCTTGCCGCGTCTCTGTTAGAAGAGCAGGGATTTGCACCCAAAGTGCATGTGATTGATTCTTACAATGGCTGCGCGGCAACCGGTCTGATGGCGGAAACCGCAGCGCGCATGGCACAGGCAGGTGCTTCGATTGATGAAATTCTTGCGCGTATGGAAACCATGCAGCACACGGTAGGCATCTATTTTGTGCCGGATACATTGGAGTATCTGCGCCGCGGCGGGCGGATTGGCAATGTGCGTGCCGCAGTTGGCAGCCTGCTCGGTATTAAGCCGATGCTGACCGTTCAGGAGGGTGTTCCGATTGATATTGCGAAATGCCGCGGGTTCGGTCAAATAAAACAGAAACTGGTTCAAAAATTCCTGGAAACAGCGAAAAATCTTCAGGAAGTTATCGTCGTGCATACCGATGCACCCGCACGCGCAGCAGAATTGGCGCAGGAATTGAAAGATGCGGTGAAGGGGATTCATATTCGCACGCACATCGTAGGTGCGGTGATTGGTACCTATATCGGTGCGGGTGCGGTTGGCATCGCGTTTGAAGAAAAGGCACAGCGCTGGTAAATGGATAGCCTGATTTACAGCCTGAATGCAACGATTCCGATTTTTGCAATCATTTTCCTGAGTTATCTGTTAAAAAAACGAGGTTTTTTTCCGGATGGCTTTGCCGAAGGCGCAGACAAAATCATTTTTAAGGTATTTTTACCGGTTTTATTATTTAAGGATATTGCCGCAGGACGGATTACGGAAACGTTTGATCTGAAGTTTTTTCTGTTCTGCGCAATCTCTACCACTGTATACTTTTTTGCAATTTGGGCAGGCGCAGAATTTTTTCTGAAAGATAAGACGATGATCGGTGCCTTTACGCAGGGAGCTTTTCGGGGTTCACTTGCGGTACTGGGCGTGGCGTTTATCCAGAATATCTATGGTCATGCCGGACTTGCTCCGCTGATGATTGTCGCGACAGTGCCGCTGTATAATATTTATGCGGTGCTTGTGCTGACGGTGCGCTCCAACAGCGTCCATTCCGGTGCGGGGATGCTGCGTACAACGATTAAGGGAATTGCGACCAATCCGATCATTCTTGGAATTCTGTGTGGACTTCCGTTTTCTCTGCTCGAAATTGAATTCCCGGCAATGATTGGCAAGACAATTGATCTATTATCTGCGCCGGCGACGCCGCTTGCCCTAGTTTCGATCGGCGCGGGATTTGAGGGAGCGAAGGCAATTCAAAAACTGAAACCGACGTTGGCTGCAAGCTTGATTAAGCTTGTGGTGCTTCCCTGTATCTTCTTGCCGCTCGCCTGCCTGATGGGGTTCCGTGATCAGGCGCTTGTTGCGATTTTGATTATGACAGGAGCGCCGAGTACGGTTACCTGCTACATCATGGCGAAAAATATGGGGGGAGATGCAGTGCTCTCTTCTTCGATTATCGTGATGACCACTGCGTTTTCCGCATTTACGATGACTGCCGCGCTGTATTTGATGCGTACGATTGGCGTCATTTAATCAAAAGCTGCCGAAAGGCGGCTTTTTTGTAATTTGATACAGTTCAATGATAATAAGAAACAGGTTCAGAGGGAGGAAATGCGATGCGTACATATCATTTGGATGCAGCATTAAAAATGCCTTTGTATGAACAGCTTTACCGCGCCATTCGGCAGGATATTATGTCTGGTGCATTCGCAAGCGGGGAGCGTCTGCCCTCCAAGAGACGATTGGCGGAGCATCTAAAAGTCAGTCAAATCACAGTGGAAACAGCATATAGCCAGCTGCTTGCAGAGGGGTATGTGATTTCAAAACCGCGCTCGGGGTACTATGTGCAGAAATTTGAGCGCATAACTCCTGCGCTGACTGTTCCGCATGTGTATCTTCCGGAAAAACAGCCGGAATATAAATGCCGCTATGATTTCAAAACCAATATTGTAGATACCGATTGCTTCCCGTTTGCAACATGGGCGCGCCTACTCCGCAGTGAACTGACGGATAGGGCAAGCCTGCTTCTGGAGGCAGCCCCGCCGCAAGGGGTGCCGGCATTGCGGGAGGAGATTTGCCGTTATCTGGCGGAGTTTCGCGGTATTTTTGTACAGCCGGAGCAGGTAATTGTGGGCGCTGGCTCGGAATATTTACTCAATCTCGTGATACAGCTTTTGGGACGGGAGCGGATTTATTCACTGGAAAACCCGGGATACCCGAAGCTGGATCAGATTTTTCGAGCGGGAGGTGCGCAAGTAACACCGATTGAGTTGGATCATAGTGGACTGCGGGTGGATCTGTTAAAGAAAAGTGCGGCGAGCGTAGTTTATCTGACGCCGTCCCATCATTTTCCGCTCGGTGTGGTTATGTCAGCGGCACGCCGCATGGCAGTACTGCAATGGGCAGGGGAACGAGAAGACCGCTATATCATTGAGGATGACTATGATTCTGAATTTCGATATGCATCCCGTCCGATTCCGGCAATGAAAGAAATGGATCATGAAGACCGGGTGATTTATTTGAATACATTTGCCAAGAGTCTGGCGCCGTCGCTGCGAATCGGATATATGGTGCTGCCGAACCGTCTGCTTGGCACTTTTCAAAGCCGGTTTGGGTTCTATTCGTCTACGGTGCCCAGCTTTGAGCAGTATACGCTTGCAAAATTTTTATCGACCGGAAGTTTTGAGCGCCATGTCAGCCGTATCCGAAATCTATATAAAGTACGAAGGGATGCGCTGCTTGCTGCGCTGCGGCAGAGCAGCTTGGCGCCTATCATGCATATCTCAGGAGCAGAAGCGGGACTGCATATTTTGCTCGCGCTTAGAAGTGGGATGAGCGAAACGCAAATGGTCGAATCGGCAAAGCGGGAAGGGGTTCGGGTATACGGCCTGTCTGCATATTATATTGCAGATCAGGAGCGATGCCCACCATCTACCGTGATTTTGGGATATGCGGGTATTTCGAGAGAAGCGGTTGAAGGAGCGGTTTCGTGTCTGGAACGCGCATGGTGCAGAGAAAACCAGTAGCGGAATTTTCTTTACAAAGTTAAAAGAATCTGATATACTTCATATAGAACAAGATGCTCAAGTGTCTGTATTTTGGTACAGGACAATAGGAAATCGGGTGGGACTCCCGAACGATGCGGTCACTGTAATTGAGGAGCTGTACTGTATAATGCCATTGCCGGTTCGGTGAGAAGGCACAGTGCCGCGTAGATTCATAAGTCAGGAAACCTGCTTGAGCAGATAGATGAGAATTGTTCCCGCACAGAGCAGCTCATCTGGGTTGCAATATCGGTGTAAACCGGTCTTTTGGAATTCAGAGCCTGTTCCCTGTGGGGAGCAGGCTTTTGTAATCCATCCCACTCACATTGCAGATCATCCGGATATTTCCTCAGAGTCCGGTGTGCGGCGGTTCGGCTGACTGTCCCAACTTCCTACCTACATGACAGCCATCCTGTGTCGGACTGCCGCAAGGTGCAATGGTACAATCATACAGAGATGAATAACGCCTGAGTCTGTAAAGATTCGGGTGTTTTTTTATGAAAGTGTGTAGGAATTCAAAATGCGATTGAGAAATACGAGCGAATTCGTATGGAAATTGCATTTGGACAAGAGGGCAAAATACTTCAAAAAATCAAAAGAATGCACAAGACGTTTTGGAAAGGGTATGCGATAATAGGTACATCAAAAAGAGAGCGGGTTTCTGCAATGTAGGAAGTTGGTACAGGGACTGCGCTCAGAAATTTAGGAACTTGAGAATCTGAGGAGGATATTTATTATGGCAATTCTTGAAGAGATCAGCACGCTGCTACAGGCAGGTCGTGCACCGAAGGTAAAGGCAGCGGTTCAGCAGGCTCTGGATGAGGGCGTAGCACCCAAGGACATTCTGGAGCAGGGCCTTTTGGCTGGCATGGGTGTCATTGGTGAGAAGTTCCGCAACGGTGAGGTTTTCGTTCCGGAAGTTCTGGTTGCAGCTCGCGCAATGAACAAGGGTGTTGAGGTACTGAAACCCCATATGTCCAGCGGCGACGTAGAGGATCGTGGTACGGCAATCATTGGCACTGTACGCGGTGACCTGCATGATATCGGTAAGAACCTGGTTAAGATGATGCTGGAAGGCAAGGGTCTGAAGGTTATCGATCTGGGCGTTGACGTTGCTCCGGAGGCATTTATCGATGCTGCGCGTGAGCATGATGCACAGATCATCTGCTGCTCTGCACTGCTGACCACCACCATGGCAGAGATGAAGAATGTTGTAGATGCACTGGCTGCTTCTGAGATGGCAGGCAAGGTAAAGGTGATGATCGGCGGCGCTCCGATTACCCAGGCATTCTGCGATTCGATTGGTGCGGATAAGTACACTCCGGACGCTGCAACCGCTGCGGACGTAGCGCTTGAGCTCTGCGCTGGCTAAAATTTATATGAAAATAAAAGGCATGATACTTTGGTGTCATGCCTTTTTGCGTGAAAGAAACATGGGAACAGGAATCTTCCTGTCCCCATGAGAAAATATTACTTAAGCGTTTTTGCAAAGCTGTCCTTGAGGGTGACGATACGGTTATAACGACCGTCCTCTTCATCCTTGATGAAGTAACCCATACGGACAAACTGCATGCGTGTTCCTGCCGGAATGTCTGCGACGGACGGCTCCAGCTTGCAGCCCTCGAGCTTTTTGAGCGATTCCGGATTGAGATAATCCAGATAATCGGTGCCTTCGGGCACATCGCCGGTGTTCTCAAGCGTGAAGAGGTTGTCATACAGGAAGCAGGTTGCGTCAATGGCATGTGCAGCGGATACCCAATGGATAGTACCCTTGACTTTACGGCCGTCTGCCGGCATGCCATTTGCAGTCTCTAGGTCAGCGGTACACTTGATTTCGACAATCTCGCCGTTTTCATCCTTGATAATCTCATTGCACTTGACGATATAAGCACCCATCAGGCGAACCTCGCCGTCCGGCTTGAGACGCTGGAACTTCGGAGGCGGAACCTCAGCGAAGTCACTTTTTTCGATATAAACTGTACCGGTAAAAGGAACTTTGCGTGTGCCGGCGGATTCATCACGCGGGTTGTTTGGTACTTCAAAATACTCGGTCTTGTCTGCGGGATAGTTGGTAATGGTCAACTTGACCGGCTCGGTGACTGCCATGCGGCGCAGTGCGGTTTCGTTCAATTCTTCGCGGATGCAGTGCTCGAGCAGACGAATGTCTACGAGAGAGTTTGCCTTGGCGATACCTGCGCGCTTGACGAAGTCCAAGATTGCGCTTGGCGTATAACCGCGGCGGCGCAGTCCGCACAAGGTGGGCATACGCGGATCATCCCAACCTTCTACATGCCCCTCAAAAACCAGTTGGCGCAGATAACGTTTGCTCATAACCGTATGGGTGACGTTCAGGCGGGCAAACTCGCGCTGTTTCGGGTGATGGGGCAGGGGGCAGTTGTCTACAACCCACTCATAAAGTGGACGATGGTTTTCAAATTCAATCGAGCACATCGAGTGGGTAATGCCCTCAAGTGCGTCCTGAATCGGATGCGCAAAGTCATAAAGCGGATACAGGCACCACTTATCTCCCTGACGATGATGATGCGCGCGCACAATACGGTAAATTGCCGGGTCGCGCAGGTTCATGTTCGGAGACGCCATATCAATCTTGGCGCGCAGGGTCTTGGAGCCATCCGGGAATGCACCGGCACGCATCTGCTCAAACAGTGCAAGGTTTTCCTCGACCGAACGGTCACGATAGGGGCTGTTTTGACCAGGCTGGGTCAGTGTGCCGCGCTGTGCGCGCATTTCTTCCTGTGTCAGATCGCAGACATACGCTTTGCCATCCTTGATGAGGGCAACCGCACAGTCGTAACAGGTTTCGAAATAATCCGAGCCGTAGAAAATGCCGCCGTTCGGCATTTCGCCAGTCAGCCATTCGATGTCCTTCTGGATGGACTGCACATATTCATCGTCCTCGCGTACCGGGTTGGTGTCATCGAAGCGCAAGTTAAATTTGCCGTTGTACTTTTTCGCAATCGACCAGTTGATATAGATGGCTTTTGCGGAGCCGATATGCAGATATCCATTCGGCTCGGGCGGGAAACGGGTGTGAATCTGTTCGGTTAAGCCAGCCGCGAGGTCGGCATCAATAATTTCTGTGAGAAAATTGCTCACGTCTTCCATCATAATGAAAGTCCTCCAAAACTAAAATGAATTGAGAATGGAATATTCCATTTAAAGTGCTGCCTTGCACTGTTCCAGACGCGCGAGCACCTGCTCACGCCCCATGATATGCATGACGCTTTGCAGATCGGGCGCATTTTGACGACCGGCAACCGCAACGCGGACAATCATGGAAACATCGCCAACTGCACCCTTATACTGGTCTGGATTCTGCTTATATACCTTGGTGTCAGAAGCATATCCGTGTGCCTCGGAAATCGTTTTCATCTTGTCAAAGAATCCATCCGGTGTGTCATTTTCGTCAAATGCTGCTGCAAAATCGTCCAGAATCGCCTTGGCATCCTCGGTGGACACACGCGCCGGCATGGTGTAATCGGGCTGGAACAGCTCGTCGAACAGGAAGTCCATGTAGGGCTTGACATCGGTCCAAAGTGCGAGATCCTTGCGCGGTTTCTTTCCGCCGCGGCCGATTGCGAGGAATGCACGGCTTTTATCCGGATCACGGGTGAAAAGCGCGTGGAATGCGGGATCATTGGCTTTGCTCCATGCGGAAACGTAGTCATAGACCTGCTCAGCAGTCATATGAGAAATGACGTTCTTGGAAACGTCTTTGAGCTTTGCGATGTCAAACAGAGCGCCAGAACCGCTCATCTTTTTGGTCGAGAACGGGAAATCATTCATCGGCGCATTCGGGTTTGCACGGCGCCATTCCTCAAAGTTGGAATTGAGCAGTGTCATCAGGTATTCAAGCACACAGGGCGCCGGATAACCCTCCTTGGCGTAATAGGTGAGTGCCAATTCGGGATCCTTACGTTTGGACAGCTTACGCTTGCCGCCGGTTTCCTCATCGATTTTCATGAGCTGAGCGGTATGGGCGTATTTGGGTGCTTTCCAGCCCATAGCGCGGAACAGCTGGAGATGCACCGGAAGTGTTGCCAGCCATTCTTCACCGCGCACAACGATGGTTGTACCCATCAGATGATCGTCTACTACGTGAGCAAAATGGTAGGTCGGGATGCCGTCTGATTTGAGGATGACAACGTCCTGATCGTTCTCGGTGACCTCCATCTTTCCCTTAACCAAATCTTCGTGGCGGATTTTATTTTCAATGCTACCCTCCGAACGGAAACGGACAACATAAGGCGTACCTTTGGCGAGTTCTGCTTCGATATCTTCGAGGGTACGGTCACGCCAGATGGCATATTTGCCGTAATATCCGAAATTTTCTTTGTTTTTCTCCTGCTCAGCATGTGCCGCAGCAAGTTCCTCCTCGGTGCAGAAGCAGGGATATGCCATACCGCGCGCCATCAGGTGCTTGACAAAGGTCTGATAAATTTCCGCGCGCTGCGACTGGCGGTAAGGACCGTATGCGCCGGTTTCGCCGTCCAACGTCGCGCCCTCATCAAAGGGGAGGTCAAACGAGGAGAAGGCGTCAATAATCGTCTGCACGCCGCCCTCGACCTCACGTTTGCGGTCAGTGTCCTCAATGCGCAGATAGAATACGCCGCCCGACTGATGTGCCAGACGTTCGTCTACGAGCGCACCGTATAGGTTGCCAAGATGCATGAAACCAGTTGGGCTGGGTCCCATGCGGGTAACTTTTGCACCCTCGGGCAGATTGCGCTTTGGATAGCGCGCCTCGACCTGCTCCGGGGTCTCTACAATATGCGGAAATAGTTTATCCGCAAGATACTTCCAATCCATCATGATAGTTCTCTCCGAATCCAAAGGATAATCAGCCAAAACAGTATATTTGGCCAACATGATACCAATTTATTTTACCACAAATGGTGGTGAATGCAAGGCAATATGGCTATTTTATTTGAACGAACCGACTGTTTTGTGCTTTTGTACGAAAATAGCCGGGGGATGCTGCGGTGTTTCCTTCATAAAAATACCGCATTCCCAAAGAGGCAATCTGGGAATGCGGTAGTACAAAAGGGGGATTGCATGATGCAATCAGAAAAAGGGGTAACAAAAATTATGCAAGGACGAGCGGGGAGAAGATGATGTACATCACAACGACTACTCCAGTGCCAACCAACGCCCAGAGCTTGCCGGTTTTCCATGGGGTCATATCCATAACATGGGCATCCGGCATATTCCATGCAGTTTCACGCGGGCAAACCTTGATGCAGACTGCATAGATGATGCATTCCAATACAAACAGTGCGAATACGACATAGAGATAATGGAACTGGCTGAAAAACGGAATCACCTTGGATGCACCGTACAGCATCATGTGCAGCGGAATGACAATTTTCGGCGCGATTGCCGGTGCTCTCTTGCTTAGCAAACCGAATAGAACTGCGGTCAGAAGCGGCATTGAGAAGAAGCCCCAGCATTCATTGATAAAGTTCATAATACCTGTTCCGAAATACATAACAAACGGAGAAATTATAATCGCGATTATACCTACGACGGTGCCGAAAATCTGACCGACTTTCACGACCCTCTGGTTATCTGCTTTTTTGCCCCAGATCGGCTGCCAGACATTCAGCGTGAAAATAGTAGAAGCCGAGTTCAGAACGGAATTGAACGAAGAAAGGATGGCGCCGAACATAACGGCAGCGAAGAATCCCATCAACGGTTTGGGCATGACCTCCATGACGAGCAGCGGGTATGCCTGATCGGCAGCCATGCCGACAGAAGTGTCCATCTGCCCATTGGAGGCAAGCAGCTGGTATGCAATGATACCCGGGATGACAATGACAAATACATCGAGGCACTTGAAGAAACCTGCCCAGATAGCGCCCTTTTGGCTTTCTGCAAGGTTTTTACCGCCCAGCGAACGCTGAATAATAGACTGGTTCGTCGCCCAATAGAACAGGTTATTTACAAACATGCCGGTAAACAGCAGCGGCCACGGAACTTCGGGAGGCAATGCAGAAGGTGCAGACCATGCATTCATTTTTTCAGGCGTTGCGGTGATAAAATGCTTGATTCCTTGGAAAAATCCGCTGCCGTCAAGCTGGCCCAATGCAAGAATACCAAGAATCGGTACTGCAAAACCGCCGATAATCAAACCGATACCGTTAATCGTATCTGAATATGCGACTGCCTTCAGACCGCCGAATACGGCATAGCACATGCCAATGACGCCGGTACCGACACAGACAAGGGTGATGGCTGTAAAATAATCAATGCCGAACATCGACTCGAGATCAAAGATTTTTACAAGGGCGACTGCGCCTGAATACAGAATCGTTGGCAGCATGGTCACAACGTAAGCGATCAGGAACAGCAGGGAGAACAGGCGCATCGTGAACGTATCATAACGCATCTCGAAGAATTCCGGGATGGTTGCAATACCGCCTTTCAGCAGCTTGGGAAGGAAAATAAAAGCCAGTGCGATCAAGGCAAACGCAGAGGTTGCTTCCCAAGCCATGGTGCTCATATTGCCGGCGAACGATTGCCCATTTGTACCGACAAGCTGTTCGGCGGAGAGGTTGGTCATCATCAGGGAACCTGCAATAACGATACCCGGAAGACCACGACCTGCCAGAAAATATCCCTCTTTGGTGGAAAGGTCGTCGCCGCGTGTTTTCCACCACGACAGTACTGCAACGAGCGCAGTGAACGCGACAAAGGTGATTACGGTAAATGCCATATTAAATTTTCCTCTCTTTTTCTCATTTTACGGTTTATCTGCGGGTCAATTATAATCTACCCAGACCGACCCCTGATCGGCAGATTCGACGCATTTTGCCACCCATTTTACGCCAAGTACCCCTGCGTGCACATCTGGATACCAGAAATCAACCGCTTCGCCGCGTTCGCGGCGGTCAATCGCCTGCGCGAAACGCGCATACAGATTTGCCCAAGCTTCAAACAAACCTTCCGGATGCCCGGCGCCGATGCGATCCATATCGTTTACGCCGTCTTTCAGATATCCCATATCGCGGTGCAGCACATGCTGCGGTTCGCCCTGCACCTCATAAAGAAGCTGATTTGGAAATTCTGCATTCCACTCAATGGATGCTTTTTCGCCAACGATGCGGATTTTATGTCCAAACATTGCCCCTGCATTGACACAGGACGACCAAACGTAGCCGACCGCCCCGTTTTCATATTCCATGATGGTCATGGCGTTGTCTTCAAGCGGCTTGCGGCTCTCAACAAATGACTGCTTGGAACACATGAGACGTTTGATTTTCAGATCAGGGCACATTGCTTCCGATAAGTACAGCGGATGCGTTCCTACATCTCCCATAACATAGGACGGACCTGCTTTCTTGGGGTCAACACGCCATGCAGTAGATGCGGCGCTTTTTTCCACCGCGACGTTGTGATAACCGTGTGCAAACTGCATATTGATGATGCGGATTGCACCAAGATCACCGCCTGCAATCATTTTACGCGCCTGTTCAATCATCTGATGTCCGGCATAGCCATAGGACACAAACATGATTTTCCCGGTCTTTTTGACGAGTGCTTCCAGTTCTTCCGCTTCAGCAATGGTGAAACACATAGGCTTTTCGCAGTAAACGTGCAGTCCTGCTTCAAGCGCTGCTTTTGCGATTTCAAAATGCGTGAAATTTGGAGTTGCAATCGAAACTGCCTGAATACCGTCCGGACGCGCACATTCCTCTGCAAACATGGTCTTGTAGTCAGGATAACAGCGTTCGGGCGCGACATGCAGATTTGCACCAAAAGCTTTTCCGCGTTCCGGATTGATATCAAACGCACCGGCAACCAATTCAAAGTTGAAATCACGCAATGCAGATGCGCGGTGGATGTAGCCGATTTGGGCGCCTTGCCCTCCTCCAACCATACCCCAACGGATGGGTCGTTCTACTTGTTTTTCGCCATAATACATATGGAAACCTCCTGCTTTTATGATTAAATTTGATATCCAACTGATTTGAGGTATTCTACGCTTGCCTTCACATCCTGGAGACTGCCATCCGCGTTTCGCGGATCGCGTTCCTGTTCGATTGTGATATAACCGGCGTATCCAATTTCCTCAAGGGTTTGGCGGATTGCCGGATAGTCAAGCGAACCGGTGCCAATCGGACACATGGAGCCTTTCCCACAGCCGTCGAAGAAACGGATATGTTCTTTGAGGACTTGTGAACTGCACCCCATTTGTTAGACAGTATGATATACTATCTAAGAAGTGGGGTGTTTTATTATGCCAAAAGGAGTGCCACATAAACGATATACGCCGGA
>JAGZOP010000107.1 GCA_018383195.1 Clostridiaceae bacterium | reverse complement strand
GGACTTTATTCTTCTGATTTTTGCTTTTTTCCATAGGCTACCTCCATAGAGAGACAGGCCGGACGGCAGCACCGGCAACGAAGTCCGGCAACGAACCTCTGAAAACCTGTAAACTACCGTCTGGCCTGTAAATCTTACTTTGTGAATTTTCTTGAAAAATCTCGTTGCTTTCGTTGCCGGAGATAAAGATAAATATTAAAATATCCCTTATTTACTGGCTTTTCCCGTATCCAGACAGGGAAATCCCCGGCAACGAACCCGGCAACCAAGCGGCAACCATCCCGGCAACAGACCGCCATTTTCAGGCAATCCACTCATTCGGAAGCTCCAACTGACGGCATTCTTCCTCGCTCAGTTCCACAAATCCATCTTCGTTGCCGGGCAGTTCGTTGCCGGAAGCATCCCGTTCCCAGCCCTTCTGCCTGCCGTATCCGGCGAACATCCTCGGATTGGAGAATGGCTTCCAGCCCGTCACCACCGTGTTCATGATTTCGTTGATATTGTGAAGCTGCCACCGCTTCGGCTCGTCATAGGTGTGCCCCAGTGCCTCCTTGAAAAGCTGTTTGGAGCAGACCATGCTGCCGGTGTAGTGTTCCAGAAAGCCCTGTATCTGCCCGGCCTCCGTGTCCTCCGGCATGAAATCCTTCTGCACCTCCACAAGCTGCCGCTGGATGGACTTGCTGAATTTCATGGAATAGTGGCCGCTGCGGTAAACCGTCATGGCCTCCGCCCAGACCTGCAACAGATAGGCTCTGGAAGCGTCCTCGTCCTCCAAAATGTGAACCTCTGCATTCTCCGGGTAAATCATGATGGGAAGGAAACGCCGGTTCCCGGCCCGGTCAAGGGGCAGGAAGTCCAGCGTGTTGGAAGAACCGCCGAACACGCACTGCCGCAGCCGGTCTTTGGGCTGGGCCTCATAGGGTGTGCGGTAGGTTTCTTTCTGGCGGCTGATAAATGAACGGATTTCCTCAATGCTTTTGGCGCTGCTGGTAGCCAGCATCTCCGACATTTCGATGATCCAGTGTCCTTGCAGCTTCAAAAATACCCGGTCATCGTCCAGCTTTTTCAGGTCATCACTGAACCACTCGTCCCGGATCGCCAGCAGACGGAAGAAACTGGACTTGCCAGCCCCCTGTCCGCCCACCAGACAAAGCATTTCCTCATATTTGGAGCCGGGAGAAAACACCCGCCGAATAGCGCCCAGCAGGAAGTGTTTCAGCATTTCCTCCACATAGTCGCTGACCTCCGCACCTAAGAAGTGATGGAGACAGGAGCGGATGCGGGGCGTCCCGTCCCAGACAAGGCCGTTCAGCACGTCCTGTATGGGATGGTAGCAATTCTCATTCGCCACGATGGACAGGGCCGCCGTCATTTTCTTCTCGCTGGTCAGGCCGTAGTTCTGCTCAAAATAGAGAAGCAGATACTTCACGTCCGTATCCGTCAGGGCGCTGGTGTTCCTGCGCCAGCCCAAATCCCGCACGATGTCCACCCGGTCAGTCAGGAGGTTCAGCCGGATGGCGTCCCGCAGCAGCGGGTCATGGCAGAACACCGTCCGGCAGTTGCCGATGGTGTTGGCGGGCTGGCCCTTTTCGGTGACGGAGAGGCTTTCCCGCACCTCGTTAACGCTCTGTTCCGGCGCTAAGGCTTCGGCTGCGCTCATGGCTGCCTGCCGGGTGGCTGGCGGTAAACTCTGATATTCGCTGCTCAATCTTCCTCACCTCTTTTCCGTATTCAGCGACCACGCAGGCCCGTTCCTCCATACTGCCGGACAGCAGAATATCCAGCAGATACTCGGTGTATGGTTTCTTTTGCAGGGCCTCCACAAACAGCGGATTCCATGTTTCCTCCGGCGTCTGCGGGGCATATTCCTTCTCCCAGCGTTCCAGCAAATGCAGGTAATCGCACAGCACCCGGAAACATTTCTGCTCCGCCTGCCGGTAGCGCAGTTCCTCGCTGATTTTTCGCTTAACCGGCCTCCTGAGGGGCGGGTCATGGCCTTTGGCGTCAAAGCTGACCGAGAAATCCTCCGCCAGCTTCAAGGCCGCTTCTTTCTTGTTCAGCCCGAACAAACGGGCGGTAAAATCAATCACATCCCCGTCCGCCTGACAGCCGAAGCAGTGGAACCGGCGGTCAACCTTCATGCTGGGATGTTTGTCATCATGGAAAGGACAGCAAGCCATCCCGTTCCTGCCGACCTGCACCCCGTAAAACTCCGCAGCCTGCCTTGTGGGGACAGCCTGCTTCACCGCTTCAAACACATTCGATTTTCTCACCTCCAGACAGAGAAAAAGGCATCCGGTTTTCACAGAAAATCAGATGCCTTACAACTCTATATCGTTCTTTTTGGTCGGGGCGATTCGCCCCTCACGTTCCCAACGCTCCCGGTTATCCCGGTCAGCGTTAATTTTTGCCTTTGCCAGAATATCCATAATGGATTCTTTGGCTTTCTTCTTGACCTGCTCCTTCCCGGCTTGCTTGACTTCCGGCTGCATCAGCGTCCGCTGGATTTTCGCCAGAGCGTGCTGCATGGCGTTTTTGATTTTGGTAATGACCCCATCCAGACGCTCAGCGGCATACTCACGTTCCTTCTTTGGAGCTTTGCGCTCCGGCGAAAGCACCCATTTTTTCGATTCCTCCACCAGACGAATATCTTCCTTGTGCGTCTCCTGCCGGACGGTATCGGTCACCACCTCCACCGCCTTGTCATAGGCCGCATCGGAAACATCATCTAACAGTGTCTCCACGTCCTCAATTTTGAGCGTCAGTTCTTCCAGCTTCTGCTCCTGCGCCGCCAGTTGCTCCTTCTGTTTCATCAGGATATAATCCTGTTTTTCCAGATAGTCCCGCCCGCCGTAGGACGGCTCCTGATCCAGATGTAGCCCATGCCGTCTGGCGATGTCAAACAGAATCGTCCGGCAAACCGCATCAAAGGTCTGCTTGCGGTTGTTGTTCCGGCCTTTGGGCTTCTCAGGGTTTGGGAGAGGGATGCCCAGTTCTTCCAGCGCCTTTTCCTGCTGGGGACACAGTTCCCCGTAGCGGTTCTCACAGTCAAAGACGTGCCGCTCATGGATGTGGGGCGTCCCCTCGTCCAGATGGAGCGCCCAGTCCAGGATGTGGATATGGGAACCGAAG
>JAGZOP010000106.1 GCA_018383195.1 Clostridiaceae bacterium | reverse complement strand
GCCGAGTGCATTGAGAGGTGCACGCTCGGTTCTGGGAGGGGAATGTGCAGACCTACTACAGAAATGTGGCAAGGCGGCACTTTCCTACTCTACCCCATCCAATATACAAATTTGAATACAAGTTACTGGCAATCCCATTTCTACGCCTACGGGCGTTTACCCTGACAAGGAGGTATCTATGGCGGTAAGCAAAAGCCAGAAAATCCAGGCCGAGATTGATAAGGTCAAGGCCAAAATCAGCGAACAGCAGGCCCGGCTCAAAGAGCTGGAAAAGAACAAGCAGGAGGCCGAAAACAGCGAGATCGTAGACATCGTGCGGGGCATGAGTATTTCCCTGGAGGAGCTCCCCCTGGTGCTCCAGCGGCTTCGGGATGGCACTTCTGGACAAAGTGTCCAGAAGTCCGAGGACGGCGGAAAGGAGGAAATTTGAAGATGAAACGCTTTCGAGTGATGGCGGCGGCGCTGTGTGCCGCCGTTCTTTTATGCGGATTTAGCGTCCCGGCCTATGCCTATGCGGACGGCGGCGAGGGCGCGGACTATGGCGATCCCACCATGACCGAGGAAACCCAGGCCCCGGAGCCGGAGCCCACCATCGAACCGGGTGAGGGCTTTTCGGAGGAGGGCAACCTTGTTACCCGCGATCTGCTCTATGACGAGCACACCAATAAGCAGTTTATTACGGTGCAGACGGCGGGCGGGAACACCTTTTACATCGTCATTGACTACGACAAGCCCGTGGACGAGGAGGGCGAGCAGTATGAAACCTACTTCTTCAGCGTAGCAGACGAGGCCGATCTGCTGGCCGCAGCCGAGGCCGCCGGGGTGGAGCAGGCGGTCTGCTCCTGCTCTGAAAAATGCGCGGCGGGTGCCGTGAATACGGAGTGCGCCGTCTGCTCGGTCAATATGAATAAGTGCGCGGGCGTTGAGCCGGAGCCGGAACCCACGGAAACCGAGGAACCCGCCCCGGAGGAGGCTGAGCCGGAAATGGGCGGCAATATGGGGATGCTCCTGGCGGTGCTGGCCGTGGCCTTAGTGGGCGGCGGCGCGGCGTTCTATTTCAAGGTGCTGCGCCCGAAACAGCAGAAAGCCGCCGAGCCCCAGGAGGATTATGGCGGGGAGCTGGATGACTATGACGGGCCGGACGGCTACGGGGACGAGGACGGCCCGCCCTGGGACGAGGAGGACGAGGACGGAGAGGAGGCTGACAAATGAGGTTTACCGACAGCCCCTTTGAAAAAATGATGAAGCAGAAGCCCCGTCCCCAGGCTCCGGCCCCGGCGAAACCGCCCAGGGGCTCTCGGTGCTCCGGGTGCCCCTACTGGCGGGGCATTGGCTGTGTGTCCTGCTACCGGGAGCTCATGCGGGCCCCGGCTGGCGGGAGGTGACGGCTTGGCCCGTGAACTGACACACGAGGAAAAAAGGGCGATCCGCGCCCTGGTAACAAAGTGGTGCGCCAACTATGACCGGGAGTGTGGGTGTCTGCCCCTGGACTGTGAGTGCTATATGCTGGGGAAATGCTGGACAGGCGCTTACTGCCGCTACTTCCGGGAGGCCGTCCTGCCCCTTGATCCGGCCCTGGAGGTGTCTCTCTTGACCAAGGGCCCCAGGCCGGATTTTAAGCCCTGCCCCATCTGCGGCGGGGCCGTCCCCGCCGATGGGCGCATGGCCTACTGCTCCGAGTCCTGTGCCCGGATTGCCCTGCGGCGGCAAAAGCGGGACTATATGCGGAAAAAGCGGAGGTGATGTGTGGAAAATTAGACCCTGGAAAACCTGCTTGTATCAAGGCTTTCCGGGGCCCTTTTGGGGGTGGGCCGTATCTTTCTATGGCCTGCCCTTGTTTTGTTCAAATGCTTTCCACATCTACCCCCGCCGCTTCTGGACACTTTGTCCAGAGGTGGCGGGGCATCTAAGGAGGTGTTATTCTGGAAGAAAATCAAGGCTATGTGATCCGCCGCACGATCCTGTTTGACAATCAATGCGGTTTTGCCCTGGGGGAAAATAGCAGGGCCCCTAATCCCTTTGTGACGTGGCGGTTCAATGAGCAGGACGGCCATAGGAATTACTTTTGGGGCCACTATATGAATGAGCCGGATATGGCGGAACGGGACTTACTCAATCGGGCCGAGGACTACCAGCGGCGTTACCATGTGCAGGAAGTGGAGCAGGCCCCGGACAAGGAAACCTATCTGTACTACTCCACCCAGCGGCCTATCGACATCGGCACATACCCGAACAGCTACTTTAACCGCCCTGTCCACATGGATTTATACTTTACCCGCCAGCAAGTGACGGGGGAGGCGTTCCAGGCGTGGGGAGCCATCACCTATGCCCATCCCCTGACGGAACGGGAAATGCAGGACTATGAGCTCCGGCCCTCCCGCAATAACCTGGATATTCGGCGGCAGATGGATGCCCAGGCCCAGGTAGTGGGAAAATGGGAGGACGCTCACCGCGTCCCGGATCAAAAGCGGCTGACGTGGTTTTATCCTGACTTCGGCAGTTATGTGGTGAAAGAATACATCACCCCGGAGCAACTGGCCAGCTTTGCCTGTGGAGTGAAACGCCAGGAGGCGGCGCGGGCTCATAAGGAGGCCAAACGCCAGCCCCCGATTGCGGAACAACTGAAAGCGGCGCAAAAGGAGGCCCAGGAACACCGGGCCCCGGACGGCTCCAAAAAGAAAACCCCTGACCGGGGCGACAGATAGGAGGACTGTTATGGAAAAGAAGCGTGAACAGGATTTTGCCAACCAGGAGGCCCTGCGGCTCTCCGGGGTATTCAATACGCCGATCCCCGCCCAGCCCCCGGAACGGGAAAAGGCGCTGGACAAGGTAAAGGAGCCGCCCCGCGTCTGCCGGAGCCTGGAACGGGAGGAGCGGTGACAAAGAAACGCCGCCGCCCCATCCATCTCCATGTAATGGTGTCTGAGGAAGAGCAGGCGCTGATCCGGGAACGCATGGCCGAGGCGGGCATCCGCAACATGGGGGCCTATATGCGGAAAATGGCCCTCAATGGGTATGTGCTTCATGTTGACCTGTCACCCGTCCAGGAGCTGGTGTCGCTCCAGCGGCGGTGCTCCAACAATCTAAACCAGGTGGCGATCCAGGCGAATACCTACGGCGGCATTTACCCGGAGGAGAT
>JAGZOP010000030.1 GCA_018383195.1 Clostridiaceae bacterium | reverse complement strand
AAGACAGGAAGTATTTTTCCGGCGCATCGGGGATCAAGATAGCAGATAAGGAACACCCGTTTCCTTGATTGGGGAACTCCAAAATGTTTTGAGTTAAGCACAGTCCATTCGACATGATACCCCAAGTCATCCAATGCGGAGAGGATGGCCGCAAAGGTCTTCCCATGGTCATGCGATAAAAGGCCGGGAACATTTTCAAGCAGCAGATACCGTGGCCGTTTGGCTTCAGCCAGTCGGGCAATTTCAAAGAACAAAGTGCCTCGGGCGTCGGCAAATCCTTTCCTTCGGCCAGCATTAGAAAATGCCTGGCAGGGGAATCCCCCGCACAGCAGGTCGAATTGGGGCAGGTCGTCTGGGTCAATGGCTCTTGCATCTGGATAATATCGTTCCTCCTCTCGGATGTCGTGGATGGCACGGTAGCTGGCTTCAGCATACTTGTCGATCTCGCAGTGGCCAACGCACTGGAACCCGCCCACACGGGTCAGTCCAGCCCGAAAACCGCCCACCCCGGCAAACATATCAAAATAACGGATCAGGTCATATCATCTCCCTCCTGAAGCGCACGCAGAAAACCGAGGACGCTGTCATCCACGTCCCCGGCCTGCTTCGTTTGTTCGCTTTTACACTGGATATCCCGCAGTTCCTCCCGGATCAGGCCCCGCATGGCAGAGAGAAGGGCGTCCTGCTCCTGTGCTTTGCAAACCATCCGGCATACCGCGTCAGTGCGTTGTCCCGCAGGGATGGCCCGCAGGATACGCCACGCCTCCCGTTGGTAAGGGGAGGACAACGAGAAGGAGAGGTTCAGCCGCCGTTTCTCAGCCATCCCGTTCTCTCCGTTCTCCCCGCGACATCTGGGCCACAAGGCGTTCATATCCCTTGGCGTTCAGACATACATCATCCAGGATAAAAGGCCGGAAAAGGCCCTCAACGGCCCCACCGTGCCGTTTCATCAGGGCTGCGCCGCCGCCCAGGAATACTGTGGGCATGGCCCGCACATCCAGACCGCTCTCCGTGATGGCGGAAAGCAGTCCCCGTACATACTTATCTGCTTGGGCATGGATGACAGCGCGGACTCGCTCATCCATGCTGGCCGAGTCACCACGCAGGACGCTCTCGATCTGAGGTGCGGTCAGGGAAAGGCCAAACAGCCGCCGCACCTGCTCTCCGATCTCATCCACACAGCGGATCATGCCCAACTCCAGGCTGCGGCAGGTGGCGGCGTTGGGGATTCGTCTGTCCAGGCGCATCAGATCCACCGTCCAGCCCCCGATATCCGCCACGATGACAGAGGGTTCGTCCAGCAGTTCCGGTTGGGTCAGAACAGCCGCATAGCCCTGGGGGAACAGAGACACATCCGAAACGGTGATGGTATAACTTTCGCCCTCATACCGAAAGGTCACCGGCCCACCAGCCCGGAGCAGATAGTCACGGAATGCTTTCTTATCCCGCCCAAAACTGGTCAGGGGCAAGCCTGCTGCCAAATGGATATCTGCCATACCGTTTGTTCCCCGAAAGCCCATCTCCATGGCGATGGCCGCAAGGGTCAGAAGGTAATAGTCCTCTGTCTGGGTTTTGTCTTTTTGGAGCGGCTGGCGGCCGCTGCCCACAACATAAAACTTTCCGCCGTACTCCAACACACCTTTTCGGGTGTAGGGTTCGTGCTCATATTCCACCAATCCAGTGGGAAACGTACAGTGTGTAGTTTTCATGGCCGCATAGCCATGGTCCACGCCGATCATAATGGGTTCGCTCATCTGGTGTTACCTCGATTCTTCCTCACTTTTTCTTTTCTGGGCCGTCGCGCGGGCCGGTCGGACCTTTACGCCATTGGTGTGCCATGCGCCTTTGTTGATCTTTGCTATCGAGCATCGCCTCCTCTGCTCATTTTCTTTCCTTCTTCTTTTTTGAGTGTTGGTTTTTCCAAACCCATACGCTCCAGCGCTTTGGCATAGAGCTGCCGTGCAAACGCCTGGTATTCTTCGGTGGAGGTATCCACCTCCCGCAGAATGGCCCGCTCATAGGTGGTCCCAGGCACGACCTCCCAGGAGACGGCCCCGAAATGGGCGGCGGTGAGGTAACGCAGGAGCTCATGGCCATTGGCCTCTTCAAACCGGCCACAGGCGTCCTCGTAGGGAAACTCCTCCCATAAGTTTCGGATGCCGGTGATCTCCCCAGCCGCACGGAACAGGCGGAAGCCCTCCGGGTCCAGCTGGGGGGCGGCCCCCTCATAACGCGCCCGAATGGTATCTGCGGTATCCAATACACTCACGATTCCTTCCTCCTACCCAGCATAAGATTTCCCACCAGACGATCCAGCACACGGATACGGCGGCGCACCTTGCCGGCGGAATCATCCAGGCCATTCATCTGGCTATGGATACGGTGGCGGATAGCCTTGAGGGCCTGCTGGTCGCTGCAGCACTCCACCACGATGTACTCACTGCCGCGGGCCAACACCTCGCGGCGCCCCTCCTCATCCCGGATACTGGCCATGAGCCGCTGCCCCAGCCGTTTCCGGTAGCTGTCCTGGAGTCGCTCCACGTCTGCCTCCACACCGTGCTTTTTCAAAATGGCAGCGATCTCCCCAGAGCCGATCCGCAGATCAGCCCCCAGCTTTTCCAGGATCTCCACTTCCGCCTCCAAGGGCAGGAGCGGCTTGCCAGGAGGCCCTGCCCCATGAATTGGCTTCTGTTTACGCAATGCTCTCGTTCCCTCCTTGATCCTTCAGCATAGTCCCCAGGATATTGGCGATGGCGGTAAACACCTCCGCCAGTTCACGGGCCTCCTGCGCGCTGTCCCTGATCTCATCCTGGTTCATGCGTGTACACTCCGCCCAGATCCGCACGTTTTCCTCTGTGGGTGTCAGCAGGACCGCTTTTTCAAACGCCTTGCAAAACAGCCCCGCGATCTTGTGCCTGCGGGCTGAGTCCTCATCCCCCTGGCGGATCTCCTTTTTTGCCTTTTCCAGTTCCACCGCCAGGGCTGCGGCTTCCTCCCGCCGCTCCTCCGGCAGATCCCGCACCTGACGGGTGATGTTGTAGCCCTGGTTGATGGACAGGTCCCCGCTGTCCAGGGCTTCCTTCACGGCGGGAGGAGCGTGTTCCCCGATCTGCATCACCTTGCCCATCGTGCGTTCGCCCAGGCCGACAGTATCCGCCAGCTCTTTGCGGGTATCAATGGGAGAAATCGGGTTCGGCAATGTTGCCAAACCCGATTTTGCATCCTCGCTTTTCTGATCTCCGCCCCCTGCGGACATATTCCTCCTGGCCCTGGCTTCAATGTCCGGTTTCAGCTTCAGGGCGATCTTGCCCAATTCCCACTTATCCAGGTTGCGGCGGCCCTTTTGGGTATCCAGTGCCCACTGCTTGGCCTCCAGCAGATCCACGAAGGAAAACACGGCCATCTCATAGGGAATGCCATGCTGCTGGCATAGCTTCTGGCGGTTGTGACCATCTACGATGACCATATCCTCATTGACGATGACTGGGGCATAGCAGCCATTTGCCAAGAGGTCTGCTTCCAGCACAGCCAGCTGCTCCCCGCTCAAAGGGGGGAGCAGCTCGGCCATCTCCGACAGCACGGTGGGCATACGCTCCTTGCTGTTGTATCGGATGCCGGTGTTGCGCATCAGGCGGCCTCCGCTTCGGCCTGAACACCTTCCTCCACCTTCCGGGGAGAGAGGAACTCCACCTCCGTGGCTTTGATCAGGAAACCGGGCTGGCGGTCAGGGTCATCCGCAAAGGAGATGGTCTCGAAGTCGCCTGCAGCAGCCAGCTTGCAGCCCTTCCAGGCAAACTCTGCACAGCGTTCCGCCAGAGGGCCGCGTACCTTGATGGAGATAAAGTCAGTGAGCCGGTTGCCGTCCCGATCCCGGTAGCGGCGATCCGAAGCAATGCGCAGGATGGCGTAGGGCTTTCCGGTAGTCTCGCTCACCTTCAGCTCCACGTCGTTGGTCAGGTTTCCGATGGCAGTGATCTTCAGCATAGTTCATTTCTCCTTTTCATGTTGGTGATAAATATCGTTAATGAATGTTGCAAAAATATCGTGGACCTGCCCCAGAGAGCAGGTCCACGATGTATAGATCAATAGCCGGTACGGGGCAGAGGAATGGGTTTTCCATACACCTTCGTCACCCACCGGCTGATAGCCTGGACCCAGGTCCCGTTGTACACGCCGCCTACATCCGCGATGTTGACGAAGCTGGAACCTGCATTCAGATTGGAAACTGCGGTACAGTTCAGATAGGGCTTCTCCACCTGGGCAAAACCTGCGGGAGCCTGACCGAACACAAACATGATCTCGGTCACACGTTCATTGCCGGCAAGACCAAGAGCAGCCGCAGAGGCGTCCAGCGTATAGCTTTTGCTGGTAGAGAGATTGTCTGCCAAAGTGCGGTGCTCTCCGCCATTCACCCGGTAGGTGATCTTATAAGTACCGGGGAAATTCCAGGTCCCGGTCACTACCGTGCTCAATCTTACCTGAGCGGGCAGGCTGTCCCGGAAATAGAAGCTGTCCAGACGGACGTTTGAGGTATTGGAAATACCGGAGAAGGTGTAACGGACCGGCTGGCCGCTCATTGCTTCCTTGGGGCCTGTCTTGGCGATGGACACACCAGTGGTCAGGCTCTTGTTGGTCACCTCAAAGCGCACGATCTGTCCCTCATGCTCCAGGTAGGCGGTCAGTTCCTGCTCATTCACGCCGTAGTTGGATGGAGCCTTGACCTCCCGGATGGTGTAGCGGGAGAGGGGCAGGGGCTTGGAAACCGCCAGCCCCCGGCTGTCAGATCGGATGGTGTCTACCACGTTCCCAGCCTTGTCCGTGATCTCAAACACGGCCCCCTCCAACAGCGTCCCGGCAGGCAGTCCGGTGGTGGGGTTGTAGTCGGCGGACTTCTTCACGATCTGGATCTGCCCTGTGATGGGGGTGTTCTTCCAGGTCACTTTCGTAGTTTCCCCCGCCTTGACATAGACAGTGCGCTCCTGAGTGTCCGGGATATATCCCTCATTCTCCAATTCACGCAGGTAATAGCGGCCCGAAACAGTCAGATCCTCAAACCAGGCACAGCCCCGGTCATCGGTGGTCTGCTGGTCAATGGGGTTGTGTCCGCTGTCGTAGAGGATGAAGGACACGCCGGGGATGCCCTTGCCGTCGGCGGTGGAAATTTTATGGAGCAGGATGCCGGAGAGGGGCGCGTTGGTCACAGTGAGCGGAGGGCAGCTCCCATCTTTTACAGTGAAATAGTGGGGCGTGTTGTCCAGTTTGAAGCCCTCGGCACTCTCCGTTTCCACCGCATAATAGCTGTCATCCTCCAGCGTAACAAAGACGCTGCCAGTTTTCCCCGTGGTCACGGTGTCCACCAGAGCGTCATCGCTGACCCGCCGGATCTCGAAGGTGGTGTTGGGGATACGCTTGGTTTTGTCAGCAGAACTGACCTTGATGATCTCTACACCTCCCACGGCGTTGTTGTAAAAACGGAGGGTCTGCGTGTCGTTGGGGTTGATGGTGACGGTCTGGCTCTGGCTGTCCGGGTCGATGGTATATCCAGACACGCTCTCCAGTTCCGTTGCGATGACGGTGCCGGTTACCCCGGACAAGGTGATCTTACCTGTGGAGTCAGAATAGTAGATGCCCTTGCTGGACAGGGTGCCGCCCCCGTCATCCACATAGCGGCCATCCGCGTATTTGATCTCAAACTTGACGCCCTCCAGGGGAACGGTCTTGGTCCCGTTCCGGCCCCACTTTTCGATCACCAGATTGCCCAGGGGCTTATTCCGAAATTCCAGAGTGACGGTCTGGCCCGCCTTGACCTGGACGGTCTGGGGGACATCATCCAACAGGTATCCGGGTTTGGCCCTGGTTTCCTTCACCACCAGCGAGGTGCCGGGGGCGACATTTTCCACCAGGAAGGAACCCGCGCTGTCCGTCACAAATTTACCGTTATTGTCGCCTACCACGGCTCCGTCTGAGGTGGTCACGAAGAACTCCACCCCGGAAAGCGGGAGCTTCTTATCATCGTCCGACACCTTCTTGACCAGGACGGCCCCCTTGGGTGCGTTGGAAAAATAGAGGGTCACAATGTCCTGATCCTCGCCGGAGATATAGAAAGACTGGGGGGCGCTGTCAATGACGTGGGCCCCGTCGCTCTCCAGTTCCTCGCAGATATAGTAGCCCTTTTTGAGCCCGGTCGCTGTGAAGGAGCCGTTGGCCGAGGACACATAGTTGCCGATGACTGTGCCGCCGCTGCCGCTGACCTCGCCGCCCAGGTATTTCAGTTGGAACCGGCAGCCGGAAATTCCAGCTCCGGTCACACTGTCCTGCTTGTAGACTACCAGAGCGGACAAAGGTGTATTTTCAAACAGGAATGTATGACCCTTGCCAGCGGGGATAAACGCTTCCTGAGTGTCGCTGTCCTTGATGGAAAATCCAGTGGGCGGGGCCAACTCCTTTACTCGGAACCAGCCGTCCCGCAGACCATTGGCCGGGCCGGTCAGCTCGATGCGGCCATTTTCGTCCGTTGTGAATACGCCCAGGTCGTTGAGTTCGCCGGTTTCTGTATCATTGCTGGCGTACCACACCTGAAAACGAACATTGGGGAGGCGGTCATGGGTGATGCTGTTCTCCTTGATGATCTCAATGACAGGCCGCTTGTGGTCGTAAAAATATGCTTCCCGGTCCCGGTTGGGGTACAGGGTGATATACTGGTCCGGGGCGTCCACCAGATAGGCGTCATTTCCCACAGATCGCTCGGAAATCTTGAAAACCCCTGGCCAGAGGTTAGGGACAGTCACAGACCCGTCCGGCCCGGTGGTCACTTCGGCAACGCTGTGGCCGTCCGCTGCCTCCAACAAAAAGGTGGTGTTGGGAATGGGGATGGAGTGATCGTCGGCGTCAAATTTCCAGATGGTAAGGTTGGGCCGCTTATCATTTTGCAGGCAGATAGTGGCGTCCTTTCCGGGGAACAGCTGCACATGGTACTCGGTGGGGTCCAGCAGGTAATCCGATACTGTGGAGGTTTCAATTAGGGAATAAACGCCCGGCTCCAGGCCCTCCCAGCAGATTTCACCTGTGCCGGAAGAGGTGCGGTCCAGATACCGGGAGCCGTCCTCGATTTTGGCGAGACGATAGGTGACGCCGCCCAGGGGCTTACCATCCGAACTCTCCTTATACAGATGGAGACTGGGCAGCTTGCTATTGGTGAACACGAACTGCGCCTGTTCGCCGCCATCCAGATGGATGATGCGCTGGGCGTCGTCGATCACATAGCCCGGACAATCCAATTCAGTCACGATATAGGCGGTATCGGCGGGGAGCTTGGAGAGGTCGATGGTCCCATCCTCCGAGGTAGTGTATTCCTCCGGCCCCCAGGAACCGTCCACCGCCTCAAAGCGGAACTTCGCGTTGGCGATGGGCTTGGAGAGGTCGGAGCTGTCCACCTTGATTAAATGGATGCCTGGCAAGCGGTCATTGAAGAAAACCAGCTTTTTGATGCCGTCTCCAGCCTTCAGCTCCACCTCCTGGGGCGTGGTATCCAGCACATGGCCGTCCCCGCCGGTGTCCCGTTCCTCGGCCCGGTAAGTGGCGGGCTTGCAGTCCGTGAGGAGGATCTCGCCGAACTCATCCGTCTGAAAGATGCCCAGACTCTCAGCGTCCCGGAAGATCTCGAAGGACACATTGGGCATCGCCTTCATGGTGCCCCGCTCATACTTGATGATCCGCAGGCCGGGCAATTCCTTGTTGATGATGGTCACATCGCTGGTCTTGCCCGCCACCACGGAGACGGTCTGGACGGTATCGGTGTCCGCGATCCAGCCGGAGATGCCTGCCAGTTCCCGTACCTCCCATCCGCCGGGCTGGAGCTGATCGAAAACTGCCACGCCGCCGATCTTGGTCTTGGCGGTCTGGACCTCGCCGCTTTCAATGTGCTTGATCTGCACGGTGACGCCGTTGAGCGCGTCCCCGGTGTCACTCAACTTCTGGACCCGGATGGAACCATAGGGCGCGTTCCAAAAGGTCAGGGTGGCAACCTTGTTGTACTCCACATCGGCGTGCTGGGTACGTTCCTCCGGCAGAAGGTGATACTGGGGCGGGATCTCCTCAGTGACGGTGTAATGGCCCTCAAGCGTCAGGGGGATGATGACTGTCCCATCCGGGCTGGTGGAGAAAGAGCCCACCTTGCGGCCCTCCGGGTCATAGACGGAGAATACAGCGCCCTCCAAGGGGATCTTGGTGCCCTCCTCCAGCTTCACGATCTTCAGCGCAGTCTCCTTCGGGTCAGGCTCACCGCCGCCCGTGTAGCTGCTCACTGCTGCCAGTTCCATGTGCCGGGAATTGTCCAGGTCGCAGATATAATTCTGCAAATTGCCGTACTTGTCCTTTTCCTGGCAGACTGCGTACATGGCAGCATACTGGGCAACATCCGCCGTCAGGGAGAGCTGGACGCTGCCGCTCTCGCCCTCGATGCTGTCTGCGGGGTACAGCACTTTGAATTTCCCGCCGTAGCCGTCCCCGGTCCACTTCGTAGTGACGGCGGTAATGTCCTGATCGTTCTCATCCACGATGCGGGTCCCCTGGGGCACCGAACCGGGGTCTGCAAAGGATACGGCTATATCGTAGTCATACACCCATGTTTCGCTCCAGATGGTGAATACCTGCTGTTTGTACTGCTTGCCGTCCACAGTGACAGAGTAGGCAGCAGATTTATCCGGGGTGGCCGTCATCCGGGGTTCCAGCATATAATTGTAGGTGGTGCCCCGCTTGTAGATATCCTTGGCCGCCGCCAGGATGCGGTTGCCGATGTCCAACTCAGAGCCAGTTAAGCCGGGGGCTACCTTCAAATTTGCGATGTTCCAGTTGGGGAGCAGGTAGCACCAAAGCGCCATTTTGGTAGCGTAGTAGGCTTGGTACTTGTTGTCCAGCTTCAATTCCCCCAAACTGCGGTGGGGGTAGCCGTTGGAGATGATGCCTACCACCTTGGGATCGCTGGATCGTTCATTGGCAAGATACTTGATGCTCTCACCCACGCCCACGGTCTGCGGGACGCCCTTGATATTGGGGTTGACGCAATAGGCTGGTACCTCTTTTTTCTGCCCCTTAGCGTCCACATAGTTGAAATAGGTATAGTCCTGAGTCCTGATCCGGCCATTGATGGTCAGGTATGACAGCTCATAGCCGCCGTTATAGATATCCACCTCGCCCAGTGCTTCTTCCTCCGTGTTAGCTGCAAGGGCAGCGGTGGGAAGGATGCCCAGGAGTGTGACAAAGGCCAAGAACAGCGACAATAAACGTTTTTTCATTTTGGCCAAATTCCTCCTTGTACACAAAAATAGCGGCCCCCGGCACAGTTTTGTGCCGGGGGCCGCCTCGTCTGATGTTTATAGGGTTTGCAGGTACGCCAGATAGTCCAGGGAGCCGGTGAGCAGGAGGGCCATGTCTCCACGGGTGATGGTCTCTCCCTCCAGCGTCTCCGCCTGGGCAAGTCCCAGTTCCACCGCCTTGCCGCAGGCGGTAACGTAAGTCCAGCCGTCTCGTTCCAGGTATCGGAGCATGATGGTGCAGGCCATCTGCGGGCTGACCGGGTCGTCGGAGCCAAACCGTCCGTCCCCATATCCGGCCACCACGCCCATAGAGGCGCACACGCCCACCGCCACCTGCGCCCACTCCGGTACATCGGAGAAGTTGGTGGTACACAGCTTGGCGTAGTAGTCTCGTTCCCAGGCCACGTGCTCTGGGTTGAGGACGATGGGGCTGATCAGGCAGGCCAGCTCCGCCCGGGTCAACCCCTTGTCCAGGTGCAGGTCGCCGTGTTCGTCTCCATTCATCAGGCCCTCGGCCTGCAGGCGGGTGGCGGCGATCTCCTGGGGGCTGGGGGACTCCGCTGCCTGAGCGGGACCCGTCAGCAGGGCCGCGGTCATGGCTCCGGCCAGGAGCAGGGATGCCAGGTTTCTCTGTTTCATTCTCGATTCCTCCTGTTCGAATATGGTTGGGGTCTTGCAACACGAACCATATCACAAACCCTGGCGGAAGTCGAAGCCAATCGACACACAGCCCGCAAAAATGGCAGACAGGTTTACTTGGCTACTGCGGTGACGCACCAGCGGTACTCCCGCTGGTCCCGGACACAGGTGTAGAGGGTCAGACGGTCATCGCTGGTGGCGGTGGTGCCGGAGGTATCCGTTTCCAGCACCTTCTGGACGCTGACCACCTCATAGGTGCGGGTCCCCAGCTTGGTGGTCCAGGTGACGGTATCTCCCGGCTCCAGCGTGTGGAGGTCACCAAAGTCATCTCTCACGCCCCGGTTGTGTCCCGCGATGCACACGTTGCCGGCCCAGATGCTGGTATCCAGGAAGTGGCCCGCCCCTTTCGCCAGGACGGAGCTGCCCGTACCCTGGTACACCTTGGTGGACAGGCCGATGGCGGGGATTTTGAGGGTACCCAGGTGGCCGCCGGAGTAGTAGAGGTCGCCGGTCACATCCGTCCAACCCGTGGCAGCTGATCCGGCCCCACTGTTTCCACCGGGACTGCCCCCTACGGTTGGATAGGTCACGCCTCCCGTTTGGGTGACCAGCCCTCCGCCTGTCAGCGCACCGGGAATGAGATTGGGTGTCAGGGGAGTTCCTGTGCCGGGAAGATAGCTGGTGGGGCTCCCGAAGGTGGGCGGGATCAGGGCGGTGTTCTTGCTCCGATCCACATTGGGGTTTTCCCACTCATAGATGGTGTCATCCGAGGTGGGCCTACCGAACAAATAATCGTCCGGGGCGTTCATGGTGTATTCCAGTGCACTGGCCTGCCCTACGCAGAGGGTGCAGAGCATGGCAGCCAGCAGAAGTGCGCACAGTTTCAAGCGGTCATCTCCTCTCCTTGATCTTCTTAAAGGCGACCACCCCGCCCACCGCCAGAGCGAGGATCACGCCGCCTGCCAGCAGGGGCTGTTTCAGCGCGGACAGGTCCACGCCCTGGGACGGGGTCTCTGCTCCGGGAGCCCCCTCCGCCATCGGCACCTCCTCCGGGGCCTCGGTGCTGCCGAAGATGGCGGTGTAGGTCACCATGTCACAGCCGGTCTTGGCCACCTCGCCGGTGTAGTTGGCCGTCACGGTGTAGCCGGTGGCATATCGGCTGGTGCTGGTGCCAGTGTAGCTGGCGGTGGCGGTGTAGCGGGTCACGGTGCCGCCCGCGCCGTCTGAATACTGCGCCTCGCTCCACTGGACATCAGCCAGGGTGAGGGTCTTGCCCTTGTCCTCGATGCTCTTGGGGACGAGGGATACATCTGCATCCGAGAGATTGGGGTAGCTACGGGTGGCGGAGAGGTTGTTGGTCTTGGTGGCGTAGCCGTCCGTCTTGACCTGGACGCTGGTGTGGTCCAGGTGCAGGGTGCCGGCGTAGCCCTCCGCCGTGGTGACCTCCATCTCTGCCTCCAGCGCCTGGAGGACCTGGGCCATGTCGTTGGTCTTGCTGGGCCGGGTGACCGTCTCGGTGTAGGGCTGGGTATCCACGCCCACCTCATTTTTTCGAGTCATGTCCAGCAAAGTGAACCATAGGCCGTCCCGCTCAAAGTCCTCGGTGGGGATGAGGCTGGGGTCATCCGAAAGGGACAGCTGGTAGACCTTGTTGATCCGAGGTTCCTCCAGTTCCCCGTAGGTGTACTCATCCACAGAGATGGGGTAGTAGCTAGCGTCTTGGCGCGGGGGCTCCTCCGCAGCCATGGCAGGGATGCTCCCGACCATGATAACGGCCAGCGCGCACAGTGTGGTTACAATGCGTTTCATTGTCTTTCCTCCGTTTTTGTAATGTTTAGCCTGGATCATGGGTCATCTTTCGCCGTTTTTCCGCCTCCTCTCCTCGCTGCTCCGCCGAAGCAGGTACTCGTTCCAGTCCTTGCCCTGGGCGGGAATTTGAATGGACACGGCATAGCCCTCCTGGGTGTACTCGTCCAGGAACTTCTCCGCTGCCTCCTGTCCAGGCCCATCCGCGTCCAGGCACAGGACGATCTGCTTCAGGTGGGGATTTTCCCGCAGGTAGTTGTCCAGCGGCCCCCGGTACAACCCGCACAGGGCAACGGCGTTGCTCCGCATCTGCCGGTGCAGGGTGCAGAAGCTCATCAGGTCGATGGGAGCCTCGAAAACTGCTACATGATCCAGGCCAGGGTCGCAGGGCAGGCGGAAGGCGATGTCCTTATTGCTACCAGTAACATCTCCTTTGAACCCAGGGCCATTCCGGTCATAGGTGCCGCGCTTGCTGGCGAACACCGGCTGGCCCCCTCCATTCCGGCCCACAAACACGCAGTTGTGGTGGTCGGCGTCCTCATACAGTAGGCCAGCTTGGATGAAGCTCTGGATGACCTGGGGGGCGATCCCCCGTTTCCGAAGGTAGGCGAAAACGTGCCGCTGGTCTGGAGCTGCACTGGGCAGGGCAAAGGCGGGCCGTTCCTTTTTTGCTGGGGACGGCTGGTGCGGGACGGGGGAGGCCCTCGCGCGGTGACCGTTGAACTCCAGCAAATAGTTGACCGCCTCCCGGAAGTCTTTTCCACAAAACTCCTGTAAGAAGGCGATCGCATCCCCACCCGTCTGGTTGGAATATCGTCTCCAGGTCCGGCGCTCTTTGATTCGAAGGCTGTCCATCTCTCTGGTGGTGTAGTAGCTGCCCACCCGCCGTACCTGATACCCCAGGTGGGTGAGCAGGTCCGGCAGGTCTGTCCCCTTGGCGATGTCCATCTCCCGCTCAGTAAAGCGGAAGGGAGTTTGTTGTCTGACCATGATTATTCACCTCCTCTCCGGCCAAACGAAAAAGGCCCCCAGGACACCCCGGTTCTCCGGGATGCCCTGGGGACCTCTCTCGTCACGATGACGTTGTGCGTTTATTCTGCCGTTCCTGTGATCCCGTCCTCATCGGACTGGCAGGCGTTCTCGCCGTCCTCCTGGGGCTGCTGGGCGTCCTCGCCGTCCCCCTGGGGCTGCTGGGTGTCCTCGGTATCCTCCTGGGGCTGGCAGGTGTTCTCGGCGGCGGTCAGGGCCTCCTCGATGAGACCCAGGACGAACTCCCGCTGGGTGTACTTCCGGCCCAGCCGCAGGCTCTCCCGGTCCAGGTGCTCCTTGATGCGCTGGAAGAGTTCCTCCGGAATTTGGAATGCCATCGTTCTGCTGCCATTGTTAGCCATATTCATGTTCCCTCCGTTTTCTTTCATCTGGTAGTATTCGGTGAGCAGGTTGGTGATGTACTGTGCGGTGGTCAGGCCCGCCTGATCCTTCTCGGTGCATACCCGGTCGTGGAGGGTCAGGGGGATCTGAGCGCAGAGGTTCTTGGTATCGGCCATCGCGTCGTTCTCCTTTCACATTTGCTGACGCAAGTATAGATGAAAAGCCACCCGAAAGCTATTACCAATACCAATAAGGAATGGCGCACAAATGGAGCATAATCGCCAAAAGGGACAAACCTGCCGCCAAAAGCAAAAGCCGCCCTCCGGCCCAGATCTATGGGGCCGGAGGGCGGCTGCGCGGTTTCTCATGTTTTTTTGAATGTTTGGGGGTTCGAATCACCTGATTTCGTAAAATGGGCCATGTGCATCTCCCAAACCGCCGTTTTCGGAGTGAGCGGACCCTCTTTTTGAAAATCTAACTTTTCTGTTCTGAATTCGCCTATTTTTTCTTTTAGACGCAAAAACACCACACTTTCGTGTGGTGTTTTTGCTGTGCATCTTTTTTATCAACACATTTTGGAGGTACCACCCAGAATCGAACTGGGGATCAGGGAGTTGCAGTCCCACGCCTTACCGCTTGGCTATGGTACCATGTGGAGCGGATGACGAGGCTCGAACTCGCTACCTCCACCTTGGCAAGGTGGCGCTCTACCAGATGAGCTACATCCGCATGATTAGATAAAAATGGTGCCTCCGGGCGGAATCGAACCACCGACACGGGGATTTTCAGTCCCCTGCTCTACCGACTGAGCTACAGAGGCAAATGAAATGGCGACTCGGAAGGGACTTGAACCCTCGACCTCCGGCGTGACAGGCCGGCGCTCTAACCGACTGAGCTACCGAGCCATTCCATCTTGTCGGACTTAGTTTTTAAACTAAGTCAATGGTGGAAGTTACAGGGCTCGAACCTGTGACCCTCTGCTTGTAAGGCAGATGCTCTCCCAGCTGAGCTAAACTTCCGTACTCATCAGCGACGAATATTATTATATATCATATCCGTCGCTGTGTCAACATATATTTATACTTTTTCTAAAATATTTTTAATTTCTGCATTTGTAAATTCATAAATGCGGTCACAAAATTGACATGTAATTTCAAGATTCTCTTCTTCGGCAGCAAGCTTCCCCAATTCTTCTCTTCCCATACTGATCAATGCACGGGTCACTTTATCGCGGCTACAATTACATTGGTATTTGAATGTAGATTCTTGCAGAAATTCGACTTTAAACCCATCTAAAATCGCATAAATAATATCCTGAAGCGTCATACCGGCATCCAACATCGCAGTCATAGAGCCAGCCTTTTGAATATTCTGCTCAAGACGATCAATGTCAGCATCCGGACATCCCGGCATAAGCTGCACAAGATATCCACCTGCTTGCTTTACGCTTTGATCTGTGTCAACCAAAACGCCTAATGCACATGCAGAAGGAATCTGTTCGCTTTCAGCGAAATAGCGGGTTATATCCTCTGCAATTTCTCCATTTACAAGGACTGTTGTTCCAGATACCGGATCTTTTAGACCGATATCTTTGATTACCATTAAATATCCACGTCCAATACCTGCACCGACATTTAATTTGCCATCACTTCGGAGCGGAAGATCACATGCCGGATTTTGAAGATAACCACGTACATTTCCACCAGAATCCGATACACAAACAACAGAACCAAGCGGTCCATTTCCCTTAAATTGTACGGTAACCGAACCATCATCTACTTTGAGTTGGCTGCCCATAATAGAGCAAATTGTCAAGGCACGACCAAGTGCAGCCGTTGCAGTTGGCATAGTGCGATGAATTTGTCTTGCTCTCTCAACCGTTTCGGTGCTGGTTACAGCAGTAATTTGTATTTCAGAATCAGCAGCAATTGCACGAATTCTCAGATCACTCATTTATGTTCCTCTTTCTTGCGGATATGAAAATACGGTCCTCTTGTCCGTTGATCGGTTCAAAAGAAAGTTCCGCATATGTTTTGATATCAACAAACCCTAATTCATGTAAAAGATTGATTAGAATCTGCGGGTCATAGTAACGTTCTTGATGGGATTCCAAATTACGATTCCAATGAATGCCCTGACGCTCAAAAATATTAAAATCGTAATTGCACAGGATGCCATCAAAATCAACCTGCCATACACAATACACATCGTCATCGTCTCGAACGTAGCACTGCCCGTCCATGCGTTCAAACTTTGAAAGCGTGTTGATATCAAAGATAAAGATTCCACCAGGATTTAAAAATAATTCTACGCGGCGCATTGCTTCACGTAGAGCCTTAGGATCCACCACATAGTTAACGCTGTCCAAACAACAAAGACAGGCATCTACCGTTCCATATAAATCCAAATCCTCCATGGTCTGATTTAGAAATAGAGGACGAGACTCTAGATCCACTGTGTTCTCCATTGCCTGCATCAGCATCTCGGGAGATGCATCGACCCCGATCATATCATATCCGCGAATGGATAATTCCCGGGAAAGGCTGCCTGTACCGCAGGCAAGATCCAGAATCAAATGCGGATGAACCCTTTCACGTTCAAAAATTTGCTCAAAAAAATCTGCCCACTCGATATACCCTACATCATCGGTAAACCGATCATAGTATGAGGACAAAAAACGATAGCTATCCATGTTTACTCCGACTTGGTGCGATCCAAAACCATACGATAACCGTCAGTTCCGTAAATCAGGCACTTATTCACACGGCTGATGGTTGCTGTGCTTGCGCCTGTTTCACGGACAATATCGCTATAAATTTGCCCCTGATCGAGCATTTTTGCAACTTGAAACCGCTGCGCCATTGCACGTAATTCAGTAATTGTACAGAGATCTTCAAAAAAATTATAGCACTCCTCAAGGGAGTCCAAAGACATGATTCCCTGAAACAGCTCATCCATATGGATATCTTTCAATTTGCTGTTCATGCTGATACCTCCGAAACTAGTTCTTGTATCTATCGTAACACATTACTGAGTGAAAGTAAATATTCTTTGACAAACATCGGTGTACAAGGGGTACAAACAAGATAAAATAGAAATGAGGGGCGATAGAGCGGAAATGTCAGATTTTCCACTCTATCTGAACACGGTCGCTGGTGGCCTTGATCGTAGAGATCAAACCATCGGCGGCTTTTCTTTTGTCGTCAAAATCTATGCTCTCCCAGTTATCGAGATAATAGGATAACTTCTTTATCTGCTGGGGAGATATGGTTTCAACGCTCAATTCGGCGATTGCCTTTGAAATGGTCTGGCGTCGGGTGTCCAGTTCTTCAATTTTTTTGTTGGCGTAGGCAAGCAAGGTCGCATTGGCTCCGGTCAGCGTATCCAGCAGCTTTTCAATTTCTGCCTCCACCTGTGCCAGCTCCACTTGATAGGCGGTCAGCTTCGGATTGACTTTTTCCTCCCTGCCGTGGAGTATCTGAAAGTCTTTGAACTTCTCCTGCATGGCCGAGAAAATGAATTGCTCAAATTCTTCTTTGCGGATTTTCCCGCAGCCCGGACAGCCTTTGTTTTCCGTCCGTTTGGTACAGCGGAAATATCCGGTGCTGTTTGGTACATGGGTGGCTTTCAGAGCATACCCACAATGCCCGCATTTGATTTTTCCGGCCAGCCAAGTATTTTTCGGTTTCCGTCCCTGCTGGAAGGTGGTATTTGCCATAAGTTTTTTCCGGCATTTAAGCCATGTGTCAGAGGAAATGAGTGCTTCGTGTGGAGCGATAACAAGTATCTGGTCTTTTAAGCACCTGTCCTTGTCCTCCTTCACATCCCGCCCCTGATAGAGATAGCAGCCGTTTGTTCCGGCAAAGTCGGAAGCGTCATTGACAATCGCTGCACCCTGGCTCTTGAAAAATTCGTACAGCTCCAAATCGGCCTGTGCGTAAACGGGGTTTCTTAAAAGCTGGGAAAGAAATGTACGGAACATGGATTTGCCATAAATTTTTATGTCATGTTCCTCGAAGTATCGGGTAATATCTCCGAAGGAGGTTTCCGGTTCAGCGTACATTTCAAACATCAGCCGAACATGGTCGGCGGCTACGGGGTCGGCAACCATTTTCTTTGTGCGGATACCCTCTACCACAGTAGGCTCTAACTGATAACCGTATGGTGCCTGTCCGCTCATGTGGAAGCCTTTTAGGCACCGGGAATAGTAGGCGTCTGTGACACGCTTCTGAATTGTCTCACGTTCAAGCTGGGCGAATACAATGCAGATATTCAGCATGGCCCGGCCCATCGGGGTCGAAGTATCAAACTTTTCCGTGGAGGATACAAACTCCACATCGTACTCTTGAAACAGCTCCATCATCGTTGCAAAGTCCAGAATAGAGCGGCTTATACGGTCCAGCTTGTACACGATGACCCGCCGGACCTTTCCCTTGCGGATCTCGCCCAGCAGCTTTTGAAACTCCGGCCTGTCCGTATTCTTACCGGAATAGCCTTTGTCCTTGAATACCCGGCAGCTCCCACCTTTCAATTCATACTTGCAAAAGTCGATCTGACTTTCAATGCTGATACTGTCCTTGCGGTCTACTGACTGTCTGGCGTAAATACAATCTTCTCTGATAAATTCCATATTGGGCTCCTTTCCTTGTTGGAATGGAGCTACCAACCTTACAACTATATTATACCATCAGCAGCCCCGGACAACAATGTTGCGAATGATTAGGGAAATCTGTCCCCATATTTGCTGAACACCTCGTAAAGACAACGCTCAATTTCTTTTTTGCGCTGTTCTTTCTCCTTCGGGGGAAGTACCGGCGTGAGGCTTTCCAGCACAATAATCTTCCCTTGAAATGCGACAGACTTTGTTTCTCGTTCATAAGTGACAGCTTGCGTCATTGAAAACCTCCTTTGCGAAAGTGCGTGTATATGCCAGCCTTTCCCACTTGTCCCGTGGGGAAATGTCAAAAGACGGCACCCAGCAGGTGCCGCCCTTTGAGCTTTCTCCACTTCGGGTCAATGTGGCCCGAGGTCAGTAAGGACTGGAAAGGTACTTTTCTTTGGCGTCCTCCACGCTGTTGAGGTCGAATACTTCATAAAGCTGCCCCACAACACGCCGTATATCCTTCTTTGAAAATCCGCAGTCCTCCATTGCCATAATAACATAACCACGGCAGGCGTCATTGCTCCATTCGTCCGGTTCCAAGCCGGGGATCATTCCAAAGGCATTTCCCATAAAGTGCTCCTTTTTTGAAAAGATGGGGAGCCACGCCGGATCGGTTGGCCTATCATCAGACAGCATTGCCGGGGGCTCCCCATAGGTTTTCACTTCATTTCAGACACACCGGACGGGCATAGGCTTCATGCCCCATAGTATTTCAACTCTCCCCATTCTGATGGCAAGGCGTTCTCATTGCCTGCGACGGCTCACGGCTTGCAAGACCGCTTCAACGCTCGGACTGTGACTAAACGCAAGTATCCGGGTTCTGCGCCTGTTCCGGTGGAGCCAGCCTTGCCCCACCTATGGCATGGACCTGTTCGCTCGCTCAGTTTTACAAAGACTGTATTCTCTGAAATCCGAGGTCATGGCGGGTCTGTCACACAGCGCGTTCCCCTTCGTATCCGGGTGTCTTTTTATTCAATTTTCAATCTGCATGAGGCTTGTCTGAACCTCGGGCCATTGTGCCCCGAAGTGTTTTGCCTCTCATAAGCCATTTCATTTTCCGGCCCAAATCGGTACTCATTAAAAAGAATTTTTCAAAATTTTTTCTAAGCGCCGCAGACCTCGCTCGATTGCGACACGAACCACTTTTTCATGGACGCCTTCTGCCCGGGCAATGTCCTGTTTGGTCATGCCGAGAATGAAATGGGCGTAAATCCGTTTTGCCTGTTTGTCTGGCAGACTGGCAATCGCTGCGTGAAGTTCCTGCATGGTCACTTTCCGCTCATACAGTTCATGGGGAGATAAGGCGACAAAGACAGCTTCATGCTCCAGCCCGTCATCCCGATCAAGGGAATAGTAGGCTTTGTGGCGGTATGTATGCAGCCGGTAGGCAGCCTCTTTACGATCAAACTCTTTGAACATTTCTGCAACTTCTTCCGATACTTCCATGAAGCAATCCGATGTATAGAATGGGTAATAGTCCCGCAAATTGATAATAGCCATATTGACCTCCGTTTCGGTTGTTGGTTGACGAGTGACCGAAACGAAGGCGGCGGGGAGCGGCACCGGGGAATGACTTCGGGCCAACATGACCCGAAGCTAACCCATAAGAACGCAAAAGCGCCCGGGCGGCATGAAGCCACACGGACGCATGAAATGGCATATTCGTTTATATATTGTCTGATTTCATATCCATAACCAGACTGTCCCGGAGGGGGCGCTACGCTTTTTTTAGCTGGTGCAGATCATGGGTACTGTGAAAAAAGACAAAAATGGACACGGCGGCAATCCTCCTATATGCCGCCGTGGATTTACACAGTGTTAGGTCGTCGTTGGTTTAGGATAGACGAAAAGAAACGGCGGCTCTGAAAGTCAAAGCCGCCGCTTCATGGGCGCGTGAATGTGTCTGCTTTACGACGGCTTTTTTTCTTTGCCGTCGTCCGGCAGAAACACTTCTATTGCCTTTATTTTATAAATTCAATCTTACTTCCAAGTGACATCCATCTTACTCATTAGTAAGATGGATACCAAAAAACTGGCCCTCCGAAGAAATAGAAGGCCAGCCTTTGGCGTTTGTTATTCGATAAAATTATTGCTGGAGCTTAATTGTGTCCACGATTGCCATTCTGCTAATTTGCCGGATGGGGCGTCTAATCGCAACCGCCGCAGACGCAAGGCAGAGGAATACAATCAAAAGAAGTGAACCCACAGGAATTTGCCATGCAATCCCCCATTTATCTGCAATCAAACACTGAAACATCAGCTTGTTCAAAGGCAACCCCAAGACGCATCCAACAACACAGCCAAGTATTGCATAGGTAAAGGCTTCTGCCGCAATCATCTTGTAAAGCTGATTTGCTCCCATTCCAATAGAACGCATGATCCCGTACTGTCTTGTTCTGGACGCTACACTGGCGTTCATGCTGTTAAAAATGTTAAACACTGTGATAAGTGCAATTATAATGAGAAAGCCATAAATAAACACCGCGCCTGTATAGTAGGAGCTTTGGGACTCAGAATTGGTAATTTTCTTATCTGAAACAGTGCTGTCGGATGGAACCATGCTCCGTATTGTGGAAACAGCATTATCCCCACCAGCAGAGGAAAATTGAACATCAATCGCCGTATAACCCAAATCGCCAACCAAAGCGGCAAATGTCTGTTCCGAGCAAATCATATATCCGCTACTGCCCGCACCGTTGACCCCGCTGGCCGTAGTCGTTGCCAGTATTCCGGCAATCGTTATCTGCTTATCGCCGGAAGATGTATGAAGAACTACGGTATCTCCAACATTCCAGTTTACGCCATCCTGATAAGTGACCAACACACTGTCTGCATTTTCCATAGCAGGCGTGATACTGCCCTTATTCAATTCTTCTTTCGCCCATCCGAATTGGTTATCATCATAAGAAATGAGCGTGATGGTTCCTTCTCCTGTATTAGAAGAAACAGAAAGGCCAGCCATTTCCATACGACCAAAAACCTTATCAACACCTTCCATTTTGCCGATCTGTTCCACCAGCGACTTGTCCAGAAGCGTATTTCCCATTGTAATAGACACATCTGCTGCCGATGGAGAGAGTGCGGGCATCCCTTGATGGAGAAAGACTACCATTACTTGAAACGACAGGAACATCATAATACTGATAGCAAACGAGCAGGTCATAAGAAATACATTCTTTTTGCCGGATAGTGCATGGAAAATCCCCATACTGGTTTCAATGTGAAACAGCTTTGTATTTGCAGCCCTCTTGTTTTGCGTAAGCTGCGTACTGCCGCTGATTGCAGTTACCGGCGATACTTTAGAAGCCTTTTTCGCCGGGGATAGGGATGCCAGTAGTACAATCAGAAAACCGATTACCGCACCAGCAATCAGACCGCTTACACTGAACTGAAAAAGAGGTATCTCTGAAAAGCGTTCTCCGCTGATGGATTTCAGTAAAAGGCAGGCAAACCATGTAATAATTTGTCCGGCAACCAGCCCAATCGGTACACCCTTCATACTTTGGCGCAACCCTTGAAGAATAACGAAGTGCTTTACCTGTGCTTTGGATGCACCCAAGCATCGCAAAAGGCCATAGAACTGAACCCGTTCCAGAACATTTGTGTTAAAGCTGGCGGCAATCATTACTGCACCAGCAATCAGCACCAAAAGGACAAGAAAGCCTGCAACGAGGTATAGGGATTGCATTGTGCTGTTTTCACTCTGTCCCATCAATCCAAGGAGCGCCGTATTTTCGCTTACCTGGCTGTCTGAAAGGTCATATTGCACTTTTATTTCATTCATGGCCTCCTGAATGTTTACACCATCTTTGAACTGGACGCGGAAAGTGGTTCCGTTTTTGGCATTTTCATCCGCAATTTGTCGAAAACCGTCCTCGTCCAATATCATGCCATACACATCCGCTTTAAGCAAACTTCCCATATCGGCAAGGACGCCGGTAATGCGGTATTCCCGGCTGGAACCGTCTGGCACTGTAACGGTCACGGTGTCGCCAACCACAAGGCCCAACTGTTCCAAAGCCGATTTATTCAATAATGCTTCATCGGGCTGGGTGGGATATGAGCCACTTTCCATGTCCATTTCTGTCAAAATGGAAAAGGTGTCCTCATTCGCACCTGCGAAGCTGACCGCTTTGGAGCCGATAGAGCCAGCACTTCCTTGATAGGCCCATCCGCACAGGGCAACATCTATCCGCGCTTTTACGAGTTCTGCCGTCTGTTCATCTATATCGGTCAAACTGATATGGTATTCCCCATTTGTTTTGATAAAATAATTTTTCTGTGCGCGCAGCGCCATGTCGGCCATGCTGAAAATAGTAGTTACCAGCAATACCGAAAGTACAATGCAGAGAACCGAAATTCGATTGTTCTTACGGTGTACCTTTTCATACTGCGGCACCAATCCAAGATAGCTTTTCAACGCGACGACACCCCCAAATCCTTTAACACACCATCGGTCATACGGAACACGCGGTCTGCTGCGCTGGCGTGATTTTTGTTGTGGGTTATCATCAAAATGGTCTGTTGATACCTGTCCGACATGGTTTGCAATAAAGCCAAAACTTCCTGACTATTTTTGCTGTCCAAATTTCCAGTCGGTTCATCTGCCATAATCAGGGCTGGGCGCGTGACTAATGCCCGGCCGATCGCCACACGCTGCTGCTGACCACCGGAAAGCTGGCTGGGCAGATGGTGGCGTCGTTCAGTCAGCCCCAACACATTCAGCAGTTCATTGACAAATTTCTGATCCGGTCGCTTATAGTCAAGCAGCAACGGGAAAGTGATATTCTGTTCCACATCCAGTTCCGGGATCAAATTGAACGACTGAAAGATAAATCCAATGTGCTGACGCCGGAACACGGTTAATTTTTTCTCCGGCATAGAAAAAATATCCTGTCCATCAATCCATACCTTGCCGGAAGTGGCACTGTCCAGAGCGCCGATCACATTCAGCAAGGTACTTTTTCCGGAACCCGACTCGCCAATGATGGCAATAAATTCGCCTTTGCGAACGGAAAATGAAACATGGTTCAGTGCATGAACCTCGGTTTCCCCTGTACCATAGGTCTTGCACAGGTCTTGTACTTCAAGAATATTCATATTCGTTACCTCCTTTATGAACCCATCATACCCCCTTTGACTTACTTCCAAGTGACCTGCATCTTACTCATTTGTAAGGTTGATGAAATTCAATGTAAATGTAGTTCCCATTCCGGGTGTACTGGTCACGGAGATTGTTCCGCCGTGTGCTTCTACAATGGATTTCGCCAATGGCAGACCAAGACCAATGCCATGAACATCCGAAGAAAGACGACTTCGGTAAAACCGTTTGAAAATATTATACAGATCTTCCGGGTGTATTCCTTTTCCATCATCGGAAATTTCAATTTGTGTCATTAAAGGAGACTGGCTCCATTCTACTCCGATATGGCCACCGGTTTCTGTATGCTCCAAAGCGTTTTTTATAATATTGCCGATGGCTTCCGATACCCATAAGGCATCACATGATAAAATAACATCTTCTTTGCCGGAAAGCGTAATTGTTTTATGCTCCCGTTCTGCCCAAGTTTCAAAGCGTTCTAAAACATCCTGCATAAGAATGGAAACATTTTCTTCCGCTTTCTCCATCTGGATAATCCCTGCATCCAAACGCGCCAGTTTCAGCAAGGTGTAAATCACATCTTCCATCCGCTTGATTTCTCTTTGAGATTTTTCGGTAAAGCTACTTACGGTTGCGGCATCATCTTTGTGGCTCTCTATAATCTCATGGTACATTTTCAGGGCAGACAGCGGCGTTTTAATCTGATGTGATACATCCGAAATAATGTCCTGCAAAAATTCTTTTGTCTGCCTCTGGTTCTCAGCATGAGCAGAGAGGATAGTCGCCATTTCATTGATGGCATGAAAAAGGCTGTACCAGTCGCCAGCTTGTGAACATTCGATACGGGATGTGGTATTACCGTCCAGAAATTGACGGATGGTATTTTCAGCATTACTGAAAGCCTTGTGTTGGCGTTGAAGATAGAGAAAGAGCGATAAGTAGATTGCCCCAAACAGGAAAACCAACAGCGCAAATATAGAAAGCACTGTCTGATTTCGGTATGTCTGGACAGCAGGAAGAAAACGCATGGAGGTCGTTTCATCATATCCAATAGAAGCCAGAGCCTCCCTACCGCGTTCTATATCATTCTCGTTTGGCAATGAAGCAAAAGCTGAAATCTGCAATTCATCCTCATGGTTCAGTTGGTAGCCGGAAACTCCATAATCATGAAGCAACAATTCATGTTGAAAATTCTTTGTCAGCAAAAATGAAATCCCTACGGCAAGTAAAAATGAAACAAGGCAGATGATTGTAATTGCCAACAATAGCTTCTTTGTTTCTTTTCCTAATTTACCCATACATTATCCTCACTCAACAACCCATTTATAGCCAATCCCTCGTTCTGTCAGCAGGTATTTAGGCTGATTGGGAGTATCCTCAATTTTGTTTCTTAGCCGCCGGATATACACAGACAAGGTATTGTCATCCACAAAGTTTCCGTTGCCATCCCACATCCTATCCAGGATCATTTCTCGCGGCATAAGGTGATTAGGATTTTGCATGAACAGACACAGTAATTTGTATTCCACCAGCGGGAGATCAAGCGGTTCATCATTTTTCCAAACGAGCCGTTCCGACGTATCTACACGAATACCATTGGCTTCCAGAATAGTGTCCGCTTTAGAAAACTGCAAGGAGCGGCGCAGGATTGCCTTAATTCGGGATAACAATTCATTCAACTTGAATGGCTTTGTAATATAATCGTCGGCACCCATATCGAGCCCCCGGACAATACTGATTTCCTGATCCGATGCTGTTAAAAATATAATAGGGACGGTTGAACTGTTCCGTACCTCTTTGCAAACATCAAATCCTGTACCGTCTGGAAGAGTAACATCCAGTAACAGCAAATCATAAGTATTCTTTTTGAATAATATTAAAGCTTCTTTTTTAGTTTTGGCATTGTCTACTGTATATCCACTTATTTCTAAAGTATATTGCAGACCGTCAATTAGGCTTAAATCATCTTCTACATAAAGTATCCTTTGCATTTTTTTGTTCCTTTCCTTGTTTTGTCCGGCCATCAAGCGGCTTCTCCGCAATTTTAGGGAGCAGCCAAACACCGGCCATTTTCACAGCGCCGGGGATACGCCCTCCGGCACAATAATAATTTACCCTACGAGGTGTCACGCCCCACTTTTCGGCAGCCTCTTTCAATGTCATATAGTCCATTTCGCACCTCCACAGGATATATTATAGTTCTCTACCTCGAATAATACAAGTTAGAGCCTACACGGATGCGAAATAAAATACTACTTAATGTAAAATTTCATTACATTCTCATAATTCAACCCGAAATGTAGAATGATATAGGGTGATATGAGAATGAACCAAGATGAAAGAAGGTTTGACTTTCACGGCCTCGGGGCGGCTCTCAAAAGAGCCAGAGAAGAAAAGGGCTGGACACAAGCCTATGTTGCGGAATTAGTAGACCGTGACTCCCGTACCATTATGAATATTGAGAACAAAGGTCAGTATC
>JAGZOP010000105.1 GCA_018383195.1 Clostridiaceae bacterium | reverse complement strand
TCCGCCTTTTCCGGCGAAACCTGGCGGGCGGCGGCCTGCTGCCCAACCCCTCAGGGCCCGTTGGAGCTCTTTGTTAGAAATTCTTAATGGCTTTTTAAGCCCCGCAGACCAGGAAATACTGGTACTACGGGGCTTTCGTCGCTTAAATGTTACTAGCGTGTTACTAATGCGTTACTAACGGTTCATTATTTGTGATTATGCCAACTTGCGCAGCTCCCTGGCCAAGTCGGTGACGGTGGGGTGGATATAGACCTGGGTCACGTCGCCCTTGATGGAGTGGCCCAACAGCCGCTTGATGGTGAGCTCTTCAACGCTGGCACGGGACAGACGGGTGGCAAATGTGTGCCGGCACCAGTGGGGAGTGGCGTCGGGACAGCCCAGCTCCTCCGCCAGCGGCCGGAACAGGAGGGCTCGATACTGCGCCGCGGTCGGCCGGCCCTCCTGGGCAATCCAGTCCCGGAGATAGCCGGCGATCTTGGTGTGGATCGGGATGATGCGGGTTCGGCCGGCATCCGTTTTAACGCCGCCCTGGAGGTATCCGCCTTCTTCCGGGTGATAGGAAAATGGTGTGAGGGAGAGCAGCTCGGAGACCCGCAGGCCGGTATAGCACATGATCAGGGCGCTGTCTGCCCCAGGATAGCCAGCGGCGGCCAGCTTCTCCAGGGCGGCCACCTGTAAGTCGCTGAAGGAGCCTCTTTTTACCTTGATGCCCACGGTGGGGACGTCCAGATAGGCGGAGTAATCCTTGCCTATGATGTCCCGCATCATGGCGTAGGCATTGAGCGCCCGGATCAGGAGGGCATCGTTGTTGATGCTGGACTGGGAGCGGCCCTCGTCCTCCCCCTCGTCCAGAATGGCCTGCCAGTCATCCAGGGTTATGGAACGCATCTTCTCGGTCTCATAGCGGGATAGCCGCTTATTCCAGGCTGCCTTGTGGGAGGTGACAGACGCGAGCCCTAAACGGGGGTACTCCCGCGCCGACCAGGCGGCATATACCTGGCCCACCGTCCAGGACAGCATATCCGCACGGGGAGCCTGCCCGGCAGTGGCCTTGCGGTTATACGCCTCCAGCGCCTCCTGGGCCTCCTGGAGCTTGGCGTGGTAGCTCAGCGCTACCTGGCGCACATAGCCGTCTTTATCCCGGGTGGAGATCTTCACGAGATAGGGCCGCCGGCGGTTGCCCGAGAGTTTCACGACAGAGCCGGTGCCGTTTGCACGTCGCATGAATAGGCCCCCTTATTTCTTGGCGTGACTGACAATCATCTCAGGTGTGGTGAGGCCCCAGGAGACCTGTAGGACGGCGCTCTGCTCCAGCGTGAGCTCCTGGCGGTAAACCCCGCACTCCACCAGGAGGCGGCAGGCAGAGGCGTCCACCGACGCAGAGACGCTGCCGCCGGGGCCGATACTGCCCAGGAGCTGCCCGTCCACATAGACGGAGACGCCGGTGCTGGCGAGTTCATTGTTGACCTGTATCACGGTGATTTTCATGGCGTTCACTCCTTGAGATAATACAAATGTTCGATTTTTGGCGTTTTGAGAGACCGGGGCCGTGGCCCCGGCTCGGTTTCTGTAGTTAAGTTTTGTATTATACATCTTCACCATCAAGAGGAGAGGGCGAATTATAACGCCAACAGAACCCCCCGGCATGCTTCTGCTTGCCATTAGCTGCATCTCGTATGCACTTGGTACTAACTCCGATTTCTTTTGCAGCAGATGCAACAGAATCGTATTCTTTTACGATTTCCCCGTTGTCTGTGCATTGTATGATAGAGCGGCCGAGCGGCTTCTTTTGCCTGGAGGCCGCTTCGGCAAGCCTTTTTTGACGTGCTTCAGCTTTCTTAGCCTTTTCTTCAGATATCCGTTGAAGTTCTTTCTCCCTATTATGTTTTGCAAGCAACAAAGCTGTAGCTCGACTTTTACGGTATTCAAAGCTATCTGCCACGGAACCTTGAAAATGCTGGATAGCTTCATCTAAGATTTGAATTTCTTTTTCATAGTCCTTGAGCTTACGATAGGCCATTGCATACGATTCGTAAATTGCTGGGCAGTCATATCCAGATTCTCTGGATCTGTCGAATAGCTGTAACGCCTTTTCAATGTTGCCGGATTTTCTTTCAGCATCGCCTTGAAACCAATATTGAAAGCCTTCATCGTTAAAGGAAAAATTGTCCTGCCTAAACAAAACAGGAGCTTTCTCGAAATGCGTTGGAGAGGGGAAAGGGTTGAAGGACTCTATCCAAGAGGCTAAATCCTCGGCGACATGATATAAAATCGAAGCAACCGCTTCACAATCAGAAAAAGAATCATGAAAGGATGTGGCAGGTCTATATCCTAAACATGTTGCAACAGTTTCTAATTTATAGTTGGGCATGGATAATAACTGCCGAGCCATTGCTAATACATCTACATATTGTCGGGAATTAAAATCCCCACAAAACGCTTGATTCAAAAATCGCAGATCAAAATTTACGTTGTAACCAACAATGAGAGAGTCTCCGACGAATGAAAGAAACTTCTTGCTGATATCTATAATAGTCGGCGCGGATGCTACCATTTTGTTAGTAATCCCATTTATCCGGGAGGCGGCAGGGGGTATAGCACACTGAGGATTGATGTAGGTGTTATAGAAATCGACCGGTGAACCTTGAGTGTCGTATTTGATTGCAGAAAGTTGAATAATCCTATCGCTAAATGGATTTAACCCCGTCGTTTCCACATCTAGTATTACATAAGGGGAAGAATAAGGGCATGATAATACAGATGAAGTTCGCACTATAGGAGACTTTTGGCGAAATAGGAAAGAAAAGAGTCCCATTTTCATCAACCTTTTAAGTGTCCGAATCGGACACATTCATAAGTATTGATCTACCGCAAGGTTGCCATGCTTATACCAGCAGATGGCCTTGCGGACAAGATCCTCAGTAACACCGAAACGCTCCGCGAGATCCCAGACTTCTGTGCAGCCTTCGTGCGCGGCGGCCTCTAGAGCGTCCAGGGGAAGGAACTGCTCGATTTCCCACTTGTCGGCCCGGTTCTCGTGCTTTTTCTTTACATCGCAGGCCGCCCAGCGGTTATAGAAGCTGTAGGTCATACAATGACCGACCTCGTGGCCCAGGGTGGTGAACTCGTCTGCTACAGTCTCGAATTTCCACGGGTCCAGCGCGATCGCACGCCGGTCAAGCGATGGAATGAAAATCGAGAAGGACTTGGCGAAGGGCATGGTGTACCAATCTAC
>JAGZOP010000104.1 GCA_018383195.1 Clostridiaceae bacterium | reverse complement strand
TCCTCAATGCTCTCGATATGATAGGAGGCATCGTCCATCTCACCGTCAAAATCATCATTGGAAAGGGTGCCACGAGTGATAGCATCCTGGCGGGTGGGGTCTACGACAAAGCTGATGCCGTCCATTTTGTCCAACAGAGCATCTGCGTCATGCTCCATCTTATATTCCAATTCATCTCGGTAGAGGGGGATCACCTGATAGAAGTTGACTTCCTCGCCATTCGGCAGGGTGCAGACCTCGCTGCCATCTTCGGTGTCCTGGGGACCGGTCAGCATGGCGGCGCAAAGCTTTGTGTCCTTTGCAAAGTCATCCTCATTGTCCATGGTATGGCCAAAGCCCAGCCAGGTATCGCTGGCAATGGGAAGTCTGGCCAAGGTTTTCAGCAGGCGAATGGGCCAGTACCACCGCTCGTTCTTCAGATCCTCATGCTTTAGCTTCCAGTTTCCCGGCAGCGCAATGACCAGTTCCGCTCGTTCCAGCTTGTATTCCGCAAGCTCCTCCGGCACATTCATTCGGTGAGCACCCATACCCATCGTAACCAGAGTGTAGTAATCCCGTTCCTCAGAAGGCGGAACAACGCAGATGTCCACATGGATGTCCGTGGAGTCCAGTTCGTGAAACACATTCTCGAACTTGCCGAAATACTGCTGGATGTGCTCCTCGACGGCATTCATTTCTTCCTCAGTATAGACCTCTGGAACACCGGATTCTTCGTCTTCAGACCTTTCGCCGTCCGAGTCATCCTCATCGCCGTCATCCGGGCTGCCGTCTGTAGATTTCCAGGAGATTTTCAGAGTCATCTGATCTTCCGGCAGACTGACACCGGGACTGCGAGTGATGGTGTGCTTATCATCTGCTGTAAAGCCAATGGTCTCCCCATCCTGAAGTTCCACATCATTCTCCAGTACATAGGACACAAGGCTTGCAAGAAAATCCCGCAGATCACCCGGTTCAGCATCGGTGCCCAGTACCTCCATCTCATCTTTTCCAAACACATCCATGCCGTAGGTGTAGCCATTCATGCCATTCTCGTCTCTCCACAGACCGAACCAAATCCAGTTGAAGATGGGCAGCTCGTCATTCTGCATCATATCGGCAAAGCCCTCATAGAACTGGGGTTCAAACACCACGCCGCTGGTGTAGATGCCGGTAGCGTATTTCTGGCGGCAGCAAGCAGCTACCACCTTAGTGAACAGCTTGCCTTTTTCCAGCAGATTTTCCTCTTTGCCCAGCACCGCCACCATGATGTGGGCACTGTGCTTTTTGGCAACTTTTACGGCATCTGGCCACATATAGTTGTTTTCTGCGTTTGCCTCGGCTTCGCCGCCGGGAATAGGATAGTTGTTTAGGCTGACAGCGGCAAGCATGTCGCCCACTTCAAATACCAGTGCATCGTCGTCCTTCTCTTCACTGGCATCATACTCATCCACGGTGATGTCCCATTTTTCTTTCATATCCCGGATGAACTGCTCCTTGTCCCACTTGCCTTTAGACAAAAGTACAAATCCGGTAAAAACACCTGTGTGGTCACTCTCGTCCTCGACCTCTGATTCGTCCCGTTTTGCGATTTCCTTTTGGCATTCTTGGATCACAGTGGCAGCGTCTTCATCTTCCGGAGCAAGCTCCGCCCAGCGCTGTGCGTAGGGAATGGCTTTTTCTTCCTGACCGTATAGATACTGATAGCCGTAAGCCATTCGCATATTCCATTCTGCTTTGTCCTTGCCTTCTTCTCGGACAGATTCCAGCACCTCAATGGCACGGAGCAGCGCCTTGTCTCCCTTGTATCGGGGAGTTCCCTCATCGTGGTCTCCAATGATGGCGTAGTTTTCCAGCGCCCGTGCCATGGCGTAGGCAATGCGGTAGTCCCGCCAGTCTTCCGGTACAGTATTCAACGCCTGAATGCAGCGGGTGTACTCGTCCTCGTCGTTCCACTGTTCCAGCTGTTCATAGAACGCTTCGGCGTTCTGTTTCGTGTAGGGAATATAGTCCATGCCCGTCAGCGTCTCGTCCAACTCGTCATCCTGATCCTCGGTTTCCGGCTCATCATCTTGTTGCTTTAGGGGCACAGAACCTGCTTCGCGGCGGAATGAGTGGAAAACAGCCCAGGGAATGTCCGTGCCTTCAAAGAACTCTTTCGCCATGTTCAGCGCCTCACGAATGTCCCAGGCAATGAAGTCCACATAGCCGCAGTAAATACCGGTAGCACCGCCGGTTAAGGTAAGAACTTCCGCTCCTTCATCAGTGGCAAACACTTCCTCCAACTCATCCCGGAAATCAAAGATCTTCTGTGATCCTTCCTCCTCCCGCAGGGTATCCAGAGGATAGCAGAAGAAGCCCGCCACCGTGCCGTCGGCGTGGAGTTGATCCATAAAATCGTTGTCAGCATTCAAATAGCCGTTGATGAGTGGCACACAGTTGGTGGAGCCGACCATCACATCCAGCCGCCAATCGGCGTCCGGGTCTTCATTAGGTTTCATTTCGTAGCCAAGATAGCTCTCCAGATAAGCTTCCGGATCAGTAGAGAGTTCCAGACCCCGTTTCTTCAGATGGTCGGGCAGTTGGGACAAGAGTATGGACGGCTCTGCCTTGGGCTCCTCCAACACATCAAAACTGTCTATGTATCTCATATGGGGGATCTCGCCCAGCACTTGGTCAGTGAGAGTGGTGAGCATCCACCAGACTCTGCCTTCTTCCTCCTGAAGCTTAGGCAGCAGCTTTTCACAGTAAGCGGAGATGGCAAAGCTGTTTTCGCCTTGCTCCTCCAGCCAGATCTGCACATCATCCCCAGAGATATTCCATCCATCCTCGGTGCGAAGGCCGATGTTTCGGATGGGCTGACGGCCCACCAGGATGTTCCAGTGCTCCAGCACCTCCTTGGGGGCGTGCTTCTGGAAATAGACCAGCTCAAAGAGCTTGACCTTATCCCCCTCCGGGGTGAGGATCAGCTCGTACTTCTCGCCGCCCACGCCCATCTCGAAAGAGATTTCGTCAAACGCCTGGTTCAGAATCCCTTCCACCCGGTCCACCAGCTCCTGGCCCCGGGTGTGGTCCTTGTCCTCATCCATCATCCGGCGAAGCTGGGCTTCCTGCTGAGCAAAGTCCTTCCATGTAGATTCCGTCCGCTCCCGGAAGCACTCCGAGAACTGAGGCAGAGAAATGCCCTTCTTGCACCCGTCGATCAGCTGCATGGTGTCCTCGTCATCGGGGCGGGCCTCCAATGCCTTTTCAAAGTAACGAAGAGCCTTGCCCTCCTGATCCAGATAGTAATAGGAATAGCCCATGCGAAAGTTCCAGTAGTAGTCTCCCTCAAAGTATTCCTCATGAGGTTTCAAGAGAGCGATGGC
>JAGZOP010000103.1 GCA_018383195.1 Clostridiaceae bacterium | reverse complement strand
AATCTCTGTTTTCGTTTTTGCCATAGGCAGTTATCCTCCATAATAGAATAGCCAGACAAGGAGAAGGTCGGCAACGAAGTCCGGCAACGGGCTTCAAAAAACCTCAAAACCATCTCTGTCTGGCGGTTTGGTTACAATTTATATTTTCTTTTATTTTTCTGTTGCTTTGGTTGCTGATAGGGGAAAAAGCCCGCAGTTACGGGGCTTTTCCCGGCAACCAGCCCGGCAACGGGAGTGCAACAAAGTCGGCAACGGGGTGGGATTTTCAGAAAGGAAGTTCCATCTGCTCTGTGACCTCCACAAACCCCTCCGGGATTTTTTCGGCTCCGTTGCTGGTATCCGTTGCCGGGGTTTCACGCTCCCAGCCCTTTTGCCTGCCGTATTCCGGGAACATCCGGGGATTGGAAAAGTAGTGCCAGCCTGTGACACAATGGTTCATAATGTCGTTGACCTCCCGGATTTCCCATTGTTTCGGCTCGTCAAAGGGGTGGTTCAGGGCTTCCCGGAAAAGCTGCTTGGAACACACCATGCTGCCGGTATAACGGTCAAGGTAGGCTTGGATCATCCCGGCCTTGGTGTCCTCCGGCATGAAATCCCTCTGGTGTTCTTTGAGATAGCGCACCATTTCGGGGCTGAAAGATAGCTTAAAATCCCCGCTGCGGTAAATGGTCATGGCTTCCGCCCATAGCTGCTCCATGTAGGCTCTGGAAGCGGCTTCATCGTCCAGAATGTGAACTTCCGCCTGTTCCGGGTACACCATGACCGGCAGAAAGCGCCGGTTGCCGGAACGGTCAAGGGGCAGGAAGTCCAGGGCATTGGAAGTGCCGCCGAACACGCATTGCCGCAGCCTGTCCTCCGGGTGGGTTTCGTATGGGATTTTATAGACCTCCTTCTGTCGGCTCAAAAAAGACTTGATTTCCTCAATGCTCTTGGCGTTTGCGGTGGCGATCATCTCCGACATCTCAATAATCCAGTGGCCTTGCAGCTTGCGGTAGACATTGTCATCGTCCAACTTGCGAAGGTCATCGGAAAACCACTCGTCTTTCACAGCCAGCAGCCGGAAAAAGGTGGATTTTCCGGCTCCCTGACCGCCCACCAGACAGAGCATGATTTCAAATTTGCAGCCGGGATGAAATGCCCGGTGGATGGCTCCCAGCAGAAACAGCCGCAGGGCTTCATAGGTGTACTGGTCGCTGTCGGCTCCTAAAAAGTGGTGCAGGCAGGTACGGATACGCTCGGTTTTGTCCCATGAAAGGCCGTTCAGATAGTCCCGGATGGGGTGATAGCCGTTTTCATTGGCAACGATCCCGATGGCGGCGGCAATCTTCTTTTCGCTGGTCAACCCGTATGTTTCTTCCAGATACAGGAGCAGATAGTTCATATCCGTGTCTGTGATGGCGGCGCCGGTACGGTGGTAGCCGATGGGCTTGATGATGTCGGTTCGCTCAGTCAGCAGATTTTTGGCGATTGCCCCGGAAAGCAGTGGGTCATTCTGAAAGACGGTCAGGCAGTTGCGGATACTGTTGCGGACGCCGCCTTTCTCGGTGCTTTCCAGCATGGCTTTGACTTCCTCAACGCTCCGGGGCGGCGGTGCTTCTTGCATGGTCTGTTCTGCGGCTTGCCGTATCTCCGGCGGTAAGCTCTGCCATTCGTCTTTCAAGATTGCTCACTTCCTTTCCACAGTCGATGATAAGGGCTGCCTGTTCCTCCATGTCCGGGGAGAGCAGCACATCCAGCAGATAGTCCACATAGTCCTGCTTTTGCAGGGCTTCCACAAACAGCGGGTGGAAATCCTCGTCTGGCGTCTTGGGGGCATAGTCCCGTTTCCAGCAGCGCAGCAGGTTTCGGTAATCGCACAGCACCCGGAAGCAGTAACGCTCCATACGGCGAAACCGCTGTTCCGGGGTTTCCTGCGGTGGTTTCCTGTGGCTGGGCGGCTCCTTGTCCTCATAGGGGATGGAAAACGCCTGTGCCAGCATAAGGGCGGCTTCCTTGGGGCTGACAGCTTCCAGACGGGAAACAAAGTCGATCACATCCCCGTCTGCCTGACAGCCGAAACAGTGAAAGCGCCGGTCAACTTTCATACTTGGGTTTTTGTCGGCATGAAAGGGACAGACGCACATCCCGTTCCGTCCCACCCGGATTCCGAAATGCTCGGCAGCCTGCCGGGTGGTAACAGACTGCTTGACAGCTTCAAATACATTCAACTAAATCCTCCTGAAAATAAGAAAAGCGCCTGTCATTCTCGAAAAGAAAATGGCAAGCGCCTGTTAAAGTTCCATATCCTGTCTTTTCTCTGTGCGGGGCTGCTGGCGTTTCTCGGCCTGTTCCTCCCGGATACGCTGCGCCCGGCCTTTGACTGCCTGCTGGATGGACGGTTTCTTGCCCGGCTCGGCGGTCTGGCGGTACTGCTCGGACGGAAGCACCTGATTGAGCCAGTGGCGCACATCCCGGAGAATCTTCACATCCTCCTGCACCGCTGACAGGCGTTCCCTGTACTCGGCCACCTCTCCGGCAAGCTGCGTCCGTTCCTCATTCAGCTTTTTGGTGCTGTACTTGGTTCCCTCCAAATGCACCTTGAAATAGCGGACAGCGGCATTGTAGGCGTCCAGCTCGTCCCGATGGGCGGCGGCAAACTGTTCCTTTGGCTTCTTAAACCGGATGGCGGCATATTCCGCATGAACCGGCTTGTGGGCTTCAAAGTTGGCGATATGGGAAAGCAGGGTGTCGATCTCCTTCATGCGCTTTTCCTTCGGCTTCATCTCTGCCCGGATGGAAACAGCCTGTCCGCTGACGGTATCCAGATAGGTGTCAAGGCTCTCCACGGTGGACAGTTCCTTTTCCCGCAGATAGCGGATAGCGTCCATAACCTTGTTGAAGTCGTTCACAGTGCCTTTGAGCTGGCCTTTGCTCGTCCAGCCGGTGCGCTCCTCCCGGCGCAAATCCAGATATTTGCCCAGCAGCTCCGGCAGAGTGGGTTCCTTCGCTTCCTGCAAGGCTTCCAGCAGGGCGGCCTTTTTCTCCTTCAGGTCTGCAATCCAGCCTTTCAGATGGCGCACCATCTGACGGATAGACTGCATGAGCCGGTTGGCGGCGGTGATATCCCGGTTCAGGTTGCCGATATTGGTCTGTATTCCTCGTTTCTCCATCTGGCTGACCGCTGGCCCCATGTGGACGGTGGGAATTTTATCAAGCCCCTGCCGTTCATAGGAACGAAGGTCAAGGCGCTCCGGGCTGCCGATGGCTTCCAGATAACGGTTCGCCGTATCAGCCCAGCCCTGCCGCCATATCTCGGCGTACTTCTGGTCGTTCCAGTCCACGGTGTCCTCCTTGTGGCTTTTCCATCTGCCGGACGCAAGCCGGATA
>JAGZOP010000029.1 GCA_018383195.1 Clostridiaceae bacterium | reverse complement strand
CGGCAAAGACCCGGGCGCGTCCGGCGGCGGTCTGAAAGAAAAAGACATCACGCTGACCATGGCGCTGGCGTGCAAGGCAGAACTGGAAAAGCACGGTATCAAGGTCGGCATGAGCCGCGTGAAAGATGAGGACGATCCGCTGACCGAGGAAATCCGCGAATGCAATGCCTTTGACCCGGAGGTCGCGGTGGATATTCATGTGAATGCAGGCGGCGGAGACGGCTTCGAGGCGTATTACTCCAAGGTGGGCGGTCTGGGCAAGACGCTTGCGGAGTGCATTGAAGCTGAGGTAAAGGCGCTCGGGCAGAACTCGCGCGGCTGCAAGACCCGGCTGAACGGTTCGGGAAAGGATTATTATGGGTTTATTCGTCAGACGGCGTGCCCGGCGGTGATTTGTGAAATCGGCTTTATCGACAATGCGACAGATCGGACGGCGTTCGACACCAAGACGGAGCAGGAGACGTTCGGCAGAGCGTATGCACACGGGATTCTAGCAGCGCTCGGCATCCAGAAGCACGAGGAAGCACACTGGGCGCAGAAGTTCTATGACAGCCTGCGGAAGAAGGGCATCGTGATTCACGAGGAACGGTTTGACGATAAGATCACGCGCGGGGAAGTGTTCGCGCTGCTGGATCAGGTTGTGAAGTGAGAGGTTCCATTTGGACACGAAAATAAATTGACCGTATTCGACAGCGTTCGACGGTCAAAATAAGGATTGTAGAGTATAATAATTTCATCGTTAGGTTACTTACCTATCGACATCCTCAAAAGCCCCTATCCTCTCTGATCCGGAGGGTAGGGGTGTTTTTTTAAAATAAAATGCACACTGTCTAAAACAGGGGAGCACCTATGCTGAAAGTATATTTAGGTGCCCCCCCAGAGGTGACCCCAACAACTTGAAAAAACGACAGCCAAAATAGTAAATTTTTGCTGAGGGGCGACGAGAACAAACTGCTGGATTTCGAGCATAACATGCTGCGCGGGCTAGGGATCAACGATAGGGCAGGACTGTATAAGTTAAGTAAGGATATCCAATTTGGACATTGAAGCTAATTGTATTTTTCAATGTTGAAATGAAAAACCCTCTTTTTTATTATGTAGAGAACGGGGGATTTTTATGTGGTTGGAAATTTGTATGTTATAAAGTAATTGACTATTAGGAAACAGTGTTTTATGATATATTTAGTTCTTAATATAATGTGGGGGGTAGTGTTATGATACCACCAAGTAAAGGAAAATTATTATATCATATTACGCATATTGATAATATACCCTCAATATTGTTGTATGGACTGACACCACGTAAAAAATTGCAAGAAGATGGAGTTCACGGTTTTAAGGACATTGCTGATCATGAAATATTAAGTAAGCGTGAAGGTTATAAAAAGGCATTATCAGGGTATGTGCCATTTCATTTTTATGCGAGAAATCCGTTTGATGGTGCCGTGTGTAAAAAATATGGTGCTGAAAATATGGCTATCATTACAATAAAAAGAGAGCTTTATAAGAATTATAAATTTTTTATTATACCATCGCATCCGTTAGACAAGGATAGTCCAGATATATATCCTTATGAAGATGGAATTAAACTTGTTAGATGGGATATATTGGACGGCGAAACGGGGAGAGATTATCATAATCCGGAGATAAAAAATGCATGCATGGCAGAATGTGTAATACCATATACTATTCCGGCAAGAGGATTTCATTCAATATTTGTGAAAAATGATAATACAAAAAAAGATATTATGCGAATGTCGAATGCCGATGTAGTTGATATTCAAGTAAGCCCATATATGTTTCCATAAGTACTTGAGAAGTTTTGTAGGGAGGTGAAATACATGTTTTTCTATACGACAGGTGATTTGTTGCAGTCTGAGGCGGAGGCTTTGGTGAATACTGTTAACTGTGAAGGGTATATGGGAAAGGGAATTGCATATCAATTTAAACTTCAATTTCCTGCAAACAATATTGATTATATTAAGGCTTGTAGAAATGGAGACTTAGTTCCTGGCAAATTGCATTATTATAGAGAACATGGGAAGATTATTATCAACTTTCCTACAAAAAATAAATGGAGAGAAAAATCTAAAACGGAGTATATTGAGAGTGGATTAGTGGAATTAATTCATTTAATAGAATATCTTGATATAAAAAGTATCGCTATTCCGCCATTAGGAAGTGGTAATGGTGGTCTTATATGGGCAGAAGTTAAGAAGATAATTTTAGATAAATTGCAGCATGTAGCTCGTGACGTTGATATTTATATCTATGAACCATCAAAAAGTTATTCGTCAGTACCAACCAAGGAACCTAAATTGAGTGCATCTGCATTAGTGTTAATGGAAATAAAACACTACTTAGGACGGTTTAGTAAGTTTAGACTGCAAAAAACAGCATATTTTGTTGACCTATTTTCGCAAAAAAAATACTTTAATTTTGTTCCACATAAATATGGACCATATGATCATTCAATTGATATCGTTAGTAAACGTATTCGCGAGTTTCAACAATATCACAATACGAAATCTACTGAAGAAGCAAAAGCTATTTTATATAATAAAATAGTCAGCGATTCGGTAAATAATACAATAGAAGAACTAATGCCTTCGATACAAAAAGCATGTATATTTGTAAACTCAATAAATAGTGATCATGAATTAGAGTGTTTATCGACTATTTGCTTTTTAATTGAGCATTTGGGTGATATGACATCAGAAGATATTATCCATGGTTTTAAAGAATGGTCAGCGGAGAAGTCTAAACGTTTTACAGAGGATGAGATTTTAAAGGGCATTGAAAAACTATATGTCATGGGTGTGATAAAAAAAAGTCTCATAGGTTATAATCTGGTAGCGTAATAATCTATTTTGTAATGCAAAAAAAGAGATAGTCTCTGTTTTCAATCGAAAGCAGGGGCTATCTCTTTTTGCAGCTTGGTGGACCTGATGGCGAAATGGGTGCGGCAACGCGCTATTTGAATCAGCGATATACGATGCCATATAAGGAATGCAAGGGGATTCTCACTGACATTGGTACCGAAGAATTGGCACCGCGTAGTTGTCTATAAAGATGGCTCGGCAGTGCGGAATTTGGGATAAAGCGTCAGTGTCAGATCGGTTTCGCTTCTCCAACGCAGACCGATCGTTTTATGGTATTCGACCCGCACTAAAATCGCTTTGAGCAGCCTATTGCGCGCAAGCGGGTCGGCTTTGCGGTAAATGTCTAAAATATGCTGAATGGATGGTGCGGATTGTGTGTGCCGGTCTAAGAGGTGTTCCGTTGTTTCAATCGAGTCACTCAGTTCGGCTTTAATAGATAGCAGCGCGGCACGTTTTTGAGCAAATGCGGCTTGACGGCTTTGAAAAAGTTCTGCGGTATAGATTCCGGTTTCGACCAGTTCACAGGCTTTTTGTTGACTGCTTTCCAGAACGGAAATCTGTTGATTGACTGCGGCAAGTGCGCTGCGTTCGCTTTCGAGTTCAGGCAGGACATACTGTGGGTTGGATATTTTGATGGTAAATCCGGAAAGCCATTCTTGAAGTTCCTGCAGAATAAGCGATTCAATCTCATCGGCATTGTGGGAGACTGTGATGCAGCCCTTGGTTGGGCAGAGAAGCTGCGCGCCCTGTCCATTCGGCAAAGGACGCCGCTGCATTTTCTTTCCGCAGCAGGAGCAAAACACCAACCCGGAAAGTGGGTTCGACGCACCGGATTTTTTGGGAACCGGCGGCGCTTGATGGGTATGGAGAATTTCCATGGCGCGATGGTAGTCCTCTTTAGAAATCAGTGCATCATGGCGGCCGGGATAGAGTTGCAAATCCGAATTCCTCGGCCGTGTGGTGACGAGCTGCCCATTCCGCAGTATCTTTTTGGAAGGGCGGAAGCCGGAAACCGTATATCCGGCATAATGTGCGTTGCGCAGCAGGGATTGAATGCTCGAAACCGTCCAGCGTTTGCCGCGTGCACTTTGGATACCGCTGCGGTTTAGATCGGCGGCAATCGCGTTTTGTGTTCGTCCGGCAAGAAATTCGCGAAAAATACGCTGTACGACCGCGGCTTCCTTTGGAATCGGACGCAGGGAATTCCCTTTTTCCCCTTTGAGCTTGTAAATTTCATATCCATAGGGTGGAACCGAACCGATATATTTTCCCTCGCGCATGGAGGCATATCGACCGGCTTTCAGTCGGCGGTTAATCATCTGATATTCCCGGCGGGACATGAATAAACCAAATTCAAAATATTCCTCGTCCGATTCATTTTTGGGATCGTAGATTTTGGATGGAGTGAGGATCAGTGTGCCGGAATATTTGAATGTTTTTGCGACAATCCCCTGATCGGCGGTGTCCCCGCGTGCCAGGCGGGGCACCTCCACCACCAGAACCGCCTGCCATAATCCGGCTTCCACTTCGGAAAGCAGCCGCTGCATTTGCGGCCGCGCTGCAATGGTATCTCCGGAGACAACCTCCTCATAGACGGCACCGACAGCCAAGCCGGTACGGTTGGCGTAATCAAGGAGCAGTGTGCGGTGCCGCGCAAGGGTATCCCCCTCGCCGCGCGCCTCGCTTTCCAGGTCCGCGCGGGATTTTCTGAGGTAAATCAGGGTATGCAAACCGGTAAGATTCATAGAATTCTCCTTTTTTGGCGTAATGGACAAACAGCGGCGCATAAGATGCCGTGAGGTGATTGCATGGCAGTTCTTCAGGTGAGCCACAGACCGCTGGCGGGCGGCAGGGGGAGCGCAGTGGTACAGATAGAAGAGGGCGCCATCCGGCAGATATCCTTACAGGAACAGGTGGACGCGCGGGAATTTGCGCGCAGGCTTGCGCAGGAGATTGCCTATCAGGATTACAGAAAAACGTGGTTCGGCGCGTTACAGAGTATAGATATTGCATCCGAAAGCGGAACATGATGCATCCGGAGTTTTATTTGCCGTATGCCGGACAATCCTGTATAATGAATCGTATAAAACGATGAAACTGTGGGAGCGATCATATGAAAACACTGCTGCTGATCGAGGATGACCCTGCGCTCGGACAGGGCGTCAAGATGGTGCTGCAAACTGAAAACCTGCAAATACGCCTATGTAGCTGTCTGGCAGAAGCGAGAAAGGCGCTCGGCAAAGAAGGGTTCGATCTTGTGATTCTGGACATCAACCTGCCTGACGGAAACGGATTGGACTTTCTTTCCGAGCTGCGGAAGAGCAGCGCGGTTCCCGTGATTCTGCTGACGGCAAATGATCTGGAAACCGATGTCGTAATGGGGTTGGAAGCCGGAGCGGATGACTACATTACCAAACCGTTCTCCCTTGCGATTCTGCGCGCCAGAGTGCACAATCAGCTGCGCAGAAATGCAATGGGAACCGAGAACGTATTCGCAACATCCATGTTCCAGTTTGATTTTGACCGGATGGAATTCCGAAAAAACGGTGTGCCTGTGGAACTGAGCAAGACCGAACAGAAGCTGCTGCGGATTTTGACCGAAAATCGGGGGCAGACGTTGGGACGCGCTGCACTGGTCGATTACATCTGGACGAGCGGGGCGGATTACGTAGACGAAAACGCGCTTTCGGTCACGGTGCGGCGGCTGCGCAGCAAGCTTGAGGACACGCCCTCCAAGCCGCGCTTTATCAAGACGGTGTACGGACTTGGATACACTTGGGCGGAGGACTGATATGGACGGAAATATGGTGATGATATTTCTTGCCGTGACAGGTGCGCTTGCGGTAATTTTATGGGAACGTATCCGGACGAAAAGAGTGATGGATACGCTGGATAAGATGCTGGATGACGCCATTTGCGGTGTGTTTGCACAGGAACGCTTCGATGAAAGCCGCCTGTCAGGTGTGGAGGCGAAGCTGTCAAAATACCTTTCGGCGTCCGTGGTATCCGCCCGGAATGTGGCGGAGGAAAAGGACAAGATTAAAACCCTGATTGCGGATATTTCCCATCAGACCAAAACGCCGCTTGCCAATGTGCTGCTGTATGCCGGATTGCTGGAAGAACAGCCGCTGACAGAGCAGGGAAGGCGTTGCGTGGAGGCGCTCGAAAGCCAAGCGGAAAAATTGCAGATTCTCATTGAAGCGCTGGTCAAGACCTCGCGGCTGGAGACCGGGGTGCTTGCAATGCATCCGGAGCCCGGCGGGTTATCTGCGATTGTGGAATCCGCTGCCGCGCAGCTAGCCCCCAAAGCCGCAGATAAAAATATCACCATGACCATCATCCAGGGAGAAGCGGATGCGTTGTGCGATTCCAAATGGACACGGGAGGCGTTGTGCAACCTGCTTGACAATGCAGTGAAGTACACGCCCGCCGGCGGGCGTGTGACGGTGGAAACCGCAGCTTATGAAATGTTCAGCCGGATTACGGTGACAGACACCGGCGCCGGGATTCCGGAGGAGGAACAGGCAAAAGTGTTCCGGCGCTTCTATCGCGGTGCGGCGCACTATGGGGATGAAGGTGTGGGAATCGGACTGTATCTGGTGCGCCAGATTGCCGCTGAACAGGGCGGATATGTCAAGGTGTCCTCGCAAAGCGGAAAGGGCAGTGCGTTCTCTCTTTATCTGCCACGCGGATGAGCAGAAAAATTGAAATCTTTCAAAACTGTTCGATTTCAGAAAGATTGTAGAAAGGTTTTTGTGGTATCGTCTGTATTGCCGGGAGAAACGGCAATACAGACTTTTTCTTTTGAAAGGAGCGAGACGATGAAAATTTTAGAGACGAACGATTTGCGCAAAATCTATGGCGCAGGGGATACCGAAGTGCATGCACTGGATGGGGTAGACCTGTCGGTGGAAAAAGGGGAATTTGTTGCTGTGGTGGGTACGTCGGGTTCGGGAAAATCCACGCTGCTGCATATGCTGGGCGGCTTGGACCGCCCGACCAGCGGCAAGGTTTTCGTAGACGGAAAGGATATTTTTTCGCTGAAAGACGAGGCACTGACCATTTTCAGGCGGCAGAAAATCGGTTTTGTGTTCCAGAATTACAATCTGGTGCCGGTGCTCAACGTGTGGGAGAATATCGTGCTTCCTATTCAGCTCGATGGCGACCGTGTGGACCGCGCTTATGTCAGCCAGATTATCGAAACGCTGGGGCTTGAGAGCAAGCTGCAAAACCTGCCAAACAACCTGTCCGGCGGGCAGCAGCAGCGCGTGGCAATCGCCCGTGCACTTGCAGCCAAGCCTGCAATTATCCTTGCGGACGAGCCGACCGGCAATCTGGATTCCCGTACCAGTCAGGATGTGATGGGGCTGCTCAAGGTGACCAGTCAGAAATTTGCGCAGACGATTGTGATGATTACGCACAATGAGGAAATTGCTCAGCTTGCAGACCGCATCATCCGCATCGAGGATGGGCGCATTGTGGTCAGGGGGTGAGGACAATGCTCAAGGTATCCAACGGCAAATGTATCCGGCATTTGGGACTGCGCTCCATGCAGGCAAACCGCACCCGAAACAGCATTGCAGTGCTTGCGATTGCGCTGACAACCGTGCTGTTTACCTCGCTGTTTACCATCGCGATGTCGATCAACGAGGGGTTTCAGCAGTCCAACTTCAGGCAGTGCGGCGGGTGGAATCATGCCACGTTCAAGTATCTAACTGAGGCGCAGTATGAGGAACTGAAAGCGGACCCGCTCATCCGGGAGCAGGGGTTGCGGCGGTTTGTCGGTATGCCGAATGAAGTTCCGTTTAACAAATCCCATGTGGAGGTAGGGTATTCGGACGCTGTGCAGGCGCACTGGATGTACTGTGACCCGGTGGAAGGGCATCTGCCCGAGGAGGGGACAAACGAGGCTGCCACGGACACGCGGGTACTGGAACTGCTCGGCGTGGAGCCGGAGATCGGCGCGCAGTTTACCATGACGTTTGACGTCGATGGACAGGAGATCACCCAGACGTTCACGCTCTGCGGCTGGTGGGAGTACGACGAAGCGGTTGTGGCGAGCCATGTGCTCATCCCGCTGAGCCGCGCAGAGGCGATTTTGGACGAAGTAGGTGTGGTTCCCGGTCAATCAGAGGACGGCATAACCGGTACATGGAATATGGATGTGATGTTCCAAAATTGGCTGCACATCGAGCGGGATGTGAAACAGGTGCTGGAAAACTACGGATATCAGGATGAAAGCCGCGCTGCGGGGGATAACTACATCTCCACAGGCGTCAACTGGGGATATACCGGCGCACAGTTTGCCGACAATATGGACCCGATGACGATACTGGCTGTCGCTGCGGTGCTCCTGCTCATCACGTTCACTGGATATCTCATTATCTATAACGTATTTCAGATTTCGGTGACGAATGATATCCGGTTTTACGGACTGCTTAAAACGATTGGCACGACCCCCCGGCAGCTGCGGCGGATGATTCGGCAGCAGGCGTTGGTTTTGAGTGCAGTAGGCATTCCGATTGGTCTTGCGCTTGGCTGGCTGATCGGCAGCAGACTTACGCCGGTCGTGGTTGCGCGTCTGAACGGCGTCGTTGAAATGGTATCGGCAAGTCCTCTGATTTTTCTGATCTCCGCGCTGTTTGCGCTGCTGACTGTGCTGCTTTCCTGCCGCAAACCCGGACGCATGGCGGGTCGGGTTTCGCCAGTCGAGGCAGTGCGGTATACCGAGGGCGCAAACTCGAAGCGCAAGGTGAAAAAGTCGGCGGGGAGCGTGTCGCTGTTTGCCATGGCGCGCGCGAATCTGGGGCGCAGCCGGAGCAAAACCGTCATCACGGTGATTTCGCTGTCGCTCGCCGTGGTTTTGATGAATCAGACAGTTACCTTTACCAATGGGTTTGACATGGACAAGTACCTGTCTAATTTTGTTGCCACCGATTTCATTTTGGCAGATGCTGCATATTTTCAGACCGGTGCAGGATTCGGTGCAGATGCAACGGTACCCGAGGAGATCATCGATACCGTGACCGCGCAGGGCGGAATTACAGAAAGCGGCAGGGTTTACGGCAGAACCACGCCGGTGCAGGAATTTGTCACCGAGGATTATTTCCGTCAGAGCCGCAGCCTGTGGAACGACGAGAAAACGGTCAATCAGATGCTCGCATCCCGGGAACGCAATGCAGACGGGCGGGTTCAGGATACCGCGCAGATTTTTGGCATGGAGCCCTTTGCGCTCGACCATCTTAAGGTGCTCGAGGGAGATCTTTCGGGTGTGTATGAACCGGGTTCCCGGCAGATTGCGGCGGTTTATTCTGACGACGATTACGGGAATCCCGAGATGGATTCACATTGGGCGAAGGTTGGCGATACGGTGACGCTGCGGTACGTGGAGGAGTTTGAATACTACAACCCGGGCACCGGAGAGGTTTATGGCGCGTGGGAAAATGTGCCGGAGGGTGCGCCGTATGCAAGCCACGCCATCAAATACCGGGATATTGATTACACTGTGGCGGCACTGGTCAATGTCCCCTATGCGCTCGGCTACCGCTACTTTGGCAGCGATGAGTTCGTGCTGAACGACCGCACGTTTGTGCAGGATACGGGTACCGATTCTGTCATGCTGTACGCCTTTGATACCACGGACGAAGCCAATGCATCCATGGAGGAATTCCTTTCGGATTATACGGAAAACCAGAACCCGCAGTTTGATTACGAGAGCAAGGCGACCTATGTGGCTGAATTTGAGAGTTTTCGCTCCATGTTCCTGCTGCTCGGCGGCGCGCTGAGTTTTATCGTCGGTTTGGTGGGCGTACTGAATTTCTTCAATGCGGTGCTTACCGGGATTATTACCCGAAAGCGGGAGTTCGCCGTGCTCCAGTCCATCGGGATGACAGGCAGGCAGCTCAAAACTATGCTGGTGTATGAAGGACTGTTTTACGCGCTGGGCGCGGTACTGCTGTCGCTCGCGCTGACAGTCGTACTGGGACCAGTGACCGGTACGGCGATGAGCAGTATGTTCTGGTTTTTCACATATCGGTTTACGGTGCTTCCGATTTTGCTGCTGCTTCCGGTGTTCCTGCTGCTTGGAACTTTGTTGCCGCTTGCAGTATATCGCTCGGTTGCGAAGTCTACCATTGTGGAACGTCTGCGCGAAGCGGAAAATTGACCGGAAATTAAAAGGAGGGTGCAGTGGTGTACTGCACCCTCCTTTGCATGGGTATGAAATTAGTTATCCTGCGGCGTTTTAGTGATGAGGTCAATGCCGCGCTGCAAGGTTGCCATATCGATGGCGCCGACTGCCTGCGCAATGGCGTATCCTTCGGCATCAATAAAGAAAGTGGTCGGCAGGGAATATGCGCTGTATGCAGAAGCGGCATCGGTCTGCGTATCGTAGAACACAGGAAAAGTATAAGCGTTTTCTGCAATAAAAGCGGATGTCGTATCGACGGTCTCACGAAGCCCATCCGTCGTGTTGACCATCAGAAAATGAATGCTATCCCCGAGTTCCAAATATTTTTCGTGGAATTCCGGCATTTCCATCTGACATGGACCGCACCAGCTCGCCCAGAAATTCAGGACAATGGGTTTCCCAAAGAAATCACTCAGGTGAACTTCATTGCCCTCCGCATCGTAGACCGTAAAGTCGGGCGCTTGGGTTTTGGAATCGTCCGTGCCCTGCTCCTGTGTCTGCGAGGGCTCCTGCGCGGTAAACTGCTTGGGGGTCAAAGACTGCCCCAACTGCCGGTAAAGAATCGAGGCGCCCCCGATCAGCAATACGAATACAAGGACAAGAATGAAAAGCGTTTTTTTATTTTTCATAATACCTCCTTAGCTGAGCAGCCCGAGCAGCCGCCCCATGGTTCCTGTTGCCATCAGAATTCCGACCAACACGAGCAGAAGTCCGCTGATGGTATTGATGATGTGATAATTCCGCTTGATCCAGTTCAGCGTGCTTTTCAGAGAATCGATCAGGACGGCGCTGAGCAGAAAAGGAATCCCAAGCCCCAACGAATAGGTCAGAAGCATCAGCATACCCTCCATCACATGACCCTGTTGGGATGCTAGCATCAGCGCCGAACCCAGAAAAGCGCCGACACAGGGCGTCCAGCCGATGGAAAAAATGATGCCGAAAAGCAATGCGGAAAAGAAACCCATATTTTCTGTGCGGACAGAGAAGCGGCTGCCTTTGAACAGATTCAGATGGAATACGCCGAGAAAATTCAAGCCGAAAAGGATGACAACCAGTCCGGAAACCAGATTCACGGCGGTTTGATATTCGCGCAAAAGGCTTCCGACGGTTCCGGCGAGCGCGCCGAGAAGGACAAAAATTATGGTAAAGCCGGTGATAAATCCAAACGCGCTTTTGAGCGTTTTTCTGGTTGATCTTTCGCCGCCGCCGGCAAAATAGGAAATATAAATTGGCAGCATGGGAAGTAGGCAGGGGGAGATAAAGGTGATAATCCCCTCCAGAAAAGAAATCACATATTGCATCTGTGTCACACTTCTTTCGGTTTGATGTTTTGGTCATTATAAAATAAAAAGCGCCGCGGCTTCTGTGACGATGTCACCAAACAAAAAACGCGATGTGTCCGTATAGCTCACATCGCGTTTTTCATCATAAATTTTATTGATGCTCTCCACATTCGTGCGCATGCGCATGCTCATGACAGATGGAACCGGTGGACTCCAGCTCCCCGCGAAGATAGCTTTCTACCGCTGCCTTTGCATCGCCCTGTGCGCCCAGAACAACTTCTACACCGCGCTCATTGAAGATATCGACTGCGCCGCCGCCCATGCCGCCGGCAATGATGACCTGAACGCCCATGTCAGCGAGGAAATTCGGCAGGAAACCGGGTCTGTGACCGGGGTTCGGAACAGACTCTTCATGGGTGATTTTGCCGTTTTCAGCATCGTAGATCATAAAGTTTTCACAATGACCAAAGTGTGCCCAAATCTGGTTTCCGCTGCAAGATACTGCAATTTTCATGATATGATACTCCTTCATTCATTTGTAATATTCAGCAATGCAAGCACTGCCGTATAGATTTCTTTTACTGCGTCCCCGGCAGGGCAGGGAACGTCTGCAATCGTTTTGCCTTCGTTGACCGCCTGCACTGCTTTGGGATCAAAGGGGATTTTCCCGACAAAGGGAAGGTGCTGTTCAGCACAATATTGCTGGATTTTTTCGGAATGAGCAGGACTGGTATTCCATTTATTGATGCAGACCGCCAACCGGGTATCAAAGGTTGCCGCAGTTTTCACCAAACGCTGCAAATCGCTGATTCCGCTTTCACTGGGCTCTGCCACAATGAGCACAAGATCCATCCCGCTGACCGAAGCAATCACGGGGCATCCGATTCCGGGAGAGCCGTCAATGACGGCGAATTCGCAGGTCGGAGCTGCTTTTATCATGGCAAGCTTTACATCGGTCACCAGTTTGCCGGAGTTCCCGCGCCCCATTTTCAGCGTTGCCGTGGAAAATACAGATTCCGATGAATAGAGTTCGCGCGTTCCGGCGGCGTCCTGTTCCAGCGTAATCGCATGTTCCGGACAGACAAACTGGCAGACGCCGCAGCCTTCACAGGCGTATTCATTGATGGAAGCTTTCCCATTTTCCATTTGGATTGCATCAAAGCGGCAGAGGGAAAGGCACTTTCCGCAGCCAATACAGCGGTTTTGCTGTACCGCTGCCTTTTCGCCGCCCATAAAAACAAATTGCTCGGGGGTGACCTCGGATGGTTTCATAATTAAGTGGAGGTTTGGTGCGTCTACATCACAGTCGGCAATCGCGCGCGCCTGACTCAGGCGAATGATTGCCGCGGATACCGTGGTTTTTCCGGTGCCACCTTTGCCGCTCAGGATTAAAAGTCGTTTCATACGGCACCTCCAATCCGGCGCAGCAGATCCTGAAACCGCTCTTTTTCTTCCGGGACGGTTTCTGCAAGAATTTCGCCGTTTGCAATCCGTGCCGCCAGATCTTCGTGATAGGGGATTCGCGCCAAAACCGGCAGGTTGTGCTGCATGCAGAAAGCATCAAGCGGCTCATAGGGAACAGCCTGTTTGTTGATGACAACGCCGCAGTTCTTTTTCAGCAGTGTGGTCAGTTCATAGACCATTTGAAAGTTATGAAATCCAAATGCAGTCGGTTCGGTTACCAGAACACAGTAATCGGCATCCATGATCGATTCCATCACGGAGCAGGCGCTTCCGGGCGGACAATCCAACACGGTCAGTCCTTCTGCCTGCTTGAGTACAGCTCGAATGACCGGAACACCGCTTGCTTCACCGGGATTTAAAATACCGGTCACCACTTTGGTTTCCTCGTGCATCCCAATTTCCATCGTGCCGATCGGCTGATCAATTTCGGAAACCGCATGCGCGGGACAGACCATGCAGCACAGTCCGCAGCTGTGGCAAACCTCAGGAAAAATCATGGGTTTTTCCTTGATATACATGAGAGCGTGAAACCGGCAGGCGCGGACACATTCCTTGCAGCCGGTGCATTTCGCAGCGTCAAACGAGGGGAGCAGGGTATTGACAACAGAAGTCCGGACGTTTTGGGGTTTCCAGAATAATCTTCCGTTGGGTTCTTCGACATCGCAGTCGATATAAGTACAGTTTCCGGCAGCCGCTGCCAGATTGACTGCAACGAACGTTTTCCCTGCGCCGCCTTTCCCGCTTAAACATGCGATTTTCATTGGATTCCGTGATAACCGCCATGGAATTCGGTCAATTCATTCAGCTTGCCTTCTTCCAATGCGGTGAGATTATCCGCTGCGGCTTTGTTTGCGGATTTGTAGATTTTCATGCCGGCTGCATGGAATACCTTCGCTGCATTCTGTCCGCAGCGGACGGTAATCAGCGTGGTTACTTCGCTGTCCACCAGAAATTGAGCGGCTTGGATTCCTGCGCCGCCCTGCGCCTCGGCAGCCGGATTTTGAACGATTGTGTCTTTTCCGTTTTCCCGGAACAGGAAATAGGGGGCGCGTGCCAAGACGATGCAGACGTCCTGCTGATTTTCGTCCAGAGGGATTGCGATTTTCATGATGTGATCCTCCTTGATCGGGGTTGCGTGCAAGCCGCATCGGTGCTTCATACATTGGCTGCATCCGCGAAATTCATGATTTCCGTCACAAAGCTGGTAGTGTCCGCCTTCGATTCGAAGCGGGAGTCCATCCACAAGGGCATCTGCCAGCTTTTTTCGCGCAGAGTTGTAAATCATCTGAACGGTGGTTCGGGCTACCTGCATATAACTGCTGCATTCCTCCTGAGAAAATCCTTCTTTATCAATCAGGCGCAGCGCTTCGTATTCGTCCACAGTCAGAATGACGAGGGATTCGCAGGGATGGTCCTTTACAGGGCGAAACTCCCGGGTTTCAGGCATTTGGCAGATTCTCCTGCATTTTTTGGGTCTGGGCAATGGATTCACCTCCGTGCGAATTTCAAAGAGAGCGAGCAGCTGGAAATACATCTGTTATTTATGACATATGTCATTTATAAGATGATTGTACTCCCGCTGGATTCGATTGTCAACAGTTTTATGGCATATGACAAAAACAAAATACGAGCGCTTGCACCTCTGGATTTGCATTGTGATTTTATTGTGTACAAATGTACAACTTTGTGCTAAGATAAACATAATGAATTGGAAAATATACACAAAACAAAAGGAGGGACGGAAAATGTCTGCATGTTATTCGGTTCAGGCATTGGAAGTATCTGTTCCCGTAGAAGAGTACCTGCACACGTGCGTTGATGTAGAACGGTTTTTAGGATGCTGCCAGATCTGCGATCATTACAATCATACATGGTCCTGCCCGCCGTTTACCTTTGATCCAATGGATCTTTGGAGGCAAAGCCGCACGCTGCGCATTTTTGCGCGTATTTTGCATGCAAAGCCGCAGGCGGAGCTTGCTGGCATGCTAGAGGGGATGGAACAGGAAAAAGGACGATTATTGGAAGATCTGCTTGCATTGGAGCGGGAGACTCCGGGATCGTTGGCGCTGCCGGTGGGGGGATGCACGCTCTGCGAAGGGAAGTGTACCAGACCGGAGGGCAAGCCTTGCCGCCATCCGGATAAAATGCGTCACGCACTGGACGCCTTGGGCGGCGACATTTCCAAAACCATGGAGAAATATTTTGATAAACCGATTTTATGGATTCAGGATGGGAAAACACCCGAATACCTGACGCTGGTTGGCGGTCTTTTGATTTGGAAAGATGCCGAAGAAGAGGGCGTCATTCGAGAATTCGAGCCGCATGATCTGGAGCAGGTGATGCAGCTTTGGCTGAATGGAAATCTGGATGCGCATGATTTTATTCCTGTAAATTATTGGACGTCGCACGCGGAAATGGTTCGCATGCATCTTTTGCAGGCGGAACTGCTTGTATTTGTGCAGAAGAATACGGTGCTTGGGTTTGCCGGAATGCAGGGAGACTATCTTGCCGGTATTTTTGTGGATGGTCAGCACCGTTCCAACGGGATTGGAAAGCAGCTCCTCGAACATCTGAAACAGATTCATCCGGCGATCACGCTGCACGTCTATCGTCGGAACGTGCGTGCATTGGAGTTTTATCGGAAAGAGGGATTTCAAGTTACTGCGGAAGAATGGGATGCACAAACGGGAGAGAACGAATGCACGATGGTATGGCATCGGGAAAATGATTGAGACAATTCAATTATATAGCAAAAAAAACCGCCGAAAGGCGGTTTTTTTTATATCAGGAAAAGCGTGTAGATTCGAATTACAAAACAGGATTACATATTTTTTACACAGGCTTCGCGGAATCATGATAGAGGCGGAAGAGAAAAAAAGGTATCATGAATACCGACGACAAATGAAAGGAAGCGTAGTTCAATGTTGGAACTGAATCATATTCAAAAATCGTTCGATGGAGTTCCGGTACTTAAGGACATCAATCTGACCGTCGGAAATGGAGAAATTGTTTCCATTCTTGGTCCATCCGGATGCGGGAAAACAACACTGCTCAATCTGATTCTGGGCATCACTGCTCCGGACGATGGGTCGATTTGCTATGACGGAGAGGATTTGACCCATACCCCGATGGAAAAGCGCGGATTTAATATTGTATTTCAGGATTATGCGCTGTTTCCCAATCTGAACGTGCGGCAGAACATCACCTATGGACTGAAAAATCGTCCTGCTATTTCCAGCGAGAAAGAAGTGGAGGAGTTAATCCGTCTGCTGGATCTGGAGGCACATCTGGACAAGCGTATTGACCAGCTTTCGGGCGGACAGAAGCAGCGTACAGCGTTGGCGCGCACGATGGTGATGAAGCCTCGTATTCTGCTGCTGGACGAGCCGCTGTCTGCGCTCGATGGCGTGATCAAAGAGTCGATCAAGGAACGCATCAAGACGATCGCAAAGGAATACCACCTGACCACCATTATTGTAACCCATGACCCGGAGGAAGCTTTGACGCTTTCGGACAGGGTGCTCATCATTGAGAAAGGCGAAATCTCCCAGTATGCAAAGCCGGAAGAAATCGTGCACCATCCCCAAAATGACTTTGTGCGCAAATTCATTTTGAACCAGCTTGAAGTCAAGAGAAACAACATTTACGCGCTGTTTGGAGAACGTCCGGCTGCTGCGGCGGTAGCGGTATAAGAGGACTTCATGAAGCATAAAAACAGAGAACTCAAATTCATTTTCTGGGGGATTACAGCGCTGTTTGCTGTTTTTCTGGCGGCGCCGCTCGTCATGCTGCTCGGGAAATCCCTGTGGGACGGCGGACCGACCCTTGGTTTCTTTGCTTCTGTCGTGCAGCAGAAAGGCTTTATGCAGGCGCTCGGCAACAGCTTTACAGTCGCTTGCCTGTCTGCGCTGGTTGCGACTGCAATCGCGTTCTGCATCGCATATGCGGTGCACTATACCGGGCTGCCAGGTTGGTTCCGACGGGGAATCTCCGCAGTTGCCGTACTGCCCATGTACCTGCCGACGATTACCTATGGGTTTGCTATTATCTACTCATTCGGCAAGCAGGGACTGCTGACCCGTCTGCTTGGGAGACAAGTCTTTGATATTTACGGCATCGGCGGACTGCTTGTAGGCTATGTGATTTACACCATTCCGGTTGCGTTTCTGTTAATTCAGAATACCATGAGCTTTGTCGATAAAAAGGCGCTTGTGGTGTCCAAAGTGATGGGGGATCGTCCGCTGTCTACGTTTTGGATTGCGGTCTTCCGACCACTGCTCGGCACACTGGCAGGTGCGCTGATTCAGGCATTTTTCCTGTGCTTTACCGATTTTGGTATTCCAGCTTCGGTCGGCGGCGGTTATGAGGTCATTGCAACCCTGCTGTACAATCAGATGCTGGGCGGAATCCCGGATTTCAGCCGCGGTGCGGCAATCGCCATGATTATGCTGATTCCTTCTGTGGGAAGCATCTGTATTCTGCGTATTTTGGAGCGGTTTAACATTCGATACAACCAGATTGACCGCACCGAACCGCATAAAAATGTTCTGCGCGATACCGGATGGGGGGCGCTGAATACAGCGATTGTTGTTCTGGTCATTTCCATCTTTGCGGTCATTTTCGTTGTTCCATGTGTGCAGGCATGGCCCTATCAAACCGGATTCACACTGGAGCACTTCCGCTCGGTTTTTGCAGACCATCAGTTGCTCGCCGTGTATGGGCATTCTTTGGAGCTGTCGCTGCTGACTGCTGCACTGGGCACATTGATTGTGTATGGCGCTGCGCTGATTACTGCACGAAGCACGCTGCCGCAGCGGTATAAACGCGTAATCGAGAGCATTGCACTGGTTACGAATGCAATTCCCGGTATGGTGCTGGGCGTGGCGTACCTGTTTGTATTTTCCGGAACTGCACTGCAAAACACCATGATTTTGATGGTGCTGTGCAGCATTGTCCACTATTTTTCCACGCCATACCTGATGATGAAGAATGCACTATCCAAGATGAATGCAGGGTGGGAAACCACCGCGATGCTTATGGGTGACAGCTGGATGAAAACGATTCTGCGTGTCGTAACGCCCAATGCGTTTTCCAGTCTCGTGGAAGTGTTCAGCTATTACTTTATCAATTCCATGGTCACAATCAGCGCGCTCGTATTCATTGCCGGTGCACGCACGATGGTGCTCACCACGATGATCAAGCAGCTGCAATATGTCAATCGCTTCAACGAAGTTTTTGTGCTGTCTTTGCTGATTTTGGCGACCAATTTTCTTGCTAAGCAACTGTTTTCGCGGCTTGCACGCTGCAAAGCAGTTCATAAAAAATAACGCAATCTGAAAAAGAGAGGAAATCAAACATGAATTTCAAAAAACATCTTGCTGTCGGTCTGATTTTAACACTTTCCGCAGGAATGCTGGCGGGATGCGGCGGTTCCAAGGATGAACAGGTCGTCATTTACTCCAATGCAGACGAAGAGGCAATTACTGCAATGCAGAATGCACTCGATGCGGGCGGATATTCCGGAAAATACATTTTCCAGACTTACGGCACCTCGGACCTTGGCGGCAAGCTGATGGCAGAAGGCACCAACCTGGAGGCTGACATGGTCACAATGAGCACTTTTTATGTGCAGAGTGCGCAGGATGAGCATAAGATGTTCCTGCCGCTGACCTTTGATGTCAAGACCCTGACAGAGGTTCCGGATTATACTGCGCCAATCACTTCGCAGGAAGGCGCAATCATTCTTAACACCGAACTGATGCAGTCTGAAAACCTGCCTGTGCCCACCAGCCTGAAAGATTTAGCGGATCCGGTTTACGCCGGTCATATTGCCGTAACCGATATCCAGTCCTCGTCCACTGCATGGCTGCTCATTCAGGCACTGGTCGATGCCTATGGAGAGCAGGGGGCAGAGGAAGTGCTTGCTGGAATTTATAAAAATGCAGGTGCGCATATCGAAACTTCTGGTACTGCACCGCTGAAGCTGTGCCGCGCTGGAGAAGTTGCTATTGGCTTTGGTCTGCGTCATCAGGCGGTTGCAGATAAGGAAGATGGTCTGCCGATTGATTATATCGATCCGACCGAAGGAAATTTCTCTTTGACAGAGTCGGTTGCTGTAGTAGACAAGGGCGATGATACCAACCCGATTGCCATGGAAATGGCACAGTGCATTATTGAGGATGGTCGTGCCGAGCTTCAGCAGACCTATCCGAATCCGCTGTATGAAGGCGAAAGCACGGAGGTTGCAAATCAGTCTGCGCATCCGATGATGTTCGATGAGCCGCTTACGCTGGAACTGTTTGAACAGCATCAGGATTTGTCCGAGCGCGCAAAAAAATAAGTTTCAAACAAAGGAAAAAGTAGGATGAATAATTATAAACTGCTCACCCCGGGACCGCTGACCACCACCGACACTGTAAAACGTGAAATGCTGGTAGACCGCTGTACGTGGGATGATGATTATAAAGAAGTCACGCGGCATATTTGCAGCAGACTGCTAGAACTGGCGCAGGTAACTGCGCCAGAATACACGGCTGTGCTGATGCAGGGCAGCGGGACATTCGGTGTGGAAAGTGTATTATCCAGTGTGGTTGGAAGTGAGGACAAGGTGCTGATCTGCTCCAACGGTGCCTATGGGGTTCGTATGACACAAATCTGTGAACATGCTGGGATCCCATATGTGCATTATGCAGAACGCTATGATCGTGTACCGGATGCGGCGCATGTTGCAAAGCTTCTGGAATCCGATGCTGGAATCACACATGTTGCCATGGTACACAGTGAAACTACCAGTGGTATCCTGAACGATATTGAGGCAGTTGGAAAAGCGGTGAAAGCAGCAGGACGCACGTTCATTGTGGATGCAATGTCCTCCTTTGGCGGCGTGGAAATTCCGGTAGCGGATTGGGGAATTGATTTTCTGGTGTCCAGTGCCAACAAGTGCATTCAAGGGGTTCCCGGTTTTTCCTTCATCATTTGTCGGCGCGACCGGCTCATGGAAAGCGAAGGAAAGGCGCGCTCCCTGTCACTCGATCTGCTGGAGCAGTGGAAAACGATGGACAAGGACGGGAAATGGCGTTTCACATCTCCGACGCATGTGGTGCTTGCTTTTTCCAAAGCGCTTGAAGAATTGGACGAAGAGGGCGGCATTGCAGCGCGCCATCAGCGCTATGCGGCGAATAACCGCCTCTTAATCGAAGAAATGGGGCGGCTTGGGTTTACGCCATATATTGACCGGGCGCATCAGGGTCCGATTATCACGACATTCTGTTACCCGGATGGAATGCACTTTCAGTTTGAAGATTTCTACCGCTATGTAAAAAACAGAGGCTATGCAATCTATCCCGGCAAGCTGACCGAGCGGGATACGTTCCGCATTGGCAATATCGGAGAAATCTATGCGGAAGATATCGAAAAGCTTTCTGCGATTATTGCGCAGTACAGAAAAGAGGTTGCAGGATGATAGAAGCTGTGATATTCGACTGGGCAGGAACCACGGTAGATTACGGATGCTTTGCTCCGGTGCAGGCATTCCGGGAAGCGTTCCGGCATTTCGGCGTAGATGTGACGATGGAAGAAACACGGAAACCCATGGGTATGTTGAAGCGAGATCATATCCGCACGATGCTGCATATGGAACGAATTGATGCGGCATGGGAACAGGCGCAGGGAAAACCGGCTGACGATGCCGCTGTGGACGCGATTTATGCGCAGTTTGAGCCGAAACTGTTTTCTATTTTAGATCAGTTTGCGGGAGTAAAGCCTTATGTTCTGGAAACGGTGGAAACTCTTCGGAAGATGGGATTAAAAATCGGCTCCACAACGGGATATACGGATGCTATGATGGCTGTGGTTGTTCCGGAAGCCGCACGGCAGGGATATGAGCCGGACTGCTGGTTCAGTCCCGATGCGGTGGGTGGAAAAGGCAGACCGTATCCCTATATGATTTTTGAAAACATGAAAACATTGGGCATTTCTGATGTTCGCCGTGTGGTCAAAGTGGGGGATACGGTTTCGGATATCAAAGAGGGCATACAGGCAGGCGTCTGGTCTGTAGGTGTTCTGGAAGGCAGTTCAGAGTTGGGGCTCAGCGAAGCCGAGTTTGAGTCGATGTCTGATCATGCACGGGAAGAAGTCTGCCGCAAGACAGAGTCAACGTTCCGAAATGCAGGAGCACATTTTGTAATTCGGAATCTGAGCGAATTACCTGCGCTGCTTCATATGATGGGCGTTTAAAATCAATAAACAACGGTTTCCTGCTATTTTGCGGGAAACCGTTGTTTTGCTTACAGATAACTTCGCGGTACAACTGAATTGGCACATCAGGAAATGATTGCTGCAATCGTGTACCAGCTCACAAAAAATCTTACGCCGGAGCAGATTCGAGAAAGTGGGTTCGGAGATTACTTTGTTGACCATACGACAGGGATTTATCCGCAGTCCGCGTCCGGTATGCCATTTTCAGCATCAGTGCTTCAATGCAAAGGAGACGCGCTGACCGATTTGTTTGAAGACCTTGCAGCAGATGCTGCGACTGTGTAAGTACAACATTTTGCGATGGTTTGATAGGACAAGCCGTTCCTGAAAAGCAAACTGGAAGAATCGGCAGAAAAATATATCAGTCTGCCGAGAACGCCATCACGATACCTGTTCTTTCTTTAGCAAACGGGTGTAGGTTGAGTCGATTGCCAATGCCCCCAATGGAGCAGTAATTAAAATGGCAAGGACAGCGACCGATAAAACAATTTGGCCGCAGGGCAGACCGAGAGACAGCGGGACAGAACCAATCGCGGCCTGAACGGTAGCCTTGGGCAGATATGCCAATACACAAAAAAGGCGTTCTTTCCAAGTCAGCGAAGTTTTTACCAAACAAAGGGCAACCCCCAGAGAGCGAATGGTTAGTGCAAGTAAAATCATCAGGAGTGCTGCAATACCGGCGTTAAGCGTATAGCGAATGTCCACTGCCGCGCCGACCAGAACAAATAAGATTACTTCGGCTGCCAGCCAAAGCTTCCCAAACTTTTCGGATAATCTCTTGGAAACAGATACGGTGCTTCTAACTTTGAGCATGCACGCCATACTTACAATCGCCAGCAGACCGGAAATCGGAACAATGTTTTCCATATAGTTTTCGATTGCCTTGAGAGAGAAAGATATCCCGAGAATGATGATAACCTTCATACTGTTTCGGATGTATCGACCGTGCGTATATGCAGTTTCAAAGAATAAGCTGAGCAGATACCCGGAAACGATTCCCAGTACAATTCCGAGCACGATAGAAATCGGAATATGAACCAGTTCCATAGGATTTGCACCATTTCCTTGCGCCATACCGATAAATGTAGAAAACAGTACGATAACAAAGATATCATCACACGAAGCGCCAGCCAGAATCATCTGAGGAATACTTTTGTTTGTGCCGTATTTAGTATCCATAAGCTGAACCATACGCGGCACGACGATTGCCGGCGAAACTGCGCCGAGTACCGCACCCATAACAGCAGCCTCAATTCGTGAGATCCCAAGAATACATGGTGCGAATAAAAAGAAGGCGAGCATTTCAAAGCTTGCCGGTACGAAAGACATCATAATTGCAGGCCGTCCGACTTTTTTCAGATCAGCGAAATTGAGTGAAAGACCTGCTTTGAGCAGAATGATAATAAGTGCCATTTGCCGCAAGTCGGCGGAAATTGACAGGATAGATGGGTCCAGCAGATTCAGAGCATATGGACCCAATAGAATACCTGTAATTAACATGCCGATGATGCGAGGCAGTTTGAATGCTTGACAGATTGCAGCAAGTGCAAGCCCTGCAAGAAAGATAAAAGCCAATGATGTTAACATGAAATTTCCTCCTTAGACGCAAAAAAGCCGATGGCTTTCCTGCGAAATGTTATATCGCAGAAGTCATCAGCTAAAAAGCGGTTTAGGTTACCCAAGGGAGAACTTCATTCCCTGTAATGAGTATAACGCAGAAAAAAGCATTTGTAAACAATTATTTTATATCTACGGCGTGCATTTATCCCGCACAGATGATGTCTCCTTTGAGGGGATTATTTGTGCTTGTGCCAGCAGCCTTCCTGCTTTCTGTGATTGTAAAAATGACCGGAGTATAGCTTGCATATCCGGTATCAGAATGTATTTCAGTAATTATTGGAATTACTTCCATATATATAATTAGTAAAATTAGAAAATTTAGATTTAAAATTCCTCCAAACATGGTATACTGAAAATATAGCAAAGACCCAAGAAAAAAGTCGAATGAGCATGGCTGCGAAAGGAGGATACAGGTCATGCTTAGAAAAACTAAAAAGGAGGAATAAACATGAAAAAAAGATTATTATCAGCACTTTTGGCAGTGTGCATGGTAATGACCATGGCTCCCGTGGCGTTTGCAGTGGATGGAAATGGAGCTACAGGAAGTGTTGCTTCATGGGATGGAACGACGGTAGATACTTCTTGGAATGAAGAGGGAAATGCCGAAGTGTATACCATGCAGGATGCAGCTGATCTGGCTGGTCTGGCTCAGTTGGTCAATGAAGGAAACAACTTCAGCGGCAAGACTATTAAGTTGGGTGCTGACATTGACTTGAGCGGCAAGGAATGGACGCCGATTGGCACATCCGGTAAGCCGTTTAGTGGCACTTTTGATGGAAATGAAAAGACTATTTCCAATCTGTCAATCAATACACCTAAGAAAAGCAACGTTGGTCTGTTTGGCTATACAGCGGATGGTGAAGTAAAAAATTTCACTTTGCAGAATGCCGAAGTTGCAGGACGTTTGGAAGTTGGTGCGGTTGCGGGTACGCCGCATACCTCTAAGTATACAAACATCACTGTGACCGGTCTGATCCAAGTAGATGGCTACTCTTATGTTGGCGGCGCACTCGGTAAAAGTGTCTATGCAAACGTCACCAATGTTGATGTAGTGGGTGACACGGGCAGCTATGTCCGCGCAGACAGTGAGAATTATCGTACTTACATCGGCGGTCTGGTCGGCTTCATGGGCGAAGGTGGTCATACGGTTTCCGACTGTGATGTCAAGATTGATGTAACCGGTTCAACCTGTGATGTCGGCGGCATTCTGGGTATCCTGCATTATGGCAATACGTTGACAAACTGCACATATGAAGGCAACTTGACACTTACGAAGCCTGATAAGGATGATGGTGCAGAGTTTGGTGCTTTGACTGGTACAGTCATGAATAGCAGCGCAGGCAACACCACCATTACTGGGTGCAGTGCTACGGTCAATAAAGCTATGTCCGGTGACTTGGATGTAACCAATACGATTACGCCGCATGGTGACTTTTATAATGACATTGCGAGTGGAAATGGTGGAAATGTTTCTATTGATGCCACCGTTAATGGCACCCCTGTGACCGTGGACAACAATGTAGCGAAGATTGGAGAAACCGGTTACAAGACGCTGAGTGATGCGATTACTGCTGCGAATGGCACTACGGAAACAGAGCCGGTCACTGTAGAGATTACCAAGTCCGGTACCTATGCACCGTTCACCATTACTCGCGAGAATGTTACTGTTCAGGCAGCAGACGGCGTGGATGCAACCATCAAGACGGACAAAAGCAGCAAGATGGCTGTAACGGCGAATAATGTCACTTTGAATGGTCTTAACTTCGTTTCTACAGACGGAACTGCTGTAATCAGCGGCGGCAACTGTGATAGTCTCGCTCTGGAGAAGTGTTCTTTCACCGGAAATGGAAAAACAGAAAGCACCGCACTCTATATCCATCAGCCGAATATCACCATTACCGGCTGTACGTTTAAGGACTTCGAGCGCGGCTACTACACCTGCGGCGACAACCATGCGGCAGGACAGATGAACTTCGCGAATAACACGTTCACCAATGTTCGTGTACCCATCGACGGTTATTGGGGTAAGACTGCTACAGACAATACTAACATTCAGATCACCGGAAATACTTTTGATGCCGGTAATTGGGATACTGCTTATATCCAGTTGTGGGATTATGCGCAGTATTTGAAGTGGGCAGGAAATGAAAATGATGATCGTCAGGGCAGCGCTCTGAATGCTACCATCAGCGGCAACACCTATAGGGGTGACGTGGTAATTTATAAGACTCACTGCGACTGGTCCAGTAAGAGCAATGTAACCATCGAAGATACCGGCGCAAAGGTCGTAGACCGAAAACTGATCGTTCTGGAAAATGTAGCTGAGGGTGATAAAGTCACCGTAACAAACGCAGACGGCAGCCCGATTACGGCGTTTAACGACTCTACTGAAATGAAAAAAGTAGGTGATAAATACGTCATCTACTCTCTGTCCGAAGGCAATTATAAGGTCAATGTTACGCACAAGGCTGATGAAAGCGGCAATGCGATTGTAACTTCGACTGATCTGACGGTAGAAAAGCCTGTTCTTAATGAAACTCAGCCTTTGGAGATTCCTCAGCTGACAGAGGGCGCTAAGTATGTTGCCGAAATCGGTGAAAAGAAGTACACCTCTCTGGCTGAAGCAATCGAGGATGCCAAGAATGGTGGCACTGTAAAACTGCTGCAAAGTGTTTCTATTGGTACGTGGACTCAGGTTTGGGACGCTAAGAACCTCACCATTGACGGCAATGGCAAAACAATTACTGTTGGCAAGGTTGAGTCTAACGGCAATGGCGATTACCTGTTCTATGGAGCCGAGAACCTGAATGTCTCCAACCTGACGATCAATTTCACAACCAACGGCAATGGGTTCTCTATGAGTTCCGGTAAGTTGGATCATGTGAAAATGTACGGCGGCGAGAACTCCAAGTATGCTGTGTTTGTTGATTCAAGCAGCAATAAGGATGCCAAGGTAGAGATCAACAACTGTGTATTTGAGAACTTTGATGCAGGTGTTTACAGCCAACCCGCAGATGGAGAGAATGCAACCGCAAATATTGCAGTAAACGGCACGGAGTTCAATGACTGCGACTACGCCATTGTTAGCTATGCAAAGGATACTGTGTTTACCAACAATAAGGTGACTGGTGCGACTGAGGTTTCCTTTGCCGGAGCTGCCGAGGATGCGAATCGCGAGAATACCTATACTATTACCGGAAATGAGTTCGTCAATGCCGGTAAGGTATGGTTCTATGGCGCTGATCTGGAACAGGTTGAGTTTAAGAAGAATCAGGTGCTCGGCAACACTGTAATTGACACGACCGAGGCTAAAGATGACACCAAGCTAGATGTTTCTGAGAACTATTGGGGCGGCAAGGCACCGACCGACGCTCAGGTTGATGGTGACGCAGCTACTGGCAAGGATGTTTACTACGAAGAAGAAACGATGAACCCCGAAGATCTGAATACTTATCGTCCGTCCTCTTCCGGCGGTTCTTCGTCTTCCAACTATTCGGTTACCGCGAACACTGCATCGAACGGCTCTGTCACCGTATCCAAGAAGTATGCCTCCAAGGGTGCAACTGTGAAGGTAACCACCAAGCCGGATACCGGTTATGAGCTGGACAAGTTGACCGTAACCGATAAGGATGGCAAGGAAATCAAGCTGACCAATAAGGGCAGCGGTGAGTTCACCTTTGAGATGCCTGCATCCAAGGTAACCGTTAAGGCAACCTTTAAGAAGGCAGGGGAAAGCGGCAAGAATCCCTTTACTGATGTCTCTTCACAGGACTACTTCTATGATGCAGTCCTGTGGGCAGCAGAGAAGGGCGTGACCTCCGGCGTGACCGATACGCTGTTTGCGCCGAATGCTTCCTGCACCCGTGCACAGATGGTAACTTTCCTGTGGCGTGCAAACGGTTCGCCGGTTGTA
>JAGZOP010000102.1 GCA_018383195.1 Clostridiaceae bacterium | reverse complement strand
TTATTTCCCTCAAAACCGCAGGCGCAAACCCTGCGGCACTGAAAACAAGGAGGAAATCACATGTTCACCGAACGAAAAATTGAAAAATTCCAGCAGACGATTTCTGCGCTGCCGGACACACCCAATCTCTCGGCGTCCGAACTCAAACGCCGCTTCGACGCCTGCCCGGAGGAACTGCGCGCCGCGCTGAACGGCGTCTGCGACGACGGCGCGGCGCTCGAAAAACGCATGGACGCCTACCGCGCGGAAACCTTCGAGGGCGAAATCACGCGCGACATGCTCGCCCCCGCCGTCCGCGACGAACTTTCTGGAAAAGCCGAGCAGACGGCTCTCGCCGCGGAAACCGCCGCGCGGGAGAAAACCGATAAAACGCTGCAAACCGCCGTCGCAAAAAAGTGCGAAGTTCATGTCGGAACATATACCGGAAATGGTGCGGCAAGCCAAATGATTACGCTTGGTTTCACTCCGGTTGCGGTATTTTGCATCAAGGAGGGCTATCAGTTAAATTCCTCCAGTACCACCTATGGCGGGTTTGCAGTCACCGGCTTCCCTGCAAAGGCAGGAAGTACAAAGCTTGTGGAAATCAAAGAGGGCGGTTTCCTCGTATACGAAAGCGATAATCGTCGTGCAAATGGGAAGGGTATTTTGTACCATTATATGGCGCTGCGTTAAAAAGCAAAACCCCCGAGGAAAACCTCGGGGGCTTTGTGTATGCTTTGTAAAAAGCAGATTCTAAGCAGGAATCACTTACTTAGCGATGCCAGCGCTCAGATCCATAGAGGTGAACAGTGCGGACTTCAGCTCGTTGGTGGAGTCAACCACAACGATTACCTTGCCGTTACCCAGATCCTTTACTGCAACGTTCGGAACATACTTGGTGTTGTCACCAGCCTTTTCAGCAGCCTGCTGAACAGAACCAAATGCGCCGGAGCCGTCATCGGTGTCGATGAACAGTACGTAAGCATCGTCATCGGTGTCGATTTCGAAGGTCTCAGTGCCCTTTGCAGCCTTGACGGTAATGGTACCATTCATCTTCTCTTCGTCGTAATCGAACGCAGAGATTGCACCAACACGGGTCCACTTATCGTAAGAAGCTACCTCGGTCAGAGTTGCGATGTTATCAGAGTCAATGGAGTACTCTACAACAGCGCCTTCGTTGTACGCAACGGTGTTGCCTTCAACCTTCAGCTTGATGTCTTCCTTGCCGTTGAATGCATCGTATACGATGTAATCGGTGTCATTCTCGGTGGTAGACTCAGAACCGAAGATGTAAGCGTAGGTTACGCCGGAACCGCCCGGCAGACCGCCTGCCATATCAGCGAATACAACCTTTGCGTACTGGTAGCCGTTGGACTCCTTGGACAGAGCCTGAGAAGCGAACTTGCTGTTCTTATTCCAGTCGCGCATCTCAGAACCGGTCGCTACACGGTACTTGGTGTCGCTGCCAGATGTGTACTTCACGAATACAACAGCGTTGGAGTCGATGTACTTGATGTCGCCAGAAACCATCTTGTTGTTGTCAACATAGTTGGTCTTGCCAGCAACTTCGAAGTAGTCATCATAGCTGCCCGTTTCATTGTTGGTGATGGTAGTCAGCTCATACTTGTTGTTGGAGCTCTTGTAGGTAGCGAGGAACGGAGCATTATTATTATCCTCGTTCTTCGCAGTCGGCGCCTCGCCGTCCAGACCCTTATCCTTCAGCTCAACAGTCTTGCGGGTGCCGTCTGCGAACAGCATGTCAGCTTCCCACTTGGAGCCTACGCCAGCGGTCTCGGCAACCTCGATAACCAGAGCAACGTCAGAAGAAGCTGCGTCAGCGTCGTCTACGTAAACGATGTAGTCGCCCTTAACAACAACTGCAACAGTGTCGTTCAGACCGATTTCCTCGTTGCCAACATAAGCAACCTTATCCTGATTCGGCTTAGCCTGCATGGTAGGAGCCATAGCGAACTCGTACCAGGTATCAGAAATCTTTACCTTGTAGTCGTCAGCAGTCTTAGCATTCTTGGTAGAAGTAACCTTGCCCTCTACAACGTCCAGCTTGGTAACTGCGTACTTGTCGTTCTCCGCATTGTTTGCCATTGCGGTAACTGCAACGTAGTCGTCCTTCTTCAGACCTTCCGGATAAACAGCGTCATCGGTGGTCAGCTTGGAGATCGAATAGGTAGCCAGAGTATCGTCAGCCTTTTTCGACACGTTGATGTAATCCTTACCAACGTAGGTTACCTTTGCAACCGCGAAGGACTGAACGTCCAGCAGATTGATCTTGGAAGAACCATCGTTGGAGATTGCCTTGGTATCGAATGCCTTTGCCAGACCGCTTGCCTTAGCCTTAACCCACTGGTCGATGGTCTGGGACGGGGACAGCTTATCTTCTTCGCCGTTGTCAACCTTAACGTCAGACTCGTTGTGAGCAGCAACAGAGTACTTGGAACCATCGAACTTCAGCTTGGAGCCGTCCTGCTCGAAATCGCCCAGGAGACCAGACAGAGTGGTGTTGTCCTCAGCCAGAGCAAATACGCCGTAAACTTCGTCGCTGTTCTTGTACAGAACCTTCACCTTCTGGTTCTTCAGACCCATGTAGTTCTTCTCAACCTTGGTGAAGTTGTACTCCTTGTCCTTTTCATTAGAGCTCGGAACATTACCGTTAACCTTGGTGATGTTCTTAACAGTCATCGCGTAGGTGTCCTTGCCGCTCTCCTTGGAAACGTCGGTCAGGGTACCCTCGATGGTGTTCAGCTTCATGTACTTCTTACCAACGGTCTCGTACTTGGCACCGGTAGCCTCTGCGTAGTTGTTGTAGGACTCAGAATCGGTGGACCAACGAACAGTGTGTGCGTCGATCATGTTGTACATGATCTGAGCAGCGTACTGACGCGGCAGACCGGTGGTGATCGGGCAGTTTACGTCGTCCAGCAGACCATTCTCGGTAGCGAGACCGATGGTGGTGGTGGACCAGTTAGAACCGCCGATGTTTGCCTTCGCCGGATCGTAGCCCATAACACGCAGGCACATCAGAGCAGCTTCAACGCCGGAAACGTCAGCGTTCGGGTCGAAGGTGGTCTTGCTGCGGCCGGAAACGATGCCAACAGACTGGCAGTACTTTACGTAGCCAGCGTACCAAGCGGTATCAGCTACGTCGGTGAAGGTGGTCTTCATGCCAGCGTAAGACGAAGCATCGTCGTTACCGCCGGAACGGATGGTGTAAATCATACGGCACATTTCCGCACGAGTTACGGTCTTGTTCGGTGCGAACGAGCCGTCCGGGTTACCGGTCATGACGTTCAGCGCCGCGAGCGTGTCAACCGCTTCGGTCGCAACGATGTCGGCCTGATCGGTGTACGCCGCACCAGCCATCATGGTGAACGCCATTGCGAACGCCATAACCAGTGCGAGAACCTTTTTCAGATGCGTGGCTTT
>JAGZOP010000028.1 GCA_018383195.1 Clostridiaceae bacterium | reverse complement strand
AAAGACCTGTCCGTAAACTAAAAGGAAAACCACCAGTCCTCTTTAGAACAGAACTGGTGGCATAGGGTATTTTGTGTCTACTAACTATTGACTACTTCACTAGTAAGGGAAAAAGAAAGGGAAACACAAAACTGTGCTTCCCTATTTTTCTACTATTTTCACTTGTAGATTTGCAAAAATAAAAAAAGAGTGCTAAAACAGAACGTTTCAACACTCTTTTACTGGCGGAGAGTCAGGGATTTGAACCCTGGGTACGGGATTACCGCACACACGATTTCCAGTCGTGCGCCTTCGACCACTCAGCCAACTCTCCAGATATTTTGTTTTTTGTTCACCACTCACCGCAGCGACCTTGATTATTATATGACAGATACCGCGATAAGTCAAGCATTTTTGAGAAAAACTTTAAAAATATTTTTCTCATTTCTCTTTTGCAACAAAAAAAACGAACGATGCAGCCGATTTTTAACGGCTGCACCGTATTTTCGCAACAAATCAGTCCTTCATCAGGGTGACCATGACCGCCTTCTGCGCATGCAGGCGGTTCTCGGCTTCCTCAAAGATCTCTGCGGCATGCGCCTCGAAGATCTTCTCAGTGATCTCCTGACCGCGATATGCAGGCAAGCAGTGCTGCACCATCGCGCCCGGCTTGGCAGCCGCCATCAGCTCGTCATTGACCTGATAGCCCCGGAATGCCTTCATACGCGCTTCCTTCTCCGCTTCCTGCCCCATGGATGCCCAAGTGTCGGTGATGACAACGTCCGCATTCTCCGCAGCCTGCATGGGATCGTTTGTGATCGAGAAATTCGGGTTGGTTTCCGCAAACGCCATGACCTGCGGGTCCGGACGGTAATCATCCGGCGTAGCAACAGACACCTGCATGCCGGTCTTAAGACCGCCGACAATCAACGAGTTCGCCATATTGTTGCCGTCTCCGATGTAGCACATTTTCAGCCCCTCGAGCACGGCATACTTCTCACGAATGGTCATCAAGTCAGCAAGTACCTGACACGGATGGCAGAAATCAGTCAGTCCGTTGATAATCGGAATCGAGCCGTACTTTGCCAGATCTTCGACCTCCTGCTGTGCAAAGGTACGGATCATAATGCCGTTCAGATAGCGCGACAATACGCGCGCGGTATCCTGTACTGGCTCACCGCGACCGATCTGCAAATCACGTGAGGACAGGAACAGCGCCTGACCGCCAAGCTGATACATACCAGTCTCAAACGAAACACGGGTACGGGTGGACGACTTCTGGAAAATCAGACCAATCGATTTGCCTTCCAGATGCCGATGCGGAATGTTGTTTTTTCTTTCATATTTGAGCTGGTCCGCCAGATCAAGCAGACCGATGATTTCCTCGGTGCTGCAATCGAGCAGCTTGAGCAAATGCTTCATTGTAAAAACCCCTTTTGTGAAATAGTGAGGAGGGAGAAGCGGAGAGTAAAGAGTAGAGATTGAAGAGTGAAGAGTGAAGAGTGAAGATTGGAGAGTAGAGAGTAGAAAACGTTTCTCGCAACTCTCAACTCTCCACTCTTATACAAGTGCTTCTTTGAAAATCGCCAGCGCCTCGTCCAGTTCCTCATAGGTGATGGTCAGCGGCGGGAGCAGACGGATTGCCTGCGTACCCGCAGTCAGGACGAGCAGCCCCTTATCCATGCACTTTGCGACCAGTTCTGCGCGTTCTTCCGCATCGACAATGATGCCGAGCATCAGTCCCTTGCCGCGCACGCCCTGCACCTTGTCAGAGTGCAGCGCAAGGATGCCGTTTTTGAGGTATTCTCCTTTTTTCACGACTTCATCCAGAAATTCCGGACGGTTCACAATGCCGAGCACGGCGTTTGCCGCCGCGCAGCAAGTCGGAGAACCGCCAAAGGTGGTCGCATGGGTGCCGGGGCTCAGCACATCGCAGCAGGTTTTGGCTGCCATAACCAGTCCAAGCGGCAGACCACCCGCGATGCCCTTCGCCGTTGTCACCACATCGGGATGGATGCCATACTGCTGGAAGCAGAACAGCGAACCGGTACGCCCCACGCCGGTCTGCACTTCGTCGATGATAAGCAGCAAATCACGCTCGCGGCAGAACGCTTCGACCGCATGTACAAACTCTGCGTCGAGCGGCAAAACGCCGCCCTCGCCCTGAATCAGCTCCATCATAATGGCGCAGGTCGTATCGTCTGCCTTTGCCTTCACATCTTCGATGTTTCCGGCCTCTGCATAATCAAATCCCTCGGTGAACGGGAAGAAATAATTATGAAATTTTTCCTGACCGGTCGCGTTCAGCGTGGTCACTGTGCGTCCGTGGAAGGAATTCCATAGGGTGATTATCTTGCTGCGTCCTTTACCGTACTTATCGAACGAATATTTGCGCGCCAGTTTGATTGCGCCCTCGTTAGATTCCGCGCCCGAGTTGGAAAAGAACACCTTGCCCATGCCGGTAGCTTCGACAAGGGTTTTCGCGGTCTGCACCATGGGAGCGGTCGTGAACAGATTGGACACATGCATCAGCTTGTGCGCCTGCTCTGTGATTGCGTCAATGAGCGTCGGATTATTATACCCGACACTGCACACACCGATGCCCGAGGTCAGGTCAATATACCGCTTGCCCTCGATGTCCCACAGCTTTGCGCCCTCGCCGTGGTCGAGCGCAACGGCAAAACGGCCGTATGTATTCATGACATACTGCTGCTCTTCTTGTTTTAGTTCTTGATAGGTCATTGATGTCACTCGCTTTTTATCAATCATTACGGATTTTGAATGTTTATGAGAACATGGTACCGACGCCGACCTTACTCAGCAGTTCAATCAGGATAGAATGCGGTACTCTGCCATCCAGAATGGTCGCACGCTCCACGCCCTTGCGCACCGCTTCGACGCAGCACTCCACCTTAGGAATCATACCGCCGGAAATGACACCCTCTTTGACGAGCGCCGGAACCTCAGACACCTTGAGCCGGTGAATGATGCTTTCCGGGTCGTTCACGTCATGCAGCAAGCCGCGCACATCGGTCAGCAGAATCAGCTTCTTTGCCTTGAGCGCCACCGCAAGCTTGCTCGCCGCCGTGTCGGCATTGATGTTATAATTCGTCTCGTCGTCGATGCCCTGTGCCACAGTGGAAACGACCGGGATATAACCTTTTTCCAGCATGTCAATGACCGGCTGCGGATTGACATCCGTGATGTCGCCTACATAGCCGTAATCAGTGCCCTCCCGGTCGGTCAGGCGCTTTGCCTGAAACAGACCGCCGTCCATACCGCCAAGGCCGATGCCGTTGCCGCCTGCTTTTTCGAGCAGGGTCACCAGATCCTTGTTGACCTTACCGCACAGGATCATCTGCACAATATCCATCGTCTCACGGTCGGTGTAGCGCAGACCGTTGACAAACCGGGACGCCTTTCCGATTTTTTTCAGCATTTCAGAGATCTCCGGTCCGCCGCCGTGTACGACAACAACCTTGACGCCGACCAGGCTCAGCAGCACGATATCGTGGATGACCGCATCTTTGAGCTGCTCGTTAATCATGGCGTTGCCGCCGTACTTGACGACAACGGTCTGTCCGTAGTATTCCTGAATATAGGGCAGAGCCTCCACCAGAATATTGGCTTTCAGTTCCGCATTGAATTCCTGTTCCATTTTTATTTCCTTCCCATCAGGTACGGTAATCGCCGTTGATTTTTACATAATCGTAGGTTAGGTCACATCCCCAACAGGTTGCGGTGTGCTCACCTTCATAAAGATCGACAACGATGGTAACCTCGTTTTCCAGCAATACCTGCTTTGCAAGTTCCTCGTCAAAATCCAGACCGTATCCGTGGTCGCATACAACCACTTTGCCCGCCTCGGATTCAAATCCAACCGTCACATACTCCGGACGGAACGGCGCCTTGGAATATCCCATTGCGCACAATACACGTCCCCAGTTGGCATCCGCACCGAACATTGCCGCCTTGACCAGACTGGACGCACACACGGCTTTCGCCAGACGCTCTGCCGCTTCCTCGCTGCGCGCGCCGCTGACTGTGCACGCGATCAGCTTGGTCGCGCCCTCGCCGTCCGCGGCAATCTGGCGCGCCAGACGGACATTGACCTCGTGCAGCGCACGGTAGAATGTTTCATAGTCCTCGTTCTGCCACTCGATCTGCTCGTTGCCCGCCATGCCGTTTGCCAGCACGACACACATGTCGTTGGTCGAGGTGTCACCGTCCACAGTCACGCGGTTATAGCTGCGCTTGACGCTCTCCGAAAGCGCCGCCTGCAGCATTTCATGCGTGATATTGCAGTCCGTGGTGATAAAAGAAAGCATGGTGCCCATGTTGGGATGAATCATGCCGCTGCCTTTGCAGATGCCGCCGATATGGCAGGTCTTGCCGCCAACCGTGAATTCGATTGCCGCAGTCTTGACCTTGGTATCTGTGGTCATAATCGCGCAGTTTGCCGCCTCGGAGCCGTCCGCAGACAGCTTGACATTATGGATATTCTCCTCGATGCACTCAATATTGAGGCGCTGACCGATGACGCCAGTGGAAGCAACCACCACGCGGTCCTCCTCAATGCCGAGGAGTTTTGCGGCAGCCTGCGCCTCGCGCAGCGCATTCTCCGCGCCGTCGGGTGCACAGGCGTTTGCATTACCCGAGTTTGCAACAATCGCGCGCGCGACACCGTCCTCCAAATGCCCCATGGTCACATAGACCGGCGCAGCCTTAACGCGGTTCAGCGTATAGGTTGCCGCCGCCGTGCATTCGCACTCGGATACAATAATCGCCAAATCATCGGCTTCGCGGCTGGCTTTGATGCCGCAGCGGGTCGAACCCGCCTGAAAGCCCTTTGCGGCGCAAACGCCGCCGGAAATGATTTTCATAGTCAAAGTCTCCTCATTTGGGGGATTTCAGTTTACACGCTCAGTCCGGTAGTTTCATCCAGTCTGAGCATAATGTTCATATTCTGCACCGCCGCGCCCGACGCACCCTTGCCGAGATTGTCAAACAGCGCGGTCACGATGGCTTGATCTTCACGGCCGCAGACAATCAGTTCCATGCTGTCTGTTCCCGCCTTGGTGTTCGCATAAATAACCGGCTCGGTGCCGCCGAACGGCGCGACAGTCACAAGCTTCTGCCCCGCATAGTGCGCGGCAAGCGCTTCATGCGCGCGGTGCGCATCCACGCCCGGCAGCATCACAGTGGTCGCCATTCCTTTATAAAAATCGCCTACAATCGGCACAAAAACCGGGTCGTTTGCCAGACCGCACACATGCCGCATTTCGGGCAGGTGCTTATGATGCAGATTCAGCCCGTAAATGCGCTCGGAATCGTGGCGTGGGTCGCGCTCCGCATCCTCATATTCTGCAATCATTTTCTTGCCGCCGCCTGAATAGCCGGTCAGCGATGCGCAGGTGAACGCGAAATCTGCCGGTACGATACCGTGCTGCACGAGCGGATATACGCTCGAGATCAGCCCGCTCGCGTGACAGCCCGGATTTGCGACGCGCTTTGACTGCGCGATTGCGGTACGGCGTGCGGTGCTCAGTTCGGCAAATCCGTAATCCCATCCTGCCGCTGTGCGGTGCGCGGTCGAAGCATCGATGACGCGTGTGCGGTCGTTTTCAATCATGCCGACCGCTTCCCTTGCCGCCGCATCCGGCAGACACAGAAATACGATATCGGCAGCATTGAGGAACTTTTTGCGTTCTTCCGCATCCTTGCGCTTGGCTTCGTCGATGAGCAGCAGGTCAAGATCGTCCCGTTTGCCCAGCCGCTCGTAAATCTGCAAGCCGGTTGTACCTTCCTTGCCGTCAATGTAAATTTTAGGTTTCATGTTTCCGTCAGGAGTTCGGAGGAAGAGACGCTGCACATCTCTCCTACCTTCTACCTCCTACCTCCTCACTTTTATCCTTCCTCACTCGCGATAAACGCCTCAATCTTGTTGATCTGACGCGTAACCTCCTCGGGCGCCGGACCGCCGATGACCTTACGCTCGCCCACGCAGGTATTCAGGTCAAGGGCATCGTATACGTCCGGGCCAAAGCTCTTGGAAATCGCGCCGAAGTCCTTAAGTGTCAGAGTCTCGAGTGTCTCGTCCGCCTTAATGCACTCGTTGACCAGACGACCGACCGTCTTGTACGCATCGCGGAACGGCATGCCCTTTTTGGTCAGGTAGTCGGCGCAGTCGGTCGCGTTGATAAAGCCGCGGGACGCCGCCTTGCGCATGTTGTCGCGGCGCAGCGTCATGGTAGAGAACATGGGGGTAAAGACCTCGAGGCACTGCTTGACCGTGTCAATCGCGCCGAATACCGCCTCCTTGTCCTCCTGCATGTCCTTGTTGTATGCAAGCGGCAGACCTTTGAGCATGGTCAGCATGGTGGTCAGCGAACCGTAAACCCGTCCGGTCTTGCCGCGGATGAGTTCACAAACGTCCGGATTCTTCTTCTGCGGCATGATGGACGAGCCAGTCGAGTAGGCATCATCCAGTTCGACAAACTTGAACTCCCACGAGCACCACGAAATAATTTCCTCCGACAGGCGGGACAGGTGCATCATGAGGATGGACAGGTCGGCGCACAGCTCCACGCAGTAGTCGCGGTCGGAAACGCCGTCGAGCGAGTTATCGGTCAAACGCTGGAAGCCGAGCTGCTCGCGCACAAAGTCGCGGTCAATCGGATATGTCGTAGATGCCAATGCGCCCGAGCCGAGCGGCATATCGTCCATGCGCTCCAGACAGTCCTCCAGACGCAGCACGTCACGCTTCAGCATATTGGCATACGCCATCATATAATGCGCAAACGTGGTCGGCTGCGCGCGCTGCAAATGGGTGTAGCCCGGCATCACGGCATCGAGATTTTCCTTGGACTTCGCGCACAGCGCCTTCATAAAGCCGAGAATCAGGTCGATAATCTCGCAGATCTCCTTTTTGACATACAGACGCATATCAAGCGCAACCTGATCGTTTCTCGATCGTCCGGTGTGCAGACGCTTGCCGGTATCGCCGATGCGTTCGGTCAAAAGCTGCTCGACGTTCATGTGGATATCCTCATAGTCGAGCGAGAACTCCACCTTGCCCGCTTCGATATCCTCAAGGATTCCCTTTAATCCCTCTACAATCTTTTCGGACTCATGCTCCTCGATGATGCCCTGCTTGCCAAGCATGGTCGCATGCGCAATCGAGCCCATAATGTCCTCACGGTACAGGCGGCAGTCAAACAGAATAGAGGAGTTAAAATCGTTTACTACCAGATCAGTTTCTTTCTGAAACCGGCCAGCCCATAATTTTGCCATAATCTAAATTACCTCACTTATAATAAAAGCGAGGAGATAAGAAATAGGAGACAGAAGATACGCACTGCATTTGCCGAATCTCCTATCTCCTATCATTCTATCTCCTATCTGATCAAATTCTTACTTTTCAACGCTCGGGAAATGCAGACCGGTCTGCTCTGCCAGAACCTGGTCGTTGAGTGCACGCACCTTCAGCGGCAGACCAAACAGGTTGATGAAGCCCGCAGAATCCGCCTGATCGTAGCAGTCATCCTCGTCAAATGTCGCCATGCCGGCAGAATACAGCGAGAACGGAGAAGTCACGGATGCCGGGATGATGTTGCCCTTATACAGCTTGAGTTTGACGTCGCCGGTTACGGTTTCCTGCGTGGAATCGACGAACGCGCTCATTGCCTTTCTGAGCGGGGTGTACCACTGACCGTTGTAAACCAGATCGGCAAACTTGAGCGCAAGCTGCTGCTTATAATGTGCAGTCTCCTTGTCGAGGGTGATTTCCTCGAGCTTCTGATGCGCCGCGTACAGTACCGCACCGCCCGGAGTTTCATATACACCACGGCTCTTCATGCCAACCAGACGGTTCTCTACGATATCGAGGATGCCGCAGCCATTCTTGCCGCCCAGCTCGTTGAGCTTGGCAATCAGGGAAACAGAATCCATTTCTACACCGTCTACCGCAGTCGGAACACCCTTTTCAAAGTGGATGGTCACATAAGTCGGTTCATCCGGCGCCTGCTCAGGCGACACGCCCAGCTCGAGGAATCCCGGCTTGTTGATCGGCGCTTCGTTTGCCGGATCTTCCAGATCCAGACCTTCGTGGGACAGATGCCACAGGTTCTTATCCTTGGAGTAGTTGGTTTCCTTATTGATCTTCAGCGGGATATTGTGCTTTTCTGCATACTCAATTTCCTTTTCACGGGAATTAAGTTCCCAGAACCGCCACGGAGCAATGATATCCATTTGAGGAGCAAACGCATGGATGGCAAGCTCAAAACGCACCTGATCGTTGCCCTTGCCGGTGCAGCCGTGGCAGATTGCGTCCGCGCCTTCCTTGAGCGCAATCTCTACGATGCGCTTTGCGATAATCGGGCGCGCAAACGAGGTGCCGAGCAGGTACTGCTCGTAGGTTGCGCCCGCCTTCATGGTCGGGATGATATAGTCGTCAACGAATTCCTTGGTCAAATCCTCAATGTAAAGCTTGGACGCACCAGTCTTGAGCGCCTTTTCCTCCAGACCGTCCAGCTCGGTGCCCTGACCGACGTTGCCGGATACCGCAATGACTTCGCATCCATAATGCTCCTTGAGCCACGGGATGAGTACCGAGGTGTCCAGACCGCCGGAGTATGCGAGAACAACCTTATTATATTTCTTTTCCATGATTGAAATCCTCCAAAACTGTTATCATTTTGTTGTATCCACATTATACTCCCGGCCAAGTGCAAATGCAAGAAAAACTTATAAATAATTTATATATTGAATATTTATTCACCCGGTGTATGAAAACCACCTTCTATGCAGAAAATCGCAGGATTTTGCTTGAAATTTCAGCCGGTTCGTACTATGATAGATCTAACCGCATGTGTAAAGACACACGGCGCACCTACAGAACCATGCGCCGCCACACCAAAGGGGAATCGAACAATGATTGAAAAAAACATGACCATGCTGACCGATTTCTATGAGTTCACCATGGCTCACGGATACTTTGAAAGAAATATGGGCAACCGCCGCGCGTACTTCGATATGTTCTACCGCCGTGTTCCAGACGGCGGCGGCTATGCGATCATGGCAGGCGTCGAGCAGCTCATCGAATATCTGGATAACCTGCATTTTACCGAAGAGGATATCGCTTACCTGCGCAGCCGCGGCTGCTTCTCGGATGCATTCCTTGCATATTTAAAAGACTTCAAGTTTGAATGCGATGTCTGGGCAGTGCCGGAGGGCACGCCGATCTTCCCGGGCGAGCCGATTGTGACCGTCGCAGGTCCCATGATTCAGGCGCAGTTCCTGGAAACCATGATTCTGCTGACCATCAACCACCAGACGCTGATCGCAACCAAGGCGAGCCGCATTACCCGCGCTGCCAAGGGGCGCACGGTGCTCGAATTCGGCTCCCGCCGCGCACAAGGGTATGACGGTGCGGTTTACGGCGCACGCGCATCCTATATTGGCGGCTGTCATGGCACCGCCTGCGTTATGGCGGACCGCGACCATCAAATTCCGGCCGGCGGCACGATGGCGCATTCGTGGGTGCAGATGTTCCCATCTGAGTTCGACGCATTCAAGGCGTATGCAGAAATCTATCCGGATAACTGTGTATTCCTCGTGGATACCTATAATGTGCTGAAGTCCGGTGTCCCGAACGCTATTCGCTGCGCAAATGAAGTCCTAGCGCCAATGGGCATCCGCCCCAAGGGCATCCGTCTGGACTCGGGCGACATCGCCTATCTTTCAATCAAGGCGCGCGAAATGCTGGACGCTGCCGGTTATCCCGATATGCAGATTATGGCGTCCAACTCGCTTGACGAATATCTGGTTTCCGACCTGCTTGCGCAGGGCGCGCGCATCGACTCGTTCGGCATCGGCGAACGCCTGATTACCTCCAAGTCCGAGCCTGTATTCGGCGGCGTTTATAAGCTGGCTGCCGTAGAGGACGAACACGGCAACATTGTCCCCAAGATCAAAATCTCCGAAAATGTCGAAAAAATCACCACGCCGCATTTCAAAAAGGTCTACCGCCTGTTTGATAAGGCAAACGGAAAGGCGATCGGCGATGTGCTCTGCGTCCATGATGAAACCATCGACAGCACCCAGCCTTACACCCTGTTTGACCCGATTCACACTTGGAAGCAGAAAATTGTCACCGACTATGAAGCAAAACCTCTGCTCGTCCAACTCTTCAAGCACGGCGAAAAGGTCTATGAATCTCCTGATATTGAGACGATCCGCAATTACTGTCAGTCGCAGCTCGATACCCTCTGGGAACAGACCAAGCGCTTTGAATATCCGCAGACCTATTATGTGGATCTGTCTAAAAATCTCTGGCAGGTAAAGAACGATCTGCTCGAAGGCTGCCGTCTCGTATAATGTCAACACAAACGCCCGGGAAAACCCGGGCGTTTTTCATGCATAAACCGCTTTGTCTTACCGCATACTAAACCGAACCAAAACAATGCGGAGGTATCGATATGCAAACGAGCAATCCGGTGAAATATGCAGTAACGGGCGGACTGGCGGGTCTTGCAAACGGTTTTTTCGGTGCCGGCGGCGGATTATTTCTGGTGCCGCTGTTCATCGGTTGGATTGGGATGGAACCGCGCAAGGCATTTGCAACCTCTGTTGCAGTGATCCTGCCTCTATGCGCGGTATCTGCCCTAATCTACTGGCAGCGCGGAAACCTTGACCTGATACAATCTTTCCCCTATCTGATTGGCGGCGCAATTGGAGGGCTTTTATCCGGTCGTTTGTTCCAGCATATGAAAATGCTTTGGCTGCGCCGCATCTTCGGACTGCTCATTCTATATGGCGGTGTGCGCAGCCTGCTGCTGATTTGAGGAGGTGCCGCAATGCTTTTTCCAATCCTTGCAGGTCTTGCAACCGGCATTCTCTCCGGTTTCGGCATCGGCGGCGGAAGCCTGCTGATGCTGTATCTCACCTTGATTGCAGGAATGCCGCAACAGACCGCCGCCGGCGCGAACCTGCTTTATTTCATCGCCTGCGCTCCGGCAGCGCTGATTTCTCACTTCAAAAATAAGCTGGTCTGCTTCCGCGCCCTGCTGTGGTGTACGCTGGCGGGCATTCCCACCTCCATCGCAGCCTCGATGCTCGCTGCGGCAACCGATCTTTCCCTGCTGCGCCGGCTGTTCGGCATCCTGCTGCTTTATATCGGAATCCGGGAACTCCGTGCCAAACCGTCCAAAGCCGAATAAAAAAACACAGGCATCCAAGCCCTGAAACACTCAGGCCGGACGTCTGTGTTTATTTTTATTCACAGGCACTCACGCACCAAAATCTGACTTGGGATATAGACATTTTCCTCCGGCAGGGCATCCTGCATCAGATAATCAATCAGAATGCGCACCGGCAGTTCCCCCTGCCGCACTGTATCGCTGTTAATCGTACAGGTGACCAGATTCTCACGCAGCAGCTGCAAAATCTCCGGATAATCCTCAAAGCAAACCACCTTGAGTTTTCCGCCGCGCCCGGTTTCCCTGACTGCACGACCCACCTCACGCACGCCGCCGCCGACGACATAAATCCCGCGTAAATCAGGCTGCCGTGCGAGCAATTCCAATGTAATCTGATACATCATCGCAGGATTTTCCATGCTGGGCACCCGCTCCGCTACTTCAATCTCAGGAAAATTCTCCTCGATATAAGACAGGAACCCATTCTCCCGCACATACAGGAAATAAGTGCCCGCCCGTCTGGCAGAGGTACTGGTAATCACTGCAATCTTTCCGGTTCCGCCGACAAGTTCTCCCAGCATGCGCCCTGCAATCCGGCTTGCCTGCGCGGCGTTCTCTCCGACGTAGCACAGGCGCCCTGTCCCCTCAATATCCGTATTGGTGCAAACAACCGGGATGCCTGCTTCCACCGCACGGTTGACGGCACTCCGAATCGATTCTGCCGCAAGCGGACTCAGGATAATCCCGTCCACCTGCGTTTCAATCGCGTGTTCAATCAGTGCAAGCTGCGTTTCGGCGTCTCCATATGCGCAGGCGGTATACTCCACTTCGATATTATACATATGCAGCGCATCAATTGCCCTACGGATTCCGCTTTCCATATATGGCCTTGCATCTACTTCGAGCAAAATCGCCGCCAAGCGAATGCCTGCCGACTGCTTTTGCAGCGCACGCCCCACCGGATTCGGCCGGTAACCGGTTTCGTCAATCACCGCCTGCACCCGCCGGCGCACTTCCTCGCTCACGCCCGGACGCTTGTGCAGCACCTTATCGACCGTCGAACGGTGCACCCCGGCAAGCGCCGCGATTTCTTTCAGGGTCACTCCCATTCTTTTTCTCCTTCTCCGGAAATCCTTCTGTTATTGTTCTATGGTAACAGATTTCCTGCTTTTCGTCAACGAATGCACCATTCTTTCCATGAAAAAGTCCCCTGACCGATACAGGGGACTTTTGTCTGCTTGCATACGAAGCAGGAATTAGAATTCAATTTCCGCCATGACTTCCGAAACATCCGGTTTCTTGGAAATCAGTCCTTCTTCATACATCCAATCGATATTTTTCTGCCAGCATTCTGCTGTCTGGCTCAGGAACGGTGCGTTTTCGTTCTCCATCAGCGGAAGCAGGGTTTCTACCGACTTCTTTTCCACATCCGGGTCGAGCGGGAAATTTGATGCATCCTGATTGTCAAGCAGCACCTGAAGTACAGCATCCGGATCGGTCTTGAAATCCTCAAATCCCTTTTTGCATCCACGCAGGAAGGCTGCAATCACATCCGGCTCTTCCTCAATCATCGTATCATTTGCGAGGAAAATGCCCTCGTAGTACTGCGGCACGCCAAAGTCATCCGGGAAGAAATAGTTTACTTCAAACCCTTCTTTCTCCATCTGCGGCACCTCGTGGTTGACCAGACAGCCAATCGTCGCATCGACATTGCCCGTGGTCATAGCTGCCATCAATTCAAATCCGACATCGACCATTTTCACATCCGATGCATCTGCACCGCTCGACTTCATAATGCTGCGCACCAGCGCCTCAGACAGTTCGGTTCCTGCGTAGCCGATGGTCTTGCCGACCATATCTTCCGGTTTTGTAATGTTCTTATCCTTGAGGGAGAGGATGATATTGAGCGGCGCCTGCACCACTGCGCCAACCGATTTTACCGGCACATCCTGCTCGGTGCGCGCCTGAATCACATCCTGTTGATAGTATAGCCCAATGTCTGCCTTTCCTGCCGCAACCATGCTCATCGCATCGTTCACGCCTGCCGGCGGCTGCATTTTTACGGTCAATCCCTCTTCTGCGAAGTAACCCTTTTCCTCCGCCTGATACAGGAACGCGTGCAGCGCGTTCGGATACCAGTCCAGCACCACGGTGAGTTCGCGTAAATCTTTATTCTCCGCTCCGGATACCGAAGATTGTGCGGCATTTTGATTTGCACCGCAGCCGGTCAGCAGAAGCGCCCCTGCTGCAAGCATCGCAAAAATTCTTTTTTTCATGATATTCTCCTTCTGGTAAAAAAAGTTTCGGTTATAAATCGCTGCGCCATGTCACCGCTTTCTTTTCAAGCAGCGACACTAGCCAGACTGTCAGCATCGCCACTGCGCTGAGCAGCACAATGGGGGCAAATACCCCCGCGCCGTCCAGCTGCGTCATCATGCGGCGGCTGAAATACCCCAGTCCCGCCTGTGCTCCCAGCCATTCGCCGATGGCTGCGCCAATCATGGACATCGGGATTGCCATTTTAATCGCTGAGAAAAAATAAGGCAGACTGGCAGGCAGTTTGAGCCGCAGGAAGATTTCTTTTTTGCCCGCGCCAAAGGTTTTAAGCAGATCGATCATATCGGTTTTCACCGAACGGAATCCGTCAAACACCGTAATGGTAATCGGGAAAAAAGTAATCAGCACGGTTACCAGCACCTTGCTCCAGATCGTGTACCCGAACCATAAGGTAAACAGCGGAGCAAGCGCTGTGGTCGGAATGGTCTGGGATGCAATGATGATAGGATACAGCATTTTTTCCGCCGCAGCATTCGCATCCATCAAAACCGCAAGCAAAATGCCCAAAACGATTGAAACAACCAGTCCAATGCCGGTGCACAGCATCGTCGCGGGCAAATGTGTCAAAAACAGCGGCTCACGCAGCTCCCATAAGCGCGCAAGCACCTGTGTGGGTGACGGCAGAATATATGCCGCATTCATGCCCATTGCGCCCATCTGCCAGACGAGCAGCAGCACAAATGTGAGCACCAGCGCGGACAGGTTTTTCCTCTGCTTCATACCGCCGCCTCCCGTCTGAGCATGCTTATCAGTTTTTCCCGCAGGCTGAGCATGCTCGGGTCTGTCAGACATGCACGGGTGCGCGGGTATTTTGCCGGAACCTCGAACGAGATCAGCTTTTGAATCGGCGTATTCTCGACCACAAGCACACGGTTCGACAGAAAAATTGCTTCTTCCACGTCATGCGTGATAAACAGCACGGTCTTATGATCCGCTTCCCATTGTCCGAGCAGCCATTCCTGCATGGAAATGCGCGTCAAAAAATCGAGTGCGGAAAACGGTTCGTCGAGCAAAAGCAGCTCCGACCCGGTCAGCAGCGTACGTGCAAATGCGGCACGCTGCCGCATACCTCCCGAAAGCTCCGCAGGACGTTTTCCGCCCCAACCGGTCAAGCCGACCACATCCAGTGTCTCCGCAACACGCTGCGCCATCTCGCTTTTGGATACGCCGCCCTGAATCTCCATCGGCAGCCGCAGATTCTCTTCCACGGTGCGCCACGGAAACAGCAAATCACGCTGCGGCATATAGCCGCAGTAGCCGCGCCGCCCGTCAATGCTTTGCCCATCCACCAGAATTTCGCCCGCCTTCCGCGGGAGCAGCTGATTCACCAATCGAAAAATGGTTGATTTTCCGCATCCGGATGGTCCGATAACTGACACGAATTCTCCCGGTTCAATCCCAAACGATAAACCATCGATAATATCAAAATCTTCGACGTCGTACTGGAAAGACACATTTCGGAATTCCAGCATACTCACGGTTCCATCTCCCATGCCATATCCCAGAACAGGCCCTCAAACCGCGAGCAGTCTACGAAAATCTCGACGAGCCGCGCAATCTGCTGCTCGGAGTAACCCTCTGCAAGCTGCTCCATCAGCGCGATGAGCGCCACATTTGCGTCCGCATAGTCCTCTGACACATAGCCGCGCACCCATTCACCGTAAAACTCATGATTTTCCGCATTGGGATAGTGCGCGGTAATCCATTTTGCAATGTGCTCATAGCTGAGTGCACACGACAGCACCGCCGCCATAATTTCCGCAGGACCTTCCTCTGCCGCAACTGCACGCATATATGCGGTATACGACTGGTTTTTGAGCGATGGCTTCACGCGCGCCGCCTGCTCTTCCGAGATGCCGAGACGTGCCATATAGCCCTTGTGAATCTCCATCTCTCCGTTCAAAATGCTGTCCACATAGGATGCAAATGCGCGCATAACCTCAGGGTCACGTGCCTTCACGACGCCCTGTGCGAACACTTTCGCATAATCGAACAGATAGACATAATCCTGCAACAAGTAAAATTGAAACTTTTCTACCGCAAGGCTGCCGTCAGCCAGACCCAGAACAAACGGATGTGTTACATAACCTGCCCAAATGTCCTGCGCTGCTTCCAGCATGCGCTCGGTTACTGCATTGTTTTTCAAGGTGGTACCCCCAATGAATTCTCCGGCGCTGTCGGTCATGGCCGACAGCATTGTTTTTTATACCATCTGGATATGAAGCATATCCAGATTTTCGTCCGCCAGCAGGCTGACCGCATCGATCAGCCGGGTGCGGAAGGAGGCGGTGCCCTCCGTCGCTTCGCACACCCGACGATACGCCAGTTCCCCGCAGACGTCCATCACACCGACCGCTGCAACCGCGGACTCGAACGGCTTGTCCGGGTTTGCGCCGCAGTAGGTCGCTGTCAGCGCAGTGAGCATACAGCCCGCGCCTGTGATGCGGCTCATCATTTCGCAGCCGCCGCGCACAATCGCTGTACGCTCCCCGTCCGAAACCAGATCAATCGCGCCCGTCAGCGCCACGACTGCGCCCGTCCGTTTGCTAAACGCCCGAACCATCTGGACGGCAGATTCTAGATTTTCTTCGGTCACCTTATCGACTGCGTTGACCTCCACGCCCTGCGTCGTCTCGCTGCCCACGGCAAGCGCCCGAATTTCAGACGCATTGCCGCGAATGACTGCCATATTGACCTCATGCAGCAGACGGCGGCTGGTTTCGCCGCGCAGAAAGGACGCGCCCGCCGCAACCGGGTCAAGCACGACCGGATGCCCTAGCACGTTGGCTTTTTTTCCTGCCAACCGCATCGCTTCCTGTGCACGCAGCGCGCCAAGGTTGAGCACAAGCGCATTGCTCAGCGCCGTGATTTCTTCAACCTCCCGCTCATCCTGCGCCATGGTCGGCGCACCATACGCTGCAAGAATCATATTGGCGCAGTCATTGACCGTTACATTGTTTGTAATTGTATGAACAAGTGGCCGCACAGCACGGGTGTTCGCAACAATTTCTTTGAGCGTCTCAATCACTGCAAAGAGCCCTCCAGCTGATCAAGCACGCCAGTGCGTCCAAGCGCACCCAGTACGAGCACCGAAATTGCCGCACCCACAGCGGTCGAGACCAGGAACGACGGCACAAAGGTGAAAAGCGCTGCCGCTTCGTTATTCATCAGGAATGCCGCAATCGGATAAGATGCCATTGCACCCAGAATACCGGTGCCGAACACCTCGCCCGCATACGCGGCAGGAAGCTTCGGACACATCTTATACGCAAGACCGCACAGCAAAGCGCCGATCATCGATCCGGGGAACGCAAGCAGGCTGCCGAGACCGAGCAGGTTGCGGATGAGCGCAGCCGCAAAGCCCACGCCCAGTGCATATCCCGGGCCCAGCAGAACACCCGCCACGACATTCACCATGTGCTGCACCGGCGAACATTTTGCGCCGAATACCGGTACCGAAAACAGGCTTCCAACCACTGCAACCGCAACCAGTACACCCGCCATGGTCATTTTACGCGTAGATTTGCTTTTCATGGTTTACGCCTCCGGGAAAATGCGGCAAAAATGATTCAGCGGGCCGCAGCCGTTGCCGATGGCAAGCGAGTGCTCGATGGCGTCGGTCACGTAATCCTTAGCGCGTTTGACCGCCTCTGCAATGTCATAGCCGAGCGCCAGATTGGACGCAATCGCAGAGGACAGCGTGCAGCCGGTGCCGTGCGTATTCTTGGTATTGATGCGCTTGGTTTCAAAACGGTAGAACTGCGTTCCATCATATAGAATATCCAGTGCATCTCCAATGGCATGTCCGCCCTTGACCAGCACTCCCTTGCAGCCCATCGCATAAATTTTACGCGCCGCTTCTTCCATGTCTGCCGGCGTTTCAATCTTCATATCTGCGATACATTCCGCTTCGGGGATATTCGGCGTCAGCACGTCGGCGAGTGGCAGCACATGCTCAATCAGTGCGCCGACCGCATCCGGATTCATAAGCGGACAGCCGTTCTTGGCATACATCACCGGGTCGATGACCACATGCTGCGGCTGATACTGCCGCAGTTTTCCCGCTACTGCCTGCATACACGCCGGAGTGGAGAGCATGCCGATCTTGACCGCATCCGGCACGATGTCCTCAAACACGGCGTCGATCTGCTTTTCGATCATCTCCGGGCTGACATCCTGAATGTCGATGACACGCGCGGTGTTCTCCGCCACGACCGATACGATGACGCTCATCCCGAACACGCCATGTGCGGACATGGTCTTGAGGTCTGCCTGAATGCCGGCGCCGCCCGAACAGTCAGAACCCGCAATCGTAAGTACCTTTTTGATCATGATTTTCCTCCTTTTTTTCTGCCACGAAAAGAAAAAGGGACATCCCTCACGGGATGTCCCTGGCTTTTTTTATCATCCTCCGCGCAAATATCTGCACGGCAAAGATTTGAAACCCTGTCGCTTCCCTACGTTGGCATTATCCAAATCAGGTAAGGTCGAGGGGAATCGCCCCTCCTCTCAGCCGCCCGCCGGCAGCTCCCTTGCATGGGTTATCGTATCATCTCAGGCGGGATTTGTCAAGATTGATCACCGCAAAACAAGACTTTTTCGTTATGCCCGCAGCCTTTCCCCCTGCGCCCGCACGTAATCCTTCAGTCTGCTGACCATCGGCAGCTTTTCCTCTTTGCAGATCTCCTCCATGGAGCGTTCGACATGATAGTATGCTGTGCTGTCTTCCCAAGCAGAAGCAGCATATCCATTGTAAAAAATAATATAATCCTTTGTATAGATGCGCAGCTCATACTGATCGCCGAACTGAAATACTAACAGCGGTTTCTCCCTTTCCGTGAGCTTTTTGACCGTATTCTGGTCGCAGCATCCAATTTCTTTCCATCGTTCGATCTCCGCCACAGCCGCAAGCGCTTCGCTTTTCGGGCACAGGTATTCTTCACCCATCACGCATACCGAAACCGCGTCTCCTCCGGTTTCGTGCCACTGGTCGCCCACCAGCACGCGCTGCGACCCGGAAAGTAGCGACTCAGCCGCTTCAGGCGTCACCGCCTGCGCGGATGGGCGTTCCCAGAAAACAAAGATCACTGCCGGTATGCACAGCGCCGCCGCACAGATCAAAACAACACGCCTGAGTTTCTCCGTTTTCATTCCAGTTCCCTCCCACTATTCTTTATTTTCAGTTTAACACATCCTAATAAATACTTCCAGCACATCTTGCATTTTCGTCGCAAAAGCCTTACCATAAATGTAACGATTTTCAGGAGGGGTTTCATGCAGAATACCACGCTTTGCTATCTGGAGCAGGACGGAAAATACCTGATGCTCCACCGCGTCAAAAAGAAGCACGACGCAAATCATGATAAATGGATTGGGGTTGGCGGCAAGTTTGAAGATCAGGAAAGCCCCGAGGACTGTGTACTGCGCGAGGTTCGGGAAGAAACCGGTCTTATCCTGACTTCCTACCGTTACCGCGGACTGGTCACCTTTGTATCCGACCGTTGGCCCACCGAATATATGCACCTCTTCACCGCAGACAGTTGGACCGGCAAACTTACCGACTGCCGCGAGGGCGAACTGGTCTGGGTTGAGAAAGCGCGCATCCCTGCACTGCCTATCTGGGCGGGTGACAAGCTGTTTTTTCGCCTGCTCGAGGAAAACATCCCCTTTTTCTCACTCAAACTGTGCTATGAAGGTGAAATCCTTACCGGCGCAGCGCTGAACGGTGTGCTACTGTCCGATTCTGAAATACGGGAGATGCTGCGATGACCGAACGGCAAAAAATGCAAACCGGCTTGCTCTATGACGCAAATGATGCAGAACTTGTCAAAGCACGCGCCGCCTGCAAAGAACTATGCTATGACTTCAATCAGCTCCGCCCTTCTCAGGAAATTGAGCAGGATGCGCTCCTGCGCCGCCTGCTCGGTCAGACCGGAACACATTTCACGATTTGCGCGCCTTTTTGGTGCGATTATGGCAGCAATATCTCAATCGGCGAAAACTTTTTTGCCAACCATGGCTGCGTCATCCTCGACGGCGCACGAGTAGCCTTTGGTGACAACGTCTTTATCGCCCCAAACTGCGGGTTTCACACCGCAGGGCATCCTCTCGATGCCAAGCCGCGCAGGCTTGGACTGGAATATGCCTATCCGATCACCATCGGCAACGATGTGTGGATCGGTGCAGGAACCCAAGTGCTGCCGGGGGTAACGATCGGCTCCGGCGCGGTCATCGGCGCGGGCAGTGTGGTCAACCGGGACATTCCGCCCGGATGGGTTGCCGCAGGCAACCCCTGCCGCCCGATTCGCCCAATCCATGCAGCCGATCAAGAATCCATGTTATAAGACTATTATCTGCTCCTGTCAGAATGCGGACTTCTGTATTCTGTACGGGAGCATTTGCCTTTTCCTGCATGAATCCGCGGTTTCTCTTGCCGCACGGGTTTTCTTTTTACATAAATCCCATCAGGATTCACAAAATATTCACATACGCCCCTTGACTTCTCGGCTCCATGGTGGTAAATTATGCTTAGCACTCAAGGAGTGTGAGTGCTAAACGAAAGGAGTGCTCCACCATGGAGCTTTCAGAACGTAAAAAACAAATTCTCAAAGCCATCATTGGCGATTATATCCGCACCGCCGAGCCGGTCGGTTCCAAAACGCTGGCTGCGCGCCCGGAGCTGAAGTTTTCTTCCGCAACCATCCGCAATGAGATGAGCGAACTCGAAGAGATGGGATTCCTCGAAAAGCCGCATACTTCGGCAGGACGTATCCCGTCCCCCGCAGGATACCGGCTGTATGTAGACGAACTGATGGGCGCCTGCGAGCCCCCCGAGGGCGACGAGGACGCGCTGAACCAGATGCGCGGTAAGGTGCGTGAACTGGATCGTCTGGTGCAGGAAGCCGGACGGCTGGTGTCCACCCTGACCAACTATGCATCGGTCGCGGTGACCCCTTACATGAACCGCACCATGCTCAAACAGTTTGAAATCATCTCGGTAGACCGCTCCACATTTGTCATTGTGGTTGTCACCGATACCGGACTGGTCAAAAACAAACTGGTGCACACGGCTGCTGAGGTTTCAAAGGAAGAATCCGAACTGCTCACCTATGTGCTTAACCAAACGCTGACCGGTCTTTCTCTCGATCAGATTACCGCAGAACGTTTTGACGTAGTACGCCGCGCTGCCGGGCTGACCGCCCTGCTTGCTCCGGTTGCTGAATATCTCGCCGAACTGATTGAAGAACTGGGAAGCCAAAAGGTTTACCTCGAAGGAGCAAACAAGCTGCTGCGTTTCCCTGAGTATCGGGATACCCAAAAGGCGCAGGCGCTGCTCGATTACATCACCGACGACCGGCATCTGATTCCGGTACAGCGCAATGCAAACGGTATTCAGTTCTTTATCGGACCGGAAAACGGCGAGAATCCGCTCTCGGATGCTTCTATGATTTATGCCAAATACGACATTGGCACACTGGGACAGGGCATGATCGGCATTGTAGGACCCACGCGCATGGATTACAGAAATCTGTCCGCGCGGCTCAGCCGGTTTGCCAAGGGGCTCAACAAGCTGATTGCCGATACTTTTCTGGATGAAAACAAATAATTAAGGATGATAGAAATGGAACAAACCAAGAAGCCCGCTGAAGAAGTGCAGCAGGAGCCCGAAACCGCAGCAGAAACGACTGCGGCAGCGGAAACCGAAGCTGCTTCCGAAGCACCCAAGGCAACGGACGCTTTGCAGGCAAAATTCGATGCGCTGAACGATCAGCATCTGCGTCTGGCTGCCGAGTACGACAATTTCCGCAAGCGCAGCCAGCGTGAGCGGGAAAGCCTGCATGCCGAAGCTGTCGCATATGCCGTCAAAGCCATGCTGCCGACGTATGACAACCTCGAGCGCGCGCTGAAGGCAGAAACCGCAGATGCTGAATATAAAAAGGGTGTGGAACTGACCATGACCCAGCTCGTTGAAAGCCTGAAAGGAATCGGCGTAGAAAAGATTATGGCAGATCCGGGGACCGAATTTGACCCCAATCTTCATAATGCGGTTATGCACATCGAAAACGAAGAACTGGGCGAAAACGTCATCGCGGAAGTTTTCCAGCAGGGCTTCCAGATTGGCGGCAAGGTCATCCGCCACGCGATGGTGCAGGTCGCAAACTAACCCCTCCCCCTCTTGTCCCCCTGAAAGGGAGCGATCGCGCCAAATCCGTGACCACGGGGTTTTCACAGAAAATCATATATCATATAAAGGAGATCATTTATCATGGGCAAGATCATTGGTATCGACTTAGGTACAACCAATAGCTGTGTCGCTGTTATGGAAGGCGGCGAAGCTGTTGTTATCGCAAACGCAGAAGGCGCAAGAACCACCCCGTCTGTTGTTGCATTCTCCAAGACCGGTGAGCGTATGGTCGGTCAGGTTGCAAAGCGTCAGGCAGTCACCAACGCTGATAAGACCGTCATGTCGATCAAGCGTCACATGGGTTCGGACTACCGCGTTTCCATCGACGATAAGCAGTATTCCCCGCAGGAGATTTCGGCAATGGTGCTGCAGAAGCTCAAGGCTGATGCAGAAGCTTATATCGGCGCACCAGTTACTCAGGCAGTTATCACCGTTCCGGCATACTTCACCGACTCTCAGCGTCAGGCTACCAAGGATGCCGGTCGCATCGCAGGTCTGGAGGTACTTCGTATCATCAACGAGCCGACTGCTGCTGCACTGGCATACGGTGTTGATAAGGAAGAAGAGCAGAAGGTTATGGTATATGACCTTGGCGGCGGTACCTTCGACGTATCGATTCTCGACATTGGCGACGGCGTCCTCGAGGTTCTGGCAACCGCAGGCAATAACAAGCTCGGTGGCGATGACTTCGACGAGCGCATCATGAACTGGATGGTTCAGGAATTCAAGAAGCTGGAAGGTATCGACCTGTCCTCGGACAAGATGGCAATGCAGCGCCTGAAGGAAGCTGCGGAGAAGGCAAAGATCGAGCTGTCCGGCATGACCTCCACCTCGATCAACCAGCCGTACATCACCGCAGATGCAACCGGTCCGAAGCATCTTGAACTGACCCTGACCCGCGCAAAGTTCAACGAACTGACGGCTGATCTCGTAGAAGCAACCACCGGTCCGGTTCGTCAGGCAATGAGCGACGCTGGCTTGCAGCCGGGCGACCTTGCAAAGGTTCTGCTCGTCGGCGGTTCCTCCCGTATTCCGGCTGTTCAGGAAGCAGTCAAGAATATCACCGGCAAGGAAGGCTTTAAGGGCATCAACCCGGACGAATGTGTTGCCATTGGCGCAGCCATTCAGGGCGGCGTACTCGGCGGCGAAGTCAAGGACGTTCTTCTGCTCGACGTAACCCCGCTGTCCCTCGGCATCGAGACCCTCGGCGGCGTTTGCACCAAGCTGATCGAGCGCAACACCACCATTCCGACCAAGAAGAGCCAGATTTTCTCTACTGCGGCAGACAATCAGCCGTCGGTTGAAATCCATGTCCTTCAGGGCGAGCGTGAAATGGCAGCGGGCAACAAGACCCTCGGTCGTTTCAACCTCGACGGCATTGCTCCGGCTCCGCGTGGCGTACCGCAGATCGAAGTTACCTTTGACATCGACGCCAACGGCATTGTAAACGTATCCGCAAAGGACCTCGGCACCGGTAAGGAGCAGAAGATTACCATCACCGCGTCCACCAATCTCTCTCAGGAAGAGATCGACAAGGCAATGCATGAGGCAGAGCAGTTCGCAGCTGAGGACAAGAAGCGTAAGGAAGAAGTTGAAATCCGCAACAATGCAGAGCAGCTGGTATTCCAGTCTGAGAAGGCACTTTCCGATCTCGGCGATAAGATTGACGCTTCTGAAAAGAGCGCGGTTGAGTCTGAAATCGAAAAGGTGAAGGAAGCGCTCAAGGGCACCGATTCCGAGATGATTAAGATGGCTTCCGAAGGTCTTTCCAAGAAGTTCGGCGAGATTGCGCAGAAGGTTTATGCGCAGCAGGCTCCGCAGGGCGACCCGAACATGGGCGGTCAGGGCTTCCAGGGCGGCGCACAGCAGTCCGGTCCGCAGGGTGATTTTGTAGACGCAGACTTCACTGAAGTCAAGGACGACGACAAATAAAAGTTAGGAGTGAGAAATGAAGAGGGAGGAGTGTTGGAACGCCGTTAAGCGGTGAATTTCATCATCGTGTGAAGCGCGATACCACAACTCCTAACTCCTATTTTCTAACTTTTCACGCAGAGGGCGCGCTTCGGCGCGCCTATCCCCTTGTATAGAGGACTGAATTATATGGCAGATAAAAGAGATTATTATGAGGTGCTTGGCGTACAAAAGGGCGCGACCGATGACCAGATCAAAAAGGCGCACCGCAAACTCGCTAAAAAGTACCATCCAGATTTGAATAAGGATAACCCTGAGGCAGAGGAAAAGTTCAAGGAAGTCAACGAAGCCTATGAAGTGCTTTCCGATAAGGATAAGCGCGCAAAATATGATCAGTTTGGCTTCGCAGGCGTGGACCCGAACTACGGCGCCGGTCAGGGCGGCTACGGCGGCTTTGGCGGCGGCTTCGACATGGGGGATTTGGGCGACATTTTCGGCTCATTCTTTGGCGGCGGTTTTGGTTCGTCCAGCCGTTCGCGCCGCAATGCCCCCCAGCGCGGCGCAACCATCCAGAAGCGCGTCATGCTTTCGTTTGAGGAAGCTGCGTTCGGCTGTGAAAAGGAAATCACCATTGAGCGCACCGAAACCTGTGATGAATGCGGCGGCACTGGTGCTGCAAAGGGTACCTCTGCAGAAACCTGTTCCAACTGCCGCGGCTCGGGTACAGTAACACAAACCCAGCGTACCCCGCTCGGCATGTTCCAGACGCAGGCTGCTTGTCCGAACTGTCATGGTACCGGTAAGATTATCAAAAAGCCGTGTACAAAGTGCGGCGGTACTGGTCGTGTCCAGAAATCCCGTACATTGAAAGTCAACATCCCCGCCGGCATTGATGACGGTCAGTCCATTCAGCTGCGCGGCCAGGGCGGCGCGGGTGCAAACGGCGGTCCCGCAGGTGATGTCATTGTCACCATCTCCATCCGTCCGCATCCAATTTTCACACGCGAAGGCTCAGATGTTGTTTGCGAAATGCCGGTTTCTTTTGCACAGGCAGCGCTTGGAGATACCTTGCAGGTACCGACCATTGACGGTAAAGTAGAATACACCATGCCCGAGGGCACACAGCCCGGAACGGTATTCCGTATGCGCGGCAAGGGCATTCAAAATGTGAACGGCCGCGGCCGCGGAGATCAATATGTCCGCATCAATATCGAAGTACCGAAAAACCTGTCCGGCAAGCAGAAAGAACTGCTCCGTGAGTTTGAAGCTTCTATGACGGGTGAAAACCAGCAGCAGCGCAAAGGCTTCTGGGATAAGGTCAAAGACGCATTCAAGGGAGATTGACCCTTTGTCTACGGCGCAGACGAAACCGGTCTGCGCCGTTTGATTTTCCCTTGTCGTGATCCCACTGGTTTGTTATAATAAAGTCGAAAAGAAGATAAGGAGCCTGCTTATGCCTATCAAAATTGCCGACAGCCTTCCGGCGCGCGCTGTGCTGGAAAGTGAAAATATATTTGTCATGACCGAGCACCGCGCGCTCACACAGGATATCCGTCCGCTGCGCATCGGTCTGCTCAATCTCATGCCGCTCAAAATTGTGACCGAAACGCAGATTTTGCGCTGCCTTTCCAACACCCCCCTGCAAATTGAAATCGACCTCATCCAGACCGAAACCTACAAATCCTCCCACACACCGGAAGACCACCTGCTCACCTTTTACCGCACCTTTGATGAAATTCGCGACAAAAAGTATGACGGCTTCATTATCACCGGCGCCCCCATCGAACTGATGGACTTTGAAGATGTGGACTACTGGAATGAACTGTGTGAGATCATGGAATGGACCAAAACCCATGTCCATTCCACCCTGCATATCTGCTGGGGTGCGCAAGCCGGTTTGTATTACCACTACGGCATTCCAAAATATGAACTTCCCGAAAAGATGAGCGGCGTTTTTGAACACAAGGTACTCACCCCGAAGGAAAATCTATTTCGCGGCTTTAACGATGTCTTTTTTGCACCGCATTCGCGCCATACCGAGGTTCGCGAAGAAGATATTTGCAAAAATCCCCTGCTGCATCTCCTCTCCATCTCGGACGAGGCGGGCGTATACATCGTCGAAGCCAAATACGGCCGTCAGATTTTTGTACTCGGTCATTCCGAATACGACCGCGACACTCTCAAGGCAGAATATATACGCGATAAAGGGCGTGGGCTGAATCCCAAAGTCCCGCAGCATTACTTCCCCGATGACGATCCGTCCCGCGAGCCGCTCATGCGTTGGCGTGCACATGGGCATTTGCTCTATACGAACTGGCTCAATTATTATGTCTATCAGACGACGCCGTACTTTTTAGATGACAACGCATTTTAATTTGCTCTAAAACGCAAAAAAGACCTCTTTGCTTCATTTTTTGAAACAAGGAGGTCTTTCTTCGCTCAATGAAAAATGAAACAGCCCCTGCCTTGTCTGGTCACAAAGCAGGGGCTTCTTCTGCCCTATGGCAAAGGCAGAAGTGTCTTGGCGTTCCTCGGCGGTGCATTGCTTTGGAACAGTTTTATTATATCACAACGGTCAAATTTTCCGTGTCGAACGCTGTCGAATACGGTCAATTTATTTTTGTGTCCAAATGAAACCTCTCACTTCACAACCTGATCCAGCAGCGCGAACACTTCCCCGCGCGTGATCTTATCGTCGAACCGTTCCTCATGAATCACGATGCCCTTCTTCCGCAGGCTGTCGTAGAACTTCTGTGCCCAGTGCTCCTCCTCGTGCTTCTGGATGCCGAGCGCCGCCAGAATCCCGTGTGCATACGCTCTGCCTTGCCATCGCTGCCGAGCACGGTCACATCGACTGTCCCCGCCCCGTGCCCAATGACCTCGCCCACACCGGCAACCTCGTGCGCCCATTCGCTGTAATGCCATGCGTTTCCGCTCGTTGCAGGGTGCTGCAACTGGTTCAAAAACCGCTCCATCAGGCTCTTGTCGCTCTCTGCGTCATATCCGCCGGTCATCGGTTCGGGGTTGGTCACCGCCGAAATGCCCGCAATCTGCACCGGCATCGCCGTCACCGTGCTCGCCGCCACATTTCCCGCAGCGCCCGCAGTCACGCAGCTGACCAGCACCTCAGCCGTCCCTTTGACCTCTATGCTCTCGCCCGCGCGGAACTGTACCCCGCCTGCGGTCTCAAACAGGTTGAAGTAGTCAATAGTTAGTAGACACAAAATACCCTATGCCACCAGTTCTGTTCTAAAGAGGACTGGTGGTTTTCCTTTTAGTTTACGGACAGGTCTTT
>JAGZOP010000027.1 GCA_018383195.1 Clostridiaceae bacterium | reverse complement strand
AGCATTGTCTGCCCAAACCGCAGGCTTGGAAGAATCGAAGGATACATTGTCTAGCGTCATAGACGGAATCTCCGTGACGCCGCTGCCCATTGCATACTCTACATTGGTGTAAGCACTCTCGTCAGGATTCAGGGTGCAGTCTTCCAAAGTGATATCTGTAGAACCATTGACAATGACAGAAGTGTAGGAGCCACCATTAACAGTGGCATTGCTGAGTTTGCCGCCGTTCACACAGTAGAACTGCACACCGTGCTTCACATGCCCAGCAGTGTTGATAGTCACATTTTTGATCGTGACATTGTTGCCGCCTGCGTTCAGGAAAGCGCCTGTCGTGATTGTGCTGGTGCAGGTAATAGTCTTACCATTACCATCCAGAGTTGCACCGGCAGGTACGGTGATAGCAGTTGCGCTTTCTACAGCCTTCAGCAGCTTGATTGTGCTGCCTGCGGTGGTTGCGGTCAGCGCTTCATTCAAAGTGTTATAACCAGTGGTCTTGCCATCAGCAGTAGTGACAGTTGCAACAGCAGTAGCATCCGGATCCTTTGCCAACAGCTCGATGGTGGACAGGTGGCCGATGGTGATGACAAGATTGTCACCCTCTACGTTGGCATTCAGCTTTTCCACATAAACCTTACTATCGTCTTCGCCAGTTACATACCAAGCAACCGCGGCGCCGTCCTTCGGAACGGTAATGGTTACCGCGCCGTTGCTTTCGCCGTAGGGCAGCAGGTTTGTTTCGCCCGTCTTAACGGAAACGGTGTAGGAAGCCTTGACGTTATCATCAGTGACATCATTCTTCTGAACCGTGATAACAACGTCGCCCTCGGTCGTGCCAACCTTATCCAGTGCAGCGGCGTTCAGTTCAACCGTACCTGCGTCGGTTGCAACCGAAAGGCTGTCCGCATCGGCAAGGGACTTCGCGGTTTCCTTGGTGACGGTCAGATTGACGGTGGTCGCCTTGGTGCCTTCGCCCTTGTTGGAAAGGTCGAGGGAAACATCATATCCATTTACCTCAGAGCCTTCATTGTCGCCCTCAATCGGAGCGCTCGGCTTGAAATCGCCTGCAAGTGTAGCGGACTGGGTATTATCGGATACTTCGCCCTTGTCTACAATCAGCTTATCCTCTATCTTCTGAACGGTGAATTTGCCACCGTTCGCAATGCACTCGTAGTTCGGGGCAATGTACTTGTCGTCTACCTTGGCATTAAAAGTGCCGCCGGAAATGGAGACGACAGTCTTTGCATTGTCGGTAATGCTCAGTTCGCCGTCAACAGAGCCGCCCTTAATGTAAAGGGTGTTCGTGTTCTGGGTGCCTGCGCCGCGGGCAACCTCGACCTTGCCGCTGATTTTGCTTTCGCCTTCCAGCGTTACCGTTACATCGCCATACGACTGGAAACCGCCATAGACATCAAACGCAACGCCGCCAGTAGGCGCGATAATCTCTGTGTCCTTGATGGTGATGTTGCCGCAGTTGTTGGACAGGGAATAGTCGCTGGCGCGCAGCTTGCTGCCGTCAATCACCATGTTGTCCAGCGTCAGGTCGCAGTAGTTCTGAATAATCATCGCCACGCCGGAATTTGCCGTAGCCGTTACCGTGCCGTTTTTCAGCGTAACTTTTGCGTTGTTTGCAGCATCGCCGGTCCATTCCAGATGGAAAGCCTGAGACTGTGTGCCGGACGAGCCGACAGCAGGACCCGTACAGGTGTAAGTATGACCGCCAAAGTCAATGGTGAAGTTTTTCACGCCGGTTCCGTCCTGCGCACCATTAAAGGTGCCCACGCCTGCGCCGGATGCATCCTTCAGCAGTTCGATGGTAGCGCCGTTTTCTGCATTCTTCACAGCATCAACCAGCGTACGGTAAGGTGTACCGCTAATTTCTGCGACAGCAACTTCGGACAGGGGTTTTACTTCGAACTTGTCGCCATTTGCAACGCTGACATAGCCCTCCGCCAAATAATTTTTAGGATTATTGGGCGCAGGCTCGGTGTTTCCTGCTGATGGGTCAAAACTATCATAGGAACCACCCTTAACTGCGATTGAAGCTCCACTATTATCTTTCAAATTCAATGTCCATTTAGGCGTAAAATTTTTGAAAGTACCATCCAAAATTTCGATGGATGCATTAGCACCATTAGCATAAATCAAATCAAAGTGATCGTCCTGCGTTGTCGTAATGACGTTTTCGTAATGTCCACCATTGATGACTACTTTGCTATCGGTACCTGACCACACAGTGGTAGCATATCCGCTTTTCCCATCAGTAGCACCTACTTCATATGAATAAATGGCACTTCCAGCCACTGTACCATCAATGGTAACCGTTGAACCTGTGGGACAATATACAACCGCCCAGTCACCGCTACCCTTAATCGTTTTACCGTTTAAGTTTATGGTGATGTCTTTCTTGTTAGTAAACGTAAAATAGTCCGTTTGGCTATCAACGTTTTCCAGCATCGTGATTGTTTGATTGTCTAACACAGCCGCACTAACTGCTGCTAATGTGGGATATTCTTCACCAGTCTGTTCAATCCGCGCTATATTTTTTTGAGTGTGCGTTGGTGCATCGTTGCCGCCCTCCGCTGCAAATGCCGCGGGAGCCATCGTCATTACCATGCACACTGCCAAAAGTGCTGATAATAATCTTTTTTTCATGTTTATTCCTCCTTGTAAATTTCGAGTTTGAATGTTGACCTCCTTTCGCATTCATAACTCATGCCATTCGACTTTTTTCGTTGGGTATCGCCATGTCTTTAGTATACCATGTTTGGAGGAATTTTCAATCTAAATTTTCCAATTTTACTAATCACATTATATATAGAAGCAATTCTTTTATTTAACTTTTCTGTAATCTCAAAAAGATAGACAAGCACAGAAAATTTATTTCTTTTTAGAGACAAAAAATCCTTTCCAAATAAAAAAAGAACTTACCCGAAACTCGCATCTACCTATGTAGATTTTTGTCTCAAGTAAGTTCTGTAAAACTCATTTGAATTTTTTCGACTTGTAAACATAATATTTTTAATAATCATAGAACTATTATCAACATTTTTGTGTGTTATTTATCTACCTATTTTACTGCAGTAGCTTCAACCACTGCAGTTGGCTTATTTGCCGATTGCAGCAGCTGCTGATCAGGCGCTCCCTGACAATATTTAGAGCTGAAAATACGTGCACCGCCTTCACTGCCAAACAGAATGCAGCGCTTATCAAATACTGCCAGACCATTCAGCAGACGCGGGCAGCCAATGGTCATGCTAGCTTCTACTGAAATCCGATAGAAGAACCGTACATCGACCGAGAAGAAGCCCTTGTTGTAGGGAACTTTTTCCACATCAATATTTACAAACAATAATTCTGCTGAGCGGGGTTTCACCGAAACACAGTTATTGTTGATAAATGCCTGCGATTCTGCCGTCAGGTAGACACGCAAATCGCGGATACATTCTTTACTCTTACAGGAATCATACACTTTTTTCGTATGGATACAAACAGCCTCTCGGAAGTTCGTATTGCCGCCAATCGGGCCGGGGGCAATTCTTTCTGACATGAATAAAACCTCCATATTTCAAATTGAAGAAGCGCTCTTCACTGTCAGACTATGTATCCCCCAACTTACCGGTGACTGATTTACTGCTTTTCTTAGATCCAATAACGCATGTCCCGCAATTCCTCATCCGGAATCTCGATAATACGCCAAGCATATCTGCTAAGAGATTCATGACGCTTCATATATCTCAATGCAGATACTGCTGTTTGAAAACGCCGTGCATAATCTGGGAGATGCAGCATCAAACGTGCATTATATAGATATACTTTTTCTCCATTCATCCTCATTTGTACAAAAAACATAATCTTTCCCCTTTTTAACTTCAATCTGATTTGATTTTTACTTTTTATGGGCATCTTAAACATATATTCTTATTGCCCGGAGGTTCTTACACGATGCTGACAGATCAGGAAATGCTGCAATATATCGATCATAGTACAAAAACGAAATATCACGAAATCAATCAAATTCTCCCCTATGTCACCGACTCTTCTCTGCGACATATGCTAAAGGATCAACAAATTCGTTACCAACTATACCGCAGTGAAGCATCCAAGCTTTTCAGCCCCTGTCATAAAGGGATATCAAACTCTTTCACGAATTCGGCTCCCATTCCTAAAATCTCAAATTCCCCTTTCCATCATCCTTCTTATTCTGCAAAGCAGATGTTGCATCTCAGCTTATCTGAACTGCTCCAGCTTCAAAATCACTTACACGAATACCATGCCGGTGATCCCCGTATTCATGCGCTTGCAGAAAAGCAGGTGGATCTTATTTCCCAGTGTATCCAACAAATCCGCCCTTTTCTTTGAGCAGATTCTTCCCTTAAGTTCTTGAATTCGACATTATTTTTCTTTTCTCAACGATTTTTTTGTTTTTGCGACTTGATTTAGTATACCATTTTGCGTACAAATATGCAAGATAAGCCAACCTCTCTCCAAGCCATATATTCATAATTTATTTACAGCTGCGACATGATTCGTCCATTTCCTAAACCGTTTTCTGATTTATAATAATTATCAGAAAGGAGTTCGCAAATGAATTTTATGCGTACAATTTTATCTGATTTTATGAAACACTTCTCACTATACAAAATTTTTCTTCCCCTTTACCGACTTGCCATGCGTTTTGGATTTTCGGACGAATTTTTGCAGATATCTGATTTTCTGCATCGCCGTTTTGGATTTCCTGCCTTGCAGCCGGTTCGTGTACACAAAAAATAAACAAAAAAGACTTGCTTCCGATCAGTCATGGGAAGCAAGTCTTTTTTTATTTCTGGCTTTTACCTATCTATATAGCAGTATCCGCAGAGATGTGATAGAATATTTATATCAATCGATCTTCAGCGAACTTCAAAGAAAGTGGGAAGTCCTATGAAATTTTCTTCATTTCTTTACTTTGCACGGTTTGGAATTCAAACAATTTTGTTTCACAAAAAGCAGCCCATCCTCGGTACCATTATTCTGACCGATCGATGCAACTTAAAATGCAGGCATTGCTCCGTTAACAATATCACAGCGGTTATTCATCCTTATTCAAACATAAAAAAAGAAATGCATCAGCTTTATAATATGGGGGTACGCATTCTGTTTTTCTGCGGCGGCGAAACTTTTCTCTGGCAGGACGGCACATATACCTTACGTGCTTTGGTCGTTGAAGCAAAACAAATGGGATTTCTTATCGTCAATGTTGTAACAAACGGAACCTTTCCCATAGATTTGCCAGAAGCAGATTTAATCCTACTCAGTCTGGACGGAGACCGTGAACGCCACAATGCAATTCGCGGTGATACCTATGACGCCATCATGGAAAATATCAAAAATGCAACTGCTGATAACATCTGCTTTTACATGGCAATCAACCAGATCAATAAAGATTCCGTTCAGGATGTCTGTATTGCTGCGCGTGACACCAATCATGTCCGCGCGGTTTCGTTCAACTTCCACACGCCATATCCAGACACGGAGGAACTCGCTCTTTCCAAAGAAGAAAAAGCAAAATGCTGCGAAACGATTACCAGAATGATGAAAGAGGGCGCTCCTGTATTCAACCTGAAAAGTGCGTTCCCGTACTTAATCCAGAATAATTTCCCAACTCCCTGTCATCAATGCGTTGTGATGGAAAATGGAAAGGTCTCCACTTGCGGTCGCTGTATTGAGGTGCCCCATCTGTGTGAAAAGTGTGGCTATTTCTTTGTAGCCGAATATACGCTTTTGTTTAGCGGAAATATTCGGATCATCCTTGAAATGTTGTTCACATACTTAAAATATATTTAGGAGCACTGTTATGAGTATTCTCACAAATCTTACGCGAATGTGGCTCACCCGTTCTGCGAAGCCTTTCATTTTTAAAAATGAATTTGACCAGCATCTCCCCTATTCCGATTGCAAAGGTTTGGGGCTTTATGTCCATATCCCTTTTTGCAGGAATATTTGCAGTTTTTGCCCCTATTGCAAGGTGAAATACTCAAAAGACCTGTGTGATCGCTACATTGATGCGCTGCTTCAGGAAATTCATCTTGTTGGCAGCCAGCATCATGGCAAAACGAAAACGACCAGCCTATATTTCGGCGGCGGCACGCCGGCGCTTGCAGCAGACCGCCTAAAAGAAATCATTGATGCCATCCATGAGCATTTCATCATCACCGAAGGAATCGGCATTGAACTGCACCCGGACGACTTGACCCCATCGGTTTTAACGACGCTTAAAACAGCCGGCGTGACAAAAATCAGCATTGGAATTCAGTCATTTCAAGAAAAATTCCAGCATATTTTGGGCAGGTCGCCAATCAATGCTGCCGCAATCAAAAAGATTCTATCTGAAATTCCATTTGAAACCGTTTCCATGGACTTTATCTTTGCACTGCCCAATCAGACCTTCGATGACCTGAAAGCTGATCTTGATGCTGCATTCCAAAATGGCGCGAACCATATTGCAGTCTATCCCTTTATTGATTTCACTTTTACTTCAAGCCCGCTTGAAGCCATGCCCAAGAAGCAAAAACGCGTACTGTTGGATGCAATCACCCAATACTGTATGGAGTGCGGATATTTCCGCACTTCCATTTGGACATTTTCAAGCCAAAAGAACGCCCAATATTCATCGATGACCCGAGAAAATTTTCTGGGGTTTGGCTGTTCAGCAACCACCCTTCTGAAAGAGCAATTCAAAATCAATACATTTTCCGTGGATGCATATTGCAGGCGAATCGCCGAGGGAAAGCTTCCAACTTCATTGACAACCCGGTTTTCACTACGCCAGCGCATGATCTATTACCTGTTCTGGACAGCTTACAGTACAAAAATCGATGCCAAAGATTTCAAGGAGTTCTTTGGCATACCGCTGAAAAATATGTATGGTTTTGAATTAAAGCTTGCCGAAATCTTCGGTTTTGTCACGGAAAATAATGACGTTTACCGTATGACATTAAAGGGCGCATTCTACTATCATTATTATGAAAGCTTCTATACGCTTGCTTACATTGATAAAATGTGGGGCATTCTGCGAAAGGAAGCATTCCCTGAGAAGTTAGAATTATCATAGCCGAGTTTGCTTTTCTATACGGGAAAAAACACCCCCTCTTCCCAAGGAGAGGGGGTGTCCAATATCGCGATTCGGTAAAGCGCTGTATTTTTATCAGGATTGCGGATCGATTTTGACTGTATCCTCGGTCTGCGTGACCTGATAGCCAACCATCACCTCAAATGCCTTTGCAGGCACCCATGTGTATCCCTCCGCATCAATATGCGGTGCAGCGCCCAACTTCTGCGGTGCAGTCATGCCAATGAGGTCGGTTTCCGGCGCCGCGGCTGAAACATACAAGTCTTCTCCGATGGTTACAGTCATTGTGCGCGCATCGTCTGTAATTGTCGCAGCCTTTTCTGCGCCATCCCATGTGACCTTGCATCCCAATGCTTCCGCTGCTACACGAAGCGGCACCATAATGACGCCATTTTTTACAACCGCCTTTTGCGGAAGCATCATATCTCCATCAATCAGAATGTGATATGTCTGATTCATCGGTTTCTCAACTTGTGTCCCTGCCGGAATCAGTACCAATTTATCGGTATGGGTCTGTCCCGGATAGCTTTCCAGAACCATATCATACCATGCAAAAATGCGATCTCCAACCTTGACATCTGCAAAGCTGACTTTATTTTTGGTATCTAGTGGCGAAATTACTGCATCTTTACCAACGCTTATAATCAAATCACCCTGATCTGCCAGAATACGAAGTCCGCCGTCCCCAGTCTGTTCCACTTCTTTCACGGTGTGCAGCATTGCGGCGCCTGCATCCTGCGGAACATTGGTCAAAATCGCTTCTGCCGTTGTCTGCGGCGGCAAAGAGTGGGTCATAACCGGACTGTGGAACGCATAAATGCAGTCGCCCTCTTTTAACGTACTCCAATCAGCCTGTACTCCTGCGTCACTGTCAAACATGATTGTATCCGTATCAATCCGAAGTACCACTGTGCCACCATTTTCCTTCAGACGCGAAAGCGTAATCGAAACGGGCATGTTGTTTTCCTTCTGAATGGATTCAATCTTTCCATATGTGAGCACACGCTCGGGTGCCTGCTGTTTTTCTTCTACAATCGGAAGCTTTTCCTGCTGCTGCACATTTGCCGCAGTTGCGGCAGCACCCATGCTGCAAAGCATGCTTGCACCAATCAATCCTGCAAATATCTGTTTCGTTTTCATTTTATGTTCCTCCTTATCCTGTTATTCATTTTGGAGTGTTCTATTCTTTTGACGGTTCTGTCAGAAAAAAGTTCCGCATCTTTCAAAAAAATGCTGCAAAATAAAAAGTGCAGACAAAGGCTGGAACTTCGTCTGCACTGCGTAAGGTGAGGCACACCTGTCTTCCCTGTGGGGCGGGAATAAAAACAGCCGTATCTCTAACATCAAGATACGGCAATAAAATCGCTCTGGCGAATATACTGCACTCTCTTAAAGTCCGAAGAGATTTCCCGTGCGTTCTATTCAGGCAGGTCTTCTGGCTCGGATATCCGCACAGTTTTCGTCTTCCCGGAGGGTTTCCTCCAGTGACCTCATGAAAACTGCTCATCCATACACAGCTACGGCTTAGCGCAGGATTCTCACCTGCTTCCCTTTTCACCCGATATCCATCCATCGGATATCAGACACCTGAATACCACAAATATGAAGATAAGTTGTGCTAGTTTTAGTATAGCACAACGATACCTCAAAATCAATCCTTCGCATCCAAAAAAGCGTGCCGGAAAACCGGCACGCTTTTTTCCATTATATTTGCGTATATAATCGCGTTTTCTCTCGGACTTTTATTCCTGCTCTTCCTCGACACGGGTCACGGCGATCGAAAGCTCGTCGAGCTGCTTGCCGTCTACAACGTCCGGGCACTGCATCATCAGGTCGGATGCATTCTGTACCTTGGGGAATGCAATCATATCGCGAATCGAATCCAAACCGCCGAGCAGCATGCACAAACGGTCAAGACCGTATGCAAGACCGCCATGCGGGGGCGCACCATACTTGAATGCGGTGATCAGATGACCGAACTGTTCGTTTGCCTTTTCATCGGTGAAGCCGAGCGCCTCAAACATCTTGGTCTGGAGTTCTGGATCATGAATACGAATCGAACCGCCGCCCAACTCGCAGCCGTTTAGAATGATATCATACGCCTTGGCGCGAACTGCCTTGGGGTTGGTCTCCAGCAGCGGAATATCCTCGTCCATCGGCGCGGTGAAAGGATGATGCTTTGCAACCAGACGATCTTCTTCCTCGCTGTACTCAAACTGCGGGAACTCGGTGACCCACAGCAGCTTGAAGTTGTCCTTCTTCGCCAGACCCAGACGCTTTGCCAGTTCGCAGCGCAGCGCGCCCAGCGCGACCGCAGCAGTCTCCCAGTCGGCGTCTGCAACTACGAACAGCAGGTCGTTCTCCTTTGCTTCTGCACGCTCCTTGATCGCTGCAATTTCATCCTCGGAAAGGAACTTTGCAAACGACGAAGTCATCGAACCGTCTGCTGCAAGTTTCATCCATGCAAGACCCTTCGCGCGGTAGGTCTTTACAAACTCACCCAGCTTATCAATTTCCTTGCGCGGGAACTTATCCGCGTAGCCGTTTACGTTAATCAGGCGAACTGTACCGCCGTTTGCAACGGTTTCCTTGAACACCTTGAACGAGCAATTTGCCGCAATATCGGAAATATCCTTGATTTCAAAACCAAAACGCACATCCGGCTTATCCGAACCGTACTTATCCATGGCATCCTGCCAAGTCATGCGCGGCAGCGGAAGCTGAATGTCCACATCCAACACTTCCTTGAATACACGCTTCAGGAAGCCCTCATTGACCGCGATGACATCATCCTGCTCCACAAAGCTCATCTCCAAGTCAATCTGAGTGAACTCAGGCTGACGGTCAGCACGCAAATCCTCATCACGGAAGCAGCGGGTAATCTGCATATAACGGTCCATACCGGCAAGCATGAGCAGCTGCTTATACTGCTGCGGAGACTGCGGCAGTGCATAGAACTTGCCCGGATGCACGCGGGACGGCACGAGATAATCGCGTGCGCCCTCAGGCGTGGACTTGGTCAGCATCGGGGTCTCAATCTCGAGGAAGCCCTGCTCATCGAAATAGTTGCGCGCTACCTGAGTCACGCGATGGCGCAGCATCATGTTGCGCTGCATGGACGGACGGCGCAAATCCAGATAACGGTACTTCAAACGGGTCTGGTCGCCGACTTCCTTATTATCGTCAATCTCAAACGGAGTCGTCTCTGCCTTGCTGAGAATGCGAATTTCCTCGGCAATAATCTCAACCTCGCCGGTCGGCATCTTGGGGTTGATTACTGCCGCATCGCGTGCTGCCAGCTTGCCCTTGACTGCCACAACAAACTCCATGCGGCAGGTAAATGCAATGTCAAACAGCTCAGCATTCACAGATTTATCAAAGGTGCACTGTACAACGCCCGCGCGGTCACGCACGAGCAGGAACAAAACGCCGCCATTATCGCGTACGCGGTCAACCCAGCCATTGACGGTGACCGTGCTGCCTGCATCGGACAGGCGCAGATCGCCGCACATATGGGTGCGCTTCATGCCTGCGATAGATGTGTTATTCATAATTCATCAGTCCTTATCAATCTTTTTCCAAAATTCAACACAGAGAGAGCATATACAGAAGCACGCGAGTGCACTCCGCTCTCCACTCTTTTCCATTAACCGCGGTCTACGATAACCTTGCCTTTCGCGCGCTCTGCAAGACCGGTCTGAATACGCGCCAGCGCTTCGTCGAAGCCGGTGTTAGTCTGCTCGCCGGTTGTCAGTTCCTTGAGCGCAACGATATCATTTTTAATCTCATCCTCGCCCATAAAGATGACATACGGCACATGCAGCTTGTCTGCATAGGTGATCTTCGCCTTGAATTTTTTCTTTTCGCAGTGCAGCTGCACACGCACGCCGCTTTCGCGCAAGCGGGTTGCCAAAGCAATCGCCGGACCAACATCCTCGGTCATCGGCAGGATGAGCACATCTGCCGGTGCTGCGGGCGGATTCTCATTGAGATAGTCCTTATCCTCAAGCACGAAAAACAGACGGGTCAAGCCAATCGAAATGCCGACGCCCGGAAGCTGCTTATCGGTATAGTATTCTGCAAGGTTGTCGTAGCGGCCGCCCGAGCAGATCGAGCCGATTTCCGGATGATCGAGCATAGTGGTTTCATATACCGTGCCGGTGTAGTAGTCCAAACCGCGCGCAATGGTCAGGTCAATCTCAAAGTGATCCGCCGGAACGCCGAACGCCTCCATATAAGTTGCAACGGTAGTCAGTTCATCGATGCCGAGGTCGAGCACCTCATTTCTGCCCTTATAGCCCTCGAGCGCTGTGAGGATGCCCTGTGTGCCACCCTCAATGGTGATAAACTTCAGGATTTCTTCTGCCTGCTCCGCCGAAGCGCCGCAGTCCTCTACCAAAATTTCACGCACCTTGTCCGCGCCGATTTTCTCCAGCTTGTCGATGGTGCGCATCACATCGCCCGCCTGCTCGGTCAGCCCGAGAGAGGCAAAGAAACCGCTCAGCACCTTACGATTGTTAATGCGGATTTTGAAGCGCTCCAAGCCCAGCTTGGAGAACGTCTTGTAGATAATGGACGGAATCTCGGCTTCGTTGATAATATCAAGCTGCCCGTCGCCAATGATATCAATATCCGCCTGATAAAATTCACGGAAACGTCCGCGCTGTGCACGTTCACCGCGGTAAACCTTGCCGATCTGGTAACGGCGGAACGGGAAGGTCAGCTGCCCGTAGTTGAGTGCCACATACTTTGCCAGCGGCACAGTCAGATCGAAACGCATCGCCAGATCGCTGTCGCCCTTTTGAAAGCGGTAAATCTGCTTTTCGGTTTCACCGCCGCCCTTGGCAAGCAGGACATCGGACGATTCGAGCACCGGTGTATCGAGCGGATAAAATCCATACAGCGCATAGGTTTCGCGCAGGGTTTCCATCACACGCTCCATCTGTGCCTGCTTCTGCGGAAGCAGCTCCATAAAACCGGACAGTGTTCTGGGTTTAATCTTTTCCATTTATGAATACCCCTTTATATCAATGTTTTTTGAGCACAATCAAGGCATGAAAGACATACCGTAACTATTATATCTTACCATATTTCTGATAAAACTCAATGCCTCGCCCAAAAATTATCATGTTTTTTCTCTTTCACAAAAAAAGCCGCAGCCTCAAAGCCGCGACTTTTTGATATTTTATCTTTGCTCAAAATCAACGGCTTTTCGGATTGACAATGTTACGCCAATCAAGATCGCCGCGATCCAGACCAAGAATCAGCATCTCTGCGGTTGCCGAGTTGGTCGCAATCGGAATATTATGCATATCGCACAGGCGCGCAAGCGCATGCACGTCCGGTTCATATTCCGTATTGGACATCGGGTCACGGAAAAACAAAACCAGATCAATTTCATTATATGCAACACGTGCGGAAATCTGCTCCTCACCGCCCTGCATGCCTGCAAGATATTTCTCAATTTTGAGACCGGTTGCCTCTGCAACAAATTTACCCGTTGTTCCGGTTGCGCACAAGTTATGCTTTGCAAGGATACCACAATAAGCCATACAGAACTGCACCATCAGTTCTTTTTTTCGATCGTGCGCAATTAAAGCGATGTTCATGTTTGAACTTCCCCTTTCAAAGTAACAAATTCATTTCATATCCTGATTCAACAAATTCGCCTGCAAATCCAGACGTCTTATATACGCATAATAGGAAGGCGTATTCCGTCAAGCCGCTGCGCGATGTTCCGAAATGCCGTAGCCGCTCCGCCCCGCTTTGCTGAAAGCAAAGACTTCCCACTGCTGCCGCAGGCAATTACGCTTTCATCCTCCGGAACAATTCCCAGCAGAGGAAGCCCAACTGTATCCATTGTATCGTCAATATTGTCCATTACGCCGTGACGAATCAATGCCGGCCGAACGCGGTTGACAACCATACGGATGCGTACAACATTCTCCTGTTCCAAAATGCGCGCCACACGTTCTGCGCCGCGAACGCTCGCTTGGTCAGACATCGTAACCACCAGCGCTTGTGTCGCCACCTGCGCGAACAAACGAATTTCAGGTGCAAGACCGGCCGGTCCATCAATCAGCACATAGTCAAACTCCATTTCCCGCGCCTGCTCTACAAGACCAGAAATCTGCTCCCCTGTCAGCGGCGGCAAAACTGCCGGAGCTGTCAGCAAAGACAGTGTGGGAAACGCCGGATGCTGTGCTGCGGCATGACGAAGGGACACGACGCCTTGTGCTACATCCGCGAAGCTGAATACAATCGAGTCACTCAATCCGAGCACGATGTCCAGGTTCCTCAGTCCGCTGTCAGCATCAACCACCAGCACGTGATGTCCTCTTTCCGCAAGCGCACAACCCACGTTTGCAGTCAGCGACGTTTTTCCCGTGCCGCCCTTGCCAGACGCTACCAAAATCACCTTAAACATATTGCCTCCATGTCACAGCTTATTTTTAGTATAAATCATTTGTCGATCAGATACAAGGACTTTCCGAACTTTTCAAGAGGAAAAGTGAAATTTTTCACAAATCGTTCACAAATAAATCCAATGGTATCTGTACATATTGAACACATTATTATTTCAGAATCGTATTCTCGTAATCTACGTTCTCTACGTTTCCGCCGTCATCGGCGAAGTACGCATCCAACATATCGCGCACAATCGGCGCAATATCTGAACCATGTCCTGCCTGCTCACCGACCACCGCAATGGCAATCTGCGGATCGTCAAACGGCGCATATGCGATAAATACTGCGTTATCGCTCTGTCCGGCAACCTGTGCAGTACCCGATTTGCCGGCAACCTTGATCGGGTAATCGGCAAAGGTGCGCGCCGCCGTACCTTCGTCATCGGTAACCTCAGCCATGCCTTCGTGAACAATGTCCAGTGTCTTCTGCGAAATATCGATCTCCCGAATCACTTCCGCTTTTTCCGCCTTAACCGTTCCGGTATAATCGTAGGTCTTGACGCTGCGCAGCAGTGTGGGGCGGTAAAGCGTGCCACCGTTTGCGATTGCTGCCGTGTAGTTTGCAAGTTGAAGCGGCGTAAATGCATTGTCACACTGACCGATTGCGGTCGTGATGACATCGCCGCCCGGCTCCTGCCATGGATTCAGCGTGGGCACATTTTCCAACATCCGCTTACGGTTTTCCGGACCAGACGCTGAACCGGCGCTTTCGCCGATTTCGATGCCGGTCTTTTCGCCGAAGCCAAATTTGTGCTCCCACTCCTCTAGCTTTTTACCGCCGAGCAGGTACCCTGTTTCGTAAAAAAAGACGTTGCACGATTTCTGAATACCGCGCAGCACGTTTGAGGGGCCATGCCGCCCCATACATTTATATGTTCTGCTCTTGGAAAAGCGCGTATAGTAGTGCTGACAGTCGATCAGGGTGTTTTCGTCGATGACACCCTCTTCCAGTCCTGCGATGGCAGTCAAAATTTTATAGGTGGAGCCGGGTGCATAAGCGCCCATGGTCGCGCGGTTGATGAGCGGTCGGTTTTCGGTATCCGACTCCCATGTACTATACAGCTCATTCCACCTCGTCAGGTCGATAAACGGATAGCTTGCCATGGCAAGAACCTGCCCGGAATTGACATCGAGCGCAACTGCCGCGCCGCCCTTGGCGCCCGGAATTCCCGAAAGTGTGCGTTCAAGCGACTGCTCTGTCGCCTGCTGCAAATCGAGATCCAAGGTCAAAATGCAGTTGTTGCCCGGCTGCGGTTTTTGTCCTTCCACAACGCCCGTAACCTTGCCTGAGATATCGGTTTCAATCGACCGGGTACCGCTGACGCCATGCAGATATTTTTCAAAAGCTGCTTCCACGCCCTGCTTGCCAATCAGATCGTTCATCTGATAGCCTTCTTTTTCGTTGTAACCGCCCTGCCCGTCTTCTCCCTTCCAGTCTTCCGTATACATCGGACCAATGCGGCCGAGGATGTGTCCGGCGCTGGTGGTTTCGTATTTGCGCACCGACGTTGTATCAACATTCACGCCCTGAAACTCACTGTGGCGTTCTTTCACCTGAGAAATCAGGTCCAGCGAAACGTCCGACGCAATGGTGAACGAGTTATAGGTCGAAAAACCGATGCGGTCCATTTCATACCGCACGCCAACAATGATGCGGGCGTTGCCATCCGACAGGGATTCATCGACCTCGTAATACTTCCGCAGCGCTTTCAGCATCTCGGGCGCGGACAGCTTGCTGCCCAGTTCATGCTTGTCCGCAAACTCCGCAAGCGCCTTGCGTTCCGCGCTGTCCGCTTCTCCCATATATTCAAACGGTTCCTGTTTGGTAATCGGCAGCGAATCGGTTTCCTCACTGCCCGCGTCACGAATCAGGCGCACCAGTGCAAGAATCGTCTGGTTCTGCTTTTCCTGTTCCCAATAGGAATAGTCGATGCGCAGGGAGTAAACCGATTGATTGGTCACAAGCGGGCGGCCGTAACGGTCTACAATCTCGCCGCGCGACGCCGCCACGGTCGAAGAACTGGTCAAGCGGTTTGCCGCCTGTTCCCGATATTCTTCGCCGTTAATAATCTGAAGCGAAAACAACCCGGCTGCCGACACGCCGGCAAGCAGCACCAGCACGCCGAACAGCGCGATCAGTCTGCGCAGCAGTTTTGCCTTGTTGTCCATAAATTGGTCTCCTTTCGAGGGAATCGGTCAAAGCATGCGGTCAAACCGGCGCGCAATGGTGCGCACCGGAAAATACACAAGGGGGGACAGCAGTGTGCTTACCAGAATCTCCCCGCACATGGATTGAAACGCAAGCGGGAACGGTGCATGTGCAAACAGCAGCACGGAAAACCCATACCGCATCATGCCGATCAGCAGCATCCCGCAGGTGCTCAGCAGCAGCATTGAGGGAAACATCCGCCGGAGAAAGCGCATGCTGACCGCGCCTGCCGCAATGCCGAACAGCATATAGTACAGCGGAAACAGTCCGTCCACCCCTGTAAATCCCACATCATACAGCACGCCGGTCAGCAAACCGAATAGGCCGCCGAAAAACGGACCTTCCATGAGCGCAACCGCCGCCGGGATACAGGGCAGCAGGTCGATATGGAACCCAAACAGCATGAGCGGAATATTTGCAGTTTCAAGGACATAAATGAGCACCAAAAACACCAGATACAAAATGGTCTTTAAGACCGGTCGATCACGTCTCATGCTCACTCATTCACCTCAAAGTTCGTGATGATAAACACGTTTGTCACCTTTTCTACATCAATGAACGGCTTGACCACCGCATAGTTGGAAATACCGTTTTCCTCGGGTACGATACGCTCAACCGTACCGATCATGATGCCCTTCGGGAATACGCCGCCGCGCCCCGAAGTTTCAACCGTGTCCCCAATGACAACACCCGAATCCGGCTCCAGATAGGAAAGCTTGAGGTTTCCCTCGCTCATGAGCGTATAATCCCCCTCTGCAATGCCGACCTCACGCGTGCGCGTAATCAGGGCGCCTGCCTGCATATTAGTGTCCACCACCGTGGTCACATCGCAGTAAGTGGGCGTCACGTTGGAGACATACCCGACCATACCGTCCTCTGTGATGACAAGGTCATCCACTTCAACCCCATGGTTCGAGCCTTTGTCGAGCGAAATTTCTGTTGCCCACTCTCCGGGGCTGCGTGCAATCACCTCTGCAACCTCAAACTCAAAAGAACGGTTGCGCTCCTTGATGCTGAGCAGTGAACGCAGGCGTTTGTTTTCATCAATCGCCACTGCGGCGTCGCGCAGTTCCTGTTCCGTTTTCCGCAGCTGTATTTTCAGTTCGGCATTTTCTTCTTCCAAGGCATCATAGCCCTCAAAATATGCTTTTCCCTTACCAACCATCTCGCCAATCTGCGACACGCCTTTTTGCAGCGGCGCAATCGCCACGCCGATGGCGTCGGAAACCGGATTGCTGCTCCCTGTGGCGCCGGTATACAGCACAAGCCCCAGACAAATCAAAATTATTACAACTACTGCCGCAACCATGCGGGAAGAAAATATATTTTTCAAATCTTGCCTCTCTTTTATTCCAGTTGCCCGAGTTCATCCAGCATGGTGTAAAGCATGGAAACCGGCAGACCCACTACGCTGAAATAATCGCCATCAATTCCGGTAATCAGCGTCGCGCCTTTTCCCTGAATGCCATAAGCGCCTGCCTTATCCAGTGGTTCACCCGTCGCAAGATAGCGCTCGATTTCGCCATCCGACAGATCTCGAAACTGTACCTTTGTTGTACGATGTCCAATCCTGCTGCCCACCGGTGACAGCACGGCAAGACCGGTAATGACCTCATGTGCCCGTCCGGACAGCATCTTCAGCATCCGGCGCGCATCGTCTGCATCTGCCGGTTTCCCAAGCGGCTGACCGTCTATCACAACCATCGTATCCGAACCGATTACAACACTATCCGGATGTTTTGCAAAGATATCGGCAGCCTTGCGCTCGGCAAGCACCTCAATCTGATTTGCAACCGGCAGTCCCGCAGGCAGCGTCTCGTCCGCATCTGCGGGCACGACTGTAAATTCTTCCGTAATGAGCCGCAGCAGCTCCTGCCGCCGTGGAGATGCCGAAGCCAAAATTAAGTGGTTCATATAACGCTCCCGTCAATCGTAAATCTTTTATCGCAGCTTCCGACAGAAAAAGATCGCAAGGATGAGTCCCAAAATCGCTGCGATTGTAATTTCAAAATGAAATCCAAAGGTCAGTTCAAACAGCCCCAAATCAAGCGTTGTCGCTGACATGCCGAAGCTGTCCCCAAAGCTGAGCCATCGTAGAAATGAAATTCCCGATGCCATACGTCCGATTAAACTTCCCAATACTGCGCCGATCACAATAATCAGTGCCTGCATCAACAGTTTTCACCCTCTCTTTATCATTCCACGCCGCGATAGTACAGTCCGCGTGTTTTCCCTTCCGGAAACTCCGGCACCGTTTCCCGCACATGCGCCAGATAAATCTCACCGCATCGCGCCGGAGATTCTGTAGTAAACCGCAGACGGGCATACGGTGTGCCGAGCCGCGTATATTCCGTAGGCTTATCCCCAAGATAGAGGGGCTGACTGTTGAGCAGCGTATTCCGACATCCGTATTCCGGGAGCAGCGCAAAGCGCTTTCCCGTACGGTCAGTCAGGTATGTGGTGCCGTTTTTGCAGGAACATTTGCCCGTTTTACGCCGAATTGCGCAATTTTCAAACACCATCAGCGGCAAATAACCATATACAATCACTTCGGTATCCAGTGGTTTGCTGAGATCGCGCAGCTGCGGCAAGCGTAGCTCAAACGACAAAGTCTGCCGCTTGACGCCGCAGCCTCTGAGCATGCTCAGCGCATCCGAGTTGCACGCATTTAAGCCGAAATCGCCATAGACCTCTATGCCCTGATCACGCAGCGTCAGCAGCTGCCCGATATTTCCCGCCATCGCAGCACGCACGCCCGCATCTTTTACGACGCCGAGCATGCTCAGAATCTCGGGCTGTTCGCTGTCACTGTACACGCGCGGCAGCACGGCGCAGAGCGAAATACCCTGTGCGCACAGGGTACGAACCCGATCAGGGTTGTCTGCAAGCACAGTCAGCGGAACATAAATTGTTTCGGGCGGCATCCGCAGCATTTCTTCTGTGACCTGCTCCAATGTGCGCACTTCCACCGTATATCCTCTGAACTCCTGCTGTACGGATGTTTCGCCGGCAACAGATTCATTCCATCGGCGCACAGGCGGCTGTCCGCGCTGCGTGAGCAGCCGGTCAAGCGCTTCACGGCGCAGCGCGTTCAATCTAGATGCCGGAATCATCAGCCCGTCTGCGAGTGAAATATGGCTCTCCTGCACGAAAAACGGGGTTCCACCCGTTTTTTCGAGCGATTTCATCACGCTTTCCTCGGTTGCAGGGCGATGATTCGCCCGCTCAACCGGCGCGCGATCGGTGACGGTGATTCCATCGGTTTCCCCATCCCAGATATTCAGATTCAGTCCGGTTTCATCCGCCATCAGTGAAACGGTCACCGGCACAAGCGGCGCTTCTTTCCCCTCTGCAAAGCGGCGCGCCGCCTCGTCGTACAGGGATTTCACCTCGGCAAGCGGCACATCGGTTTTGGTGCCGAACATGCCGTCCCCCTTTTTACCGGTCAAATACCCGTCTGTAAAACCGTCGCGCGAGAACACACGGCGCAGCGCATCCGCTTCCTCTGCGGTCGGGCGGCGGTGTTCGCGCAGCAGGCGGCTGTAAATTTCAGTGACAACGGCAGCATACTCCGGCCGCTTCATGCGCCCCTCGATTTTAAAAGACGCAACCCCAGCCTCCACAAGGGGCTGGAGCCATCCCGCAAGGCACAAATCCTTGAGTGACAGCGGATAGCAATCCTTTTTTCCCGCACCGTCATAACGATACGGCAGACGACAAGGCTGCGCGCACAGCCCGCGGTTGCCCGAGCGCTGCCCAATCACCGACGACAGATAGCACTGCCCGGAATAGCACATGCACAGCGCACCATGCACGAACACCTCGGTTTCTACGCCCGCCTTTGCGGTAATCTCCCGAATCTGCCCAAGTGTGCATTCACGCGACAGCACGACACGCGAAAAGCCGAGTTCCTTCGCAAGGCGCGCACCATCTAAGGTGTGAATCGTCATCTGGGTGGAGGCATGCAAGGGCAGATCGGGCGCACATTCCCGAATCAGCCGTGCAAGACCAAGGTCCTGCACAATGAGCGCATCCGCGCCCGCTTCATTCAGGAATTTCACATCCTGCATCGCAGCTTCGCGTTCACGGTCGAGCGCCACAATATTAAAGGTGATATTGGTTTTGACGCCGCGCGCACGACAGTAGCGGATGGCTTCCGCCATCTCCTCCCGGCTGAAATTCTTTGCACCGCGCCGCGCGTTAAACGTACCGAAGCCCATATAGACTGCGGTTGCACCGCTCTGCACCGCAGCGCGCACGCCTTCAAACGACCCTGCCGGCGCCAGAAGCTCAGGACTTTTCATCATGTTTCTCCCGTCCTGCCGCAAGTTCTTCTTTCAGCTTTACAAGTTCCTGTTCCAATCGCAGGATTTCTTCGCGCATGGCTTCCGCCTGTTCCGCGCGCTCGGTCAGTTCACCGCGCATCCGGTCGGCTGTCCGCTCCGCTTTGGTCGCTTCATCCGCAAGGTTTAGCGCCGCAAGCACGGCCGCATTGACGAGCGACGCCTCGGTCACCGCTTTGGCTTCTGCAATTTTTGCATCCGCGCGTTCAGCGACCTGACGGGTATATTCTTCACTTTCTTCTGCAAGAACCGTGTATTTTTGTCCTGCAATTGTGACGGAAATTCGATTTGGCATATCGGTTTCCTCCTCGGAAATCAGTTCATTTTTTTGAAAAAGGCAATCCTATAACAGGATACATTATAACACGGTATTCCTCCGATTTCCACGTGAAAACCGCACAATTTCCAAAAGTGTTCAAGTTTTTTACGTGCAAACAATTCGTACAGAACATCGTTTTCCTATTGTAACATTTTATATGGTATGATACTATTTTTATATAGAACGCATCCCGATTCAGGGATGCAAGAAATCGGAGCGATTCATCATGTCACAAAATCATGCGATGCGGCGCATCGTCGTCAAGGTCGGCACTTCCAGCCTGACCTATCCCAACGGAAAGCTGAATATCGGCTGTATCGAAAAGCTGGTACGCGTTATTTCCGATTTGCAGAACCGCGGCTACCAGATGGTTCTGGTTTCCTCTGGTGCAGTCGGTGTAGGCGCAGCCAAACTCGGCTGGCATGAGCGACCGCGGGATATCCGCATGAAGCAGGCTGCCGCCGCTGTTGGGCAGTGCGAACTGATGCATATTTACGATAAAATGTTTTTGGAATATGGCGTAAAATCCGCGCAAATCCTGCTGACACGCGAAAACATTACAAACGAGGAGCAGCGCGCCAACATCCATTCCACCTTTGATATTCTGCTCGATCACGCGGTTGTCCCGATTGTCAACGAAAACGATACCGTTGCGACCGCCGAACTCGAATGTATTGAAACCTTCGGCGATAATGACACGCTTTCTGCCGTTGTTTCGCGCGTCTGCGCCGCTGATTTGCTTGTTATTTTTACCGATATCGAAGGTTTGTATGACTCCAATCCGCGTGAAAACCCAGATGCCAAACTCATTGACCGCGTCGAAAAAATCGACGCTTCGCTCTGGGCAGTCGCAGGCGGTCCGGGTTCCGCCAATGGTACGGGCGGCATGGCAACCAAGCTGGGCGCCGCCGAGCTCTGCATGGATGCCGGAATCTCGATGCTGATTACCAAGGGAGATACGCCGGAAATCCTCTACGACATCGTAGACGGCAAGCCGGTCGGAACCTTATTCAAGCGTCCTCAAAAAGAACGCCTGTCCTGATACCGAATCATTTTCCAAGGAGGAGTCATTCGAATGAGAGATCTTATGACCATCGCGCATGCAGCGAAAAAGGCAAAAAGTGCAGTTGCCCGTCTGGGAACAAACGATAAGAACCGTGGTCTTTATGCCATTGCTGCCGCGCTGGAATCCAATACCACAGAAATCCTGTCGGCAAATGCTGTTGATATCGAAAACGGACGCGCAAACGGTTTGAATGAGGGGTTAATCGACCGTCTCACGCTCACCGAAGCGCGCATTGCCGGTATTGCAGAAGGCTGCCGTCAGGTTGCCGCCCTCCCCGACCCTGTCGGTGAGCTTCTGTGGCAGAAAACCCGCCCAAACGGTCTGAAAATCGGTCTGAAACGCGTCCCGATGGGCGTAATCGGCATTATCTATGAGGCGCGTCCAAACGTCACGGTCGATGCAGCGGCGCTCTGCTTCAAGGCAGGTTCTGCCTGCATTCTGCGAGGCGGCAAGGAAGCGTTCCATTCCTCCATGTGTCTGACCCGCCTTATGCGTGCAGCGCTTGTCTCCGAGGGACTGCCGGAGGATGCAATCAATCTGGTCGAGGATACCAGCCGCGATACAGCAAATCAGATGATGCGGCTCAACGGCTTTCTCGATGTGCTCATCCCGCGCGGCGGTGCCGGACTGATTCAGGCGGTTGTCCGCAATGCAACCGTGCCGGTCATTGAAACCGGCACCGGCAACTGCCATGTCTATGTGGACGCTTCGGCTGACCTTGATATGGCGGCTAAAATCCTTGTCAACGCCAAATGTCAGCGTATTTCAGTGTGCAATGCAGCCGAAAGCCTGCTTGTACACAAAGATGTTGCCGCGCAGTTCCTGCCCATGGCAGCTGCGGTACTTGCGCCGGATGGGGTCAAGCTGCATGGATGCCCGCGCACGCAGGAAATTCTCGGAAACTGTGTCCTGCCCGCGACCGAGGAAGATTACGGCCGTGAATATCTGGGTTATGAAATTTCTGTTAAGGTTGTAAACGATCTGGGCGAGGCAATCGACCATATCAATACCTATAATACCGGACATTCGGAGTGCATCGTTACCGAAGGATACGCCGCTGCACAGCGCTTTCTTGACGAAGTAGACGCTGCCGCGGTTTATGTCAATGCCTCCACCCGCTTTACTGATGGCTTTGAATTCGGTTTTGGCGCCGAAATCGGCATCTCTACACAGAAGCTTCACGCCCGCGGTCCGATGGGACTCGAGGCGCTGACCAGCCAAAAATATGTAATTTACGGAAATGGACAGGTGAGATAATGGAAAGAGAGTACAAATGGAAAGCAACTGCGCAAGATTTTGAATCCATCTTAACCCATCTCGGGCTATCCGAAGCCGAACCGGTTGACATGCTTGCCCAGTATTATGACACCAGCGACCGTTTACTTCGCTCCCGTAAAATCGGTCTGCGCATGCGAGTAGAAAATGGTACCACTGTTTGCTGTCTCAAACTGCGTGACGCATCCAATGACGGTCTGCATGTCCATGAAGAGTACGAATGCCCTGCTGAAACACTTGCCGACGGGCTGCGCCAGCTTCCAAGCCAAGGCGCACCCGAAGATTTGTGCAAAGCCTTGCGCACCGCAGAACTTTCTGTCGTCGCGGAAACCAAATTCAAGCGCCGCCGCGCCCTCTGGAATGATGCGCAGTTTTCTGCCGAACTTTCTTTCGACGAGGGCGTACTATCTGCTTGCAGCCAGAGCATCCCAGTCGATGAAATTGAGTGCGAACAAAAAGACGGAAACGATACCTCTTTCCAAGAGGCATGCCGAATCCTTGCGCACCGCTTCTCCCTGAATCCGGAATCCCGCAGCAAGCTATCCCGCGCACTTGATCTGGAGCATGCCGCGCGGTGAAACCCAAGCCGGTAAAATGTGCGTCAATTCCGCTTTTTTCGTTTGATCAAAAAAAAGATTCTGAATGAGCAGGATTGCATCTATATTAAATTTTAGGCAGGATTTTGCGCTTATTACCCATAAAACAGTACGGTCGTGAAAATCTTCCTATTCTTTCGTTCCAGTTTAAAGCGACAAAGCAAACGAAAGCCGCAAGCTGAAAACTTGCGGCTTTTGTCTTGCAATGCACGCTTATTTTCGTTATAATGAATATGAATATATATGTAAACTTAGGGGGACTGTAAAAACAATGTATGCAAAACTTCCTGTCATTCTTGCTTTTGCATGCTATCTGATCTTTATGATTGGTATCGGCATGTATTTCTACGGCAAGAACCGTACCACTGATGAATACTTTCTCGGCGGTCGCCGGCTCGGTTCCTGGGTCGTATCCATGTCCGCTCAGGCATCCGATATGTCCGGCTGGCTGCTTATGGGTCTGCCCGGCGCCGCATATCTGTCCGGTATTTCTGCTGGCTGGATTGCCATCGGTCTTGCCATCGGCACATACCTCAACTGGCTCTTCGTTGCAAAGCGGCTGAGACAGTACACCAAGGTAGCAGACGATGCAATCACGCTGCCGCAGTTTTTCAAAAACCGCTTTCACGACAGCACCGGTATGATCTCGGTTGTATCCGCAATTTTTATCCTTGTATTTTTCCTGTTCTATACCGCTTCCGGCTTTGTAAGCTGCGCAAAGCTGTTCTCTTCGGTATTCGGTCTGAACTATTATGTCGCGCTGGTAATCGGCGCGGTTGTCGTCATTTCGTATACCTTTGCCGGCGGCTTCTTTGCCGTTTGCTGGACCGACTTTTTCCAAGGTCTGCTGATGTTTTTCTGCGTGCTCGCAGTACCGACCATTGCCATCAATTCCATGGGGGATTTCTCCTCTTTCATTTCGGATGTTGAAGCATTTAACCCCAACTTCCTCAGCATGTTTGTCGATGGTGCAACCAACGAGCCGTATACGTTCCTCGGCATTGTTTCTCTGGTTGCATGGGGTCTAGGTTATTTTGGTCAGCCGCACATTCTGGTTCGCTTCATGGGCATCGAGTCTCCTGCTGCAATCAAGAAATCCCGCCGCATTGCAACGGTATGGGTGCTGATCTCTCTGACTGCCGCTGTACTGATTGGTCTTTCCGGCCGTATGTACCTCGGTGATATGCTGCTGGAAGGCGGCGCACAGGAAACCGTTTATATCACTATGGTATCCAAAATCTTCCCGGTATTCATCGGCGGTATCTTCCTGTCTGCAATCCTTGCAGCAATCATGTCCACCGCGGACAGCCAGCTTCTTGTTACTGCATCCGCAATTACCGAGGACTTCTACCACAACAAAATCCGTCCGAAGGCCTCCCCGTCTGAGCTGATGTGGGTCAGCCGAATCTGCGTTATGGCAGTTGCCCTGATTGCAGTCTTTATTGCAACCGATCAGGACAGCACGGTCCTCGGTCTGGTATCTTATGCATGGGCTGGCTTCGGCTCGGCATTCGGTCCGCTTGTTTTGTGTTCCCTGTTCTGGAAGCGCACCAACAAATACGGCGCATATGCCGGCATTGTTGTTGGCGGTCTGACTTCGATTATCTGGGCACAGCTTAAGGGCGGTATCTTTGATCTGTACGAAATCGTTCCGGGCTTTGTGTTTGGTCTGATTGCAATTGTTATTGTCAGCCTGCTCACCCCCGCACCGAATGCAGAAATGATTCGCGAATTTGAATCGTACAGTTCCTGCGAGGAGTAATCCCGATTTTTACGATCAAAGCTTTCCCGTCCAAGCCTTTTTATCCCACCGCATTTTGCGGCGCAGACAGTCATAAGCCGTTTGACTTCCAGTTCCAACTCCCACCATATTCATCGTTTCACATCGTGAATGTGGTGTTCCCGTAATCAATTTTCCGGAAAATACCGCAGAGGAGAATGCCTTATGAAAAAGCAGGCGATCGTTGACCGTTTTGAAGGTGAGTTCGTCGTTCTTGAACTCGACAATGGGACGTGTGTGAACATTCCACGTGCAAACGCTCCTGCCATGGTCGCGGAGGGGATGATTGTCTGGTACGAAGAAGACCATATTCTTTCGATCGATGAAATCGAAACCGCGCGCCGTGAATACAATATGCAGGTCCGGTTTGAACGTTTGCTCGGCAAGCGTGATCCCGGATAACTGCTCTCTGTAAACCCTATTACAAAGGAAGTATGACCAAAATGTCTAAGAAACCTTTTGTGACCCTCCCTCAGATTGAGGAGATGGTTCAAACCTATCCTACCCCATTCCATCTTTACGACGAAAAGGGCATCCGGGAAAATGCACGTCTGGTGCAAAAGGCCTTTTCGTGGAACAAGGGTTATAAGGAATATTTTGCTGTAAAAGCCACCCCTACCCCCCGTCTGCTTCAAATCCTGAAAGAGGAAGGCTGCGGTGTGGACTGCTCTTCCCTGACCGAACTGATGATGAGCGATGCCTGCGGCTTCTCGGGCAGTGAGATTATGTTCTCCTCGAACGATACTCCGGTCGAGGATTTCGAGTTGGCGCACAAGCTGAATGCCATCATCAATCTCGATGATATTACCCATATTGAATATCTGGAGCGCATCATTGGTCATATCCCGGAGCGGATCTCCTGCCGGTATAATCCGGGCGGCGTGTTCTCTCTCGGCGAAAGCAAAGAGGGATTTCAGGTAATGGATACGCCGGGGGATTCCAAATACGGCATGACCCGCGCGCAAATGACCGAAGCTTTCAAAATCCTCAAAGACAAGGGGGCAAAGGAATTCGGCATCCACGCATTCCTCGCTTCCAATACGATTTCAAACGAGTATTATCCCGCACTGGCGCGTATTCTGTTCCAGACCGCGGTTGAGCTTCAAAAGGAAACCGGGGTGCATATCACCTTCATCAATCTGTCCGGCGGCATCGGGATTCCCTATCGTCCGGAGCAGACCGCAAACGATATCCTCGTAATCGGGGAAGGTGTGCGCAAGGCATATGAAGAAATTCTCGTGCCCGCCGGAATGGGTGATGTGTCGCTGTGCACCGAACTCGGTCGCTTTATGCTTGGACCTTATGGCTGTCTTGTAACAAAAGCCATCCATGAAAAGCATACGTACAAAGAGTATATCGGGGTAGATGCCTGTGCCGCAAACCTGATGCGTCCCGCAATCTACGGCGCTTACCACCATATCACCGTATTGGGCAAGGAGGACGCGCCCTGCGATCGCAAGTATGATGTTGTCGGTTCTCTATGCGAAAACTGTGACAAATTTGCAGTTGACCGCATGCTTCCCAAGATCGACTTGGGTGACTACCTTGTGATCCATGACGCCGGTGCACATGGTTTTTCGATGGGCTACAACTATAATGGCAAGCTTCGCTCGGCTGAAGTGCTGCTGAAAGAGGACGGTTCGACTGAACTGATTCGCCGTGCAGAAACTCCAGCAGACTATTTCGCAACCCTTGATATTACCGGCCTATTCCACAAGTAAAAATCAAAAAAACGCTCGCATAACCGTATATGTGAAGTGATAAAATAATGGTAGACACTTTCGTGCCTACCATTATTTTTATGCTATTATAGATTTGGAGGTGGGATTATGCCCCGAAAGTACACAATACGTAGCAAGGAAGAGAAACTGGCTATTGTAAAACGA
>JAGZOP010000101.1 GCA_018383195.1 Clostridiaceae bacterium | reverse complement strand
TGGCGCAGAAGGAGGGATTTGAACCCACCCAAAAAATCTATATATCCATTGCAGCTCTAATCTCCACTGTTTTCCGTGTGCAAATCCGTGTGCAATTTTAGTTTCTCCTCCAAAAATGCGTTTATGATTTGGTCTGTTTCCTGGGCTCCGTCGGGGAACACATAACCATAAATCTGCTTAAAGGTGTAATCGCTAGTCCATCCATTTCGGGCCATGGCGTACTGATCCACCACATTGAGCAATATCATAATAGCTGCATTTGCGTGTCGGAGCCCGTGCACGGTGGTGTCCGTTATTCCGGCCCGCTTGCAGATGGCATGGACATGCTTTCGCACAGTGTCCGGGTGCCACTGGAATACTCTCCCCTGCTGCCCATGGTACATGCCCCGCAGCTTCTCCATGATATAATCCGGGCATCCGACAAGCCGCTGCGAACCTTCGTTCTTTGGGTATTCCTTTATAATCCATTTGTTATCTTTGTCCGGCACCATAGCCCGCCGGACCTCCACTTTGCCACCATCGAAGTCAACGCAATCCCAATACAGACCGCATATCTCCGATCGTCTCATGCCCAGCCATACGGCCATAACAATAGGCAATTCGCACGGATCACCCACCGCACAGTCGATAAGTTTCACGACTTCCTCCACAGTAAGATATTGCTTTTGCCTCTTCACCCGCTGGGGCAGCTTTACGCCGGACACGTCCACCCCATAGTCTTTCAGCACCGCGGTCAGGAGCCCATAGGCGTTCTTTATGGTCTTCGCGGATACTTTCTTTGCCTCGTCGGAGACGGCGCGTTGCACGTCCAGGCGCGTGATTGTATGTACGTCTCTGCTCATGAGGCCAGGAAACCTGTGCTTCCGCATCGTCTCATAGCCTCGTATCGTTGTAGGCGACAGCGCTCCTTCTCCAGCCTGGATATAGCGTGATATCGCCTCGTCAACCGTCACCTTTTGTTCTTTGTCCTTGCTCACCAGCATCCCCGTTTTGATTGCCAGCGCTTTCGCATGTGCAACCTCCGGGTCGTCGTCCACGACGGAGATCCGGCGCCCGTCCACCATCACCTGGCACCGCCAGGAGTGGGAGGGCAGCTCGACGGGTTTCGGGCCGGATAGCTTCGCGGCCTTCGCCCGCCTTTTAGCCCATAGCTTTTCCTGGTCAGTCATTGCAAAAATCCCTCCTGTCTGCTATAATGAGGGAGCAGAGCGCCCACAGGCATCTGCCCTTCTATGGCCGCCTCCGGTATTGCGAGTACCGGGGGCGGTTTCTCTTGCTTTCTGTCGATTGCTGTGCTATTCTGTCTACAGGCGCTGCGTTAGCCACACCTCCCGAAAGGGGGTGAGGCCCATGCGGATCACACTACATATCGGACGGTTCACCGTTACGATTATTGTGAAAAGCAGAAACCGCCACTCGGCCAAGTGACGGTTTCTAGAGCTTTGCTTTATTAACCTCATACCGGGCTAACCGCTTGTTGCAGCGCCTTTCTATGTCTATTATAAACCGTCCTGTATTTGATTGTCAAGTCGCCTCATCACAATAAGCTATGATTTCATTCATTGTATCAGTATAGTGCTGGTCACATACATACCTTGCATTTGACGCGAATTTAAGTGCAGCACTATAGTTTTCCGTAAAATTGAGATTAAGGTCTCCCATTGTATCCAACGCCTTCCTCAAAGACGAGGTTCCGTTCTCTAAGTAGGAAATGGAATCCACGAGATCCTGATCATCTGAGTAAGAAATATCTATAAATTGGCGTTCAGCTTCAATTGCAGATTCAAAAGTATCTAAAAGGGTTTTTGCCTCCTCCTTTATCTCTCGCGCAGCAGAAGATGAAAGTAGCCCAGATGTCAACATTGCTTCGGAAGCAGCGAACCCTTGAGCAATCGTTTCCATTTCCCGGCCATAGTCGGCAAGCGACTTAAATTGATTCGCCTTCAATGCAAGTCCCCAAATATAAAGTGCATCTTCGCGGCTTAACTCCCCGGGTGTCCCATCCAATGTGACAGTTCCAGTCTCCCCATCCCAATCGACGTCCAACCCCAGCGCCTCTCCCACGGCCCGCACCGGCAGATAGGTGGTTCCATTGATCGCGAACGGCTCCACCGTGTTCCCGTTGGCATCCTTCGGCGTGATGGTCTGCCCGTTGAGCGATATCTTGATATTGTTATAGTCCAATGCCGCCTGAGTCCTGCCCACAACTGCCCCGGCGGTTCCAATCGTCCCGGCGATTACCCCAGCCACCAGCAGTCCCGCGACAAAACCTTTGTATTCTCTCTTCATTCTATCTGCTCCCCTTTCATGAATATACGATTAATTGTCCCATAGTCATCTCTTTCTTCTGTAAATCACTGTAAAAATGCAGTTCCAAAATTGTATAATTTTCCGTCTTGCAAAAATCGAACAACCGTTCTATAATGAGCTCAACACATCACCGTTCAGGGGTGGATTACATGACTGCTTGGGAAACACTAATTCACTGCAATATCACAAAGCTGCCTATTGACCTTGACCAGATCTGCAAATCTCTTGGTATCCTCCTATGCTCTTACACGCAAGGGTATCAGATTTTGAAGGAAAGCAACCTAGGCAATGAGACCTTTGGTGCGGACGGCTTTCTGATCCGCGGTAAACGCGGCGCTGTTATCCTGTATAATCCACACCTTAGCCCAGGCCGCCGCCGCTATACCGTCGCTCATGAAATCGGTCACTACTGCTTAAACCACGGCACTGGTATCATCCACCGTGATGCCAAGGAACAGAAACCCCGTCCTCAAATAGAAATCGAGGCCGACCGCTTTGCCGCGCAGCTTCTCTCCCCCGCCTGTGTTCTGCGGGCCCTGCATGTAGGTGGTCCTTTCGCCATCCGTCAGCTCTGCCATATCAGTCAGCAGGCCGCCGAAATTGCCTTCCAGCGGTTAAAACGTCTGCATGACCTGGATGCCCAGTGGATGGAGGAGCGCAGTTGTTCTTACTTCTTTCAGTCTGGAACTGAATGGTGCCTTTATCGGCAGTTTGAGCCGTATATCCTAGCTACCACTCGTCATCCTCCCGCTCAGAACCCGTGTTCTGCAAGTTGAACATTCCCTCAATCAATTTCCACTGTTCATCGGTGAGCACTCGGCGCGTTGTGCGTCCGCCCCTGTGAATAATCACTGCGTCCCCCCGCCCGTCGGCCTCCTGGCCGGCGGGCTTTTCTGTTTTCTCTGTTCCTAAAAGATAGCCGACGCTTACTCCGAAATAATTAGAGATTTTATCCGCTGTTTTTGCGCTAATTCCGTTTCTTCTTCCACCCCTGAGTTCTGTGAGCAAATTGGGGCTTATTCCAATGTCTTTACATAGTCTGTATCCTGTTATACCTTTGTTTTTACATAACAGATCTATCCGATCAGACAGGATAGACATAAAATACACCTCCGTTTTGTGCATTATTCCAAACCACACAAAACGGTATTGTTTCACCTTGACTATCACAGCAAAAAGTAATAATATAGTGACATGGCAATCCCGTTCTGTGTGACACACAAACTCTTGTTGACGCTTTGAGTTTATTACACAATACGGTAATTGTCAAGATAGAATATACCTGCCAGACAACAGAAAATGCGGTGAAGGTGCCTCTCCACCGCATTTCCGCCGGGTTAATTTGTCCTCACCAGTTCGCGACATCCCTTTCGCTATGGTTGGCTTTAGGGGTAGGCGGGGAAGGCACTCCCGTTACGTTCTGGCCGATATCCTGTTGCGGCCCGTCCGCACCGCAGGGGTCAGCGCCTCATGGGTGGAGGCATGGGACAACGGCTCGGCATCATGAGAGAAGCTGCGGTAACGAGCTTTTCCATGATGGCCTCACCTCCCTTCATTTGCTTGGGTGCCCATGGAAGGGGCCACGTGTGGCAGGTACATTCTATCCCATTTACTTTCACTTGTAAAGGAGGAGAGAGCATGAAGAAAAAGAAACGGCCCATTACCCCCTTCGGGAAGGACGTTAAACGCCGCCTGATCGATCTGGAGCAGGATCAGGCCTGGTTGATCGGAGAAGTCCGGGCCCGGACAGGGCTATACTTCGACAGTTCTTACATGTATAAAATCCAAACCGGCCAGCTTGCGACGCCCAGCATTGTCAACGCCATCTGCGACATACTCGCCATAAAGCCATGACTCGCCGCAAGACGAAGGCCCCAGCGGCCCCGACGGCCTGGTGCCGTCTGCACGAGCGCTACATGAATGACGCATACATCCACCTCCGCCGGTGCTGCCTCAAGGGCCGCCGGGGGCCCTGCAAACACCTGGAATGGCTGACAAAAGAAAATGCCCCCGCCAGTGCTGAACCCACCGGCGAGGGCGGCAAACCTAATTGAAGCAACCAATCAGGCTTGCAGGAAGATTGTACCACAACCTCCCTGCGGCCGCAAGCGCAAGGAGGAATTTTTGTGAACGAGAACGACAGAATCAAGGACTTGGAACTCCAGGCCCGCAACACCCGCCATTTGGTGGATCGCATCATCTACGCCGCCTATGGAATTAAAGTCCAGGAGCTGATTAAGGCCCTGTGTAACCGATAGGAGGAGAAGCACAATGCCGAAAGTGTATCTGACCGCTGACCAGCGTCTGGCGGCCCGCTATGACGCCATGGCCCAGCGCCTGGCCGACGGTCTGGCCGTCTACAAGTGCCGGAACCGGCTGCGCAACCGGGATATTGGCCGCGCCCTGGGTATCCGGGACGAAACCGTCTCCCGGCTTTTGGGCGGCGACCGCACCGTCCGCCTGAACATGGAAACCCTGTTCAAGCTGGAAGACATGGCAAAGGAGGTGAGCTACCATGAGCAAGACCCGAAATGAGCGCCGCCGGTCCCGCCGGGAGGCTGTGAGTGCGGTAGTGTTTACCGCCTGCATCGTGGTAGCCTGCGGGCTGCCGAACTGGGTGGAGTGGCTAC
>JAGZOP010000100.1 GCA_018383195.1 Clostridiaceae bacterium | reverse complement strand
CATTGACCAGGAGATTGCCAAGGTCCGCGAGAAGATCGCGGAGTACCAGGACAAGCTGAAAACCCTGGAGGCGCAGAAAACCGAGGCGGAGAACCTGGAGATCGTCCAGATGGTGCGCGCCCTGCGGCTGACCCCGGAGCAGCTGAACGCCATGCTCTCCGGCGGTACGGTCCCTGGCATGGCCGCTGCCTCCGCCAACTACAACGAACAGGAGGACACCGACCATGAAGAATAAGAGAATTTTCAAGACCTTTTCGGCCCTCTGCGCCGCCTTGGTGCTGATGATGGGCCTTTCCGTGACCGCCTTTGCCCAGGGGACGGACCAGCCTCCGGCGGAGGACGCCACCAACGACGCCAATGTGGTGGTGGAGGAAACCGAGGACAGTCCGGCTCTGACCCCGGATGGCAACGCCGCCCTGGTGGATGATTTCGGCGGCAACAAGCAACTTATCACCGTCACCACCAAGGCGGGCAACTACTTCTACATCCTCATTGACCGGGCCAACGAGGACAAGGAAACCGCTGTCCACTTCTTGAACCAGGTGGACGAGGCGGACCTGATGGCGTTGATGGAGGACGGTCAGACCACCCGGGAGCAGCCCGCCACCTGTACCTGTACGGAGAAATGTGTGGCCGGTGCGGTGAATACGGCCTGCCCGGTGTGCGCCACCAATATGAGCGCCTGCACGGGCAAGGAGCCGGAACCGGAGACCCCGGAGGAAACCCCGGAGCCGGAGGAACCGGCGCAGAAAACCACGGGGCTGAATCCGGCCCTGCTTTTGGCGGTGCTGGCCCTGATGGGCGGCGGCGGTGCCTTTGCCTACTTCAAATTCATCAAGAATAAGCCCAAGACCAAGGGCAACGACAATTTGGACGATTACGACTACGGCGAGGACGATACCGACCAGGAGGACGAGGACCCCTGGGAGACCGAGGAATCCGACGAGCTGGACGCTGACGGGGGCGGCGACGAGGAAAGCGAGGACAAGGCGGATTGACCCGCTTCACCGACAGCCCCTATGAGCGCATGATGACACGCAGGCCGGAGGGCGGGAAGGAAACTTCCCGCTCTCCCTCTTTATCTCCCGGCCACCCCTGTTATGGCTGCGGGAATTACCGTGACGGTCAGCCCTGCGTGGGATTCTGCCACCGGCAGCTGACCGCATGGCTGCGGGAAAGGAGGATGAAAAACCATGAAACTGGTGATCGCTGAGAAACCGTCCGTTGCCCAAAGTCTGGCCACCGTGATCGGGGCCACTGCCCGCAAAGACGGCTACCTGGAGGGCGGCGGCTGGCGGGTGAGCTGGTGTGTGGGCCACCTGGCTGGGCTGGCCGATGCTGACGCCTACAACCCGGACTACGCCAAATGGCGCTATGACGATCTGCCCATTCTGCCGGAACCCTGGCAGATGGTGGTGAGCAAGGACAAGAAGAAACAGTTTGACATTCTGAAACAGCTGATGAACGCCCCGGATGTGACCGAAGTGGTGAACGCCTGCGACGCCGGACGCGAGGGTGAGCTGATTTTCCGAAGCGTCTACGAGCTGGCGGGCTGCCAGAAGCCCATGAAGCGGCTCTGGATTTCCTCGATGGAGGATTCCGCCATCCGAGAGGGCTTTGCGAACCTGCGCCCCGGTGCGGACTATGACGGCCTGCGGGATGCGGCCCTCTGCCGCGCCAAGGCGGACTGGCTGGTGGGTATCAATGCCACCCGGCTGTTTTCGGTGCTGTACCACCGAACCCTCAACATCGGGCGCGTCATGTCCCCGACGCTGGCCCTCATCGTCCAGCGGGAGGCCGAGATCGACACCTTCAAGCCGGTGCCGTTTTACACGGTCACGCTGGAGCTGCCCGGTTTCTCTGTTTCCGGGGAGCGCATGGCGGACAAGGCCGCCGCCCAGCAGCTGAAAACTGCTTGTCAGGGTGCGGCTGCCACGGTGAAAAAGGTGGAGCACAAGGACAAGTCCGAGAAGCCGCCCGCCCTTTATGACCTGACCACCCTCCAAAGAGACGCCAACCGGCTGCTGGGATACACCGCCCAGCAAACCCTGGACTATTTGCAGAACCTGTATGAAAAGAAGCTCTGCACCTATCCCCGGACGGACAGCCGTTACCTGACTTCGGATATGGCGGCCAGCCTGCCGGAGCTGGTCCGGCTCACCGCTGGGGCGCTGCCCTTTGCCGGTGGTATGGAGATTTCCTGCAATGCGGCCCAGGTCATCAATGACAAGAAAGTGACCGACCACCATGCGGTGATCCCCACCCGCAACCTCCAGGGCGCGGACCTGTCCGGCCTGCCGCTGGGCGAAAAGGCGGTGCTGGAGCTGGTGGCCCTGCGGCTGCTGTGCGCCGTTGCCCAACCCTATACCTTTGCGGAGACCGCCGCCACGGTGGAGTGCGCCGGTGCGGAGTTTACCGCCAAGGGCCGCACAGTGAAAAATTACGGCTGGCGGGCGCTGGACGCTGCCTACCGCGCTGGGCTGAAAAATTCGGAGCCGGACAAAGAAGCCGAGGATAAGGCCCTGCCGGAGCTGTCTGAAGGTCAGACGCTGCCCCTTTCCGGCGCTGCCGTCAAGGAGGGCAAGACCACGCCGCCCAAGCACTTCACCGAGGATACGCTGCTTTCCGCGATGGAGACTGCCGGGAAGGACGATATGCCGGACAATGCCGAGCGCAAGGGCCTGGGGACCCCGGCCACCCGCGCCGGGATTCTGGAAAAGCTGGTGTCCACCGGCTTTCTGGAGCGCAAAAAGAGCAAGAAAACCGTGCAGCTCCTGCCGTCCCATGATGCGGTGTCCCTTATCACCGTGCTGCCGGAGCAGCTGCAATCGCCCCTGCTGACTGCTGAATGGGAGTACCGGCTGGGCGAGATCGAGCGCGGCGAGCTGGCCCCGGAGGAATTTATGGCCGGGATCAGCACCATGCTCCAGGAGCTGGTGAGGACCTATCAGGTCATCAAGGGAACCGAGTACCTGTTCACGCCGCCCCGCGAAGTGGTGGGCAAATGCCCCCGCTGCGGCGGCGATGTGGCGGAGCTGCAAAAGGGGTTCTTCTGCCAGAACGAGGGCTGCAAATTTGCTATCTGGAAAAACAACAAGTGGTGGGAGCTGAAGCGCAAGCAGCCCACCAAGGCCGTCGTGACGGCGCTGCTCAAAGATGGCCGCGCTCATGTGACCGGCCTGTACTCCGAGAAAACCGGCAAGACCTACGACGCCACCGTGGTGCTGGAGGACGATGGGAAGTACGCCAATTTCAAGCTGGCCTTTGATCGGCAGAAAGGCGGCAAACGATGAAGCTCTCCCTCTATGAACAGGAAACCATCATCCTCTACAACCAGGCCGAGGCCGCCGCCGAGGTCTATACCCATGACCCCCGGCTGCTGGAGAAGCTGCGGCGGCTGGCGGAGAAATACCCGGATCAGATCGTGAAAAAGGACCGGCAGACCTTCACGGTTCCCAAACGCTGCGTGTCCGTCCGGGAGCCGTACAGCAACCAGCGCCGCAAGGCAGCCAGTGAACTGGCCAAGGCTGCCGGATACAGGCCGCCCAACCCCAAGAAAGGCAATGAGTAAGCATGGCTAAAAGTGTCTTTGAGGCTGTCAAGCAGTCCATCACCGTCCGAGAAGCAGCGCAGATGTACGGAATCGAGGTCAACCGGAGCGGCATGGCCTGTTGTCCCT
>JAGZOP010000099.1 GCA_018383195.1 Clostridiaceae bacterium | reverse complement strand
GTTTGCTCGTCGCTCTCCATGGCCTCCTTGAAGGCCCGCCGCCGTTCCTCAGGGATGGCCTGCCACCGGATCTGGAGGTACACATCATAGCCGTCACTCCAGCCGCCGTAGGAGCGGCAGGGCTGGTCGGTGAAGGGCGGAAGTGTACCCACCAGCGTGTACTGGGGCGGGACCTCCATCGGCACCCGCAGCAGATGAAGGTCACGGGACCAGTACATGAAGTCCTTGTAGAGTGGGCGGAGATGTGGCAGTTCCTCCGCGGTCAAAGGGGCATCGCCCACCCAATCCAGAGAGAGGATCACAGCCCAAGACTCTTTGCTCACCGTGTCCGGCGGCGCAATATAGGCCACCTGACAGGCGGTGTAGCGTTTCAGATATTGGTTGTAGACTGTATAGACCTCTCCGGCTTGTACTCTCATACCTGCGCCTCTCTCTGATACCTTATAGTCCGGTTCGCTGCCAGCCGTCCAGCCGCTCCTGCACCGCGTCGATCCTCCAGCCATCGCCCACACGCTTCATGAGGAAGCGGCGGTCAAAACCCGTGTTTTTCTCTCTGGTGTAGATGTAGAGCCTGTTCTTGGTGATCTGCTCCGCGTCAAGGAATTCTTCCCCGTTGTAGGTGCCCTGGGCACTGTATGAGAGGCCCAGAGGCCGGTAGCCCGGACGGGGCTTTTCGCTCACATACTTCTCCCAGATTGCCAGCAGGCGGGGCACAGCCTCGGCATCCTCAAACCCAGCCTGCTCCATGTACTGCTCCCACTGCGTCATCTCGGCAAAGAAAGCGGACAGTACCCTGCGGCATTCCGCCGCCGCTTGTTCGTCCAGCTGGATGGGCTTTTTGGCCTTTTCCCGCTGGAGCTGGGAGAAGTATTCCATCTGCTCCTTGGTGAATTGTACATGGGACACCGGCTCAATCCGATTGTTGCCGGCGACGGCCAGCAGTCCCTCGTAAGTAACAGCAGTGTGGTCGATCCAGATATGGGAGAGCTTGGGGATGGAGGCTGCTTGGAGCAGCCCGGTATCATCCAGCCCGGTGTGGTCAAGGGCCAACAGGTCTAGCTTACCGCTTCGCAGGGCGGACAGGCCACTTCCGTCGATCCCGGCGTTCCCGGTCAGCAGCAGGATGCGCAACTTGGGCATAGAGGAAAAAACGGGGAAACAGGCATCGGTGAGCGCACCGTTCTCCACGCCGAAGTTGGCCATGCTTTTGTGTCCGGCAAAAGGGGAGAGCAGGTCATCGGTTACCGGATAGCCTTTTACATGAAAACCCACCAGGGTGTAGCCGGACAGCTGCTCCATGATCTCTGCGGTCAGTTCCGGGATCTCAAATTTCTTCTCTCCATCCAAAGTCAGGATACCGTTTTCCCAGTCCGCTGTCCGCGCCCGTTTTGGCCATTCCATCGCTGCTTCCCTCCTTACGCCTGCTCCTGGTAGCTGGCTTCAATGTCGATGAAGCGCACATACACGGCGCAGATTTCACCCTTTGCATCATAGCCGAAGTAGACCGGATAGTAGCCGTCACCCCAGCCGGAAGCGAAGATGGGCAGATTGCAGTCCGTGTCTGGCACCGTCCAGTTGAGCCAGTCGCCGTAGTCCCCCTGATATTTGGGGTTGGCTTGGGCGTTTTCCTCCAGCAAGTCGCAGAACAGGTCGTTGTAGGGGTCAATGTCCGGATCTTCCTCCAGCCGCTTGGCCCAGTATATCTTGAAAGCCGTCTGGGTCTGAATGTCCGCAACGCAGCCCATCCCAGCATCTACGCCAAAGCCAAAATAATCGTCCTCGCCCAGTTCCTCGTCCAGATCCTCTTTGCCGGTCATGCCCAGCTCATAGCGGACAGGCTTTTCCCGGCTGACCTCAACCTTGACGCAGGCGTAGCGGTCCCCGTATTTTTCACTGGGTACCACGCAGATCTTCACGGGATAAGTTCCAGCGGGAATTGTCTGAAGAAAGGACGGCGTATCCTCCAGCTCTACCAGAGGATCGCAGGCGAAAATTGTTCCGGTAGGGAAGTGGACGGCACCAATGTCCAGCACATCCACGCCCATATTCCCAATCGCTTTCTCAGTGAAATGGGCGTCCAGGTCTGTTTTGCAGGAGAGTTTGTCCTTAATGGATTCGTATTTGTTCAGCCACTCAGCAGTCGGCATGGTAGTTTCCTCCTGTTAATTTTGTTTTTTGATGTACTCACTCTTTGAGCCGTCCCAATAGCAGTTCACACACCGGCCATTCTGAAAATGATGGGGACAATTTGGATAGCTATAGAGGAAATGGGCACAGTCCCATCATCTGTGAGGAGTATTTGAAAAACAGGCTGCCGCACTCATCACAAACGACCACTTCTTTTTCTGCCATGGGGTTCACCAGTCCCTTTCCCGAATAGCCTCCTCGGTGTCAATGGGGATGTTGAACCACTCCAGAATGTAGGCCACCGCTGCCGCAATGCATTCCCGTGCCACCGTTTCGATCTCGCTGTCATTCTCGTCAAATTCCTCCTGGAGATCATTGATGCCGCAGACCACCTCGTCCAGCGTTTCCTGTACCACTTCGGTATCGGTTTTGCCGCTCTCCAGCAGGTCGATGACCTTCTGGAGCTCGTCCTTTACCTTGTCCACCAGAAAAGCAGGATAGTAATCATCCTGATACATCTCATCTAGCAGTTTGTAATTTGGATCAAATGCTTTCATAGGGATCGCTCCTTTCTTCGTTCCTGTTAGTCATGCTCAGCTCTCATGGGTAATGCAGAAAATCTCCTTGTTCATATCAAAGTAGAGCACCATCAGCTCATCAGTAATTTCCGGGTTAAAAGAAAGGTCCAGAATAAAGACTTGCTGGTCGGTTTCACTATCCACCAGACTGCCGAACCGCTTGAGCTTCAAAAAGTCCACCATCTCGGCAAAGGACCGCTTGGATGGGTCGGTTTCCGGAAAAAGTTCCGCCGCAATATCCGGTCCTACATCGTCCCGGTGGAACTCCATGAAAAATGTCACAGCGTCGTGGTAGGGGTCACCTTCGTCCGCCAGCGCCGCTTTGATGGCGGCTTTGGCCTTCTCCGCCAATTTCTCCACCTCATCCAGCATTTCTCCCACCACATCCATGGCAGCAGGATCAGCAGTCAGTTCTTCCTCTACATCGAAGAGAAAGGGCAGTCCCGATTCTTCGGGAAAGGTGAAAATTTCCTCGCCGGGCGTATATTTAAAATCGATGCGTTTACAGTTCAGTTTCATCTCTGCGCTTCCTTATCCCTCAATATTGGCAGCTTTGAGGCCCTTTTTCAAGGAGCCGTGGACCGTCACCGCATGGTCGGTGAACATCTCGTCGCAGTCAAACCAGGCGGTAAAACTGCCGCCGGAGGTGACGGACAGGCTCGTCATGCTGATCCGTCGGGACAGTTCTTCCTCTGTGATGGGGTCTGTTTCCGGATTGCGGGGGTTTTCCTCATCCTGGGAGAGCCAGTTGTTGGCCAGCTCGGTCAGGTTCTTGGCTGCAAGCTCCCGCATGGCTTTGTTCCAGGTTTCACAGTCGGCCAGCAGCTTCTTGGCGGCACTGCGGGCGCGGGTCCAGGAGGGCTTGCTCTCGGCATTGACCTCCAGAGAAAGGCTCACATTCTTTCCGCACCACTGGATTTCGCCCTCGAAGGTATCATAGTCCTTGTCCAGTGTCAGTTCTCCCAGCACCTGGTCCTGGATCACCACCGGCTTGTGGTA
>JAGZOP010000026.1 GCA_018383195.1 Clostridiaceae bacterium | reverse complement strand
CTTCTCGATCCAAACCGCGCGCTGGCAGATGCGCTCGACCTGGTCCATGGCGTGGCTCACGAACAGGACGGTGACGTGGCCATCGTCGATGAAGTGCTGAATGCGCTTCTCGCATTTCTCCTGGAAGAACACGTCGCCGACGGAGAGCGTCTCGTCCACGATGAGGATGTCGGGCTCGGTGATGGTGGCGATGGCAAACGCGATGCGCGCGACCATGCCGGAGGAGAAGTTCTTCATGGGCATGTCCACGAAGTCGGGCAGCTCGGCAAACTCCACAATCTCCTGGAAGTGAGCGTCGATGAACTCCTCGGTGTAGCCGAGCAGGGCGCCGTTGAGGTAGATGTTCTCGCGCGCGGTGAGCTCGAGGTCAAAACCTGCGCCAAGCTCGATCAGGGGCGCGATGTTGCCGCGGACGATGCACTCGCCCTCGCTAGCTTCGAGCACACCGGCGATGATCTTGAGCATGGTGGACTTGCCCGAACCGTTGGTGCCAACCAGGCCGACGACCTCGCCGGGCTTCACCTTGAAGGAGATGTTCTTGAGTGCACGGAACTCGGTGAAGAACAGCTCGTGCTTCATCAGCTTGATGAAGTACTCCTTGAGGTTATTGAGCTGCTCGGACGCCATGTTGAAGATCATGGTGACGTCGTTGACTTCGATGGCGTATTCAGAAGATGCGGGCTTACCCATGGAGGAGATCCTTCGGTAGTTCGGACGGGAGTGCGAGTCGCGGGAGGCGGTGCGCTGTGGGTGCAATTCTGCTCGTGGACAACCTGATCGGGTCGGCGGGCGAGTCGCTCCTTATGCGGCGCGCGGCTTAGATGTAGAGGATGAACTTATGCTGGGTCTTGCGGAACACGAGGATGCCGATGCCGAGCATGATGACCGCCCAAAAGACGCACAGGCCGAGCGTCTGCATCGAGGGGTTTTGGTTCCACAGGAAGATATCGCGCATGAAAGTGACAAAACCGTACATGGGATTGAGTTCGACGATGGACATGACCCAGGTGGGGGCGCCGTTTGCTGCGAGTTGCGTGGGAACCCAGAAGATGGGCGTAAGGTACGTCCAAGCGGTGAGGATGACGCTCCATAGGTGAACGACATCGCGGAAGAAGACGGCGAGGGAGCCCACGATCAGGCCGATGCCGGAGCAGAAGAGCACGAGCAGAAACAGGCAGACGGGCAGCCAAATGATGTGCCAGGTGGGCACGACGCGGAACCACAGCATGACGAGCGCGACGGCGACCAGAGAGAAGGTGAAGTTCACGAGTGCGAACAGAACCTTTTGAACTGGGAAGACGAAGCGCGAGACGCGGACCTTCTTGAGCAGCGGGGCGGCGTCGATGAACGACATGAGGGCCTGGCTGGTGGACTCAGACATGAAGGAGAACGTGATGTTGCCCAGGATGAGGTAGAGCGGGTAGTTCTCGATGTCGGCGCGGAAGACGAACGAGAACACCACGCTCATGACGATCATCATCATGAGGGGGTTGAGGACCGACCACGCGATACCGAGGACGCTGCGGCGGTACTTGCGCTTGAAGTCCTTGGTGACGAGCTGCTTCAAGATGAAGCGGTTCTTATCGAGCTCGGTTTTTGCAAACGGCTGAATGTCAGCGGAGGCGGTAGCGGTTTCTGCCACGAGCGACGCTCCTAGAGTTAGCGGTTGTTGTTTCAATCTTCAAGTCTACCATGGGCTTGTCCTGGGCACCGTTTCTGCACGGGGAGGGAGGGGAGAGGTGCGGATTTCTGGAAGGCCGACCTAGGGTGGACGGCTCAAAATGAATCAAAAGCCACTTTGGTGCATGATAGGATTCGATACAGATAGCTTACATTCCCGTGAATGGATTCTTACCATGCCCTCGTACGCTCCTGCTGCGTTTTCTATTCCTTCCTTTGCTGCGGCGCTTGCCCTCGCGGTGTTCACAGCGTTGCACATCCGTTCCGCGCGTAGGCGCGAAGGGCGCATTCCGATTTCCGATGTGATGTGGTCCGCGCTGTATATCGTGCTGCTGCTTGTCGTTGCTGTCTTCTGCGTACTGGGCGGCGTTGACGGTCAGGCGGGCATCCTCGATATGTCTGCATATGCTTTGGTGTTGCTTGCATGCGGGGTTGCCACACTGTTTCGGTTTAGGGTGACAGAAGAATTGCAAAAGATGTCTGGCCCATTCAGCCGGGCGCTACACATCGGATTTGTTGTAGTGGCCACTGTATTCGTTTCGATCGTTTCTGCTTGGATTGTCGATTATGTTTGGTTGGAGACGAACTCGTCAATTCAGATGCAGTTCTTTAGCTTGACGGCGTCATTGTTTGCGATGATTTCTGTCGCCCTGTATTTCCTGGGGCAGCGTGGTGGCGCGCTTATGGTTCTTGTGCCGCTTTGCGCTGTCGGGTTCGGCATGGCTCAATATTTTGTGGTCATGTTCAAGGGCACACCCATTATGCCCGCTGACTTGCTCTCCTTGAGGACTGCGGGCGCCATTGCAGCTGGCTATGAATATGTTCTCACGCCCAACATGGTTATTGCCCTTTGCGCCTGCGGCGTGTGCGCCTGTGTACACTCTTTTGTGGGGTCGAACAAGGGAGAGCTCGCTCGCAAGGTTCGCATTGCGGCCTCTGTGGCAAGCGCCGTTGTGGGCATCGCACTTTTTGGTGTAATGGCGGCCATGTTTGACAAGGTAAAGCTCGAGGACAGGCTGGAAGTCGCCTATGACCGATGGATGCCTATCACCACGTATCAGACGCTCGGATTTGTGCCGGCGTTCATCGAGGTCGCCCAGGATTTTCCGATTCCCGTCCCAGAGGGGTACGACAGGGGCGCCGCGCTTTCGCAGATGAAGGACCTTGCTGCTCAGTTTGACGAGACATTGGGTGTCGCACCGGGCCGTCAGGCGGCTGTGGACCAATTTGAAGAAATTAAGCCGACTGTGATTGCCGTCATGAATGAGACATTCACGGATCTCTCAATTTATGATGCAATCCGTGAGGCGGGCTATGAAGGCCCGCAGTTCTATAACACACTTGAGGGGACGTTGCAGCGCGGACCGCTCATGGTTTCGGTCGTAGGTGGCGGTACCGCTAACACTGAGTTTGAATTCCTGACGGGCAATTCATCTGCGTTTATCGGGACGGGCAAATATCCGTATCAACTGTATGACCTGAGCGGTGTTGACAGTCTGGTGAAGCAGATGGAGTCCATGGGGTACCGGACAACCGCGATGCATCCTCAGAATCCCGTGAACTGGAAGCGCTCGACCGTGTATGAGCAGCTCGGATTTAACGAGTTCCTGTCTATGGAGGATTTCGCAGACGCTCCCGTGTATCACTCTGGTGCAACTGATGCCTCCACGTACGACAAGGTCATCGAGCTCCTCGAGCAGGATGCGTCCCCGCAGTTCATCTTTGATGTGACCATGCAAAACCACAGCGGATATGGTGAAGGGACGGTTCCTAGCGAGGACGTAGTTCGACTGGACGTTGCAGGTATTGATGATCCTGCGATCTTATCCGAGCTCGGTGTGTATCTTGCGTGCATCAATAAGTCTGACGAGGACCTGGCGTATTTCATCGATCGCTTGAAGGGGATGGATCGCCCCGTTGCTCTCGTATTTTTTGGCGATCATCAGCCGGGGTTCTCCGGAACTCTCACGGACGCGTTGTATGGGGATGCCCCGATGCTCGATCGGGAATTCAAGAAACATGAATCGACGTATGCGGTGTGGACGAATTACGAGGTGGCAGGGGCAGAAGCCGGCGCACCTCGTACGACCGACTCATCTCAGCTTGCCGCCCAGGTGCTCTATGCGCTTGGGGCGCCCTTGACCGATCGTCAGAAGGCGGTCCTTGTGCTGGGGCAGGAAGTTGCTGGCGTGAGCCTTGCGGGCTATACCGGTGCCGACGGTTTGAGGTATGCACTTGGCGCCGAAAGCCCGTTTGGCGATGCGGTCAACACGATGCAGGCGATTCAGTATCTGGAGTTCGGGAGCAAGATCTAGAGCTGGCCGCTTGGGATTTCAAGCAATGGGGCATCGTATCCAGAAATTAATAGACAATCCGGCCGCTCTCTCCTTGGCTTCAACGACCAGGCATGCCGACAGTTTTCTAGAACGCATTATTCGATGGAATAATGCGGCGACTAAACACATTATTCGAATGAACTTTGTGCTGACCTAACACAAATTTCGATGGAAAAAGGTGTACGATGGGCTTGTCATATCGATGGGAAGCTTGAGGCATGCATGGATAGATTCTTACTTGAAAGGCTCAAGTCGTGGCAAAGCGATAGCAATAGAAAGCCGCTGATCTTACGCGGAGCCCGTCAGGTTGGGAAGACATGGCTCTTGCAGGAGTTTGGCAAGACTTGTTTTGATAATGTCGCCTATGTTCGCCTCGAAGACAACGCCGCGATGTCTCAACTATTCGAAGGGTCGCTTGATCCTCGGAGAATCGTTACCGGCATCTCGGCGGCTACGGGTGAACCCATCAATCCTCATACAACGCTGGTCATCTTGGATGAAGTCCAGGCCGTTCCGCGTGCCCTGACTGCGCTCAAGTATTTCTGTGAGGAGGCTCCCGAATATGCCATCGCAGTTGCGGGTTCGCTGCTTGGCGTTGCCCTGAATGCCGGAATCTCTTTCCCCGTCGGCAAAGTGACGTTTTTCGACCTATATCCCCTGAACTTCAGGGAATTTCTGCTTGCCATGGGGGAGTCGGCGCTTGAGGGGAGCATTTCTAGTCTAGATTTTGACATGATGAATGTATTCAAGGAGCGCTATGAGGATTTGCTCAGGCTCTATTACTTCATCGGCGGGATGCCCGAGGTTGTATCGACCTATGTTCGAACGAGAGATTTCTCAAAAGTCCGTGCCCTGCAACAGGACATCCTGGAAGCCTATCGAGGTGATTTTGCCAAGCACTCAGGCGCTACGATCGGAGAGCGATGTCGCTTGATTTTTGAGTCGATCCCACGCCACCTGGCAAAAGAAAATAAGAAATTTGTATACGGTGTGGTGAAAAAGGGTGCTCGTGGACGTGATTTGGACGATGCGCTGCAGTTCCTTATAGACGCCGGTTTGGTTTTGAAGGTCAATCGAATTTCGGCACCGGGCGTGCCCTTGTCCGCGTATGTGGACGAGGCGTCGTTCAAGTTGTTTTGCGTGGATGTGGGTTTGCTGGGAGCGCTCGCCAAGCTGGATAGCTCCGTGATACTCGAGGGCAGCGCCTTGTTCACCCATTTTAAAGGGGCCATGGCGGAGCAATATGTGTGCCAACAGCTTGTGGGCGATTGCGGCCTTGACCCGTATTACTGGTCGGCGCCGAAAAGCGCTGCGGAAGTGGACTTCGTGGCGCAGATGGGGGAGTTCGTCGTTCCCATTGAAGTTAAAGCCGAGGAGAACCTGCGTGCAAAAAGTCTTGCAAGCTTTTGCAAAAACAATGGTATCGAGCATGCCGTCAGGACATCTTTGTCGGGATTTCGCAGGGAGTCTTGGCTCACCAATGTCCCCTTGTATGCAATCGGTCGATTAAGCCAAATCGATATACACGCCACACTATAGGTTACGGCTTTTTGTGGGGGGGGGGTGAATGGTTCTTTAGGTATTCATCCCCGACGTTTAGATTTTCACATACAATAGATTGGTCGAATGGGCTCTCTTACCCGCGTGTTCTGGGACGCTGCGTTTACCTTTACGTGTTCGGGTGGAGTTGAATTACTTGATTTGAATGGATGCTGCGGAGGAGAACTGTACATGCGCGAGAGATTTGTGCCTTTTGGGGCTTAACGATCTGGTATGCAGGAGTTGAAGAGGCAATTCACCGTGCTTATAAGTATGATTATGTAGCCGTATGCGGCTGCACATGGCTGCTCAGAAGTGATTGCTGGAGGCTCGATTCAAAATGAAATGTGAATGGCTTAGTAATGAATTCAACTGCGGGGTCTTTCATGGGCCATTTTTTATCGAGAATGGAAACGAATATGTTTCCGATCTTGGGAATAGATTGTCGTGTCTTGAGAAGCGTGCGGAGAAAGCTGGAGCTAGCGAGATTTATCTAAAAGTAATCCAGAATTGTAGGCACACCATAATGGATTCCCTCGATTGCTATTTCAAGGCGGATCTTGTAGGCGCAAACCAGCTGATAGAAGGTTTGATCCAAGGACTCATGACTGAAAAGTACGCAGTTGATGAGATTGATCGTAGCTGGGCTTTCCCTGGAGAGCGTGGGACTGAAGTTCAGTTTTTTAGAGGCAGGAAAGGGGGAATGGATTCAGATTACTGCAAAGATGATTTCCTTCCCCTGCGGCAATCAGATAGGCTAAAGTCAAGAAATAGCCGATTTAGCATACCTGGCAATCCTAGTTATTATCTGGCCAATACGTCCTATGGTTGTTGGATTGAGCTTGGCTTTCCCGCGGAGCACGAGTTTTCTGTTGCCCCAGTCGAACTGGATGGAAAACTTAAAATCCTAAATCTTGCAGTATCGGCTCAAGATTTCAGTCTCTTAGAAGATTCTGAAGAAAATCTGGTCAAATGCTGGCTTCAACTGTTTATGTTGATGATTGCAACGTCATATAGGGTTAAAAACTCAGGTGAATTTATTAAGCCTGAGTACATTATTTCCCAAGAAATAATGATGGCTTGCAACAAGCTTGGGTTGGACGGCGTGGCTTATTATTCGAAAAGAGTTTCGAATGAATCATTCGCCTTTTGCGCCATTAACCTCGCTTTATTCATTAGGTATGATGGGGGGGGATCGTTCAGGTTTAAGCGATCGGATGAAGATAGACGAGCCGCTCTGTTATGCCCTGTTTAAACAACTTAACCAGTCATTAAAATACAAGGAATATGATTTGAGGTCTGTGAGACATCCATTCTTCTCCAATATGGGCACGTCGGTCAGGAATTTCCCGTATTTGGAAACAGATTTCTACTCCTTTGATAGATACCTATTCTCGACATGGAAGGATAGACCAAACGGAAAGGGAAAGAATGATGTTCCGTGGGGTGTCACTGGGATCACTCGATAAGCTGAGTTGGTTTGCATTGTTCGGCATGAAACATTTTAGAATTCCGCCTTACAACCTGTTATATCGGTTCTCATCTCTAGAGCAGTCTCGTTAGGCTGGCGCCGCATTTTGAACGGGACAAGAGCATCGGTGCAGAGGTGCAAGCCAAGGTATTCCGATATTCACTTGAGTTGTTCGCTCGGTCTTATTCTCACCTCGCTTCGCGGCGGCTCATGTCGTTCAAATGCTTTATCTATTTCCTGCTATCCTAACGGCTTAGAATGTGTCAGTGATTTGGAGCCATCATGAAGAAGATAATGCTTGTGTTTGGTACGCGTCCGGAGGCAATCAAGATGTGCCCCCTGGTTAATGAGCTTAATTCGCGAACTGAAGACTACGAGGTTGTTGTTTGTGTTACCGGTCAGCATCGAGAAATGTTAGAGCAGGTACTCAGGGTATTCGACGTCGTTCCCGACTATGATCTAGCGATTATGAAGCCCGGTCAAACCTTGTTCGATGTTACATGTGATGTTCTAATCCGGCTCAAGGGTGTTCTCGAACAAGAGCGCCCCGACTGTGTTCTTGTCCATGGCGACACTACTACGAGTTTCGCCGCGGCATTGGCTTGCTTCTATCTGCACATTCCCGTTGGCCATGTTGAGGCAGGGTTGCGAACGCATGATATCTTTAGTCCATGGCCTGAGGAGTTCAATCGTCAGGCAGTTGACATTGTCTCAGAATGGTATTTTGCTCCAACTGAGACAAGTAAATTGAATCTTATTTCTGAGGGGAAAAACCCAGATAGGATTTGGGTTACCGGCAATACGGGAGTTGACGCACTTGCCACAACGGTTAAGGAGTCCTACTCGCATCCCGTGCTCGACTGGGCAAAAGATTCTCGTCTGATATTGATTACAGCTCACAGGAGGGAGAACCTCGGGCAGCCTATGCATCAGATGTTCAGGGCAATTCGACGTGTTATGGAGGAGAGTCCTGATACGAAGGCGGTCTATCCCATTCACATGAATCCGGTAGTTAGAGAGGCGGCTCATGCGGAGCTCGATGGATTCGACCGCCTCAGGCTAATCGAGCCGCTTGAGGTGCTGGATTTTCATAATTTTATGGCTGCCTCATATCTCATTCTTACTGATTCTGGGGGAATTCAGGAGGAGGCTCCGGGACTTGGCAAACCTGTTCTCGTTATGCGAGATACTACTGAGCGTCCCGAGGGCGTCGAAGCGGGAACTCTAAAGCTTGTCGGCACAGATGAGCAGACTATCTATAGAGAATTTTATAAGCTTCTTTCCGATGATGATGAATATGCGCGCATGTCCAGAGCCTCAAACCCCTATGGTGATGGCCATGCAAGTGAGCGGATAGCCGACATACTGGCTAGCCGATGATCAATGACCTCCTTTCTTTTTGATCAAGGTGCAAAGCGATATGATTCCTAAGCAAATTCACTACATTTGGTTTGGCGGTAACGAGCTTCCCGACGATGCGCTTCAGTGCATGGAGTCGTGGCAAAAGTACTGTCCGGAATATGAGGTCATTCGATGGGATGAGAGCAACTTTGACGTCTCGATTAATCGCTATGTAGAGGAGGCCTACGAATCAAAGAAATGGGCGTTTGTAAGTGATTATGTTAGGCTTTGGGCCCTTGTGAATTACGGCGGTATCTATATGGATACGGATGTTGAGCTTACGGCGCCGATTGATCAGTTTTTGACTCACCGAGCTTTCTCTGGTTTTGAATCCAATAAGAGTATTCCAACTGGAATAATGGGATGCGAAAAGGACTTTCCTCTTTTCCAGGCTTTACTGGATGATTATTCAACCAGGTCCTTTATCCAAGATGATGGGTCATTTGACTTAACTACCAATGTGATCGCCATAACCGAGGCATGTCTTTCCCGTGGTCTTGTTTTGAATAACGAATATCAGGAAATTGATGGGCTTGCATTGTATCCGAGTGACTGGTTTTGTCCAAAAAGTCATGAAACCGGTGCTGTCAATATAACCAGCAACACTCGAGCAATTCATCACTTTAGTGGATCTTGGCTAGATCCTGTTGAAAGACAGCTTGTTGATCGGAAGCTCGAGATTCTTGCTCGTCACCCCAATATGCCCCATTTATTTGTAGGCGCGTATGTTCGAATCATGCATGGGTTTTCAACAGGTGATTTTGCACCATTTATGAATATGTTCCGTATGTTTCTGCGGGGTAGATAATCGATATGAAGCAAAGGAACGCAGCTCCGATTGCTTAAGTTATCTCCAAGCGGCAAATCCCCTTATTTAGTGGAAATGTGGCTACAGAGATTTGGTTAATGATGGATGGCTTGTATGAATGAGCGGGCATTTCGCCATTCATGCATGTGATATGAATGGGTGTATGTGAAAACCGAGCAGCTGTCGCTAAGGGCCAACATACTTTGGAATTCCTTCGGTTCTCTTGTCAACCTTGGGTGCCAATGGCTCATATCTATCTTGATCGTTCGTATGGGGACCGGCTATGAGGCCGCTGGGATTTTCTCTCTTGCAATGTCGGTTTACAACATATTCGCGCCGCTCGGTCAGTATCGTATGTACACCTATCAAGTTACCGACGTAAATGGAGAAAACACGACCGGTGAATACCTCTCCTTTAGGCTCATAACGAGCTCCGCTGCATTAGTTCTGTGTGCGTTATATTCCATCGTCACATGTGACCTTTCTGCACTTCCGGCGATTATCCTCTTTGCGTTATACAGAACCCTCGTTTTGATTATTGATGTATTTCATGCCGTCGATCAAAGATGTCATCGCATGGATTACATCGGAAAGTCGCTCGCGATGCAAGGCGTCGCCTCTCTGATCTCCTTTGTTCTTCTTTTTGGTTTGACGGGGTCTCTGGAGGCGGCTCTGATTGCAATGATAGCTTCGGTCTTTATGGTTGGCTTGTTCTATGATTGGCCATTGACAAGACAATTTGGTGAAGTCTCTATTGGGATTTCGTTTAAGAAGACTCGGCATTTATTAATTTATTGCCTTCCTATTGTTCTGGCAGCGGTTGCCGCTTCTGCCGCTCCTTCTATCCCACGTCAGTATCTTTCATCGGTATATGGAGAAGGAATGTTGGGAATCTATGCAGCGGCAGCAGCTCCCGTTGCTCTGATCCAAACAGGGGCTTCCTATATCTATAATCCACTGCTCGGATATTTTTCGGAGCGTTTCGTTGCGAGGAACAAAACAGGATTTGTCGGATTATTCGTTAGGGCAACGATAGGCATTATTGTTCTGGGATTGATTTTCTCTCTTGGAGTCCTATTGTTTGGTGAGCCGGTTTTGATTTTCGTGTACGGTGCAAAGATGGAGGGATATGGCTATCTGCTCTTGCCCTTAGTCCTGCTGGCTTTGATTACTGGCTATATGTGGTTCATCAACGATCTACTTATGGCAATTAGGAATTTCAGAGGCTCTTTCTTGGGGAGTGCAGTCGCGCTCTTGGCATCCTTGGTGTGCCTCCCTTTGATTACTGAATTTGGGATGCAGGGCGTCACCTACGTATGCATGATATCGTGCGTCTCCGGTGTTTTTGTCATGGCGTGTGCGCTGGCGATTCAGATGCATGGTCATTGGGGCCCGCAATGCATTGAGGAATAGGATTATAGCTACAATTTGATTTAGGTTTATTCAATTAATGTGCGGTCCCGGAATTTGTCGGGACCGCATATTTCGGGTGGCCATTGAGCTAGATTAGGGAAATCAAGTAATACAGGGGCCAGTCAAAGTTAATTCTCTTAAGATACATGAAGACACTAACTGCGATTCTAATTTTCAGGCTTTGCCCTTTTGACTTTCGAAAGCTGATGTACGGATTCGAGAGATAGTTTGGAAATTGGTGCTGTGCATCAGAATAGAAAAAGGATAGCTTCTCTTTCATCTGCTTCACACCGCATCCGCGGCTATAGGATATGAGTGCATTCAGCATGTTCGCAAGATAGAAGAATTCAATTGCGTGGTAGCTGTTTCCAGACTTGGGGGTAAGGTTGCATGCCTGTCGGATCTCTTGGAAAAGTGGAGAGATGAATTGTTCCAGGTTGCTCGATTTACTTGCAGTCGAGGTAATCGATGCCCTATTGAAATAGTAACGATAGCCGGCGTAGTGAATTACATTAAAAGATGGATTGCTGCAGTAGAGCAGGGCACTGAAAAACAGATCTTCCCCGCAGCGCGATTCTGAGAAATGGATATCGTTGCCGATCAGAAAATCTCTTTTGTACATTTTTGCGCAAGAAATACTATAAGTTAAAAGGCTCCAATGGCTGTTGCCTACAAAATGCGGCGTTAACTTCCCGTCGACATCTCGAGTGTATCCTCCGATAAGCACATCTACAGGGTTGCTCTGCATTTCGGTAAGGTATGTTTCGATGTAGTCATTCGCAACGTAATCATCGCTATCGATGAACATGACGAATGGGGCCGTTGCAACCGAGATGCCGTGCTCTCTTGTTCTTCCAAGTCCGAGATTATGTGGATTGAAAACTACTTTGAAAATGTTCGGATATTTCTTTGCATAGGATCGGGCAATTGTTGCAGAAGAGTCTGGTCCGCAGTCATCTACGCAAATCACTTCAAAATCACTGCAAGTTTGATCGAGAAGGCTGTCAAGGCAACGCGCGAGATATTTTTCTACGTTGTACATTGGTACGATGATTGAAACTGAAGGCATAATTTGCTCCGTCACGAACTAAAGGGGCGGCTTGTCGGGGTTATAGCGCATTGCTGTTTTGTGCTTTAGCGTAAAAATGGTTGATGAATCTCGCCATGTATTTCGGCCAAAATTTCTCAAGCATTTCTAGATCTTCCTGCGACCTCGTATTATTCGCAATTAAATTGGATGTTTCTGATTCGCCGTGTATACGATGCAGCATGAGGGCTTTAGGAGAATAGAGAAAGTCCCCCTCTATTCTCGACACTCTCTCCCACGTCTCCCAGTCTAAATCGCATTTGTAATTATTGAGGAAAAGGGGTTTTGGCAGGGTCGGCATATGGTAAGTGACGGAAGGGCAGCAGATAGGGGAGCCAAGTGATAGGCACCTTCGCTTTACAAGGGAGTTCCCCCTCAGTCTGTGATTCTTTAAGGGGGCTAATAGCATTCGTTTAATTCGCAATAGTCGCGAGTCGGATATGGTATCTCCGTTGCGAAGTTCACCATAGTCAGAGAAGAATAGCAGGGGGTTATCTGAAGTGTTGACAGCGTTTAGCATCTCCGAGGAATAGTCTGGGGAATAAATGTCGTCTTGATGCGCAATGGTAATGAGTGGTGTATGTGACTGCGCAGCTGCAAAGTTCCAATCGGATGAGATTCCGGGTTGTTCAAGGTTGACGAACACGCGCAGGTTATAGCGCCGTGCGATATCGGCAATGTGGTCGTTGGGGGTTGAGGTTGCAATGAAAACGCTGGATGGTGAAATCTGATTGATAATAGACTTCACGCAATCTTCCAAATGCGGGCTAGACTTATAGGCGCAAATTGCGAAGGTGTGGTCATCGCTCGTATACATAGTTCTCGCTCTCCAATGCTTTCGACCATATCGTTTGATCGCAGGCTGTTTTGGGTGGCCAACCGGATTCTCCCGTAGTAAATGTGACGCTGGCAAGCTGAAAATCTCTATGGGCGTCAACGCTATAATTGTAAAAGTTTGGCTATAGGAGGGACTTGCGAATTGCGCGTCTTGGTTATTATACCTGCCTACAACGAGGAGGAGGCAATCCTCACAACGGTAAGCAGCGTTGTTGAAGCTGGCTACGATTATGTTGTCGTGAACGATGGCTCAACTGATAAAACTTTAGAACTGTGTAGGGCAAATGGGGTTAACGTGCTCGACTTGCCTAGTAATCTGGGTATCGGTGGCGCGGTTCAGAGTGGACATAAATATGCACAACGTAATGGCTATGATGTGGATGTTCAGTTTGATGGAGACGGCCAGCATGACGTTGCCTATATTCCAGATTTGCTTTCTTCGATAGATAAGGGTAATGATGTGGTGGTCGGCTCTCGGTTCATCGAGGAGCCGAAGGGCTTTCAGTCAACCTTAATGCGCAGGATTGGTAAAACTTGGCTCGCTTTCTTAATTCGCCTGTTTGTTGGATTGAATGTCACCGATCCAACATCGGGTTTTCGCGCGTGCGGAAAGAAAGCGATAGAGCTGTATAGCGCGGAGTACCCAACAGACTATCCTGAGCCCGAGTCGCTTGTCGTAGCAACTAGGTCGGGACTCTCGGTTGGGGAGGTCCCTGTTGTCATGAGGGAACGTCAGGGCGGATCATCTTCCATCGGTTTAGTCTCTAGCGTCTATTACATGATAAAGGTGACCCTCGCTATTGCGATTGCGACCTTTTCAAAGACGCGTTAGGGAAGGGATAATATGTCTGGAATTCAACAGATTGTCGCCATTGCTGTTGGAATCGGCCTTCTTACCTGGGTAGTTTTTCTTGTATCTCGTGGAAAAATGCAGCTTCGCTACTCGCTGCTGTGGTTGTTGCTTGCGATAGCTGTTGCCTTGGGTGCCGTTTTTCCCCAGCCTTTGCTTTTTCTGTCTGCAGCATGCGGCTTCGAGGTGCCCTCTAATTTCCTTTTCTTCGTTGGCTTTGTTCTTTCGATTGTGATTATGCTTTCACTCAGCACAATTGTAAGTTCTCAGGCTGAAGCGCTTAAAAATGCAATCCAGCGGATAGCAATCCTGGAAAAAGAACTCGAAGAGAAGAATCGATGATCGGGCTTTTGTTGAATCGTTTAGACTATTTCGGTTTTTCTAATAAGTCGGTCTTGTTGTAATGGGGTTTCAATCATGATTGTCAACTTGCAGGAGAGAGAAGCGGATAAAGTCTGTTATTCGAGGCGCTTACGAGCTCTACTGACGATTGCTGCTGCTGCATATTGGCTTGTTCTTGGGCTTTGTACCTGGAATTTATTGTCTACCGGGAAGGTTGCTGGGGCATTTGTTCTGCTCACGTATGCTTCCTTGATATATATCGTTGGTTTATATACGATTCGAACTTTCTTGATTGAACGTCGCGCTGCATTATTCGGAGAAAGCGGGTGGAGAGGACTGGCCTACCTTGCTCTGGTATCAGTTCTTTCCGGGGTTGCGCTTGAGTTCCTTACGCTGTTCGGGGCGCCGCTAAGTTCCCCGCTTGCGCTATCTGATTGGGGAATAAAAAGAACCATTGTCTTTACGTTGCTGTCCTTCGTTGCGATTTCTCTGTTCTCGGGATGCAAGAGTCGATATTGTGCGCCTAACGCGAAGAGAGCCCTTGTCACCAAGGTTCAATATGACAAGCGGGACCTCATTTCGCTCATTTGCATCACGATTGCCGTGCTGCTGGTTTTGAGTTATTTAGCTGCGGCGTTCGATCTTTCGATGATGTCAGTGGTCCTGTTCGGCGTCGCTATCGCTCTTCCCCTTACGGTAATTGCCGCTTCTCGTAGAATCTCAATCATTCCCGAGTGGGTTTTTCTGTCAATTGCAATTCCCGTTGGCTTGGTTCTATGCGTCCTCGTCCCTCCGATGACGGGCGCCTCTTGGGACGATCAGATTCATTTCAAGAACGCTCTCAACCTTTCGTATGTAACCTCCCCGGAGATTACGAACGAGGAACAGAGAATGAGCGAGATGGCAATTCGCTTCGCCCTGGGTGAAGAGGAGGATATCAATCTTGATCTTTGGCCCGTTGCTGAGCGGAGAGCATTCGAGGGCAAGATCGATGAGGCCCAGCAGATGGATATCGAAGAAGGTCAAGTCATTAAGCGGTACTATCCCGACCAGCTGCTGTCTTTCACCTCGCTGGGCTATCTCCCTTCGGCCATTGGGTTGTGGACTGGAAGGTTGCTACACCTACCTTTTTCCGTAACTCTTATCTTGGGCCGCGTTGCAAATCTAATAGCTTATTGTGCTATTTGCTTCTGCGCCATTAGGATCAGCCCTGTCAAAAAAGTCCTATTCGTTGTTATCGCCCTTATTCCGGAGAGCATTTTCCTTGCATCGAATTACTCTTATGATCCTTGGCTCACCGGCATGATCCTTCTTGGGATTGCGATACTGTTTCGAGAAATGTGGGGCAGTGATAAGCTGCTCGACTTTTCGCAGATCGCGATGGCGGCTCTAGTCCTGTTTTTAGGTCTTGGCGTTAAGGCTGTCTATTTTCCGATAATTGGTCTCTTCTTCCTGATGCCCCCATCCAAGTTCTCCGATGGCGCACAAAGGAGGCAGTATTACCTATTTGTTGTGCTGTTTGGGCTGTTTGTCCTCGCTTCTTTCGCGCTTCCCTTCCTGTTCAATGTGGGGAACGGCGCCGAAGTTGGGGACCTGCGAGGCGGCTCAGAGGTCAGTTCCTCTGAGCAGCTTAAGTTTATTCTCGGCAATCCGCTCGAATACGCCGGCATTCTGTTGGGGTTCTTTGTCTCTACGTTTTTCAATCCTTCTTATTCATCTGGCTATCTGCTCTCCTTTTCTTATCTGTCGGATAGTTCTCCCGTATCGATTCCGTTTTTGTCTTTCGGTAGTCCACTGGTCAACCTCGTTCCCGTCCTTTTCCTTATCGGCATCGCCCTTTTCGATAACGAGGATGGCGATGCGTGGCGCCATGCTGGGAAGGGGTCTACTGCTTGGGCGGCAGTCATATATCTTGGGACATACATTCTCGTTGCGACCGCCCTTTACATTTCGTTCACTCCTGTTGGCTATGAAACGGTGAATGGGTGCCAGCTTCGATATCAGTTGCCAATACTTGCCCCGATGCTCGCAGTTCTTTTGAACTACGGAAAGCCTTTGGGTTTCAAGGACGGTACCAAAAAGGTAATCTACCTCGTATCCTTGTTCTGTCTTCTGTTCTGGACTTTTGTCTTCGTGGTTTCAAAATGTGTGGTGTAGCGTCGTTCCTTACGTCTGTTTGAATTGCACAATAAAGGCGATGGCTGCATGGTCATCGCCTTTATCCATTACCCTAGTGAGAGACACACCTTCCCCGGTTTTCTTGGAATCGGGCAAAGATCTAGCGAGGTATTGTTTTGAGCATTTCGTGCCTTGGCCGTTGCCGTGGTGATAGCAAGCTGTATACGCTCCTGCGGGTTGACGTGCCTGCTGGCAAGCAAGTCATTGCAAAAGGTAGCTATGGATCAATTTCGCTTCCGTGCAGTCTGGTGCATCTGCAGGATGATCAGTTCGTCCTTGTTAATCCCGATCTGGATGTGGTGCAGCGGGTCGAACTTCTGCTGGAAAGCCAGGACGATGCCGCTCCCATTCTTGCGGGGTCGCTTAGGATCAACGCTATGCGTTACGCTGTTGCGTCCAAGCTGAACGGCAAGCTTCGCGCCGATATGTGTGCCGCGATTAGGAATATCGATAGTTCTGGCATTCATCGAGAGCTCGCTTTTACGTGTGATGGATTTATTCCCAAGGAAGATGGGCTTATCGTCCGCGGCGAAATCGCAATGCCTGAAGAGGGGAGTATTGCCGAGGTCGTTGCCTTCGACAGCTTTGCGAATATCGTGGGTCATTCGAGCCTTTTTCTCAATGATGGCTTGTCTGCCTATTCGGATGTCAATCTCAAATACTCCGTTGTGATTCCACATGGCTTGCACGGCTTGTGCCTGGCCGCTTTGGACGACGAAGGTCGTTTCGTCAATGCGATTAAGTGCTTTAACGGCAAGGCTTATAAGGATGCTCTTGATCTTAGCTGGAGCTACTATGCAAACGCTGCCGATGATCCGCGGTATGAGGATTGGCTTGCTGCCCATCGGCTGACTGCCGTCGAGGCTACCGCTCAGCGTTCGCTTGTGTCCAAGAGCGGCCCGCTGTTCAGTATTATCGTTCCTCTGTATAAGACCCCGCTTTCCTTCTTTAGGGATATGGCGGATTCGGTTCTTCAGCAGACGTATCCAAACTGGGAGCTTGTCCTCGTCAATTCCACTCCCGAGGAAGCCGACCTAAAGAGCTTGGTTGATTCATATGCTTCGAATGACGCGCGCATTCGCGTTATTGAGCTCGACGGCAATTTGGGCATCACCGGCAATACCAACGTTGGTATCGAGGCCGCCAAGGGAGATTACCTCTGCTTTTTCGACCATGACGACACGCTGGAGCCTGACATTCTGTTTGAGTATGCTCGCGCGATTGCCGCCGAGCCTCAAATCGACTTGTTGTATTGCGACGAGGACAAGCTCCTTCCGAATGGGCATTATGCTATGCCGACGTTTAAGCCCGATTTCAGCATCGATATGGTGCGAGACAACAACTACATTTGCCACCTCCTGACCGTTCGTGCGGAGGCGTATCGCCAGATTGAGCCTTCGGGTCCAGAGCTTGATGGCGCTCAGGATCACGCAATGGTTCTTAAGATTAGCGAGCTTGGCGGGCACATTCATCATGTTCCAAAGATCTTGTATCACTGGCGCATCAGCGAGACGTCCACTGCGGGCAATTCAGATAGCAAGCCCTATGCCACCCAGGCGGGCATTCTTGCGGTTCAGCAGCATCTTGACCGCCTCGGTATCGCTGCGAACGTGTCCAATTCGCATGGCAGGGCCTTTAGATACCGTGTCGACTACCAGGTGGATGCATCCCTCAAGGCGTCATTGATTGTTCCCACCCGTGGCGATATCGATGTCCTTCGTTGTTTTACCGAGGGGCTGCAGAAAACGTCTTTCTCCAATTGGGAAATCGTTTTTGTTTGCAACGACTCCGTGAGCTCCCGTGTGCTGGAGTTCGTCTCCGGTTGCGATCTTCAGCAGGAGATAAGCGTTGCCGTCACTCCGGAGCAATTTGCCCTGTCTGCCTATTGCAACCTCGGTGCACGGAAGGCGAACGGCGATATCCTCGTATTCATGCATGACGATGTCATCCCGGGTGAGCCTGAATGGCTTGAGACTTTGCTTGGATTTGCCGCTCGCCCCGATGTCGGCGTTGTCGGAACCATGACGAGACATGCCGACAATACGATTCAGCAAGCTGGACTTTCCTTTGTGAGAGATTCTATTGTTCCCCTTGCGGCTGGAACGGATGCATGTAGTCCGGGCTACCTGTTCTTCCCGTTGACTGTTAGAAATGTGTTCGCTGTCGATGGGGCCTGCTTTGCAACGCGCAAGGAGGTGTTTGAGGAAGTCGGATGCTTCGACGAGGATCTTCGTTCCTCATATGTGAGTGTCGACTACTCTCTCGCGCTTGCTAAATTGGGATATCTGGTGACATATACGCCGGAGGCCTGGCTGTATCATCGATCGATTGCGAGGTTCAGCGGCATGGGACGAGCGGGCATTCCCGCCGAGCGTATTCGCGACAAGGCGGCATTGCTTGGGAAATGGTCTGGGCGCCTGTCGCAAGGTGATGCGTATTTCAACCAAAACTTTTCCTCGATTCCGGCAAAGGCTTCGAGGTACCAGATGGACCATGAGGAAAAACTTGTGTGTAAGTAGATTCCAGATTGCGCCTTGAAATCATGCGGTTCCAGCACGATTTGTGTCGGAGCCGCATGATTGCATCCAGAGGTGTGCATATTTTTCCAACCCTTTTGCGATTGAAATGATTACACGTTTTCGGTTTTCTGCTGGGATACAATTTTTGAAAATCTAATTCGATTGATTTGGGGTGCAGGTATGGCTAAAAACAACTATCGAGCACATGGAGATATGTGCGACTCAAGCTCTATTTCACGGCGCGGGGCCCTGGGTCTGGCCGCAGCCGCTGCCTTCTCGCCACTATGCTCTCATGCCGAAGAGGTCGATGAGGTTCCGGTTGTGGGAGACCTTGACCTTGCGGTCAATGCGGATGCCCCAGCCGAGAGTTGGAGATTCAGCGATGGTATTCCTGTTGAATCTTCTGAGCCCGGAGACGGCACGTCGTTCTATGCCGCTTTTGAAAAGTGGGGGAAAAATGAAAGCGGCGCATGGGTGAATAGTATTGGCGATCCCATACCCGGAGCATTGACGCGTGGTGTCGATGTAAGCGAGTGGCAAAAAAATATCGACTGGGCGGCAGTTAAGGCCGACGATATCAGCTTTGCCATTGTGCGCGCTGCCAAGTGGGCTGGCACTGATAGCAAGGGCCGTCCGGGTGTTGATGTCTATTGGGAGAGGAATGCCGCGGCTTGCGAGCGGCAGGGGATTCCTTATGGCTCCTATATTTATTCATATGCCACATCTGTTGAAGAAGCGCGTTTCGAGGCGGAGTATTTGGTTGGTCTCATGAGGGGCCATAAGCCCACCTACCCGTTGTATATTGACCTCGAGGACAGCCGAATTGCCGGAGCCGACCTCTGCTCCATTGCCGCGGCATTCTGCGAACGCGTTGAGCAGCTTGGATACAAGGCCGGCATTTACGCGAACCTTAATTGGTGGACAACTAAGCTGACGGATCAAAAGCTGAATAGCTGGTCACGTTGGGTTGCTCAATATAATATCACTTGTGATTACCCAGGCAGTAAGGATATGTGGCAGGCTACCAGCAAGGGCTCGGTGGCTGGTATTTCGGGTAATGTTGATATCAACTTCGCATACGTCGATTTGGAGAATCCGTTTGTGGGCCAGTCTACTTGGACCCGTCTCTTTGGTCGAACTCATTTAGAGACGATGGCTGCGGTTTCAGGTGCGGGATGGTCAAGTTCTCAGCATGTCGTCATCGCCACGAACGCCTCATATCATGATGCATTGGCGGCCAGCGCTCTTGCCGGTGCCTATTCTTGTCCCGTATTGATTACCAACCCAGGTGCTTTGGCCGGACAAACTGCCGATGAGATTCGCCGTCTTGGCGCGAAGTCTGCATTCATCGTTGGTGGTCCCGCAGCAATTTCTCAGCGCGTGGATCGTGAGGTGAAGGCTGCCGGCTGCTCGTCAGTCTCTCGCGTGTACGGTGTTAACGGACAGGGGACTGCACGCGCTGTTGCGGCTGAGGTCGCAAAAACTGGCTCGATGTCCAAGACGTGCATCATCGCGACTTCATATACGTTCCAAGATGCTCTGAGCGTGTCGCCCTATGCATATTGGAGCAAATCCCCCATTTATCTTTGCGAACCCGGCACCAACCGACTGTCGGCTGAGTCCATTGACGACCTGAAGAGCAAGGGATTTACCCGTGCTGTTATCGTTGGCGGTCCTGTTGCTGTGAGCAGCGGAGTCGAGGGCCAGCTCAAAGGCTGCCCGGCCATTGCGGAGGTAGTGAGGCTTGCCGGTGCCACTGCTTACGAGACAGGCACCGAGATTGCACGTTGGTGCATGAAGCAGGGGATGACCGCCGCGCATGTTGGTGTTGCCACGGGCTTGGAGCACTATGATGCACTTGCTGGCGCAGCGCTTTGCGGAAAGCTCGGGTCACCTCTGGTGGTCGTTGCTGACTATAATCGCTCGGCTATTAGCGATTTTATTGCGGTGCAAAAGCAGGATATCAAGAACGCATATGTGTTCGGTGGTCCTGCCGCCGTCTCCCAGGATACATGGGAGAAGCTGTTGCGAGTTTCATTGAGTCGATAGCTTTCGTGCCCTTTCGATTGGTGGTGCATTAATTTGGTAAAAGCCTCTAAGCCTGTCGTGAGCGTGGTAATTCCCGCGTTTAACTCTCAGGCTACGATCGGAAGGGCGATTGACAGCTGCCTGAGTCAAGCCGATATCAATCTCGAGGTAATTGTCGTTGATGATTGCAGTTCCGATGATACGGCTTTGCTTGTTGCGGATTACGAGCATCGCTATCCCGGTGTAGTTCGATTGCACTCCAACTCAAGGAATTTGAACTCTCATGAATCGAGGCGGATTGGTTTTGGGCTATCCTGCGCCGAGCATATTCTGTTTCTTGATGCGGATGATGAGTTTGAGCCTGGGTTCGTCAGGGGGTCCCTTGATGAATTCGATAAGACCGGCGCAGACATCGTTGTGTCATCTATAAAGCCCGCCTATTCGAAGGGCTCAACCCCTGACCTTGCTTACGTTCAGGCAAATCGTCAGTTCTTTGGCGTTGTTGATGGAGATTATCAGGGCGATTCGATTGTCCACTCCATTTTTCGCGATGGCTTAATTGTCTGGTCGATGATGGGGAAGCTATTTTCTCGTGATCTTGTTGAGCGTGTTTACTCAGAGCTGTGCCACGATGAGATGTTTCAGGCTGAGGACGCTTATTTTATGTTCGTCGCATCCTGTGTGTCGGCCAAGATGGTTGCTAGGGAATCACTGCCCGCGTATATCTATCACATGGGGTCTGGTGGGACACAGGCCGGTCGGCCTTTGGGAATTGGGGCGTTTGATCGGATTTGCAAGAACGGCCTTGTTGCCGATCGAGTTGAATCTTTTTTGAGGGAGAAAGAACTCCTGAGTGAGTATTCCGATGACTTTCGACATCTAAAGCGGGCTCTTGTTTGCGATCCCGCCAACCGCTATATACATTATTTGGAGCCGGATGCTTCTCGCGAGGCGCTTAACCGCTTTCTCGATCATTGGCAAGCTTGCGATGTAATTGGTTCGCTCGCCTCGATGGGATGGAACGATGGGCCTAGGGCATTTCGTCGGTTACTTGAGGGTCTGCCTGACTGCTCGCGAAACATGTCGCCTCGTGTTGTGGGGCTTGCATATCACTCTTTGGGTAGTGGTGGAATTGAGCGCGTGATCCGCGGTCTCTGCAAGATGCTACGCGAGTGGAGAGTGTCTGTTGTTCTGCTCCTTGATGAAGATGCGCCCGTGGCCGACGTTCCCGAAGACGTCGTCGTAGAATATCTTCCCGATTGCTTCGCTTCCTATGGGGATGCGTATTTTGACAGAGCGGCTGCCTTACAGGATGCCATCGTGCGAAACCGCATCGACTGCATAATTCACAATCAGTGGCTCGGTCTTTGTGCGCCTTGGGATGCTGCCTTGGCTCGTTGTCTTGGGGCGCGCTGCGTCATGCATGCGCATGGCGTTTTTTTCAGCGCACTGGGTTATCTGATGCCTGAGTTGGTAGAGCTTCCGTTGTATTACGGCGTGTTTGACAAGGTAGTGTGTTTGTCAGATGCAGATGCCGCCTTTTGGCGTATTTTCGTTGACTCGGTTGAGGTCGTTGTCAATCCAACGGATGACGCTTTCTTGGGTGATGTTGATTTTGATAGGCCTCCGTCGGGTCGCATTGCGTGGTGCGGTCGAGTCGAGCCTGATAAGAGCCCCGATGACCTGCTCCTTGCCGTGGCGGAGATTTCAAAATATGTATCAGATTTCCAGGTTGACGTGTTTGGTCCCTGCGATGGTGAATATCGGAAATACTTGCTTTCACGTTGTGGTGAGCTAGGGATTGAGCAGCACGTTAACTTTTGCGGCGCTGTGACCTCCGAGATATTGGCCGCGGAGTATGAGGAGTGTGATTTGTATTTGCTCACTTCTCATATGGAAGGATGGTGCTTGAGCCTGGCGGAGGCAAAGTCGAAGGGGCTTCCCGCTGTTATGTATGACATGCCATATTTGCCGCTATGCCAGCCCGGTACAGGTGTGCTTGCGGCGCCTGTTGGGAATGCCGCTGCCCTCGGAAGGCAAGCTGCCCGTCTGCTGAGGGACCATGACCTTCGACGCTCGCTTGCCCTTGAGGCTAAGTCTCAATCTGATCGGTTCAGATCGTTTGACTATTCTGGATTTTGGCAATCGGTTCTTTCAAACGATGGCCCTGCACTGACTCCCGCTTTTGGCGCGGCGAGTGGTTATGATGCGGAGCATATTTGTTGGGCTTCCTATTTGGATATCCAACGTCATGTGCTCGAGCAATGTGAGGAGAAGATTGACACTCTTAAAGCGGAGAGCACTCTTTTGCGTCGCGAACGAGATGAGGCCTGGGCTCAGATTGACTCAAAGGCAGGCTTTGTTTTGAGGCTCATCAGGAAGATTCAACGTATTATTGGCAAGTGCTAACATTCTAGGGTCATATACTGATAGCGCAGTGGGGGTAAGCTAATGAATTATGCTCGGAAATCGACAGCCTGTCTTTTGGCTTGTGTCATGGCACTTGCTGCCGTATCAGTTGCCCATGCGGAAGCGACGGATAGCGCTGTTCTCGATGAGCCTTCTGCGCTTGAATCAGCTGAACATGGGGTCGCCGGCGACGGCCAGGAAGAATTAGAGAGCACCGATACCCAGTCGTCTGAGCCTGTCGATGATGGGGCGTCTGCCGTTGAGGAATCGCCTTCGACTGAAGACAAGTCAAATGTCGATGCCGGATCCGCCGGTGATGGACTGCCGCAGCCGTCTTCCTCGGTCCTCGCTTCTGATGCTAAGACGTCTGGATGGAATCGCCTGTGGGGAGCTATTGGACTGGATACCATGGAGGCTATCTCCAGGCGCGGTTGGAATTCCTCTGAGTGGGTGGTTATCGCTACGGATCGCGAGCATTATGATGCTCTTGCAGCCAACTCCCTCGCTGGTGTTCTCCGCTGCCCCGTCTTGCTGACCAATCCCAACTCCCTGTCTGATCAGACTAGGCGTGAAATCCAGCGTCTCGGGGCTAAGCGCGCTTACATCTGCGGTGGGCCAAACGCCGTCTCGCGTAATGTTGACGGTCAAATCAGGGCGATTGGCTGCGGAGATGTGAGACGTGTTTACGGTGCTCATCAGCAAGAGACGGCGATGGAAATTGCCAAGCTCGTTCTTTCGATGCAATCGAATAAGACCTGTATTATTGCCACCTCAACTACGTATCACGATGCGCTTTCGATAGCCCCCTATGCCTATTCTTTCGGTGTGCCGATTATCACCTGCACCAACGGTGGCAATGTCATACCAGAGTTCTCTAAGAGCCTTTTGGCGGCCTCGGGGATGAGCAACGCTGTGATTGTCGGTGGAGAGAGGGCCGTTTCATCTTCCGCGGTTGGCCAGCTGAAATCCATTGGAATATCAACCGTCGAGCGATTGAGCGGGGCTACCGCATTCGAGACCAGTAACGAAATTGCAAAGTGGGAGCTTTCTCATGGCATGGAACTCAAGGCTCCTGGTGTGGCGACCGGCGACACGTATCACGATGCCCTGGCAGGAGCAGCTCTTTGTGGCGTGAACAATTCCGTCCTCGTCGTTGTTAACGATGGCAATAGGATTACCCTGACTGACTTCATTTCCTCTCATCGTCAGGATATTTCCGGTGGCTACGTTTTCGGTGGCCCTGCAGCCGTATCGGACAGCGTGTATCGCACCCTTGAGCACTGCTGGGCAAATGGATACTCGGCTGATTATGCGACCGACGAGGAGGCACCGTATCGCGCCATCTACAACTATGAGTTCTACCGCTCAAAGTACCCGGACGTTGCCGCGGCCTTTGGAAACAATCGTGCTGCCACTCTGAATCATTTCTTGAACACCGGCCGTCGTGAGCGCCGCCAGGGTTGTGCTGGTTTTGACGTTCGCTCCTATTACAACCAGTATGAGGATCTGCGTCGTTCATACGGTGTAAATTGGCCTTCGTATTACGAACACTACCGTTCGCATGGCGAGCGTGAGGGCCGCGCGGGGACGGGCTGCACGTCCCTGAACGGCTGGCAGTTCCATAATGTGCCCTGGCAGGGCCAGCCAAATGGCTACTATTGCGGCCCCGCCTCGGGAACGATGATCCTCGCTTCCGCCGGTGCGAGCTGGTCAGCATCTGGCTCTCCGCTCAATGTCTGGAACCTTGCAAAGCACATGCGAACGGACAATTACGGTTTTACGAGTTTTCACGATCGCATGTTCCAAGCGGGTATGAACAGCTGGCTTGGTCGCAATGCGTATACGACCATCCATGCTCCGTCGTATGATCAGGCTCGCGATGCCGTTCTCCGCTCCTATGATCGTGGTCTTGCCGCCGCCGTGGATGCGCAGGAGCGTCGTGGTGGCCCACACTTCAACGGCCATAACAACGGGACTTTTTCTCACATCATGGTTGTCGATGGCTATAACAACACCAATGACCGCGTGGTCATTGCCGACCCTGGTGCGCGTGTTCTCTGGGCTGGCGCCCAGGAAAAGTTCGAGTATCCGAGTTTGAATGCATTTATCACGACGTATTGCCAAAACGAGATTATGGGAGACGGGCGCCAGCATATCGGCATGTTCGCTCCGCTCTAATCGCCTAAGGAGGGCTTGATGCACATCTCGAAAAAGCAAGGCACGGGTATCGTGGTCGGTGTTCTTTTCGTTGTGGCTATCGTCTCCTTTGTGATGCCACGGTTGTCTGACGGCCGTGATGGTGGGACGGTCTCGCCCGATGAGAATATTGAGGTGTTTGATTCGCCTAGTGTGGATGTGGGCAGCGTCAATGACAACCTTCCATTTCGAATTGTCGGGGTCGACAGCGTCGCGCCGGTGTATGAGATATCGGAGATTTCTCAAGAAGCCCCTCTTGATGTAGCGTGGTCGTTCGGAGGGGACTTCTCCCGCATTGGTTCATTTCCGCTTTCCAAGGACTCGGTTTTTGGGTCGTTTTCCAAGCGGCCCGATAATCTGTCCTCGTATCGACCTGCGTTCATCGGTCCCCAGGGTGAGGATGCAATTGCGCCTCTGTCCAAGGACCCTTATTACGAGCCGCGCGATGGTTCGGGGACGGTCGATGGCGTCACCTGGTATTCCTCCACATTGAGCGATGCGTACAACACGACGATCAACAACTGGCAGCTGGGGGTTTGGGATCGGAAAAGCGATTCAAGTCGTGTTTTGGCGTCTGCTCAGGAGCTGAACGACACCGCTGAGACCCCTGCTCTTCCCGGTGAGGTAGTCCCGACGATGAACGGGGACAAAGTGTATTACGCGTCCAATGTGCGTAGGGGTGATGAATGGGTTCCCTCGGTCTTGGAGTGCAACGTTGACGGATCGGGTGATTGCCGTGTGATCGCGCCCGGTAGTTTCCCTGCCGCGATCGCCGATGGTGTTCTGTATGCCACGGACTTTGTTGACGATGGGACTACGGGTACCGGCTATTCTGCGGTTGCGCTCCACGACGGTTCCATTTCCAATGTATTGACGGTCGACTCTGCGGTTTCCGGATGGTGCGTGTCGGGCATTTGGGCATCGGAGGGTCTGCGCGTGGTCTCGTTTTCGAATTCTGTCGAAAATCAGGGTTGCTACCTTGGGTTCTGGACGGAGGATTTTAAGGAGTGCACCACTTGGGTCCACACTTCGTCCCCGTCCGTTGTTGGCTCGGTGTCGTTGTCTGGGTTTGCATGGGGTGCGGGTTCGCAGGAAGAGAACGCTCAGATGTACCTGCTCGATGTGAGCCGGCCTGGCGAGGCTTTGCTGTTGGGCGAGGCGCCGGGCTATTCACGTCCTTCGATTTCGGCCGATGGGTCGACTGCGCTGGTTCCCGTTTACAACGGAATGGATGCCGTCAAATTTGACGTGGTGGCGCTGCCCTAAGACTGTAGTTTATGCGCGGATGCGCGTCTTTAGCAGATGCAGTCTATACTGTTGTTCGTCAAATTGGCGTCTGCATAAGGAGCCTATCCCATGAAGGGCATCATCCTCGCCGGCGGGTCCGGCACCCGCCTGTACCCGCTGACCACCGTCACCAGCAAGCAGCTGCTGCCGGTCTACGACAAGCCGATGATCTACTACCCGCTGTCCGTCCTCATGATGGCCGGCATCCGCGACATCCTGATCATCTCCACCCCCTCCGACCTTCCGAACTTCGAGCGCCTGCTCCGCGACGGGTCGGACTACGGCGTGAACCTGTCCTACGCCGTCCAGCCCAGCCCCGACGGCCTCGCCCAGGCCTTCGTCATCGGCGAGGAGTTCGCCGGAGGGGAGCCCTGCGCGCTCGTCCTCGGCGACAACATCTTCTACGGCAACGGCCTGGGCCGCCATCTGCGCCGCGCGGTGGAGAACGCCGAGACGAAGGGGCTCGCCACCGTGTTCGGCTACCACGTCGACGACCCCGAGCGCTTCGGCGTCGTGGAGTTCGACTCCGACTTCAACGCCGTCTCCATCGAGGAGAAGCCCGAGCACCCCAAGTCCAGCTACGCCGTCACCGGCCTGTACTTCTACCCGGGCGACGTGTGCGGGCGCGCCGAGCGCGTCGTCCCCTCCGCCCGCGGAGAGCTCGAGATCACCGACCTCAACCGCATGTATCTGGAGGACGGGCTGCTGTCCGTGGTGACGCTCGGCCGCGGCTACGCGTGGCTCGACACCGGCACCATGGAGTCCCTCCACGAGGCCGGCGAGTTCGTCCGCGCCGTGGAGCGCTCCCAGGACATGCCTGTGTCCGTGCTGGAGGAGATCGCCTACGAGAACGGCTGGATCGACCGCGAGACGCTGCTCTCCTGCGCCGAGCGCTACGGCAAGTCCGAGTACGGGAAGCACCTCAAGCGCGTCGCCGCCGGCGAGTTCGTCAACCAGAACCTCGATTACTAGCATTTGGAAACGGGCTAGGTTTACATGCTCAACGTCTACTTCGGCGATATGCCGGATGCGATTTACAACACCGCCCTGTATTTCAGGAATGTCTATCAAGATGCCTGGATTACAGATTCCATGTCGCGGGAGATAATCCTGGACGTTGATAAGTCGACCGTTGTCTCCGCGAATTTGATTGAGAGCCCCGTCTTGGGGCCCATTTCCCCCGTTATGCTCTCGGGCGGCGTGAAGACCCTGCTTCTTATCAAGCACGATAAGAAGCAGGTTTTCAACGCATCGACCTGTGGGGATAATTGCGCGAAATGGATTCTCCAGCTTGCCGAAAAGCGCAAGCTGGTAATTAACTTGCATCATGTCATGGATTTCGGACCCGATGATTTCAAGATCAAGGTTCTCAATAGCGGTGTCATCGCCCACAACATGAGCGAGTTGATCCGCGAGTCGATTCCCTATTTATAAGGGGCATTATGGTTGGTTCTTATAACGTCAGGGTCTCTCGACGTCGAGGCGTTAGCTTCCGATTCACCATTCGACGTAACATCACTGTGGTCAGGGGCGATAGCGGAACGGGCAAAACAACGCTGTTTGAGATGGTTTCCGACCATATGCGCGAAGGTGCGAAATCGGGCGTGACTATCCAGTGCGATCACCCCTGCGTTGCGCTTGTTGATATGGATTGGGAAAACCAGCTTGCTGGCATGAAGAATTCAATCGTGTTTGTCGATGAGGGCTTTCAGGCCATTCGATCCGATGAGTTCGCGCGCGCCGTCAAGCATTCCGGCAACTATTTTGTGCTGTTCACGCGCGAGGTACTTGCCAACCTCCCTTATAGCGTTGACGAGATTTACCGTATCAAGACGAGCGGTAAATACCATACGCTTGTGCCGCTATACAAGCATGATGATGCGCATAGGTATTATGAGCAGCTTCGTGCCAAGCCAAAGCGCGATTTTGACCTGCTCGTTACTGAGGACTCCAAGGCGGGATTTCAGTTTTTTGATGCCCGATTCAAAGAGAGTGATGTTTCGGTTCTCTCCGCGGGCACGAACTCAAAGGTGCTTGAATGGCTCGATCGGCATAAAGGCGATCGTGTCTTTGTCATCGCCGATGGCGCCGCCTTTGGTCCGTATGCGGACAGGGTGCTTACGCTTCAGCATATCCATAGGGACACTATGGCGGTGTGCTTGCCGGAATCGTTCGAATGGCTTCTGCTCGAATCTGGGCTCATAAAGTCCGATGTCGTTCGCGAGGTCCTTGCCGATCCGAGTGCTCATGTTGATTCCGAAGAGCATGAAAGCTGGGAACAGTATTTCACTGATGTGTTGCGAACGCAGAGCACTGGAACGCCTTTCGCGTATCGCAAGGGTGAGCTCGCCGATGCGTATAAGGTGGCCAAAAACGCTGATAAGGTTATGGCTCTTATAGCATGTCGCAACATTCGTTAGCTCATTCGTTAGAATTGGGCTATTAACTCTGTTTTCATTCATCCACTTTGAGATGGGGGAGATATGTCTGATATCTTCGAGCCCAAGCGCATCGTCGTCACCGGCGGCTGCGGCTTCATCGGCTCCAACTTCGTCCACCACGTCGTGCGCGAGCACCCCGGCGTCCACGTCACCGTGCTCGAC
>JAGZOP010000025.1 GCA_018383195.1 Clostridiaceae bacterium | reverse complement strand
CCGGCGTATATCGTTTATGTGGTACTCCTTTTGGCATAATAAAACACCCCACTTCTTAGATAGTATATCATACTGCCTAACAAATGGGGTGCAGTTCACTCATCAAGAGCCGGTATTTTTTGAGCATGTCAATAGGGTATACCCATCTGAAACAACGAAAAACTATGTCAACAGGGTCGCTTTCGGACTTTTGCAATATGTTAAAATGTGCGGTGACCCTATTGATATACTTGGTTTATGCAGATGCGATAATCGTCGAACAGTATTGTTTCAAGACGGGAATATCATCGCTTATAATCTCCCATGTGATTTCGGGATCGACAGTACCATAGCTATGCGCTACGATATTGCGCATGGCCTTAATCTGCCGCCACGGAACAGAGGGATGCTGTGCCCGAAATTCGTCTGTCAACTTGCCGACCAACTCTCCGATTTGCAGGATACAGAGTGCGGCAGCATTGCGATAAATTGAGTCTGTACGGAAGATTTCGGCATCATTACCGAAACGCTCGACCGTCTGCTCAATCTGTTCGCAATAAACTACGATATGTTCTAAGACGCTGATATTGCGGTCAGGAGGCTTCATACAGCAACACCTCATCATCATGAATGGAATCTAAAAAGCGCTGGTCAAGGCTGGTGGTTGGTACCAGATCGACCGGTCGTCCAAGAGAATCCTCCAAATCGAGGAGAAGTCCTGCAAGCTGAAAGCCTTTGATACTGCCCTTGTCAATACGCAGGTCAATGTCGCTGGAATCCGTCATATCGCCGCGAGCGAATGAGCCGAACAGGTAAACACGCTTTGCGCCATACTGGGCAGCCAGTTTAGAAACGATTTCACGAATTTCATCAAGTGTATAGGTTTTCATAGAGAACACCTCCTGTCTGATATCTTTCTCTAATTGTAGTATAACAAGAACAATGTGCTTTTACAAGCGGAAGAAAGTACGGCGACCCTATTGCAATTAACCGCATTTTAACTGCTCGATAAGTTTATCAAACAGCGACACAAACTCGCTCTCAATCTGCGAGTAGATTTCCTGCGCGGTTGCATCATCATAAATATGCGAGGTCTGGTTGCGGGCATTCAGCAGTGCAATCCACGCCTGTTCATCATCAATCAGGCCATACGAGAACGCCTTGCGCATCGTTGATTTCGGGCTGTTCAACTCTGTAAAACCTTGGTCAAGTAAGAACTCACGAGTGGTTTTCCACGCCAGTTCGCAGGTGAACTCAAAGCGCTGGATTACACCGTCGCGAATGATTTTGGCCGGATTCTCTTGATACGCCTGAACACCTTCGCGCAGACGCTCTACAGCATTGGTGAGATTTTCGAATTTCGTATTGTAACGGTCCAGCAAGCAAATCCCGTCCTTCTCTATATTTTGAAGCAATGCGGCATCGGTGTGTTCGCCGACAAACACCAGATCAACCGAATACAGCGAGTCCAAATCGTTTTCAACAGCATCGCTGAATTGCGCACGCTGCTGCGCTGTGCAGCCCCAGACCGCAAAATCGTAGTCGCTACGGGCGTGATGATCGCCGCGGGCACGCGAACCGAATAATACCAGTTTCGGCACTCCATAACGGTGCGCTAACTGTTTTACCTGTTCGATTGTCTTATCCATCAGCGTCACCGTCCTTATTATTTTCATTATACCATACTTAAAGGAGAGATACACCATGAAAATTGGCTACATCCGCGTCAGCACCGAAGAGCAAAACACCGCCCGACAAGAGGTCCTACTGCGCGAGCTCGGCGTTGATGAGGTTTTCATCGACAAGGCAAGCGGAAAAAACGCCGACCGGCCGGAGCTTACCCGTATGATGAATTACGTCCGGCGCGGCGACACGGTTATCGTTGAGTCAATCAGCCGCTTTGCGAGGAACACGCGCGACCTGCTCGATCTCGTGGAACGGCTGACCGAGAAACAATTAGAATTTGTCAGCCGCAAGGAGGCAATCGACACGACTACACCCACCGGCAAGTTTATGCTCACCGTATTTGCAGCAGTTGCGGAGCTCGAGCGCGAGTATATTCTTCAGCGTCAGCATGAGGGCATCGCGATTGCCAAAAAGCAGGGCAAGTACACCGGCCGCAAGCCGATGCCTATGCCGGACAACTTCGAGCGGGTGGTTTCCCGATGGCGTGCCGGGGAAATCACCGCCGTGGAAGCCATGCGGCAGACCGGGCTCAAGCCCAACACCTTCTACCGCCGGTGCTCCCAGACTTCTCTTGCACTTAAACGCATCAAATCCATATAATGCGAATATGAGTAAGCGCTATAGAACGAGCGCAGACATTTCTGCCTGCGCTCGTCAGATGTTGTATTGGAATTTTACTGAATCAGCCATTGATAATCCTGCCGTCCATCAATCACGTATTCAACAAAAACTCGTTCGCCTTTAATTTGATAAATGAGTAGATACCATTTACCAAACACCATTTTTCGATACTTTTCTGTTACGAAAACGCTCGAACGCAAGATTGGGTTTCGAAATGGAAAGCTTTGCAGAGAATCTGCCGCTTTCCAGAAGTCAGCTGCCAATTGGCGTGCCAATCGTTCTTCTAACCGTGCCATGAATACCGCATGCTCAACCAGCTGCTGCGCTGCTCGCTTGGATACGATAACCTGGAATTTGTTTTCAAGCTCCGGCATGGCAGGCCTCCCGAATTGCCTGATCCATCATGGAAGCAACTTCATCCACCGAGTAGTCCGGTGCACCGTGTAAGCGGTCTTCCTCAACAGCAAGCAGTTCCTCGCGCAGCTTTAGCATTTTTTCGCGTTTTGTAAATGAATTGATATCCATTACAACAAGATCACCTTCGCCGTTCTTGGTCAGATAAACCGGCTCTCCGGTGGATCTGCACAGCTCGGCAATATCATTGTAATTCTGACGAATACTTGCACTCGGCTTGATATTCATAAAAGCACCTCTATATAGTAATATCATAATTATATTATACTCTAATAACGCTATGATGCAATAGCTGTTATCTTGAATCTCAGGATAAAATACCGCCGGGTCTCCCAAATACGGGGAACCCGGCGGCTGCATGTTACTGATTTACTTTTTCAGTTTTTACTTGCTCATCTCGCAGAAACGCATGAGGATTGCGGCAACCTCAGCGCGGGTTGCGTTATTCTGCGGATTCAGCTTGCCGTTCGAGCCGTTGACAATGCCGTTGGCAACTGCCCACTGCATTGCATCTGCTGCGTAGCTGCTGACGCTTGCAGAGTCAGAGAAGCTGTCGAGCTTGCCGTCTGCCTTCGGAGAACCAGCGTAGCGGTACATCATGGTAACGAGCTGCTCGCGGGTGATGTTGGCGTTCGGGTTCGTACCATCGGACACACCCTTAGCCTTTGCCCACTCCATGCCCTTCTCGTACCAGGTCGCGCCGCCGGTGGTGTCCTCGCCTGCGTAGCGCGCGAGAACCGTCATCAGCATTGCACGGGTCGTGGTTGCGCTCGGCGCAAACTTGTCGCTGCCCGTGCCGCTCATCAGACCCTTGTCGGAAACATACTTGACCGCATCTGCGTACCAGTCTCCGGTCTTGACGTCAGAGTAAGACTTGCTCTCGGTCTGACTGCCGTTGTCGGCAACGAAGGTCGGAGTAACCGTTACCTTGCCCTCCGGCATAACGAAGGAGAACTTGCCGTTGCCCTTGTCGGTCACTTCGACGGTATTGCCCTTTGCGTCGGTGATCGTCAGCTTGTCGAGCTTGTACCCGTCCTTGGCCTTTACGGTAACAGTAACCGTGCTGCCCTTGGAAGCCGAGGTCTTGTCGATCGAAACCGAACCGTTATCCGACTTGGAAGCGGAAACCGTGGTACTCGAGCCGGAGGACGAGCCGCCGCCGCTGCTCGAATGATGCACGGTGAAGTTTGCGGTGATGGTGGTGTTGCCGTTGATGGTGAAGGTCTTCGTAGCGCCGCCCTCAACTGCCTCACCGTTTACCGTCCATCCGCTGAAATCATAACCGCTGTCTGCGGTCGCGGTGAGGGTGACTTCCGTGCCTGCTGTAACCATGCTGCTCTCCAGACCGGTAACCTTGCCGTTCTTTGCGCTGGTGCTTACGCAGTACTTGTTGTCTACTGCGGACATAGTCGCAGTGTACTGACCGTTTTCTACCGGAATAACGGCAGACAGTGCAGCATTGTCAATGGTGATACCGTAGTTCTCAGAGTAGCTTGCCTTGCCCGGCTCGTAGGTGTAAACAACCAGTGCCAGCTTGTGGCCTGCCTTTACGGTGTAGTAGTTCGGCTGGAGATATACGGTGTAGTTACGAGGCTTGCCATCCTCAAGCCTAACCTCGTTCGCTGCGGAAGCAGAGCTGAAACCTGCGCCCGGGTTTGCAAGGTCGATCCAGCCGCGTGCAATAATCTTGTACTTGGAGGTAGTCGGCTTAAACTCGATTACATCGTAATCCTCAGCACCGCTGCCGACCCAGTTGACCGCACCGGTCTTGTTCTCGGTAACGCTGGTGGTATAGCTCTGGAATGCCTCGTCAGATACATCAACTAGCATTGCGCTCATCATCAGCGCATCACGGCTGTTGCTGCCTGCTCTCATGACTGCAATGCCATACTCATCTTCAGCGTCATATTCATCCTCGTCCGCAACCTGATTGTCTGGATTCATGATTTCTTCATGATCCACGCCGCGCGGAGCAGCTTCGACTGCTTCGAAATCAGCTGCTTCGACAGCCTGCTTATCCGGATGCTGAATCGGAGCCGCCGAGATGTTTACCTTGACCGTACCCTTGATAACGGTATCGGCCTTGACATCATAGGTGTACATTGCGCTTGCAGAGGTGGACGCAGTAGTGAACGCATCACGCCAGCTAGAAATACCGGTCATGTTGCTGTTGATGGTGGTCGTACCCTTAGCATTGTTGGTCAGAGTCAGCGTATTGGCATATGCCGACGCTTCATCCGAGGTCGGCCAGGTATCCGAGGTGGACCAGCCGCCATCAACGATGTTGCTCTGTACGGTAACGGTTGCCATCTTCTCTGCACCGTTGTTCTGGTCATACAGATAATGGCTGAACCACTTGTTCAGAATACCGTTGTAGGTCTCATCGCCAATCAGCAGAGAGGTCTTATGAGAGTCATAGTCCGGGGTGATATGCGCGCCCTGATGCAGCAGCAGCTTGACATTCTGATTTGCATTCTTAAACGCATCATACATCAGCTGGAACTGCTTGGTGCGAACGTTATCATCGTTCAGACCGTGAACGATAAGTGCCGGGCAGCTAAAGTCGTCATAGGTCAGACCGTTATCGGTCTTCTTGCCCTCGTTGCCCGCGGTGTAGTCACGGGTTGCCCAGTGCGTGCCATAGTCACCGTTCAGCGCCATCTGATCATTATAAATACGGTTGAGGTACTTCTGGTAAACATCCTTCATGCTGTTCCAGTCGTCTTCATCAATATAACGGCCAGCGCAGTAGAAACCGAGGTTATCCGAATATGCCGGATTACGGCCAGTGGAGATACCCTGCGAGTTGGTGTACTCATACCAGCTTGCGATACCTGCAACCGGAACGATGGTCTTGAGGTTTGCTACACCGGTAGACGCAACTGCAAAGTCGGTCGTGCCGCCGTAGGAACGACCGGTCATAGCAACGTTGCCGTTCGACCAGTCAGCCTTAATCTGAATGTTGTTCTTCTTATCGGTATATGCAACACGGCTGCTGTTCTGTGCCAGCCATTCAACGACGCACTTGAATGCGTCAGTCTCAACATCAGCGCCGCAGGTCTCCAGGCCCTCAGAGCCGCGAGTGCCCAGACCGCCTACCTCAACAACCGCGTAGCCGCGAACGAGGAAGTAGTCGTACCAGTCGAGATCTTCATAGTCGTAGAAGTCACCCCAGGAGCCGCTCTCATACGGGCTTACATAGTACCACTCGTCTGCCGTTGCTTTCTTGGCCGCATCCATCGTGCTCATTTCTCCCTTGGAAACGCGCTGATACTTTGCCGAACCGTACAGGCTATTCAAGTCATAGCCCAGATCACCCTCCTTATAGGTGAACTTGCGGTCATCGCCGTTATCCGTGCAGCCCGTGATATACGGACGTGCATCCATGATAGTCGCAAACTTGTGATTGTTCGGGTTCTCAGCGGCAGCACGGGGAAGCTGCACCAGCGCCTTTACGAGATCAAGCTTGCCATCGCCGTCGGTGTCGTAGTTGGTCTCGACGTAAACCGAGTAGCGGATGATGTCGCTTTTATCGTTGCTGTAGCCGTCCTTGGTCGGAACGCCGCTCGTGTACGGAAAAATCGGCTGTGCCACACCGTCTACAAACAGCGGAGTGCCGTTCTTTACTGCATTGTGCAGGTTAACAGCTGCCGTGCTGTTTGCCATCGTATGCAGCTCTTCCAGCGAGCAGGCTGCGGAACCGTCGAACTTGTCATCTGCGATGCCTACGCTCTTCGCCATAGCGATGTAGTCGCTGTCGCCGCTCGGGAACTGCGTTTCCTTCATACCGCAGTCCAGCAGGATGTACTTGACCGCACCCAGTTTGGTCAAGCCGCCGCTCTGTGCCGAAGCTTCGAGCGCCGCATAGGTCGATACCTGCTGTCCGTCATCGCCGCTGTTTGCATCAACAGCGCCCGCCTGACAGGTGAACGACAGGATCATGGAAAGCACCAGCGCGAGGCTGGCCGCTCTCTTCTTCATGTGTACTCCCTCTTTCGTGGTAAATATAGGATTTCTGCACCTGTCTTTATCATTCAAGGATGGATATTTTACCACTCCTTCGAATTTTAATACAAATGCTTTTTAAGCATACTCGTTTACTATGGAAAAGTCAAGGGATTTTGAACAATACGGGCAGGAAATGTCTAAAAATTTCGCCCAGAAAACCAAAACAAGAGCCGACAGAAAATCCATCAGCTCTTGCAAGAGGATAAATGTAAGCGTATCCGGCAATGACTCAATCAGCCGTTGTAGAAATCCGGGCGGTCGGTCAGCGGAACAGCCTCAATCAGGCCGGACTTCTGGCTCTTCAGGCTGGAATCCGTGGTAACAGCTGCGCAGCAGCCATCCCATGCGAATGCAGCTGCCTTGCAGTGAATCCCCTGCTCACGGCATCAATTCATCGATTTTCTTCAACAAAGTATCGCGTGCATCCTTTATTAAAAGCTGCTGAATGATCGTTTCCATCAGCACACAGTACACCTCGTCCGCATCCATATCGCGAGTCAGCCAGTGTTCGCCGTTCCTGCTCTGTGCGTTCCATTTCTCAAGCCACGCATTGATGTTCTTTTTTTCATTGTTCCCTATCGCCTTCCGGCAGATTTCCTTTATATGCCTTACATCCGGGCAGTCGGATGACCACTCTTCCAGATATTCCGCTTTTGACTCATCCGAAAGTTCAATATGGATTGACTTGCCGCTGATATACCGCGCGAATGCAGCATTGTCCATCAGCGCCCGAAAACCGTCAATCTGTACAGGAGAAGCCGCCTCACAGCAATACAAATCGCTCGGATCGAATTGCAGGCATTGCTGAATATTCTCGTAATACCTCCACGCAAGGCTCACCGGATTATCTATTAACCCGTACTTTTCAAGCGCCGTTTTCCAGAGCTCAGCCTCTTCCTCAGACAGAATTCTGTAGCCGTGCAATTTAAGAAAATACAGAAGGTTTTCTCGCACTGTCTCTCCATCATCACGAAGAAGCTCACAAACATCGAGCAGCAGCCGCAGCCGCGCTTTCCGTTGTTTTTCCACGCTTGGTTTCTCTTGATATACATTTTCAGGAAACGGCACTTCATCCAGGCCAAAATCTCGTTTCCCATCTTTACGAGCAGCAATACAGTCTCTCTTTTGAATGCAGATCAGCAAAACACGAACGCGGTATGCTTAGCAGCATGTCGAGCAAGCTGCAGCGCCTCTTTTATATTCTCCATATCCGGAACATTTTTACCTCATGTCGCCTTAAGATAAGCTGTCACACTCTTTTTTAGATGCTCGGCATCACAAATGTTACTGCAATCATTCCATTCGCCTATCATCTCGAACGTAGTTTTGCTGTGGCCGTTCCATTCTGTGCAGAATTCTCGGTATTCGTTCAGGCATTTCCGGCGTTCCAGATACTGCTTCAGCGCTTCTGCGTCGCGCTTCATATATTGACCCTCGAATTTTTTATGATCCTCTTTCAAACGTCGGTACTCCCGATAAGCGCTCATAAACGCCGAGAAGTATCGAACGTAGAAATCCACGGCCCGGTTTTCCGTCAACGCAGCATCCGGCACCCATTTCTTAATCCGCGCCACAAGAGCCTGTGCCTCCTGTCCATCGGGCGCATTCTCGTTGGCATTATGCAGCTCTCGCGCATAATACTGCATGCCGTTCCGCGTCGCGCGAGCATATTCCGCCAGCGCTTTCATACATTGGACGAACCATCTGCTCCAGTTTGTCGATTTGTTCCTGTTTCTTTGCGCTGCAATATTTGTCCCAAGCTCGCTCGACACAAACAGCATATGCCTGCTGCGTACCTTCTCCATACTGCTTCAACAGCTCATACAAATGCGAACGATTGACCCAGTCGTCTTCGTAGTTGCTACTAAAGAGTGTGCTGCGATCCGCAAGCAACGCATCTACGATTTTCATATCCGTAATATTTTCCGCATAGCTGTTGATGAAAGCCGCCTTGTGCCCCAGCACTCGATATATTTCGTTGGGTCGGCTGTGCGGCAGTCCGCACTCTGCGGCAAACGCAATGCGTGCGTCATTGATGGCGTCTGCCTGCTCCACACTCGCGCAGCTCATATCGTCCGCCATAATTTGCCTTTCCTCCAGCGTGTACTGTCGCTGGCTGCCCCTTGGCCTGATCTCTACGAAATGATTGTCTTTTTGCATTCTCATATTCCCCTCTCATCGGCCATTTTCGATGAATTACGTGCTCCGTCGTATGCTTCATCGAATATTTCCGAACTTTTCTTCCTTATAAACCTATATTTTCCTCGTAACTGCTATAATTTGCATTAAAACGACGTCTGAATAGCGGCTTTTATTTTCCACCCTTATAATATGATCAGCAACTGAATTTTACGTGCAGCAATGCGCGGAACAGAGATATTTCCGGGGTCAATCCCCGGGAATAAGCGAAATATAAGGAGAATACACCTATGAATCATCTCAAACATTACAATCGCTGGTCAGACCTACCGCACGACGGCAAGAAGGCTGCGCGCCGCCGCGCTGTCGGCAACATCAACCTTTTCATTGTCCCCTCCCTGCATCCGAAGCAGGAGTCGGACAAGACTGCCGTCGAGGCGCCGCCCGATGTGATCGCCGCTGACACCGCAATGGAAGAGCTGACCGAGTGTCCTGCGCTTCCGGCATCCGCTGAGGACGAAGCAGCAGGCTGGGACTGGGACAAAACCAATATTGACGAATTCGAGGAGGAACAATAAAATGGAAATTTACAACATCGACTACAATCTTTATGTTCAGGACGGCGAGCACGAGCCCAGACAGATGACTAACTTCACCCTGGTGATTGAAACCGCGTACTATCCTCTGGAGGGTTCACAGGACGACATCCCGGCATACCTGGGTATCCAGCTGATTTTAGAGGACGGTTCCGTGCGCAGCCTTACCCTGCCCATGACCTCAAATCTGGCACGCACAATTGTCGCCGAAGAGCCGCGCGCTGTGCTCCTCAAGACCGGTTATGCACCTCTCGTCCAGAAGTACATCGTCGACCAGCTTTCCAAAACTGGGCGCCCCGGTGAGTGCCAGCGCGGCGTTTACCTGCCGGGCAACGGCACCTACCGTCTGGCGGATGGTCAGCATGTCACCGTGTGGAACGGACGTGTCGCATGTTCGACCAAGCTCGAGGTTCCGTATATGATCAGGCCTAACAACAGCTATCATATTGCAAAACACACGGAAAACCCGATACCGACGCTCGTCAATGCCCTGCAGGAAAACGATGCCGCGCTGGTGCAGTCTGTGATCTATGCCCTGCTTGTCTCGCGTCGCGATGTTCTGACTGCCGAGCAGCATCCGCTGCAGGGCGGTCTGTACATAACCGGCGTTCAGTCGAGCGGCAAGACGACGCTTGCCCGTCGTGTCTTCGGATACACCGAACGTATCGGAACCCCTGGCAAGGCGGCTCTCGTGCTCGAGGCGGTGAGCACAGAAGCATCCGTGCGCGACACGCTTTCGGAAAACCCGGGATGCGTGGTCATCATCGACGACCTCGCCAAGTCCTCCACACGCAGCATCGAAGCGCATCGCAGGAAGCTTGGCGGAGCCATGCTCCGTCTGGCGGCCAACGAAGGCGACTCGACCAAAAAGGGTAAAACCGGCAAGACCGATCATCGAGACTGCACCGCCGGAATTGTCTTGACAGCTGAATTCGTGTTGGATGGCGTTTCCGAGCTCACACGCAGTATTTTCGTGTACCTTGAAAAAAAGTTAAATCTGACCGATGACGTCTGTCCTGCTCTGATCGGAGCGGTCCTCGAGGAGTTCGCCGACTGGTTCGCGGACAACTACGACCACGCCATCGAACTGCTTCACAAAATCGCCGATTCACCGAATATTCCAATCAATCTCCGCGCCGACGGTGCAGACGAGTTTACGGAGCTGCTCACACGCGAGCGCCGCATTCAGGACAACCTCGCTCTGCTCCAGTGGGCCTTTGTGGGTATGGTTGAGATGATCAAAGCGCGTATGGAATTATCTTCCAGTGATGAGCATGCTCTCAACGAGAAGTTTTGGGAGGCGGTTCACCGCTCTGTCCACAAGCAGGTTACGGAATTCCGCAAGATTCAATCGCAGCTCAAGGAAGGAAATATTGCTTTCCTCTTCTGCGAAGCAATCGACAGCGACGAGTTTGATCTGTGCCGCAAAAAGACGAACCTCTCCAAGCGTAATGTCATTATCTGGAAGTAGAAGAGGAGCGTCACCAAACAGGTCGGCATCAAGCAGACCGCGCTTGTCCAGTTTATCCGCAATCAGAACGGCTATCAGAACTACTCCAGGCGAAAAATTACCGACTATATGAAGGATATCGGCTGTCTGACCATAAATGAGGATAAGAGCAATACCGTTCACCTCGGCAAGATCAAGGACGGCAAACGTTCCCTGCCTCGTGTTCTGCTGATTGATGTAGAGACGCTGCGTGACAACGCCGAGAAATATGAACTTTTCGCAGAACAGGCGCGCGAGTAATCCCGTTCTCAGTATAGCACCTGCGGCATCTCGTCGCAACACCGGCGCGGTTCCGCAGGTGTCTGATACGGCGAAATCCGATTATCCTCCACCAGTCGTATATATAGTATAACAATGGAAAGAATATACAATGTCTCCGTTATCCACCCAAACCAAAGGAGGTCAACCCTATGCTCAAGTCCACACTTCCCTGCCCGCTCCCCGACATCCGCGAGGCGCGCATTGACCCGACCCTGCCCGTGAACGAGCGGCTGCGCCTGTTCGCCGCCGCCATCGGCGATCCGCACCGCTTCCGCGTCGGCGACACTGAGGTCGAGGTGCTGTTCGACGACAGCGCGCCTAGCCTGCAAGCCTGCCTGACCGGCATGTGCAGGCTGCTGCAATAGTGTCAAAAACCGGATATTATGTCCCGAAACTTGCGGTACGCTGCGCGCTGTGGTACAATAAATGTGCAAAAACACAGCCATCAGCGTGCCGCCTGTTTTTTAGAAGGAGGCACACCAATGGCTCGAAAAAGTAAATATGGACAACCGTCCGCAAAATTATCCACAGCCCTTTGGAAACCTGCGCTGTATATTCGTCTCTCGCGCGAGGACGGCGACCGCGAAGAAAGCAACAGCATCGCCAGCCAGCGCGAGCTGCTGACCGAGTTCGTAGACACGCAGACCGACATGACCGCGCCCCGGCTGTATACCGATGACGGCTGCACCGGCACCGACTTCGACCGGCCGGACTTTCAGCGCATGCTCAATGACCTGCGCGCAGGCATCATCAACTGCGTGATCGTCAAGGATCTGTCGCGTTTCGGCCGAAACTATGTCGGCGTCGGCGAATATCTGGAGCATATTTTTCCGTTGCTGAACGTGCGCTTCATCTCGGTCAGCGACAACGTGGACAGCTACCTCGACCCGCGCTCGGTGAACAATCTCGTCGTACCGTTCAAAAACATCCTCAACGATGAATACGCCCGTGACATCTCGAACAAGGTCCGCGCGTCGCTCGACCTCAAGCGCCGGCAGGGCAAATTCATCGGCTCGTTCGCGTCCTATGGCTACCGCAAAGACCCCGACGACCACAGTCGCCTGCTGATCGACGAGCCGGCTGCCGCCGTTGTCCGCGATATTTTCAACTGGTTTCTTGCCGGAACGAGCGTACTCGGTATTGCCAAAAAGCTGAACGCCATGGGTATCCCTAACCCGTCCGCCTACAAGCGGCAGCAGGGCATGAACTACCGCCATCCGGCCTCGGGCACGCTGGACGGACTTTGGCCAGACAGTTCGGTGCGCCGCATCCTGCGCAATCCTCTGTACACCGGCACGATGGTGCAGGGCAAAAACCGCATGAAAAGCTATAAGCTGCATGTCAGCGAGGCCGTGCCCGAGGAGGACTGGATCACTGTCGAGCAGACGCACGAGGCTATCATCTCAAGCGAACTGTTCGCCAAAGCACAATCCCTGTTCGCCCGCGATACGCGCACCGCACCAACGCAGCCCAAAGTCTACCTGTTCTCCGGCTTTCTTCGCTGCGCGGACTGCGGCAAGGCAATGAACCGAAAGCTGATTTCCCAGCCGCATCGCGACTATTACTACTATATCTGCTCGACGTTCAAAAAGCAGCACAGCGGCGCCTGCACGAAGCATACCATCCGCAGCGACCGTCTGGAGCAGGCTGTTCTCGAAACGCTCCGTCACCAGATCGCGCTGGCGGTCGAGATGGATGAGCTGATTGCCGAGATCAACCGCAGCGGCGCGCGCAGCCGTTCCGCAGACCATCTGCAAGCCGAGCGGGCACAGCTTATAGCCGAGCGCGAACGCATCGAGCAGATGAAGCTGTCCCTGTATCCGGACTGGAAGGCCGGAGACATCTCCCGCGAGGAATACCATCGGCTGAAAGAGCAGTTCGAGCAGCAGCAGGCCAAGCTGGACACGCGCCTTGCGTCCCTGCAATCGCGCATCGACGAGGTGCAGAACGGCGTGAACGAGACCAACTCGTTCCTGTCGCAGTTCGTCAAATACCGCAGCCTGCAAACACTGACGCGCGAGGTCGTTGTCGAACTCATCGACATGATTTATGTCCACGAGGGCGGTAAAATCACGATAAAATTCAAGTTTTCCGATGCCTATGCGGCCGCACAGGATTATATCCAAAAGCACGGAAAGACCGCATAGTCCTAAAACGCCATCTTCCCCCGCTGCATATCACACGCTGCGCACCCTGATGAACGATCTGGATGCCAAACCGTGTGATTTTGACCGGATTGTCACCGGAGATCTCGCCGATGTCGGGGCAAACCTGCTTGTGCGCCTGTTCCGTCAGGACGGAATCGACCTGACGCCGGTATATTCCGACTGCGGTTCCATGCTCTACGGCGACGATCAGGACGCGCATGCGGGCGGATCCGGCTGCGGCTGCTCGGCGGCTGTATTATGCGGAACACTGCTGAATGATATGCAGGCAGGCAAATTCAAGCGGCTGGTGTTCGCCGGCACGGGCGCACTGATGAGCCCGACCTCGATTCAGCAGGGACAGCCGATTGCCGGCGTGTGCCATGCAGTCGTCATCGAACGGAGGGATTAACCATGCATTATCTTCAGGCATTTGTGACCGGCGGCATCATCTGCGCCTTGTCTCAGGTTCTCATCGATAAAACCAAATTGACCCCGGCGCGTATTCTGGTCAGCTATGTGGTGCTCGGTGTCATCCTGACCGCACTCGGTCTGTATCAGCCCCTTGTCAAATGGGGCGGCGCAGGCGCGACTGTCCCTCTGCTCGGTTTCGGATACTCGCTCGCCAAAGGCGTTGCGAAAGGCGTTGCCGAAAAAGGGCTGCTTGGCGTGTTCACCGGCGGCGTGACCGGTGCGGCAGGCGGCATCACTGCCGCCATTGTCTTTGGCTGCCTGTTTGCACTTCTCTGCAAACCTGCGGATAAATCCGGCACATAACAAAAAACCTTCCCCTGTCGGGGAAGGTTTCTGTCATTCTTCGGGCATATTGTATTCGTAGGTATAGATAACTTCGGATTTCTTGACATCCGGATTGACCGCCTTAGTGATGCCGCCGTTTTTCAGATACTGGCAGGCAACAAATTCACCCTTATCGGTCTTGTAGGTAATGGCATATGCCTCTGCATCCTCTCCGATTGCGGTCAGGTCACCATATTCCTTGACATTTTGGATACCCGCGCTTTCAAGCAGCTTGGGATCATACTCCACATAGGGTACTTCTTCCTTTTTGCCGTCTTCCCCCTCCCGCTCAAAGGTCGAGGTCTTTTGCGGTTCTGCCTTTGCCGTAATTTCGTCAAGCCATGCATACGCCGTATCATTGACCGGAAGCCCATAGGTATCGTTGGTCCCTTCCTTGACTTCCGGATCTGGCACCTGCGCCGGTTTTCGGGTCATGGTATTAAAAACATTAAACAAGACCAAAACCATAACAAATCCAATAAAAATACTGTAAAACTTCTTGTTTTTCATAGATTCCACCCGGATGATAGAAATTCAGGCGCACGGCAAACAAGCCGCGCGCCCGTTTTATTTTTTTTCGATCACTCAGCCGAAGCTGGACTCATTCTCGGTTGCAGAATGACCGCCAAGCAGGCTGTTTGCCAGCGTCACGCACTCCTCATAGGTGTGATGCGCCAGATCGCTCTTTGCCGCTAGAATGGACGAAGCCGACATGGACAAGTTGGTCACGCCAAGACCGCACAGCACGCTTGCCATACCGCGGGAACCTGCCATTTCGCCGCAGACGCCGCATTCGATGCCGTTCGCCTTTGCCGCGTCTGCCGCCATTTTGATGAGACGCAGTACACCCGGATGGAGCGGACGGTACAGCGATGCGATCTTGTCATTGATACGGTCTACCGCGCACGAATACTGAATCAGGTCGTTGGTGCCGATGGAGAAGAAATCCACTTCCTTGGCGAGGATGTCCGCACAGATGGCTGCAACCGGAATCTCAATCATAATACCAAGCTTGATGGCTTCATTGTAAGCAATTCCCTCCGCCTTGAGCGCAGCCTTGGCTTTTTCCACCATTGCCTTGGCACTCAGTACCTCTTCCAGAGAGGAAATCATCGGGAACATAATGCGGATATCTCCAAACGCCGATGCACGCAGCAAGGCGCGCAGCTGGGTCATAAACAGTTCTTCCCGATCGAGGCAGATTCGGATTGCGCGATAGCCAAGGAACGGATTCTGCTCCTTTTCGAGTTCCAGTGCCGGAACTTCCTTATCGCCGCCGATATCCAGCGTACGGATAATCACCGGACGTCCGGTCATGGTTTCCGCCGCCTGCTTATATGCCTCAAACTGCTCCTCTTCGGTCGGCAGGTCGGGACGGTCCATAAACAGGAACTCGGAGCGGAACAGACCGACGCCTTCGCCGCCCATTTCGTCTACACGCACCGCATCTGCCGGCGTACCGATGTTGCCCTCAATGATGACACGGTGACCGTCCGAGGTTGCGCCCTGCTGCGTGCGGTAGGTTTCGAGCATGCGGCGCTGCTCGTCAAAGCGCGCCTTCTTGCGGTCGAACTCGTCCTCATGTTCCTTGACCGGATTGACCACAATCTCACCCGAGCAGCCATCGAGCAGGATGAAATCGCCGCTTTCAACGATGCGCGCCTGCTCGCCCGCACCGGCTGCCGCCGGCAGCCCCATCGAGCGCGCCATAATTGCAGAATGGCTGGTGCGGCCGCCAATCTGGGTGATAAAGCCCAAAACCGGCTTGGTGCCCACCTTTGCAGTATCCGATGGGGTCAGGTCGTTTGCAACCAGGATGCACGGCTCATCGATGGCATCGAGGGCATTGTCCGAAATGCCCTTGAGCACTTTGAGAATGCGCATGGAAATATCGCCCACATCTGCCGCACGCGCCTGCATATACTCATCATCAATGGCGCGCAGCATATCCTGAAAATTGCCGCAGTTGGCCTTGCACGCATACTCCGCGCATACATTTTCGTCTGCAATGATGGCTTTCATTCCATCAATATAGTCTTCATCTTCCATCATCATCAGGTGCGCTTCAAAAATCTCTGCCTTATCGCCGAGGGTTTCGCCCGCTTCCTCCATGATTGCTTCAATCTGTGCCTTTGCCGTTTCCACTGCCGCGTCTACACGCGCCTGCTCTGCGGCAACGTCCTCAATCTTCTGCTTGGTTACGCTGAGGTCAGGCTCACGCAGTACAAATGCTTTTGCCTTTACCAGTCCTTCGGATACGCCCAGTGCTTGAATCGTAATCAATATGTTCCTTCCTCTCATATGCGGCTCTGCCGCAATCTATAAATCTCCATGCTCTTACAGTCTCCCAAAACCGGCATCTCAGACCGCCGGACACACCGCCCAGAAGCGGTGAAAACTCTCATATATTCATTTTCTATGACAGCGGCGTTTTTGTCAAGGGTGTACAAAATGTTTTCCGATGTTTCTGGAGAATTTCAACATACTCGCCCACAACTTTTCCGAAAAATAACCAAAATTTCTCCCTTGCATCTGTGCGCGCTGCTTCTTTATCACATACTCTTCCCCCGCTTGGTCCTCTTGATACAGGAAAACTGTCCTTCATTATTTCACTTTCGCACCTTGGCAGGATAAAAAATCCTCCCTGCTGCTCACAGGAAGGATTTTTTATGTTTCACGTGAAACATACGACTTTATGCCTGATAGAACGCCTGCATGCCGAGGTACGCATTGTACAGGTCGATCTTGGAAATCACCTCAAACGGCGCATGCATAGAAAGCACCGGCACACCTGCATCCACGGTGTCGATGTTGCGCTTTGCAAGATACATGGCAACCGTACCGCCGCCGCCCTGATCGACTCTGCCAAGCTGCGCGGTCTGCCATGCAACACCTGCACCGTCGAGGATCAGGCGCACGCGCGCCATCAGTTCAGCGGCCGCGTCGCTGGTCTCGCTCTTGCCGCGTGCGCCGCTGTACTTCATCACCGCAAAACCGCAGTTGATGCGCGCATCATTGCGCGGCTCAGAAACCTCTGCAAAATTCGGGTCATATGCATTGCAGACATCGGTGGACAGACAAATCGAATTTTCATAGCAAACTTCGGGATAAACATCCTGTGCACGGCACAGATCTGCCAGAAAGGTGTCAAAGAACTGCGACTGCATGCCGGTTACGCCCTCGGAACCGATTTCCTCTTTATCCACCAGCAGGCAAACCGATGTGGTTTTCGGGGTTTCCTGCAAGGTCATCAGCGCAGTCGCCGCCGGATAGGCGCACACGCGGTCATCATGGCCATAGGCGCCGACCATCGTGCGGTCAAATCCAATATCACAGGAATTAAAAGCCGGTACACAGGACAGCTCTGCGGACAGGAAATCCGCCTCGGTCATCCCATATTTATGATAGAGATACTCCATCACGGCAAGCTTAATCTTTTCCGAGCACTTTTCGTCTACAGTTTCGGACGGCTTGGAGCCGATCAGGATGTTCATATTTTCTGCCTTGATGCCATCGAGCATTTTTTCCTGCATCTGCTTGCTTGCAAGGTGCGGCAGCAGGTCGGTGATGACGAACTTAGGGTCGTCCGGCTCTGCGCCGATGCAGACCTTGACCTTAATCATCTTGCCGTTTTTGCACACGCAGACCACGCCGCGCAATTCGAGCGGAATCGCGGTCCACTGGTATTTCTTGATACCGCCGTAATAATGGGTCTTGAAATACGCCATGCCCTCTTGTTCATAGAGCGGCACCGTGCGGATGTCGATGCGGGGCGCGTCCAAGTGAGCGGCGGTCAGATGCACGCCATGTTCCAGACTATCCTCGCCGATGACCGCAAGCACGATGGCTTTTTCGCGGTTGACGCGGTACACCCGGTCGCCCGGCTTCAGCGACATACCGCGCTGATAGGGCTGAAAGCCCGCCTCACGCGCCAATTCGATGGTCGCTGTCACCGCGTCACGCTCAGTTTTGCCCATGTCGAGAAAGGTCTTATAGCCTTCTGCATATTCTGACGCCTTATCCCAATCCGTACGGTCAAAGGCAGGCTTTTTGCTGTAAAAAAGTTCTTCTGATGTCATCATTCCATCGCTCCTTACGATCATTTTTTAATATCTTAGTACATAATAAATGACATACGCCCAGCCGAGCGCACCGTGTACGATTGCCCAGAACACCGACCGCCATGTCGTAAAACTGATAACCATGGCAAGCGCAGAGCCGAACGACAATCCGCTTTTTACGGTTTTTTCTACAATTTTAACCGTTTCATGCTCCATGTTCTGTCCCCCGCTCCCAAGCTGTCCAAATTTTCTGTGCCTGCCGTGTAAGCGACTCAAGATCTCCATCATTTTCAATGATAAAATCGCAGCGGCGGCGGTAAAAGTCCGCATCCGGCTGGCTGTCAATCCGCGCGGCAGCAGCCTGCTCCGCAATGCCGTCCCGCGCCATAATGCGGCAGATGCGTGTTTCACGTGAAGCAATTACGCCGATCACGGCATCACACATGCGGTCTGCGCCGGTCTGAAAAAGTGTCGGTGCATCGTACAGAATGATAGGATGTCCACTTTCCGCGAGTTCCATGAACCGCGCTTTGGAGGCGGCTCGAATATATGGAAATGTGATTTCATTCAGCCTTTTGAGTTTGTCCGGATTGGAAAACACGATGGCTGCCAGTTTTGGACGATCCAGCATGCCCTCTGCGGTGAGGATGCCGCCAAAGGCTGCATCCAGTTCCGAAAGCATCTGCCTATTTTCGGCGCACAGCGCCCGATAGACCGCATCTGCATCCACCGTTCCTGCGCCAAGCGCTTCAAAGCATGCCGACACCGCGGTTTTGCCCGCGCCCGAGCCGCCGGTCAAACCGATAATTTTCATCATATCAGACAACATTGACCACCTTGAATCCTGCCGCTTTTTTGAGCCGGTTGGCGACCGCAAGCCCCAGTCCGGTATCATCCGGGCACTGTGCCCAGATTTCGGTCACGTCGGTTTCATCAAACGAGCGCAGCGCATCAAATACCCGGCGCGCCTGGGTCTGCACATCATCGGAGGCGCCGATAATCCGCCGCTCCCGCAGGGTAAACTGGAATGCACATTCTGAAAAACAGATGATGCCCGCATCCAGCGCGGCGTGGCGAGTGATATATGCCGCCGTGCGTTCGGGCTCGCCGCAGACCACCGTAACCGGTGCTTTGGGGGCATAATGGCGATATTTCATGCCCGGCGCGGAAACCTGCACATCATCGCCAATTTTTTCACGCAGCGCACGGTCCACTTCAACCGTCCCAAGCACGCTTTCAAGCTGCTCAAGCGAAATGCCGCCCGGACGCAGCAGGCGCGGCTTGTCTCCCGCAAGGGAAACCACGGTCGATTCCACGCCGACCGCACACGGTCCCCCCTCAACGATCGCCGGAATCTTTCCGTTTAAGTCCTCCATGACATGTCCCGAGGTCGTCGTAGACGGGCGCCCCGAGGTGTTTGCCGAGGGTGCAGCGAGCGGCACACCCGCTTCGCGGATGAGCGCACGCGCAATCGGATGCGACGGCAGCCGGATGCCGACCGTGTCCAATCCCGCTGAAACCTCATGCGGGATGCAGTCTGCCCGGGGCAGAATGATGGTCAGCGGGCCGGGCCAAAACGCTTCGGCAAGCTTTTGGGCGCTTTCCGGCACCGTACGCGCCAAGGTATGAATCTGTTCCTTGTCTGCAATATGTACAATCAGCGGGTTGTCCTGCGGACGTCCCTTGGCTTCGAAAATTTTAGCGACCGCCGCGCCGTCGAGCGCATTCGCCGCAAGGCCGTATACCGTTTCGGTCGGCATACCGACCACCTCTCCTGCACGCAGCAGCGCCGCCGCCCGCGCCAGCGCGTCAGGGTCTTTTACAGGGTCGAGTAATCGGGTTTTCATGTGGTTCATCCCTTCTGTCCGCGGTCAGGCGCAGCCGCCTGCCGCAACGCTTTCTCCGTTTTTTATTATACATGCGTTTCATAGGGAAAGTCAAAGCCTTCCCCTTTACCTGCCCATGAAATCCGTCTATAATAAAATGAATATGAATTTTCAAAGAAAGGGGACACAGGATGCAGTTCCTCCCAAATCTCAAACATCATCACGAACACTGCCTCAGTCCGGGTATGCTGGCTGATTTCTGCCGGGATACCGGCTCCCTGCTGCGCCGCGGGCACTCGCTCGGCGAATGTTTTGCAGCCATGGCAGGCGGTGCGAGTTCCCCTACGGATGAACGCCTGTATCTGGAGCTTCGCAAAGGCGTGCAGCAGGGGACGCTGTCCGACGCCATGAAAAAAACCGGCGTATTCCCCGATTATATGTGCAGCATGATTGCCCGCGGCGAAGCCGCCGGGCGCACCGAAGAAACACTCGGCACACTGGCGACCTATTTTGAACGGGAACGCACAGCAAGCGAGCGGCTAGAAGGACGCGCGGCATATCCCGCAGTTATGGCTGCGCTTGCAACTGCAATCCTGATTGTCACCAGCGGATTTGTGCTGCCCGTCTTTGCCGACCAGTTTTCCGCATTGGGGCTGTCGTTTTCCCCGTTTGCCCGCTGGGCAATGACCGCCGGACGCTGGCTCAGCGGACTGGCGGGCGTTCTGCTGACCGGTGCGGTCTTCGCCGGAATCCTGTTATGGCTCAGCCTGCAAAACAGCGGTTGGAACGTGCTTCAAAACACCCAGATTGCCCGCCGAATCGCCGCCGGACGGTTTGTCGCTGCGCTTGCCATGTTTTGCCGCTGCGGGGTGGACGATCAAACCGCCATCGAACAGGCTGCCGCGATTTGCGACCATCCGGATATTCAGCCCGCCGTCGCGCGCATGCAGAAAAAACTTGCCGCCGGACGCACGCTGCCCTCTGCGCTTGCATCCAGTGGTCTGGTATCCGGCTCCGCGCTCGGACGTCTGCGCACCGAAGGGCGCGCGGAATTCCTGCTTGATGAAGCCGCAGCGCGGATGTCTGCCGATCTTTCGGCACGGATGGACCGCCTGCTCGTGCGGCTCGAGCCGGTTATCGTGCTTGCGCTCAGCGTCTCTGCCGGCGTCATCCTTTTATCGGTCATGCTGCCGCTGCTCGGCGGTCTGGCTGCCATGGCGTGAGGTGACCGGAATGCGAAAACTCAAAAGCCTCCTCACTGCGGCGCTGATTCTGGCGCTCTTCTGTACCGGCATCACCCTGATTGACCGCTGGATTTTCCTCGAGGGCCGCCGCGCCCTTGTGCATGAACTGGAACAGGCTGCTGCGCATTGCTATGCCGCAGAGGGACGGTATCCTCCCGATCTCAATTATATTGAACGGCATTATGGCATCCGCACGGAAAAGCGGCGCTATGCAGTCGAATACCGCCGGATATCCCCGGATCGTGCACCGGAAATTACAGTAAAGCGTCAGAAAGGGGGCGCATGGACATGAAATGGACAGCAATCACCCGCCACCGCGCAGGGACAACCTTTGTACTCATCTTTTTTCTGACCTTTGCTTTATTGAGCGGCGCACTCCTTGTGCAGTCGGTGCGCGTCTATCGCAGCATCGACCGCCGTGCGGATGACACCCATTCCACGGCAATCCCGCTCACATATCTGTCGGGCGCCGCACGGCGCGCCGATACCGAAAACGGATTGGACATCGTGATACAGCCGGACGGCGCCCATGCCCTGCGCGCCCGCGAACAGGGCAAAACATGGCTGTATCTCTGCCGTGACGGATATCTTTACAAACAAATCGAGGGCAAACCCGCAGAAACCGCCGAGCGCCTATGCAAAGCAGGGTCCCTGCGGCTGCGCCGGGTAAATGGCGTCATCCGCGCGGACTATACCGCCCCCAACGGCAGCCGCTCCACGCTGCTGCTCGGACTGCGCGCCGCCGGAGGTGTATCATGAAAAGACTGAGCCGCACCCGGCTGTTTCTCCTTGAGCTGCTGGTCAATCTTTTGGTATTCTGCGTGGGAATTGCCATCTGCCTGATGACCCTGTCCCGCGCCTATTCATGGAGCGCGGACAGCCGCGCTGCCGCCGGCGCACAGCGCATTGCGGAAAATACTGCTATGGCGTTCCGTGCCGCAGACGGCGAGCTTTCTGCTCTGCATACACTGTTGTCCGGTCACTGTGAATCCGATTCTTTCACCGCATGGTTCGACCAGGACTGGCAGCCCGTCCGCGAAAAAAACGGCATTTACCGTCTGCATGTTCGCACACAACCGCTTGAAAACCATGTGGTTCAGGCAAAAATCCAAGTCTATCCGCCCGATGGCGAACCGATTGCTGAACTGACCGTCTGCGAATATACCGGCAGCGCCTTGAAGGAGAATGCATCATGAAAAAACGCAAAGGCAGCCTTGCCGTCGGGTTTCCGACCATCGTCAATATTCTGGTGCTGCTGCTGTTTACCTGCGTCAGCCTGCTTGCCCTGTCCCGTGCGCAGGCGGATCGGATGACCACCGCGCACGGCTGGGATGTTACAAGCAACTATTTCGCAGCAGACAGCCGCGCCCAAACGCTGCTCGGGCAGCTTGAACCCTTTGCTTCCCTCCCGCCCGCCGAAGCCGGAATGGAAATGGAAGCGCTCCTCAACGATCAGGGCATCGCCGCACGCTATGATGCCAAAACGCTGCTGCTGACCTTTCCTCTGCCCGCAGGGGAAGCGGGCACGCTCTCAGTATCCCTGCATCTGCTGCCCGAAAGCGGATTTGAAATCCATGCTTGGACGCTCATCCCGCATGAGTCTGAAACCGAATAACCGGATTTCCGATATTCCCGTCCATAGTCCCATTTCATACACAGAACCATCCACAGGCTGTGCGCAGCAATAGGATACAAATTGCAATTTTATATCCATAAAATACGATGTGTATTTCTTTTGTGCGCATATTTTTATATTTCACATCGTTTTATTTTAATATTATATTACAAAATGTTGTTAAAATAAAAAATCAATCGTCGAAATGCTGATTTTTCTGTCGAAGTATCCACACAGCTTTCCAACTTTTGTGGATAACTCTGTGTAAATCCCCTATCTTATGTGGATAACGCTGTGGATATGTTGATAACTTCTGGTTATCCTCCGGATTTTTATACCGGTTTCTCCCGATTTTCAAATACAATCTGTAATCTCATATATGTAAATTATTTCTAGACATTTTCGTGTATCCTCGCTCCCCTTTCTGGGCATCCTGATCGTTGTGAATCACTTAACTCGATCTACCAGAAGGGGGAATTTATTATGAGCGAAATCCAGACTGCACTTCAGGGAAACGAGGCGCCGGAGCACGACAGCATCACGCAAACCGGCTCTGTAACCGCGCGCACAACGCACGGAACCATTCACTGCATCACCATTGTCGGGCAAATTGAGGGACATATGGAGGCGCCGCAAGCCACTAAAACCACCAAATACGAGCATATCATCCCGCAAATCACTGCCGTTGAAGAAGCAGAGGATATCGATGGTCTGCTCATCCTGCTCAACACGGTCGGCGGCGATGTCGAGGCGGGGCTTGCCATCGCAGAACTGATTGCCGGAATGCGCAAGCCCACCGTCTCGCTTGTGCTGGGCGGCGGGCATTCCATCGGCGTCCCGCTTGCTGTTGCCGCAAAAAAATCGTTCATCGCGCCGTCTGCCGCCATGACCATCCATCCCGTGCGTATGAGCGGCACCATCATTGCCTCTCCTCAGACCTATGCTTATTTCCGCTCGATTCAGGAACGCATTACTGCCTTTGTCACCAGCCATTCACGCATCAGCGCCGAACAGTTTGACCGCCTGATGATGGCAACCGATCAGATGTCTGCTGATGTCGGCACGGTGGTCGGCGGCGAAGAAGCGGTCACTTACGGACTGATCGGGCAGGTCGGCAGCCTGTCCGATGCGCTTGCCTCCCTGCATGAGATGATTCGCCGCGCCTGATGACCCCGCACGAAACCGCCCGTTTCAGAGGGCGGTTTTTGTTCTCGTTTAATCCAATTTTATGCGTTTCCGGCGAATTATTCTGTTGTACATGTTTTTACAAGATAATATGAATCCTATATTATCTTGTAAATCCTCGCCTATAATGAAGTTAAAAGGTGGTGCACATCATGTTCAAACTAGAGAGACAGGAATTTGTCAATAAAACATTCCGCTTGCCGCTCTCGCTCGTAGAAGAACTTTAAGCGCTTGCGCAATGTAAAAATATATCACTCAACCAGCTTGTCATCCGCTGCTGCGTATATGCGCTCAGTGATCTTGCGGAGGATGATCCTCCTGAGCCTTGCAGCAATCCTTAAATCAGAATTCCCGGTGTATTCCCCCTCTCGGATATGACCGGGGTTCTTTTTGTCTTTTTTTCCGTCTGTACGCATATGCTGATAGGAGATTTCATGCAGTAAAGGAGCTGACAGTATGTGTGGTATTGGAGGACTGATTGACTATGAGCAGGGCGCACGCGCGCTTTCCGACGTCGGGCGGCATATGGCACGCACGCTTGTCCCGCGCGGACCGGATGCCGGTGGAGAATATCTGGATGACACCGCCCTGCTTGTGCACCGGCGGCTGATTGTGGTCGACCCTGCGGGCGGCGCACAGCCCATGATTTCGCCGGATGGAAATATTATTTTAATTTATAACGGAGAGTTATACAACACCGAGGATTTGCGTGTGCTGCTGCTTGCGAAAGGGCACACATTTCGCGGACATTCCGACACCGAGGTTGTGCTGCACGCCTATCTGGAATGGGGAGAAGCTGCTTTTGAACGCTTGAACGGCATCTATGCGTTCGCGCTCTGGGACAAACGGGCGCGACGGCTGGTGCTGTGCCGCGACCGTCTGGGCGTCAAACCCCTGTTTTACAGCCGCCTGCCCGGCGGATTCGTGTTCGGCTCTGAACTCAAAACCGTACTGTGCCATCCTGCAGTTGAGCCGCGCGTAAATGCGGACGGACTGCGTTCCATCCTCCTGCTCGGACCTGCCCGCCCGCCGCAGTGCGGAATCTTTGAGGGCGTTTTCGCCTTGCTGCCCGGACATTACGCGGTGCTGACCGCCGACGGATTTTATACGCGCCCATACTGGCGCCTGCAAGCGGCTCCGCACCCGGATACGCCGGAGCAAACCATTGTACACACCCGAGAACTGATTGAGGATGCGGCGGCGCGGCAGCTCGTCAGCGATGTCCCGCTGTGTACCTTCCTCTCCGGCGGACTGGATTCTTCCATCCTGTCCATGCTGGCTGCACGCGCCTATCAAAAACGCAATCAGCAGCTGCACACTTGGTCGGTGGATTATCAGGACAACGAAAAATACTTTACAAAAAGTTTATTTCAACCAAATAGTGACGCAGAGTATATTAGAATGATGGTCGATGCCATCGGTTCCGCGCACCATGAAGTTGTACTCGAAAATCCGGCGCTCTGTGCCGCGCTGCTGCCCGCCGTGGACGCGCGCGATCTCCCCGGTATGGCGGACGTCGATTCCTCTCTGCTGCTGTTTTGTGCGGCGGTCAAAAAGAAATTCACGGTCTGCCAGTCCGGCGAATGCGCCGACGAACTGTTCGGCGGATACCCGTGGTATCATCGGGAGGAAATCCTGTTTGAGGACACCTTCCCATGGTCGCGGTCGGTCGATTTCCGGCTGAGCATGCTCAAGGACGGGGTTGTTTCCGACGGCGCGGATTTTGTCCGGCAGCACTATCTGGACACCTGCGCAGCCGCCGACAAACTGCCCGATGATTCGCCCAAGGATGCCCGTATGCGCGAAATGTTCCTGCTCAATCTGCAATGGTTTATGGTGACCCTGCTGGAAGGGCGCGTTGCAAACCGATACGGAGGGAATGCCGCATGATTGTGACCGTACAGACCGTTTCTGAGCATGCTCAGCCGTGCGGCGCGCTCAAGGCGCACGTGGCACGCATCCGCGAGGGGTTCTACCGCCCATTGCCGCGAAAGGAGGCGCGTGATGACCGCAATCTACGCCCGCCAGTCGGTCGATAAGGCAGACAGTATTTCCATTGCACTGCAAATCGAAACCTGCCGCACCGCCCTCCCGCCGGAAGAACCCACAGAGCTCTATGCCGATAAAGGCTTTTCCGGAAAAAATACCGACCGTCCGGCGTTTCAGCGGATGCTGTCCGATGTGCAGGCGGGACGCATCCAAACCATTCTCGCCTATCGGCTGGACCGAATCAGCCGCAGCGTACACGACTTCACCGGTCTATGCCAGACGCTCTCCGAATGCGGCGTGCAGTTTCGTTCGGTAACCGATGGGATTACGCTCGACGACAGCCTTTCCGGCACGGTGATGGCGCAAATTTTGATGGTATTTGCGCAGTTTGAGCGCGAAACCATTCAGCGCCGTGTCACGGACAGCTACTTCGGCCGTGCAAAGTCCGGGCTGTATCTCGGCGGTTTGCCGCCCTTCGGCTTCCGCAAGGGCGAAACCGTATGGAACGGCCGCCGCACTGCCTGCTATGTCCCAGACCCCGAACAGGCGGCGCAGATTCCAATGCTGTATGAAACCTATGTGCGCGACGGCGCATCACTCGGCACGCTCAGCCGCCACCTGACCGCCACAGAAATCCCCACGCGCACCGGCGGCGCATGGAGTACGCTTTCCCTCGGTCGGCTGCTGCGCAACCCCGCCTTTGTGCGTGCGGACGCCGCCGTATTTCAGTATCTCAGCGGCAAGGGCGCCACCTTGAACGACCCTCTTTCGGCATATACCGGGGTGCATGGCTGCTATTGCTACGCCCCGCGTTCTCCACACGGCGGCAGTTCCCGTAAATTTACCGACCTCTCCCATAGCTTTGTCACCCTCGCCCCGCATGAAGGGCTGGTGGATGCCGCGCTCTGGCTCGAAGCACAGCGCAAGCTCGACCGCAACAAGGCGCTCAAAAACAGCGGCGCGGGCACGCATAGCTGGCTTTCCGGCTTGATGAAATGTGCAAAATGCGGGTATGCGATTACCGTTGTGCCGCGGCAGGACGGCGGGCATTACATCAACTGCGGCGGACGCAAACTGGGCTGCTGCCCGGGACGCAGCCGCACGATGACACTGGAAGAAATTGAAGGCGCAGCCGAACCCTATGTGCTGGACTTTCTCCGGCATCTGGAGCATGCATCAGCCTGCGAAAAACGCATGCCTCCGGCAGAAGCGGTACAGCTCGAAAGCCAAATTGCAGTGCAGGAGCGCGAACTGGAGCGCATGACGCAAAACCTCGCCCTTGTGGAAGAGGTAGACGTCGTCCGGCTGCTCGCGGGGCGCATCCATGCTGCGGGGCAGCGGTTGGACGCGCTGCGACGCAAACGCGACGCGCTGCTTTACTCCGCTGCATCCCCCGATCTTGACACAGGGTTTTCCTCTGTGCTGAACGAGTGGCAGCGCTACACCATTGCCGAGAAAAAACAGATTGTGCACGCCATTCTTTCACGGGTTACGGTCAGCGAGGACGTGCTCGCGCTCACCTTTTTAGGGGACGCGGATCAAGTTTCAACATCCTGTGTGTAATCTTGTGGATAGCTACAATATCTGTGGACAACCGCTCTCTTTTATGAAAAATTTACCGCATACGGGTAGAAAACCAAAACGCTGTCCTGTATAATGGACTTGATCAAAAAACAAAAGGAGCTGACCTATTTGAAGGATCTTATGACCCTGTTTCTGACCTTTGCACGCATTGGCGGACTGACCTTCGGCGGCGGCTATGCAATGCTGCCCATGCTGCAGCGCGAAATTGTAGAACGCTATCACTGGGCAACCGAGGAGGAACTTGCCGACTATTACGCAATCGGACAGTGTACCCCCGGCGTAATTGCAGTAAATACGGCAACCTTTGTGGGATACCGTCTGCGCGGCATTCCCGGCGGTGTGATTTCAACCCTTGGCGTTGTGTTCCCATCGCTTGTAATCATCACCATCATTGCCGCATGCCTGCAAAATTTTGCCGAATATCAAATCGTACAGGATGCGTTTGCCGGCATCAGCGTCTGCGTCTGCGTATTGATTTTGAACGCCGTCGTTAAGCTGTGGAAAAAATCCGTTGTCAGCCGCGGGACCCTTGGAATCTTTCTTGCCGTGCTCCTCTGTTCGGTTATTTTTGATGCATCTCCGGTGGTCCTGGTTGTCCTTTCCGGAATTGCGGGGATTGTCCTGCGTGCCCTCCAGCATATGGACCATGGAGGTGCTACATGATTCTCCTTCGCCTTTTTTATGAATTCTTCAAGGTTGGTCTGTTTTCCATCGGCGGCGGTCTTGCTACCCTGCCCTTTCTCTACGATATTTCAGACAAAACCGGTTGGTTTACCCATGCCGACATCACCAATCTCATTGCGATTTCGGAATCCACCCCAGGACCGATTGGTGTCAACGCTGCAACCTATGTCGGCTTCCTGACCGATGGGCTGGCGGGCGCGGTCACGGCAACCATCGGACTGATTACGCCCTCGATTGTGATTATCATTCTGATTTCTCGCGTTTTGGAGCGTTTTCGCGACAGCCGCCTAGTCGATGACCTATTCTATGGTCTGCGTCCGGCTTCGACCGGTCTGATTGCAGCCGCTGGATTCCTCGTTGTAAAATCCACTTTTTTCGTTCCCGGCTCAGCAAATTTCGCAGCGTATTTCCGCTTGCCGCAGCTCTTTCTGGCAATCCTGCTCTACGCCGCCATCAAAAAATGGAACAAGCACCCGATTTTTTATATTGCCGCTTCCGCTGCGGCCGGTGTAGTGTTTCACCTTGCCGGATCATAAGAAAAAGCCTTCCCAAGGGAAGGCTTTTTCAATTTGCCCATATTACCGGGCACAATATAGAGAGTGAAGACTTACGCGCGCTTTGCGTTCTTGCGCATATCAAGGATAACCGAGCCGACGATGATGAGGCCCTTGACGATATTGGTCATGTTATCGTCAACCTTCAGC
>JAGZOP010000004.1 GCA_018383195.1 Clostridiaceae bacterium | reverse complement strand
CGTCCCTCACGAGACAGCTTGATTAGTATACGACAATTCCCGCCCCTTGTCAACAGGTTTTTTGATTTTTTCTGAAATTCTTTTTTCGCTGAGAAAAAGACTAGCAAGAAAGACCGGTGCATAAAGCACCGGTCTTTCTTTTGAATCAATTATAAAGCAATTACGCCTTGCCGTCGGAACCAAGAACGTTCACGATCTTGTGTGCAACCATTTCCTTAACAGCCTGACGAGCCGGCTTCAGGTACTGACGCGGATCGAAGTGATCCGGATGCTCAGCCATATGCTTGCGGATCATCGCAGTCATAGCCAGACGGATGTCGGAGTCAATGTTGATCTTGCAGACAGCCAGCTGAGCAGCATGACGCAACTCTTCCTCCGGAATGCCGATTGCATCCGGCATCTGGCCGCCATAGGTGTTTACGATCTTAACCATATCCTGCGGAACAGAAGAAGAACCATGCAGAACGATCGGGAAGCCCGGCAGACGCTTGATGCACTCTTCGAGTACGTCAAAACGCAGCGGAGGCGGAACCAGAATGCCCTCTTCGTTGCGGGTGCACTGCTCAGGAGTGAACTTGTAAGCACCGTGAGAGGTACCGATTGCAATTGCCAGAGAGTCACAGCCCGTGCGGGATACGAACTCCTCAACCTCTTCCGGGCGGGTGTAGCTTTCCTTGCCAGCTTCGACAACAACTTCGTCCTCAACGCCAGCCAGAGTGCCCAGCTCAGCCTCGACAACAGCACCATGTGCATGCGCATACTCTACAACCTGCTTGGTCAGCGCAACGTTCTCCTCAAACGGCTTGGAAGATGCGTCGATCATAACAGAGGTAAAGCCGCCGTCGATGCAGGACTTACAAAGCTCGAACGAATCGCCATGGTCCAGATGCAGAGCGATCGGGATATCCGGGTAATTTTCAACTGCTGCCTGTACCATGTGAACCAGATACTTATGGTTCGCATATGCACGCGCACCCTTGGATACCTGCAGAACAACCGGAGACTTCAGCTCGCCTGCTGCCTCGGTGATGCCCTGAACGATTTCCATGTTGTTTACATTGAAAGCACCAACAGCATAGCCGCCGTCGTATGCCTTCTTAAACATTTCGGTAGTAGTTACTAATGGCATAGTAATAACTTCCTTTCGAATATTGATTTTGCTCAATTTTTCACAAGCAATCCTAACATTATCTTACCAGTGTGGACAGGCAAAATCAAGCTTTTTGTTTTCATTTTGTTTACTCTGTGGATTTTTCCGGAAATTATACAAAAGAAATTGATTTTAAGGCGGTTTTATGGTATGCTTTGAATGACTTGAAACGCCCTCGCTCGGGTTATCAGTTATATTTAGGAGGTATTTCTAAAATGAGTGAATTAAAAGGCGCTTGCGTCATCGGTCAGTCCGGTGGCCCGACTTCGGTAATCAACTCTTCTGTTCTGGGTGCTCTGGAGGCTGCTCTGGACTCCGATTCCATCACCCGTGTATTCGGCATGGCACATGGCATCAAGGGTCTGCTCGACGATCACCTGTATGACATCGACAAGGAAGACCGCGAAGAGCTGAAGCTTCTGCGTTATACCCCGTCCTCTGCACTGGGTTCCTGCCGTTACAAGCTGGCTGATCCGGATGTTGATGACACCGATTACAAGCGTATTCTTGAAATGTTCAAGAAGTACGACATCCGTTACTTCTTCTACAACGGCGGCAACGACTCCATGGATACCTGCAACAAGGTTTCCAAGTATATGATGAAGTCCGGTTATGAGTGCCGTGTAATGGGTATTCCGAAGACCATCGACAACGACCTGTTCGGTACCGACCACTGCCCAGGCTTTGCTTCCGCCGCAAAGTATATCGCAACTTCCTGCATGGAAATCTATCAGGATGCACGTGTATATGACACTGGCATGGTTTGCATCGTTGAGATCATGGGCCGTCATGCTGGCTGGCTGACCGCTGCTGCTGGTCTGGCTACCGCAAAGGGTGCTGGTCCGGACCTCATTTACCTCCCGGAGACCGACTTCGACATGAAGAAGTTCCTCGCGGACGTAAAGAAGGTTTACGACGAAAAGGGCAACTGCCTCGTAGCAGTTTCCGAGGGCATCCACTATGCAGACGGCTCTTTCGTATCCGAGGCAAAGACCTCTGCAACCGACGGCTTCGGTCATGCACAGCTCGGCGGTCTGGCTTCCATGCTGGCTGACACTGTAAAGAACGAGCTTGGCTGCAAGGTGCGCGGCATCGAGCTGAGCCTGCTGCAGCGCTGCGCTGCACACTGCGCTTCCAAGACCGACGTAGACGAGTCCTACATGGCTGGTCAGGCTGCTGTAAACAATGCAGTTGCAGGCGAGACCGACTACATGCCGGGCTTCAAGTGCACCCGCGATGAGAACGGCTACAAGTGCGAAATCGAGCTGCTGCCGCTGTCTAAGGTTGCAAACACCGAGAAGAAGGTTCCGCGCGAGTGGATCAACGAAGAGGGCAACGGCGTAAACGAGAAGTTCATCGAGTACGCAATGCCGCTGATCTCCGGCGAGAACGTAGGTCCGAAGGAAGATGGTCTGCCGCGCTTTGCAAAGCTGGCAAAGATCAAGGCAGAAGCATAATTTTCCCCCAACAAAAAAACATCAGGCAGGGCATATGCCCTGCCTTGTTTTTTTATCAGGAGGTGTGTTTTATGAACCGGCTGCAAAAATACCGCATCCCGCTCGCGCTTTTAGCAGGTGTCTGCTGGGCAGCGCTTGCAGGCGTCTTTTATTGGCTACACCGCGCATACGACGGCGCAGTAAAATCCGACATTGTTTTCTTTCTGCTTTATCCATTGCTCGTCCTGCTGCTGAAGGGACTTGGTGTAGAACCTGTCTACAATCAACCTCCGAATCCAAATTCTTTGGTCGCTCGTATTAGTTTTTTGCTTCTCTTTTGTCTGATTTTCGCTTTTTTCGCTCTCCTCATCCAAAATCCATACGAACTCAGCCGCTATCTTTTTCTTTGCTTTGCTATTTTGGCGAGCGGTCTTCTGTTTTTCGAGCTGCATAGTCAAAAAAAACGAAGCCGTCACTTCGGCTTCCAATCCCATACTGGAAATGTGTCAGTTCGAGATCATTTTCATGCCAATTTTGATCCTCACAGCGCTTTGCTATCTCGCTGTCGTGCATCCCATGCCGCTTGCGGAAGCCAAAGCTGTCGCGCCGCAGGATATGACCTATATCAGCTTGTCGCAGTACGGGCAAGACGGTCATCCGCTGGGAATCTATTGGTTCTCCGACTATAAAACCAATCCCACCAATCAACTCCATTACTTTTATATCGACGTCCTGACTGGCGAGGAAGTACCTCCCGAAAACTGAAATACACTCCACAAAAAGAGAGGCTTGGTATCATCACCAAGCCTCTTTTTTGAAGTGTTTTGCTCTTGCTTTTTTCAAAAAGCAAGCAGGTGTGGGCAGCGCCCGCAGTCTTACGCTTTCCCCGCGCTGAGCAAGAACATGGTTTCCCCTGCCATCATGAGATTGTACTTGCCAAGCTGACGCGCACGCGACAGCAAAAGCTGACTGACCTCCACATGCTTATAGCGATGCGCGCTAAGCGCCATCTGCGCCTCGCTGAGCCGTTCCAAGCTGTCTGCCGCAATCACGACACGCACATGCTCATTTTTCTCCTTGAGCATGCCGAGAATCTCCCGCAGACTGCCCGCTCCAGTACCGACAAACACTGCATCGGGTGCCGGTAGCGGCTTGACCGCCTTCATGGTTTCACCGCGCACAATCCGCACATTCCGGCAGCCGAGTGTATCCCGGTTGCGCTGAATCAAATCAACTGCATCTGCGTGTTCATCCACAGCATAAACCTGACCACAATTGGCTTTGCGCGCGAGTTCCATTGCCACTGCGCCGTTTCCTGCACCAAGATCATAGACGATTTCTTCCGGGCGTACCCCCAGCAGATTCACCGCATTCCAGCGTATCTCCTGCCGAATCATCGCGATGCCTTCCCCCGCAGTCAAATCGGAATCAAATATCGGGCGCATTGGGTCGGTTGCCTTGTCGTTCAAAATCATCATAAGCGCCGGCGCTGCGAATACTTTGCCCCGCAGGGATTGCGCAGTCCCCCGAACAACATGTTCCCGTCCGGTCGCCAATCTGGTGCCGACCGCAACCTCCAATTCTCCCAATCCGGCAGCGCACAACTCGGTGCAGAGCGCTCCGGGACCGCGTCCGCCTTCCATCAGGAAAAACAGCTTTCTATGGTAAGACACCGCGGCAAGCAGGTCACACGCTCCATCTTTCAGCCAAACCCCGTCATCATAGCTCTCTCCCAAGCGTGCGCATAAACACTGTACGCTGCTCATTCCCGGATAGACCTGCACTGTACCGTGCGGCTGTAAAATCTCTGCCATCTGCGTCAGACCGCCGAAAAATCCTGCATCTCCATTGACGACAATTGCAATTTTTTCCTTATCAGATTCAATCGCAAGTTCGGCAAGTTCTTCCGCCGGGCACAGCTTCCAGTCTGCGCGCAGCAGGGCAAGCGCGCCGGCAACCCGTCCACAGGCATATACCTCCTCTGCCTGTACAACCGCATCCCGCGCCCGCTCGGTCAGCATCCCCGGCTGTCCCGGTCCCGCACTGATGATGGAAAATTGTCGGCTCATGTTGATCTCCTCCTGTATTGCAAGCGCATAAAACCGCATAATAACTCATGATACTATATCCAGTATAGCAAATGATTTGATCCAAGTAAACCGAAAAATCATCCGCACGTCTCTGCTTACATGCCTTGATTTTCCATCGATTCCGGGGTATGATACTGATATCACAACAACAGGAGAGGGTTTCATGAAACTAAAACAGCTGCTTTGCAACGCATTGTCCGCCTGTATGCTGCTTGGCAGCGCTCACGCTGTCGATCTCTATGTGGACCATCAAAAATTATCCCCCGATGCCCCGCCTACCATTGTAAACGGACGCACGCTGGTTCCTCTGCGCTCGATTTTTGAAGCGCTTGATGCCGATGTACAGTGGGACGCTGCGACTGCAACCGCCTCTGCTTCCAAGGCAGATACCACGGTTTCCATTCAAATCGGCAGCACGACCGCCGCGGTCAACGGTGCATCCCAGACGCTCGACGTACCCGCGCAGATCATCGGAAACCGTACCTTTGTCCCCGCTCGGTTTGTTTCCGAGGCGCTGCATGCCGATGTTTCGTGGGATGCCGTTACTCAAACCGTATATATTACAACTGACACAGCAGGCATTCTGAAAATTTATTATCTGGATGTCGGTCAGGCAGACAGTATTCTTCTTGTCAGTGATGGCGAAGCCATGCTGATCGACGCGGGTACCAACGCTGCGGGCAGTCAGGTAGTATCCGATCTGCAAAAATACGGCGTGAATCATCTGAACTATGCAGTTGGCACCCATCCGCACGAGGATCATATCGGCGGGCTGGATGATGTCATCCATACCTATCCGGTAGATCATGTGCTGATGCCCGGTGTTACCACAACCACCAACACATTTTCCGATGTGCTGGACGCCATCGAAGCCAACAACGTCGCTCTTTCCGTACCGAACGTAGGCGACCATTACCAACTCGGGGATGCCAATGTCACAGTAATGAACACGCTCAAAACCGGAGATTTGAACAATGCTTCGCTGGTTCTTCAGGTGACGCACGGCAGCAACCGCCTGCTCTTTACCGGTGATGCGGAGTCCGAGTCTGAGCAGGACATGCTTGCTTCAGGCACAGACCTCAGCAGCGATGTTCTGAAAGTCGGTCATCACGGCTCCCGTACCTCCACCAGCGACCTATTTTTACAGGCGGTGCGCCCCAAGGATGTGATCATCAGCTGCGGCTCAAATAATCCTTACGGTCACCCCCATGCTGAAACGCTTGCCAAATTATCTGACTGCAATGTCTGGCGCACCGACCTCCATGGCACAATCAAACTGGTATCCAACGGCAGCAGTTACACGATTTCAACAGAGAAAAATACTGCGCCCCCGTCCAAGCCTGTCGTTCCAGCTCCACCAGCGATCTCTCCCACCCCACCTGAGGTCAGCCCCACTCCTCTCGTAGTTTCTCATAAAATCTATGTGACCAAAACCGGAAAACGCTACCATTACAATCCAAACTGCAACAATGGCACTTATTACGAAAGTACGCTTGCAGATGCACGCTCCCGTGGTTTAACTCCATGCAGCAAATGTGTCCGCTAAGCAAAAATGCAGACCCCATTTAGGGGTCTGCATTTTTATGGAATTAAAATCAGTTCACAAGTGCAGTCCTGATATTTTTCTTTCGCCTTTTCATTGATAGTCTGCAAGGCATCGGATAAGTCCTGTACCGCCAAACTGCCTGTATCAATCCGGAAATACACCGCAACCCACAGGTGCCGTCCGGTCTTTGTCATGTCAAAAAAGACCGGAGTAAAACGGTATTGCTCCAAAACCGGATTGCAGATTGCCTTAATCTCCTTCATAAATGTTTCATCAGGAGAAAACAGGAAAATATCTTTGACCGCTCTCCATAAAACTCGAATGCTTTCCGGAAGCATGAAGACCATGACAAAAACTGCAACAATCTGATCAAAATAAGGGGTGATAACCCCAAGCGGCGTACGCTCCAGCTGTATTGACACAAAAAATGCCACAGCCATACCCAAGCTATATAAAATATCCAGCTTCCAACCCAACAGCTCTGCCTCTATGGTCGGAGAAGATAGATTTCGATTTAAGCGCTTCATCAGCAGGAAAATCACAATACTCGCCACGCCCAAACAGCACTGGAATCCTGCGACCTGCGCATTGTTGACCGGGTTGCCGCCTGACAGCGCAGAATCCAGAACTTCCATAGAAACGCCCATCGTCACAGACAGCATCATAACGCCCTTGATGATGACAAAAATGGACTCAATCTGAAAATATCCGTAAGGATGTTTTTCGGATACCGGTTTATGAAATAAAGGTGTTAAAAACAGGAGTAATGCAATAAAAACCAGTTCCGATGCATCATAAACCGCATCCGTCAGCGCAGATTGCGAATGGCTGTATATCGAAAATATAAATTCTGCAACCGCAAACAGAAGCCCAGAAAAAAACGACATCCTCAAAATCTGTTTTTCTCTTTTCTCAGTAATCATTTTATTCCTCTCAAATATGTTCGTTGTTCTTTCTGCAAATTTTATGACCCTGCAAAGACAATCCATCGTCCTTGCAGGGTCTTACAGGTTGTGTTAATAATGCGCCTCGTAGGTGCCGTTTTTGATTTTCTCAACCGTGGAATCACGCAGATTGGTATACACCTCACCCGGTTCGAGCGAAACGCCCTTGACGCGCGCGAGCTCCGAAACTGTCACGAATGCATACCCCTCGTCCTGCAGCGCGTCGATTGCTCCGAGCACACCTTCGAGCGTGCAGTCACGCAGATCGTGCATCAAAACAATATCTCCGTCTTTCGCCTCGTTCACAATCACGCTCTTGATGCGCGCTGCGTCGCGATACTTCCAATCTAGGGTATCGACGCTCCAGTTGATAATCGGCAAGCCGGTTTCCTTCGCAGCCTTCTTCACATCATCATTGATAGCGCCGCCAACCGGACGGAACAGTGTCGGTTTTTCGCCGCAGTAAGACTCAATCAGCGTACTGTTTGAATCAATCTGCTCGACAATCGTGTCATACGCCTTCTTTGTCAGGACTCCCGGATGGTCCATCGTATGGTTTGCAAGTTCGTGCCCTTCCGCAAGATATCGCTCCATATGGGTGTGGAAATCCTTGATGCGATAACCGCACATGAAGAAGGTCGCGTGTGCGCCGCGCTCTTTCAGACCATTGAGCAGCCGCACGGTCAATCCGGATGAGCCGCCGGTCGGACCGTCGTCAAACGTGAGCGCCACATAATGGTCTGCCTTCGGAATATCCGGGCGGCGATCCGGCAGAGTTTCGCCGAGCGCCGTCATATAGGCAATCTGGCTTTCTGCGTTTGCAAAACTCTTTGTACCGATCATGTACAAATTGCCTTCTCCAGCCTCTTTATATCCCAGCATCCCGCTCAGCAGGCTTGCCGAAATATATGTAACGTCATCCTGATTGAGCACATCCCCTTCTTCGGACTTATACTTTTTGCCGTTCAGCTTTACTTCGCTGTCCGCCGTCAGTTCAATGCTGTTCTTTCCAACCGTCAGCTTTACGCCGCCGTCTTCAAGCGGCTCTGCACTGCCACCCAATGCAAGCGCCGCCGCCTTTGCCGGCAGGAAATACTTTTCATTTGCCACCATCGGCGCCTCATAATTGCCCTCTTCATCCACAAGGTCGGTCTGTTCGCCATTTTTCACGACGCAATCAGAATCGGCACGGAAAATCAGGGAATTTTTCAGCAGTTCTGCACGCGGGACGCCCAGAAGCTCTTCCGCCTTTTCGGCAAGCTTCTTTACCGTTTTATCCTTGATTTCTTTTTTGGTTGTGACCACTGCGTATTCTCCGTCCTCAGCATAGCCCCAACCTAACGCCTGCGCAGCCGCTTCCGCCGGAACAAACAGCGTGCCGTCTGTATTGGTCGCCGGACTGGACACCGCAACAGTTTCTTTTCCGCCGGTAATTTCGCTGCCGCCAACTGGAACGGTAACTTCTGTTTTCCCGCTGACAAACGTCAGTGCATCCTCTGCTTCCTTGAATTCCAGTTCCATTGCCTTAGCAAAACCGGATGCCGGCACCATCAGATCATCGTTCTCCGAGCGGTATACCGCAGCCGAAGCATCGCTGCCAAATGAAGCTGCTTCTCCGTCTGCGACCGCCTTTTCGTTGCCTGCCTGCATAACAAGCTCATGCCCGGAACCGCGGAATAAACCTCCGATTCCGTCCCATGCGCCCGCACCGCTGACCAGCGGCGGCACGATTGCCAGACAGAACACAAGCGCCATCAGCACAGCGCCAATTTTCCATTTCATAGATTGTTACCTTCTCCCACATAAAATAATACGATTTCAAACCGAATTTGCGCAGCAGCCTGACCGCCATGTCATGCTCCTGCATCCAGTCTGAGAATACACATGCTATTATAGCATATCTGTGCGCTTTTAGGGTAACAATATGGCAAAAGACGTTGGAATATTCTGCATATCTTATGTTTCAGGTTCCGAAAACAGGTCATCCTGCAAGGTCTGGATTCCCACCCCGAGCAGATGCGGACCGACATAAGACGCCAGCGTGCAGTCAATCTCTCCTTCAAAGCAGCTTTCATACGCCGGCAATGCATGCTGCACCGCCTCCTTGATCTGTCTGCACTCCTCCGGAGTATCCCCATGCGCCACTGCAATCGTATATCGTCCCGCTCTCGGTTCATATTCCTGCACCATATGGACCATTTTATCCATTGCAAGCTTTCTGCCGCGCACCTTCGCCACATTGACCAGCTGACCATCCGGCGCGAAGGTCAAAATCGGCTTAATCTGCAGCAAAGTACCTGCCACAGCTGTAATCCTGCCGATGCGCCCGCCTTTCTGCAAAAATTCCAGTGTATCCACGCAAAAGAAAACCTTGGTATTCCGAATCAGCTTGGGTGCTGCATGCAGCAGTTCAGTCCACGTGCGTCCCTCTTCAATATACCGGGCAAGCTGGAGAACGGTCAGTCCGATTCCAAGCGAGCCGCTCCCTGAATCAAATGCAGCAACCTCAAGACCCACAAAATCGCTTCCCATAACACGCACCATATTATAGGTACCGCTAAGACCGGCAGACAGATGCACTGCAAGCACTTTTTCATATCCATCCGCGCGGATCCGGCGGAACGTGCCCTCGATCAGTGCTCCATCCGGCAGGGATGTCCTGGGAAGCTCGGTTTTCTGTCTGCGGTAAATTTCTGAGGGCTGAATGGTTACGCCATCCAGATATTCATTGTCTCCGAAGCGAATCTTAAGCGGTATCACGTAAATCGGATACTTTTTCAGCAGCGCAGCGGGAATATCCGCACAAGAATCTGTCACTAGCGCAATCCGTTGTTTATTCACTACGCTTTCTCCTCTCTCTCAAAATCAGTCGTCTTCCTGTTCGCCCGGTTCGTAATAATATTCACGCTGCGGCGGCTGCGCACCGTTCGGATCTGCAATCCTGCATCCAAACAGATCATACCACTGTCCGCATCCGGGGCACTGCCACGCCAGTGTCTGATCCTCTTCATCGCAGAAAACTTCTTCCCCGCATTCGCATGTGATAATAAACATTTTACTCACCTGTTCATCGATTCAAAGGTTTTATTCTACCATATTATCAGCCTTGGTGCATTTCAGCTTGCGTTCCAACAGCGCAAAGGTTTTTTCCCGCAGTTGTTCCACGGTTCCATCATTGACTAAAATCTCATCGTACTGGTATTCTTCCACCGAATCGTCTGCACGGTTGCCAAGCTGCCCACGCGCTTCAAGCGACGGACGGCGCACCAGCAGCGTGCGGCAATTTTCTCCTGCCGCCTTTCGGAAACGCTCAATTTCCTCCGGCTCACGGATATGTACGAATAGAATCTGCGCATTGCCCGCGCGAAACGCCGCAAGCTGCTCCATGCAATACGAAAAGGAGAGGTCGTTATACTCGGTAAACACCTCTTTTAATCGCGCAAGCAAACGGCGCGATGCAGGCGTCTTCACGCCATCCCAGCCTGCAAATTTTGCAATCTCAACAATTGGTGTAATCGAGGAGATATTCTGCACCCGGTAGCGCTCTGCTGCAAGTTCGCAAACCGTATCTTTGCCCGCGCCGCCGACACCGTTGATAATATAAATCTGCTTGTCCATAAATGCAAATATCTCCTGTCAAATCATAAATCCGCCGGTTGCAGCAATGACCTGTCCGGTCACAAACGAGGTATCCTCACTGCACAGGCTGCGAATCAGCCGCGCAACCTCCTCCGGCTGTCCGAGCCTGCCGAGCGCAGTTTCTTCCGCAAGCCCATTCAATGTTTCTGCGTCGTGCATTGCGTTCATATCTGTATCAATCACGCCCGGCGCAACACAATTCACCCGAATGCCTGACAATCCCAGCTCCAGCGCAAGCGACTTGGTCAGTCCGATCAGCGCTGCTTTGGATGCTGCATAATGGCTTTCGCATGACGCGCCGGTGACGCCCCAAACCGAGGATACTGTGACGATGCACCCCGACTTGGCTGCAACCATGTCAGGAAGCACCGATTGAATCGCATAAAACGCACTGTCCAGATTGACCGCAAACATGCGCCGCCAATCATCATCGGTCAGGTCACAGAACATTTTTTGCTGCGCAATCCCTGCGTTCACAACCAGTGCATCGCACGCGCCAAATGCAGCATGAATTTCAGCCGCACAGCGCTCCACTTCCCCGCGCACCGCCATATCACCCTGCACAGCCATCACATGCGCACCGCTTTGTGTCAGTTCCTGTACCAGCGCCGCAGCTTCCTGCCGTGCACTGCGGTATGTGAATGCGACACGCCAACCGCATGCTGCAAACTCCCGTACCGCAGCCGCGCCAATTCCACGCGACCCTCCGGTAATCCAAACTGTTTTCTCATGTTCCATTCCGTAAAAAACCTCCATAAACAAAAGGCCGACAGATGCCGACCTCCTGCTTTGCGTTCAATTTTAAATCGCAACCGTTTGCTGTGCTTCAAACAGGCACTGATTTAAATCCTTTTTGCGCTTCAGTCCCTCTTCGATATCGAGGTCTGTCACCATATTATTATCAAATACGACAACACGATTCGATTTGCCGTCCATCAGCGCACGCACTGCTGCATATCCCATGCGGGTTGCCATTACACGGTCCTGAGAAGTGGGAGAACCGCCGCGCTGAATATGTCCAAGGATGGTTACGCGGGTATCCACACCGGTATTCTCATGAATCCGGTCTGCAACCTCCTGCGCCGAACCATATCCCTCTGCCACAATAATAATATGATGATTTCTGCCCTTAATACGGCCGACGCGCATCTTCTCAACCACATCGGTTTCAAAATCAATGTCACGCTCAGGCAGCAGCGTTGCCGTTGCACCTACCGCACAGCCGACATTGAGCGCCAAATGACCTGCATGGCGACCCATCACCTCAACCACCGAGCAGCGCTCATGCGACTGCATGGTATCGCGCAGCTTGTCGATGCACTCAATCGCAGTATTGCACGCGGTATCAAAGCCAATGGTGTATTCCGAGCAGCCGATATCATTGTCAATCGTGCCGGGCACACCAATGCACGGAACCCCCTTACGGGACAGCGCCTGCGCGCCGCGGAAGGTACCGTCGCCGCCAATGCAGATCAAGCCGTCAATCCCGAGGTACTTGCAGGTATCCGCAGCCTTTTGCAGCCCCTCCTCGGTCAGCATTTCCTGACAGCGTGCCGTATACAGCATGGTGCCGCCCTTGCGGATGATGCCGTCTACACTGCGCGCCGCCATTTCGATAATGTCGCCGTTGATAAGACCGCTGTAACCGCGGCGGATGCCAAGCACAGAGATATTGTTTGCAGATGCAGTCCGAACAACTGCGCGGATGACCGCGTTCATGCCCGGGGCATCGCCGCCGCTCGTTAAGACGCCAATCCGTCGAATTGTTTTATTTTCCATTCTTGTGTCCCTCCAAATTCCTTCTCTCCGGTCTGCAAGGATGCCGTCAGAAACGGTACCGATTGCCTAGATGGGGCAGGCTTTATTCAGCTTATTTTATTATAACATTCTTCTCGCCAAGAATAAACCGTAACTTGTCCACAACCTGCAAATTCTTCTGTACCCACAGACCGCGCGGCGCCAACAGTTTTTTTCCGGTATCAACTGCATAGAACACAACTGGCATGGTACCGCGCGCGGCAAGCAGTTCCTTCTTGACCCGCTCGCATGCCTCGCACTGCATACTCGGCACTTTGACATAAAGCCGTTCGTCCGATTTTGCAGCTGCCTCACGGCTGTCAAACACCGGCCGGGACTGTCGCCCATTGTTTTCCAGCGCTGTAATCTGCTCTTCTGTCAGCGGATAGGCTGCGCTGACCACAATTTTCGGTGCTTCATCCTCACGCGCGTCAATGCGCCCCTGCAAAAGCACTGCTTGGTCTTCCCGGATATAAGAACCTGACTGCTGCAAGGTTTTGGGGAACACAACAAGCTCAATCGCTCCCGAAATATCTTCCACTGTTACATACGCCATCATAGAGCCGCTTTTTGTCGATTTCAGACGTACGCCCGTGATTACGCAGGCGAGCCGGACAGTCATACCGTCATGGAATTCAGGCTGCTCCGTCTCGCCGCTCAGGTCGTCCACAATGCGCCTAATCTCCGCCGCACGTGCCCGTCTTGCGAGCGCGCGGTGTTCATCCATCGGGTGACCGGACAGATACAGCCCAGTGGTTTCTTTTTCCATAGATAGGCGTTCACTCTTCGCCAGTTCCGGGATATTCGGCAGCGTCACCTGATTGCTTTGCTGTTCTGCGCCGCCCATGCCAAACAGGTCAAGCTGACCCTCCAGATTTTTGCGGCGGCTCTGCGCCACGCCATCGGCTACCCGCTCATAAACCGCCAAAAGCTGGCTGCGGCGTGCGCCGGTAGCGTCAAACGCGCCCGCCTTAATCAGGCTTTCGAGCGCACGCTTGTTCAGTTCGCGATCATACATCCGCTCACAAAAATCAGAAAGCGATGCAAACGGACCGCCCTGCTCCCGCTCTGCAACAAGCTGCTTCATGAAGCTGCGTCCGACGTTTTTAATCGCAGCCAGACCAAACCGGATATTTTTCCCCGAAACCGAAAACCCGTCCTCGGATTCGTTGATATCCGGCGGCAGTACCTGAATTCCCATGTCGCGGCAAGCTGCAATATATTCAGAAATCTTGCCGGAGGAATCGAGCACACTTGTCAGCAATGCTGCCATGTATTCACACGGATAGTGGCATTTAAGGTACGCTGTGCGGAATGCAACGACCGCATAGCACACCGCATGTGCCTTATTAAACGCATAATTCGCAAAATCCAGGATCTCGTCAAAAATCGACGCAGCAACCGCTTCCGGCACGCCGCGCTTGACCGCGCCGTCGATGCCAAGTTCCTCATTGCCCCGGATGAAGTTCACGCGTTCCTTTTCCAGTTCTTTGAACTTCTTTTTGCTCATCGCACGGCGCACCATATCCGCCTTGCCGAGCGAATATCCCGCCAAGCTCTGGAACACCTGCATGACCTGCTCCTGATAAACCATGCATCCATAAGTAACCGACAGAATCGGTTCAAGCAGCGGATGCTTATAGGTCACCTTTTCCGGATGGTGCTTGCACTCAATATAACGCGGGATGGACTGCATCGGACCCGGGCGATACAGCGCTACCAACGCAGTGATATCTTCAATCGAATGCGGTCTGAGCTGCATTGCCACATTGGTCATGCCCGCAGATTCCATCTGGAACACGCCCATCGTCTTGCCCTGCGCAAGCATCGCATAGGTAGCAGGGTCATTTACCGGCGCTTTTTCAATCGAAAAATCCGGTGTATGGCGGTGAATCAGCTTTTCCGCATCCGCAATTACCGTCAGGTTGCGCAGACCGAGAAAGTCCATCTTGAGCAGTCCCAATTCTTCCAAGGTCACCATGGTGTACTGGGTAACCATCTGCTCATCGTTGCGCGCGAGCGGCACATAGGTATCCACCGGGTCTTTGGTAATCACCACGCCCGCCGCATGTGTGGACGCATGACGCGGCATACCCTCGAGTTTGCGCGCCGTATCAATCAGGTTTTTGACCGTTGGATTGTCCTCGTACATTTTCCGCAGGTCCGCATTGACCTTGAGCGCCTTGTCAATCGTGATATGCAGTTCGTTCGGCACCTGCTTTGCAACCGCATCCACCTCATTATAGGGAATACTGAGCGCACGTCCCACGTCTCGGATGGCGCCGCGCGCCGCCATGGTGCCAAAGGTAACGATCTGAGCCACGCGGTCCTTTCCATATTTCCGCGTGACGTAATCAATCACTTCTGGACGGCGCACATAGCAGAAATCCACGTCAATATCCGGCATGGAGACACGCTCCGGGTTCAAAAAACGCTCAAAATAGAGGGAATACTGAATCGGGTCCAAATCGGTAATCGCAAGGCAATATGAAACAATAGAGCCTGCCGCAGAGCCGCGTCCCGGTCCGACCGGAATCCCGTTTTTCTTCGCGTAGCCGATAAAGTCCGAAACAATCAGGAAGTAATCGACAAAGCCCATCTTGTCGATCATATCCAGTTCGTATTGCAAGCGCTGCCGCACAGTGCCGTCGTCGTCCGGATAGCGCACAGCAAAGCCTTCCTCGCAAAGCTTTTGCAGGTATTCCCGCGCCGTATATCCTTCCGGCACATCGAATTCAGGCAGGTGATATTTTCCGAACTCAAACTCCACTTGGCAACGCTCGGCGATTTTCACCGTATTCTCGATTGCCTCCGGATGGTTTGGAAACAGCGCCGCCATTTCGTCGCGGCTTTTGATGTAAAACTCATCGGCTTCAAACTTCATGCGCGTTGGGTCATCCACTGTTTTTCCCATTTGAATCGCCATGAGTACATCCTGAATTTTGGCATCTTCGCGGGTCAGATAGTGCGCGTCGTTGGTCGCGACAAGCGGAATGCCGGTTTCCTCAGACAGATGATAAATCGCGCGGTTGACGTTTTTCTGCTCCTCAATTCCATGATCCTGAATTTCCAGGAAGTAGTTCCCCTCCCCGAAGATATCGCGATACAAAAGTGCAGTTTCCTTTGCACCGTCATAGTCGCCGTTCATCAGCCGATTTGGGATCTCACCCGCCAGACAGGCAGACAGGCAGATCAGTCCTTTATGGTGCTTTTTGAGCAGTTCTAGGTCTACGCGCGGCTTGATGTAAAACCCCTCAGCGAACGACAGGCTGACCATATGAATCAGGTTGCGGTAGCCCTCCATATTTTCGCAGAGCAAAATCAAGTGGCGATGCCACTCGCCGCCCACATAGTTTTTATCAAATCGGGATTTCGGTGCTACGTACACTTCGCATCCGATGACCGGATGAATGCCGCGCGCCCGTGCCGCCCGGTAAAAATCGATTGCACCGTACATCACACCATGATCGGTGAGCGCCACCGCCGGCTGACCGAGCGCCGCCACGCGATCCATCAGTTCCTCGATGCGGCACGCGCCATCGAGCAAGCTGTATTCACTATGTACGTGCAAATGCGCAAAGCGTTCCATTTATCCTCCTTCCCGTTCAAGCAGGGTCTGTGAAATTTGCATGATACGCCGCAGCCGGTGACTCAGTCCCGGTTTGGAAATCGGCGGGTCAAACATCGCCGCAAGCTCAGAAAGGCTTGCGGCAGGATTTGCCACGCGCAAATCAACCGTCTCCCGCAGATTTTCCGGATAGATTTCAATCCCGCCTACACCCAGCGCACGTTCAATCGCTGCAATCTGCCGGGCAGACACATCGGTTGTTTTCATCAGATTTGCCGTTTCGCAGTTGACCTGCCGGTTGATGTTATTGCGCAGGTTCTTCTCTATTTTTCCTTCCATAATTGCCATCGCGGCGCGGGATGCGCCAATTCGCGTCAGCAAATCCTCAATTCCTGCGGTATCCTTGAGATAAATCAGGTAAGCCGTGCGGCGCTCGGTCATTTTCGGAGAAGCTCCGTGGTCTAGCATCAGGCTCATCACTTCACGGCACAATGTCTGATGACTGCATTTAATTTCCAGATGGCTTTTTTTATCCGGTCCTGCCACCGAGCCGCTCATCAGAAAAATACCGCGCAGAAATGCTGCCGCACAGCATTCGTCCTCGACCATGTTTCGATTGAGATGATAGGTAATATAGCTTTTGAAATCATATCCCAACTCGTTCATAATGGTGCGAAGCGCACGTTCCTCTGTAATATGCAGCACCCTGCGGCGACCGCTGACCACCAGCTCAGCTTTCACCCCAAACACCTTTTCAATCAGCAGCGCCGCACGGCGTGCAAACGCCTGCGATTCGGTAACAATCCGGATTTCCCGATGGGTAAACACTGAAGCATACAGCAAAACACCATAAATCTCTGCGCGTTGGCAGCAGCTCCTGCCAAGCGGCACACGGCACAATTCAGTTTTCGTTTTTTCTGAAAAAGACATAGGCTGTCCCTCTTAGCCGCGCTGATAATCACGGTGCACTGCCGTGGCATTGCCGCCGTGCCGGTTGATATGCTCCGCGAGCGTTTCCGCGATTGCAACCGAACGGTGCTTGCCGCCTGTGCAGCCAATCCCGATAACCAAAGATGCCTTTCCCTCTGCCGCATACCGCGGCAGAAGGAATTCGACCAAACTGTCCAAATGCTCCATGAGCTGATCTGCTACGCCATCTTGGAATACATAATCACGCACACACTGTTCTGTGCCATTATGCTCGCGCAGACTGATTTCGTAATACGGGTTGGGCAAAAATCGCACATCAAATACCAGATCTGCCTCGGTTGGGATGCCGTACTTGAACCCAAACGACTGCACGATAATTTCCATCAATTCGCCTGCATCTGCTTTGGAAAAAATCTTGATGAGGCGCTCCCGCAGCGCTGCAACAGACAGCTTTGTGGTATCGACCACATAATCCGCGCGCTCCCGCACCGCAGCCAACATCCTGCGCTCCTGCTCAATCGCTTCCGGCATGCTGACGCCTCGCTTCATGAGCGGGTGCTTACGCCGGGTTTCCTTGTAACGATGAATCAGCGTGTCGGTATCTGTATCCAAAAATAGAATGCTGTACGCACAGCCCATGGTCTGGATGCTGTCAAGCGAATCAAAAAGCTGCTGAAAATCCCCGCCGGCGCGCACGTCGGTGACAAGCGCGACCCTGTCATACCGCTCGGTTGCCGCGAAGCAAACCTCTGCAAACTGCGGAATCAGCGCAAGCGGCAGATTATCCACGCAATAGTATCCCAAATCTTCGAGTGTTGCCACGGTACGGCTTTTTCCCGCACCGGACATGCCTGTTACAATTAAAAAATGCATGGTTTCCCCTCCATACTCAGCCAATCGTCCGCACTTCACACTCCAAATGCACTCCAAAGCGGTCAAATACCGTCTTTTGAATGTGCTCAATGAGTGCGGTTACATCTGCACAAGTTGCGCCGCCATGATTGATGACAAATCCTGCATGCTTTTCAGACACCTGCGCCCCGCCAACCGAAGCGCCTTTCAACCCTGCACCTTCGATCAGACGGCCTGCAAAGTATCCCTCCGGGCGCTTGAATGTACTGCCTGCGCTCGGGAAGTTGAGCGGCTGCTTTTCTCTGCGGCGGCGCGCAAAATCGTCCATCTTTGCCCGAATTTCCGCGGGGTCACCCGGTTTCAGCAAACACTCTGCCTCAATAATCACCCATTCTGGGTGCTGCTTGTAAATGCTCGTGCGGTAGCCGAACGCCTGCTCTGCTCCGGACAGGGCGCAACTTCCGCCATTTTCATCCATATAAACCGAACGGGTTACAATGCCGGACATCTCTCCGTCATATGCACCGGCATTCATGAAAACGCCGCCGCCGACCGTCCCCGGGATTCCGGCAGCGAACTCCGCGCCGGTCAAACCTGCATGCAGCGCCGCCTGTGCAAGCTGCGCCATGGTCGCGCCTGCTTCCGCAATCACGCGACGTCCCTCCACCCGCACGCCATTCATCCCGCAGGTACACAGCACCACGCCCGGTACGCCTTCGTCGCACACAAGCAGGTTGGAACCGCGCCCGATTACGGTAAGCGGCAGACCGCTCTCCCGCGCGGCCTGAAGTGCGGTCATAAACGCCCCCAGATTGCGCGGCTGCACAAAAACCTCAGCAGGACCGCCGATTTGAAAGGTTGTATGCCGGTACATCGGCTCATGTTCCACAAGTCCAAGCTCTTTCTTAAACGCCTGTGTTTTCTCTAAAAATAAACGATATCCCATTTTACGATACCTCCATAAATCAATTCTTACTCATGATATAGTATATCATGAAACCCTGTTTTTTTTAAGCGGCTCGTAAAATTTTCCGAACGAAAAACAGTAAAAAGGAGACGCTCATTCCGAGCATCTCCTTTCTTCTCAGTTGGACAGCCAAACTTCTTCACTTTCATGGGTTTTTGCGCGGCTCATCAGCATGCCGATTGCCTCCTGTGCGCTTCCGCCCTCATACAGCACATGGTACATCGCTTCTACAATCGGCATGGAAACGCCCATTTTCTGTGCAAGCATGTACCCGGCTTCGGTCGCATAGTACCCCTCGACCACTGCGCCGACCTCATCCATCGCCTCTTTTGCAGTCTTGCCCTTGCCGATCAGGATTCCTGCGCGGCGATTGCGGGAATGCATGGAACAGCAGGTAACAATCAGGTCACCTACTCCGGACAGGCCTGCAAAAGTATCCTGTCTAGCGCCGAGGGTTACGCCCAGACGCGCAATCTCCGTCAGTCCGCGGGTCATAAATGCCGCCTTAGAGTTATCCCCAAGACCAAGTCCGTCAGAAATACCTGCACCCAGCGCGATGATGTTCTTAAATGCGCCGCCCAGTTCTGCGCCGATGATGTCCGGCGAGGTGTACACACGGAACACATCGTTCATAAACACATCCTGCGTCAGTTCTGCCGCCTGACGGCTGGTCGAAGCGGCAACAATCGCAGTCGGAATGCCGCGCGCGACCTCCTCAGCATGCGTCGGACCCGTCAGCGCCACAATCGGATTTTTCCCGCCGATTGCACGGCGGATGGTTTCAGAAAACCGGCAGTATCCATGCTTGGCATCCAGACCCTTGCCTACGTTGATCACCGGAATCCCCTCAGGCAGAACTGCTGCAAGATTCTCCGCTGTGGAGGCAACCGCAAAACTCGGCACCGCCATGACCACCAGATCGGCATCCGCTGCGGGTGTCATCTCATTTGTGATCTCGATCCCGTCCGGAATTCTCACGCCGGGCAGCAGCTTTTCATTTGCGCGCTCCTTTTTCAGGCGCTCACATTCCTCCTGAAAGAAGGTCCACATGGTCACATGGTGACCGTTGTTATGCAGCAGAATTGCCAGGGCAGAGCCCCAGCCGCCGCTTCCGAGAACAAAGATTTTCATGACTTATACCCTCATTTCTTGTCGGTATCCTTGGTAATCTGCGGTTTCGCATGGAAAGAGAATTTGTTTTCCGTACCGGAAAGAATCCGCTTCACATTGGACCGATGCATGAACACAACAGCCGCTGCCATCAATGCCGCAACCACCGTCAGCCGCACGTCTCCATAAAAAATCTGCATCGTGACCGGAAAACTGATTGCACCCAAAATCGACCCAAGCGACACCCATTTGGTGATCGCCACCGCAATCACAAACAGCACAAGTGCCACCAGAAAGATGCGCCAATCGAGAAATACAAGCATCGTCGCACCGACGAGCACGCCTTTTCCGCCTCGAAATCCAAAATACACCGGAAATACATGCCCGAGAATTACAAAAATTCCGGCCACAAGCTTGCCCATCATCCCTGCAAGCATTCCGCCAATCGCAAGCGCCGCAGCCGCCTTTGCGATATCGCCGAACAGCACCAGAAGCGTCTTGCCCGCACCCATCGTGCGATACGCATTGGTCAGTCCCGCATTGCCGCTTCCATAGGCACGGATATCCTTTCCCAGCGTCAGCTTACAGATGATAATTGCAAAGCTCAGCGAACCGAGCAGATATGCGCTTGCCGCAATGATGAAAAATTGAGATATCCCCATAGCTGTCCCCCTCTCTGCCGTCAGTCCTCTTTATCGCCGCGCTGACGCACAATAATGCGCACCGGCGTACCGGTCATATCAAATACTTCGCGGATCTGATTTTCCAGATAACGCTGATAAGAGAAATGGAACAGACGTGCATCGTTACAGAAAAAGATAAACGTCGGCGGGGTCACGCCTGCCTGCGTTACATAGTAAATCTTCAGGCGGCGCCCCTTATCCGTGGGCGGCTGCACGCGCGCGGTCGCTTCCGCCAAAATGGAGTTCAGCTGTCCGGTCGGGATGCGCTTATGGTTTTGCTCATAGACATGCGCAATCATGTCGTACAGCTTATCCACGCGCTGTCCGGTAAGCGCCGAGATAAACAGCACCGGCGCATACGGCATGTACGCCAATCCTTCACGCACACGCAGGGTGTATTCTTTCATGGTGCTGCCGTCTTTTTCAACGAGATCCCATTTGTTCACGACAATGATGCATGCCTTGCCTGCATTGTGCGCTTCCCCTGCGACCTTGGTATCCTGCTCGGTTACGCCTTCGGTCGCGTCGATCATAATCACGCAGACATCTGCGCGCTCAACCGCCATCAGCGAACGCATCACCGAGAATTTCTCGATTTTTTCTTCGACCTTGGACTTCTTGCGGATTCCCGCTGTATCGATGAAGGTGAATTTTCCATACTGATTTTCTACATCAGCATCCACGCTGTCGCGCGTTGTTCCCGCTACATTGGATACGATGACGCGCTCCTCGCCCAGTACCCGGTTCAGCAGGCTGGACTTGCCCACGTTCGGCTTGCCAATCAGCGCTACACGGATCCGGTCATCCTCGCCCTCGCCTTCTTCCTCAGGCGGAAAGTACTCGTATACCGCATCCAGCAAATCGCCGGTGCCGTAGCCGTGCAGCGCGGAAATGCCATATGGGTCGCCAAGCCCAAGGTTATAAAACTCAAAAATATTCGGGTCCGGCGCACCCGGTTTGTCACACTTGTTGACCGCCAAAACAATCGGTTTGCCCGAACGCTGAAGCATAGAAGCAACCTCTTCATCGGATGCTGTCACACCCGTTTTCAGGTCGGTGATAAAGATAATCACATCCGCATGATGGATGGCTGCCTCTGCCTGATAGCGCATGAATTTCAAAATCTCGTTATCGTTTTTCGGCTCAATGCCGCCGGTGTCAATCACCGAAAAAGTCCGGCCGCGCCAATCGCAGTCGGCATACAGACGGTCGCGGGTCACGCCCGGCGTGTCTTCGACAATCGACAGGCGTTTCCCCGCCAGTCGGTTAAAGAGCTGCGATTTGCCGACATTCGGACGTCCGACAATCGCAACGGTAGGTTTCGACATAAAAATTCCCTCCCTGAAATAGAGTTAAAAATGGAGAGCTGAGAGTAAAGATTGATTGCCGCACAGCGCGCTTCACTCTGAAAAGATCTTTGCCAGCAGGTCTGCGCCGTCGATCTCGACCGGCACAACCGGCACACCAAGCACCGCGCTGACTTCTGCGGGCGTCATATCGTCGAGGAATACGTCTCCGCCGTCGCGCAGCATATTCGCCGAAATCAGTACACGCGCCCCAAGGTCTTTTCCTCCGAGCTGGGCGACCAAATCCTGTCCGGTGATGAGTCCGGCAACCGATACACCGTGCCCGAAGAAATCGTTTTCAATTTCCACCACATTACCATGTAAATTATCGCACACCGTCTGCGCTTCGTCAATGAGTTTTGCAAGCGATGGACCCGCCGCCTTGCCGGTCGCAATGGTAAAAGGCTGCGCGGTATGTCCCGCGTAATCGGGCAGCGCGAGCCGAAATTCTTCACAGAACAGCGGCAGCATACCGATGCCGTTCTCAAACTGCGTGAAATCCTCGTAGTATTCGCTGTCCGGCAGCGCACGTCCTGCCTTGAGGTACAGCTCGTCGCCGCACCAAACCAGACGTGTACCGTGCTTTTCGAGGCACTCTGCCGCAAACGGCTCGACAATATCAAGGATATTTTCCGCGCCTTTCTGGGTTGTAGCTTCCAGCGGATACAGTCCCTCCCGATGCCGGGTTTTTCCAAACGGCACAACCGAGATACTGTTCACCGCCGGAAATAACGCCTCCAGATCTCGCAGAGAGCGCCGAAGTTCGTCGCCGTCATTGATGCCCTCGCATACGACAAGCTGGCAGTTCATTATAATCCCTGCCTCAGCAAAGCGCGGCAGCAGGCTGAGTGCCTCGCCCGCACGCTTGTTTTTCAGCATTTTCACCCGCAGTTCCGGATTGGTGGTCTGCACGGAGATATTGATGGGCGAAATATGCATGCGGATGATGCGCTGCACATCCTCCTCAGACAGGTTGGTCATGGAAATATAATTGCCCATCAGGAACGAAAGGCGCGCATCATCGTCTTTGACATACAGCGTCTTTCGCATGCCCTTTGGCAGCTGATCGATAAAGCAAAAAATACATTGATTCGAACACCGCTTCATCTTGTCCATCAGGTAATGCTCAAAGTTCAGACCCAGCGGCTGACCTTCTGCCTTGCGCACGCGCACCTCGCGCCGCGCGCCGTCCGTCCCTTCCACGGTCAGCGTCACCCGGCTGTCATAGCTGTAAAATTTCAGATCCAATACGTCGCGGATTGGCGCGCCATCAATTGCAACCAAGGTCTCCCCTGCCACAATTCCTGCGCGCGCGCAGGGAGAATCTGCATCAACCGAAACAATTTTAGATGCCATACTGCGCCTCCTTTCAAAATTATCGCTGCACATGAAAATAGGGAAAGCCGGAGCTTCCCCTATCCTTCTGTAAACTTGATTTACGCCTCAGTCTTGACAATCTCACGACCATTGTAATGACCGCAAGCCTTGCACATTCTGTGAGACAGCACGAACTCACCGCAGTTCGGGCACTTTACCATGCCGGGGAGCGAAAGCTTCCAGTGGGAGTTACGTCTCTTATCACGTCTTGCTTTCGACGTTTTTCTCTTAGGTACTGCCATGTGGTAACACCTCCTACTCTATGTTCTGTTATTTTGTAACCTAGTCTTGATCCTTTTTGTCGTCCAACAGGGCGGCAAGCGCGGCAAAGCGCGGATCGATCTGCTTGGATTCGCATGAACAGGTTGTTACGTTGCGATCCACACCGCAATGTGGGCAAAGCCCCTTGCAGTCTTCCTTGCAGAGATAGGTCATACGCACCTGAAGCAGCAACTCGGGAACAAAAACGTCCTCGACCTCGACCGCGTCCTCTTCGATGACGAATACATCGTCCTCTTCTGAACCCTCTCGGGAAAGCACGGTCTCGACCTGTGCCGTGAGCAGCACATCGAGCGGCTTTAAGCAGCGCGAGCAGCAGGTGGAATATAGCGCCTTGATTGTACCGGACAGCGTAAGCACACCGAGATGATTCACAATCTCACCCTCATACTGTGCCGGATGCTGGAACGGATGCGCACCGTACAGTTCTTCTTCCGAAAGGTCAACCGACCCAGAAAACGGAATCTTACTGCCGTATACGCCATTCAGTTTCTTTAAATCAATCTTCATACCTACCTCACATGGTACATCTGATAGTATACTATACAGAAATATTGTTTGTCAACCAAAATACGCAGAAAATGCGTATTTTCTTTTTCCCGCAGATACGTTATACTAAAAAGGAACAAACACTGCGGTACTGGAGGTTCCTTTTTGAAAGAATATACGATTTCCAAAAACGACAGCGGACAGCGCCTTAATAAATTTCTGGAGAAAGCTGTCCCCCTGCTCCCGCCTGGTTTGATGCATAAATACTGCCGGCTCAAGCGCATCAAGGTAGGCGGCAAGCGCACCGACCCGGCTTATCGCCTGATGGAAGGTGACCTTGTACAATTATACATCAATGACGAGTTTTTTGAAAGTCCTTCCGAGGAAGAAGCTTATAAAAAAATTAAAACGCCCCGTCTGTCTATTGTCTATGAGGACGAGCACATCCTTCTGGCAGACAAAGCGCCCGGTATGGTTGTCCACGCCGATGAACGCGGGGATACCGACACACTCATTGCCCATATTCAAGCATATCTCGTGCAGTCCGGTCAGTGGAACCCGGCAGATGCCCTTTCCTTTACCCCGGCACTCTGCAACCGGATCGACCGAAATACCGGCGGCATTGTCATCGCCGCCAAAACCGCCGAAGCACTGCGCGTGATGAACGACAAGATTAAGCATCATGAACTGAAGAAAAAATATCTGTGCATTGTCCACGGCACACCCAAACCGCCCAAGGGTCTGATTGAAAGCTATCTGCGCCGGGATGAAAAGCGCAAACAGGTCGAGCTGTTCGAGCGCCCGACGCCGGGTGCCAAAATCGCCAAAACCATCTATCGCACGCTCACAAGCCGGAATGGGCTATCGCTCGTCGAATGCGCCCTGCTGACCGGACGCACCCACCAAATCCGTGCGCACATGGCTTCCATCGGATGCCCCCTGCTCGGAGACGGCAAATACGGCAGGAACGAGCACAACAAGCGCTACGGCGAAACCGGACAGCTTCTCTACTCCTATCAGCTCACGTTCTGGTTTGAATCAGACGCGGGCGCGCTCTCGTATCTGGACGGCAAGACCTTCACGGTCAAAAATGTGCCGTTTGTAAAAAAATATTTCCCAGACTACCGGCTGTAACGTCAAATACGGGTTCGGGGCAATGTCCCTACGCAGTTCAGGCGCACAGCCTGACCGCGCGCCGCAGCGCGCGGAATCCTCCCTCTGAAAACCGGCGTTCAGCCAGTTTTCACTGCTCTGCATAGAAAAACTCCAGCGTCATCCGACGCTGGAGTTCTTTTTTTAGAAAGCCCAAAATCAATCTGCTGATTTTGAAAGGGAATTCCGCTGTTTGCAAGCAGCGGCAAGCCTATGCAGCTTGACCGCTCCGGGAACACATCCCCAGACACTTTTTACAGAACCTTTTCTTCGTCCTTAACGTCCTTCATGGACAGATTGATACGACCCTTGTCGTCGATCTCCATGACCTTGACCCAAACCATATCGCCTTCCTTCACAGCGTCCTCAACCTTTTCAATGCGGTGATCTGCCATCTTGGAGATATGCACCATACCGTCCTTGTTGTTCGTCAGGTTGACGAATGCACCGAAGTTCATCAGGCGGACAACCTTGCCGTAGTAGATCTCGCCGACCTCAGGCTCCTTGACGATCGCCTCGATCATCTGCTGTGCAACCGCAGCGTCGGAAGCCTTGACCGCAGCAATGGTAATGACGCCGTCGTCGTTGATGTCAACCTGTGCACCGGACTCAGCAACAATCTTCTGAATCACGCTGCCGCCCTTGCCGATGACCTCACGGATCTTGTCCGGATGAATCTTCATTGTGGTCATCTTGGGTGCCCATGCGGATACGTCTGCACGCGGCGCGTCAATCGCCTTGAGCATAATTTCGTCGAGGATGCCGTAACGGGCAACGCGGCACTTCTCGAACGCCTGCTTGATGATGTTCGGGGTCAGACCGTCCACCTTGATATCGACCTGAATCGCGGTGATACCCTTCTTGGTGCCGGCAACCTTGAAGTCCATGTCGCCGTAGAAGTCCTCAACGCCCTGAATATCAGTGAAGGTGGTTTCCTGACCGCCGTCGGTAATCAGGCCGCAGGAAATGCCGGCAACCGGTGCCTTAATCGGAACACCTGCGTCCATCAGTGCCAGCGTAGAGCCGCAAACCGAGCCCTGCGAAGTCGAACCGTTCGAGGAAATAACCTCAGAAACCAGACGCAGCGCATACGGGAACTCCTCCGCAGACGGAATTACCGGCAGCAGCGCACGCTCAGCCAGCGCGCCATGACCAATCTCACGACGGCCGGGACCGCGGGACGGACGGGTCTCACCAACCGAGAAAGACGGGAAGTTGTAGTGATGGATATAGCGCTTTTCCTTCTCTTCGAAGATGGTATCCAGCTCCTGTGCTTCGCCCAGAGTACCCAGTGTGCACAGCGTCAGAACCTGCGTCTGTCCGCGGGTAAACATACCGGAACCATGTACGCGCGGCAGTACGCCGACCTCAGCCGCCAACGGACGTACTTCCTCCATACCGCGGCCGTCTACACGCTTGCCGTTTGCGAGCCAACGGCGAACAATCTTCTTCTGGAGCTTGTCCACGCACTCGCCAAGGTTTGCGCCGTGCTCTTCCTTGTATTCCTCGTCAAGACCAGCTTCAAACTCGTCTACAATCGCACGCACGCCCGCATCGCGGACGGTCTTGTCGTCGGTGTCCATAGCAACCTCGAACTTATCATTGCAGGCTGCCTCGAGCTTGTCGAACAGGTCGTGGTCGATATCGTGGTGCTCGTACTCGAACTTGGGCTTGCCGATCTCGTCCTTAATGCCCTGAATGAATGCGCAGATCTTCTTGATCTCCTCGTGCGCCTCCATGAGGGCATTGAACATGGTATCCTCGGGAACTTCCTTTGCGCCAGCCTCGATCATAACAATCTTATCCTTGGTCGCGCACAGGGTTACATCCATCTCGGAAACCTTGCGCTGCTCAGCGGTCGGGTTGATGACAATCTTGCCGTCTACGATGCCAACCTGACAGCCGCCGACAACATAGTCAAACGGGATATCGGAAATCGAAACCGCAATGGATGCGCCCAACAGCGCAACCACTTCCGGAGAGTTGTCGTAATCGTTTTCCAGTACGGTGCAGACGATGGAAACGTCGTTGCGCAGGTCCTTCGGGAAGAGCGGACGCATCGGACGGTCGATCTGACGGGAAGCAAGAATTGCCTTCTCAGACGGACGACCCTCGCGGCGCATAAAGCTGCCAGGAATGCGTCCTACCGAATACAGGCGCTCCTCGAAATCAACCGAAAGCGGGAAAAAGTCAATGCCGTCGCGCGGCTTTGCAGATGCGGTTGCTGTAACAAGCACAGCCGTCTCGCCGTAGCGCACGAGGCAAGAGCCATTTGCAAGCTGCGCCATCTTACCGGTTTCTACAACCAGCGGACGACCTGCAAACGTAGTCTCAAACACACGATAGTTTTTGAAATCAAAATGATTGATATTTGCCATGGTTTTTCCTCCTTTTTTCTTGTCAGAGGACAGCAGTTTGCTTTTTTAGCACTTGAAGCAAAGGGAAAGCGCAGTTTCCTTCTCCTTCAACTGCTAAAAAGCGACTCTGCCGCCGACTTTGTCAATACAGAAACAGGGGAGCAGACTGCTCCCCTATTTATGTTTTCTTACTTACGGATACCCAGCTTCTTAATCAGCTCACGGTAGCGGTTGATGTCCTTCTTCTGCAGGTATGCCAGCATGTTGCGGCGCTTACCTACCATCTTCAGCAGGCCGCGGCGGGAATGGTTATCCTTCGGATGCTGCTTCAGGTGCTCGGTCAGCTCCTGGATGCGAGCGGTCAGGATTGCAACCTGTACTTCCGGGGAACCGGTATCAGTTTCGTGGGTTCTGTTTGCCTCAATAACAGAGGTCTTGACTTCCTTACGGATCATGGGATATTCACCTCATAAAAATATTGTAGTCCCCGCATGCTGCGTAAAAGGTTGGTGAAGCGGCGCGCTGCACGCGTCTTGTCTCCTAAAACGAAACATGGGGCAAAACTAAAGGTAGTTTACCACGCCTACAGGGATTTGTAAAGCGGTTTCGCAAAAAAAAGCCGGATCTCCCCCTAAATCCCGCATCTGCCGCACGTCCGCCCGGAGCCTCCCGCGTTGGTTCGGCATTTTCACTGATTTATTCACAAATTATTCACAAATTTTTTATGAATTTTTCACATTGCAGGATTCGACGTCAAAGGTTATAATTTTTATTATCGATTAGCGAATTTGATGCTATTCCAGCAGATTAAATTGTGAATAACGCGGCGGGTTGTGCAACAGCGCGGCCAGATGCCGCGTTTTTTCTTACCCTTTTTCGCCTTTTCGCAAGATTTCCTGCGCTGCCGGCTCAAAACCCCGGCAGCGCTATTTTTTTATCTTCTGCGCAGCTTTGCTGGTCTGTTCCAATCGAGCAACCGACTTCGTCCTCACCGCTTTCTTTGCAGGGGTTCCGGATGCCGTCTTTTTATTGCCTTGTTTTTGCGCGGCTGCTTTTTTCTCCCCACTTTTTTTCTTTCTCGTCCGCCCCCATTCCTCTTCCCGGACAATTCGGCTACTTACCGCCATAAAAGAAACACATGCCAGAAAAATTACGATGGTCGCACTCAATCCCAATCCTACCCAATAAATTTCTGTCACAAAATGCGCAGTCAACTGCGCCGCAACATACTCCAAACCGGTCAAAGGATGCACGAGTGCATCAAATATTCTGCTCCACGGGTGTGCAAGCGGATTTTCCAAAATGAGCAATGCCGTCAATGTGCCGACTACTGCACGAAAAAAAACCGCGCTTCCATACAGCATTTCAAGCGTAAGCAGCGTGCGTACCCGTGCAAAATTGCCGATTGCCATGACTGCAAGCAGGATAACAAGATACAGGCAGGATATCACACAGTGCTGTTTTCCGATCACAGGGTTCAGCCGATCCAGACACACAGTTGCCAAAAATGCTCCTGCAATCCAAACTGCAAGACCAGCCGTCAGCCAAATGACCCACTCCGTTTTCACCCGCAGATTCCTGCTTGCGCCCATTCCCGTCACCACTTTCTCTCTGTCTCAGCCTTTTCAGATAGGACAATAAGGGCGCAGAAACCAGTCCCCGCCCTTATTGCCTGCCAATTATTTCACTTGACAATCTCCTTCGCAGCCGCGGCAAGTGCTGCAACCTTTGCATCTGCCGCCGCCTTATCCTCTGCCTTCGCCATGATGTAAACCTTGACCTTAGGCTCTGTACCAGACGGACGGATAATGAAGCTGGTGCCGCCCTTCAGCTCATAATAGAGCACATTCTGCCCCTTCAGTTCCATTTCTTCTGTTGCTCCAGTTGCAGTGCAGATACGGGTACCCGGCTGATAATCGCGAACGTACTCCACCGCATGCTCCCCGACCTGTGCAAGCGGATTTGCGCGCAACTCTGCCATCAGCTCTTTCATTCGCTCCAGACCGGAAACGCCCGGCATGGTGATGGAAATGGTCTGCTCAGAGAAATAGCCATACTTCTCGTACATGCTCTGCATTGCATCGTACAAGGTCATTCCCTTGGTGCGGTAATATGCCGCCATTTCCGCAATCAGCATCGATGCGGTTACCGCATCCTTGTCGCGCGCGTAATCACCCGCAAGATAGCCATAGGACTCTTCAAAAGCGAAGATATACTCATGAGAACCAGTTGTCTCAAACTGCTTAATCTTCTCCGCAAGGAATTTGAATCCCGTGAAAGTATCAAAACATGCGACACCGTTGGCTTCCGCTGCCGCACGCGCCATCTCCGTGGTCACAATGCTCTTAAGCACCGCAGGATGCGCAGGCATGGTGCCAGTCAGCTTCTTCGCAGTAATGACATAGTCAATGAGCAGTACGCCGACCTGGTTGCCCGACAGCGTGATGTACTCACCGGTTTTGTCACGCAGTACAATACCGGTGCGGTCCGCATCCGGGTCTGTGCCAATAATCAGATCGACATTGTTCTCCTTTGCCATCTGAATCGCGAGATTGAATCCTTCCTTATTCTCCGGATTCGGAGACTTCACCGTCGGGAAATCGCCGTCAATCACCATCTGTTCCGGCACACAGATAATATGCTTATAGCCGATGCGCTTTAAAATTTCCGGCACCAGACGATATCCTGCTCCATGGAACGGGGTATAGATGAGTTTAAATTCATCTGCCACCTGTGCAACACAGTCGGGATTGATTGCAACGGCACGAACCTGCTTAAGATATGCTTCATCGGTCTGCCAATCCATCATCTGGATGAGTCCTGCCTTCTTCGCCTCTTCAAAATCCATCGTCCTGATATCCTTGAAGAAATCGAGCGCATCCATTTCCTTGGCAACGACATCTGCCTCCTTGGGCGGAAGCTGTGCGCCATCCTCCCAATACACCTTATATCCGTTATATTCCTTCGGATTGTGGGATGCAGTGATATTGATGCCGGCAATGGTGCCATAATAGCGAATCGCAAAAGAGAGTTCCGGAGTCGGGCGCAGTTCATCATACAGCTTAACCTGAATGCCATTCGCCGCCAAAATACACGCAGCCTGATGTGCAAATTCGGGCGAAAAGTGGCGGGAATCATATGCAATCGCAACACCGCGCTGCATCGCGTGTGCACCGTTTTCCTGAATCAGATTTGCCAATCCCTGCGTTGCCGCGCCGACCGTAAAGCGGTTCATACGATACAAGCCTGTCCCCAATATGCCGCGCAGTCCCGCGGTACCGAAAGAAAGCGGAGCGAAAAATCGGTCTTTAATCTGTTCTTCGTTCCCACGAATCGCTTCCAGTTCGGCGTGTTCCTCAGCAGTCAGCGCGTCAGATGCCAACCAGCGCTCATATTCAGCCATAAAATCCATATTATAATTCACCTCATGATAGAATTTGCACTTAGCTTATGAACATTATACAATAATTCCTCCGTATTGGAAAGTCTTTTTCGCAAACATTACAATCAACTTTCCTTTTTTTTCAATATCGTCTGCGCATTTTTTCAAATCTTAGCTTGAAATCCCTGTATTTTACCGTTTTCGGTAACCAAGCATCAATTTTTTTGTATAAGAAAAGCACTGCATTTTCTACGCAGTGCTTTTCTTCTTTAGTATGTTTTCTTATCTACGATAAATTTCAGGGCACTCACCCAGAATAATTGGTTCGATCTTTCCGCTCTTCTGCGCACGCAGCAGGGCATCCGCAGTGACCGCCGCTGCATATCCATCCCAGCTGGAAGGTCCGCGCAGATGACCGGACTGTACATCCTCAACCCATTCCTGAAGTTCTACATCATATGCATCGATAAAGCGCAATACCCAGTCGGTCTCCAGTGCTGTATACCGCTTGGCATCGGCACGTACAAGAAGTCCCGAGGGATCAGGCATACGCAGTACTCCGTTTTCACAAACTGCCTCGCACTGGATATCATACCCGAATTTGCAGTTGACATAGACCTCCAAATTGATGCATACGCCACTCTTCGTCGTCAAAATCATCAGCTGCGGATCACGCAGGACATTTTCATCCGCGTTTACAGTCTGGCGCGGGAACACTACCTGCGCACTTTCGTAATCATCATCAAGCAGCCAGCGTGTCACATCGATCTCATGAATCGCAGTCTGTGTGACCGACATATCCGTTGTGAAATGACCATGCGGCGCAATATTTCGATGCGCACAGTGAATCATGAGCGGCGCACCAAAGGTACGGCTGGCAATCGCTTCTTTGAGCGCGCGGTATCCTCGATCATACCGCCGCATAAAGCCAACCTGCACCATGCGGCGCCCCTGTCTTACTTCCTCATCAACGATTTTTTTACACCCCGACGCCGTAATCGCGAGCGGCTTTTCACAAAATACCTGCTTTCCGGCTTGGAGCGCCAAAAGCACCTGCTCTTCATGCAATTCGCTGGGTGATGTCAGAATTACAGCATCTACATCATGCGCTGCCAGCAGTTCCGGCACACTGTTTTCCACGCGCGCACCGCAAATCTCTGCTACCTTTTCTGCCGGCGCGCGTCTTCTCGACGCAACAGCGATAATCTGCGCCCCCGGAACTTTTTCTGCAATTCGCCGCGCATGATCTTCACCAATCTGCCCTGCACCGATTAAACCAATCCGAACGCTCATATTGTTCCTCCCATTTATTCTGGAATTCTCACAACAATTCACATGAAATATCGAATTTTATACTTGTTATATTATATGAATTCACAATTATTTTCAATATGTTTCTTGTGGATTTTTCACGCATTTTATCATTTTCTCTGTGTTTTTATCCTATTTATTTTATAACCTTGATGTTTCACACGAATCTGTAAATAAATGAGTCCGCTCTGATTTTTACAAAAAAAGTCGGAGCAAACGATATAACGTTTGCTCCGATGGTGGTCCGAGTGACAGGATTCGAACCTGCGGCATCCTGCTCCCAAAGCAGGCGCGCTACCAACTGCGCTACACCCGGAAATCATATTTAATATAAAAGAATACTTAAATATAATATCATATCTCTTCTATCTATGTCAAGTATTCGTTCATATTTTAACCCCAAAGAGCCTCTGGCAGAAAATTTTCTGCCAGAGGCTCTTTTACGTATCAATTACTTACGAGAGATTGCCTTCTTTGCAGCCTCTACGATATGAGCTGCGGTCAGACCATACTCTTCCTGCAGGAAGTTCTGAGCACCAACCTGACCAAAACGATCCTCGATGCCGACCATCTCCATCGGTACCGGAGTGTTCTTTGCAACAACCTGTGCAACAGCAGAACCCAGACCGCACTTGACCTGATGGTTCTCAGCGGTTACGATTGCGCCGGTCTCCTTTGCAGAAGCAACGATCAGCTCTTCGTCGATCGGCTTCCAAGTGAACATATCGATCACCTTTGCAGAGATGCCCTCAGCTGCCAGCATTTCTTCAGCCTTCAGCGCCTCGTCAACCATAATACCGGAAGCAATGATGGTAACATCCTTGCCTTCCTTCAGGGTAACGCCCTTGCCGATTTCGAAGTCGGAGCCATCCTCGTAAACCTTTACGATGCCCTTACGAACCATACGCATGAAGGAGAACTTGCCGGAAGCTGCCAGCTTCTTGGTCAGGCAGTTGATCATTGCGTAGTCGGTTGGGTCGATAACAACCGCTTCCGGAATCGCCATGTACAGTGCCATATCCTCAAACGGCATATGGGTGCCGCCATTGTAAGCTGCGCATACGCCCGGGTCAGAACCCAGAACATGTACCGGCAGCTTTGCATATGCGCAGGACATGAACGCCTGGTCATATGCACGGCGGGAAGAGAAGCAGCCGAAAGAATGCATGAATACGGTGCGACCGGTTGCAGCCAGACCAGCAGCGATACCCATTGCGTCTGCCTCAGCAATACCAGCGTTGAAGGTCTGCTTCGGGAATTCCTTCTCCAGCTTTGCAGTGTTGATGCAGTTGTACAGGTCGCAGTCCACGTGGCAAACCTTGGGGTCCGCAGCCATCATCTCCTGCATGGCGGTTACATAACCGTCACGGTTTGCGCGGGAGTCCTTCTCGTGTTTTTCAATTAAAGTAAAGCTCATTGTTCGATACCCTCCTTACTGTGCCTTAACCTTGGCAAGTTCAGCCTCAGCAGCTGCAATGGCCTCATCCCACTGCTCCTTGGTCGGCTGCGAGGAATGCGCGCCGGAAGGCTCAGCAAAGGTAGCGCCCTTGCCCTTGACGGTGTTGAGCACGATGCAGGTCGGCTGACCCTTGCACTCGTAAGCAGCCATAACAGCGTCATAAATCTGCTCAACGTCGTTGCCGTCAGCAACATCAATTACATTCCATCCGAAAGCGTCGAACTTTGCGCCCAGACCCTTACCATGGCTCATAATGTCGTCAACCGTGCCGTCAAGCTGACGCTTGTTGGAGTCTACGAAGCAAACGAGGTTGTCCAGCTTGTAGTGTGCAGCGAACTGCGCGCCTTCCCAAACCTGACCCTCATCGCACTCGCCGTCGCCAACGAATACGAATACATGGCTGTCACGGTCATCCATCTTATTGCCCAGTGCAGCACCAATCGCAGAGGACATGCCCTGACCCAGAGAGCCGGTCGTCAGGTCGATGCCGGGAGTCTTGGTACGGTCGGTATGAGACGGGAAGTTCGTATGCGGCTGGTTCAGGGTATAAGCCTGCTCCAGCGGGTAGAAGCCCTTAAGACCGAGGGTCGCGTACATCGCCGGACCTGCATGGCCCTTGGACATAACGCACCAGTCACGATCTTCCCAACGCGGGTTCTTGGGGTCAACCTTCATTACCTCGCCGTACAGGACTGCCAGCGCCTCGACAACAGACATCGAACCGCCAACATGACCAAAGCCCAGCGAGCCGATGGTCTTCAGCGCTTCCAGTCTGATTTCTGCGGCAAACACGCGGAGAGCCTGCATTTTTTCTGCTTTCTGCATTGAATACACCTACCTATTCCGTAATTTCATATAGAACAGCAAAATTTATGAAAATAAAGGAGCAGTTCTACTCCTTCTCTCATTACAGATTCATCTTATCATCTTTCCCCACTGATTTCAATGGCACAGGTTGATTTTTTATCAAAATTTTTTGGTTCTTTTTGTCTAACTTCACCAAAGCCACTCAAAATTCATTTCTTTTTTTTGCTTTCAAGACCAACAAACCTTCGTTTGTTGGTTGATTTTTCGTTAAGTTCTGATAAAATTAAAGTATGGTGGATTTCCCGGTTCCGGGAGTGAACGCTACCGCAGCCACCTGTTTTTTTCATGCGCGAACCTTTCCTGCCCGGTTTGAATCTCTCAAACGAGTCTGGAGAATGCTTCATCCCAAACACTGTGCATGATACCGCTTTTCGCTCACTACTCTGGGGCTGGTCGCAGCGGTTACCGATTCCCCAAATCGCGCTTGCTCCGAGGGGATGTCCGGTGTCCCCCGTCCCCCAACCGAACTGTGCATTTTTGAGGAGGCAGGAGAAATCCTATGAAAATCAGCCGATTAAATTCTATCGAGCAATACGTCATCTCCAAGGAGACCGTCTCAATCGACGAACTCTGTGAGGTGTTCGGCGTATCCAAAAACACCATCCGGCGCGACCTGAACGATCTGGAAGCGCGTGGACATATCGCCAAGGTCTACGGCGGCGTTACCGCGATTTCTTCCTCGGGTGCAATTCTCCCGCCGCCCGTCCGCTCGAGCATGAACTCTGCGGATAAAAACCTCATCGGCCGTCTGGCTGCCGGCGAGGTGAACGACGGCGATACCATTTTTATCGACTCCGGCACCACAACACTGTGCATGCTGCGCTACCTCACGGGCCGCAAAAAGCTGACCATTGTAACCCATTCCCTTGCAGCCATGGCAGAAGCGTCCAAGTATGAAAACCTCAGCCTGATCTGTCCGGGCGGCATTTACAGCCCCCCGACCGATTCTTTTGTCGGTCTTTCCACCTTTGAAGCGCTCAGCGGCATGACCATCAATAAGGCATTCATGGCCGCAACCGGCGTTTCTCTGGAAAGCGGCATGACTAACACCACTTTCCTCGAGGCGGAAATCAAACGCGGCGTTGCGCACCGCGCATCGTCGGTCTATCTGATGGCGGATAACTCCAAGCTCGATAAGGAAGCGGTCATTTCCTTCTGCCAGCTGCGCGACCTGACCGCCTTTGTCACCGATCGCCGCCCGCCGGATCGCTACATAGAGTTCTTCCGCTCGCACGGCATCCGTGTGCTGTGCCAGTGACCTGCCTCGCACTCAGCCGCTGAGACGGCTGAGGTTTTTGCGGTACTGAGACGGCGTGCAGCCGAACACTTCGCGGAATCTCTTGATGAAATAGCTGAAATTTTCAAACCCAACCGAAAACGCAATGTCCATGATGGGCATATCTGTTTCCCTCAGCAGACCGGAAGCTTTCTCAATCCGCAGGAAATTCACATGCTGCACCAAAGTTTTCCCCAGATTGTCCTTGAAAAAAGTGCAAAAATACTGCGGAGACAATCCAAACTTTGCCGCAACTTCCCCCAGACGAATCTGCTCGGTAAAATGCTCGTTGAGATATTCTACAATGCTTTTGAGCGTCTGCGCCCGGTAATCGCTCGTCTGACGCACCATGCGGTGCTCCAATAGACCATTTGCAGCCGCGATGGCAACGATCTGAAGCAGCGCCGCCTTAACCATGAGCTGATACCCCATCCCTTTTGCAGCACAGGCGCGTTCAATCATCCCGAACGCCTCGCGGATTCCGGCGCCGCCCGGCTCGCCGCATCGTAATTCCGTGCGAAATTTCAATTCCCGCGCGGCAAGCGGCGCAAGCAGTTCGCTCTGCGCCAGATCGGTACGCTGAAACTGTAGGGAATCGAGCGGGAATACATAGGCACGGAACAGCCCGTCTTGTCCCCCTCGAATTTCGTGCAGCTGTTCAAGATCTACGAAAAATATATCACCAGTTTGTCCAACATACTGGTTTTCTCCAATGGTAATCCCCACTTCTCCCGAGATTACTGTGATAATTTCCAGTTCCGGATGCCAATGATATGGCACAAACAGGTTATCTTTCGGTCCTCGTGGATAAATCTGAAACGGGAATCCGACCGTTCCGTGGGATCTTTTTTCTCGTTTGGAGGCATTCATGGAAAGCGCTCCCTCATTTCCTTAAAATCGTGTTAAAACTTGCGAAGATATTGCAAGATTCTCAGTCCATTGACTGCTATAATTATACTTGACTTAAGGAAAGAATACAACAGGATTCTAGCGGAAAACCGTGTCATTTTCCGGGGTTCTGCCCGGATTTTTATGAGTTTCTTGTTGTGGGGACCGTTCCCGCTCTCGTTTTTCCGAGACCGCATCCAAGAATATTAAAAATATTTCAGGAGGTTTTTTGTATGTACATCGAAAAAGACTGCAAGCGCGGCTACACCGAATACTGCCGCTGCGAAGACAACAACGGCGAAGGCTCGCTGATGGACGTTGGCGTCCTCATCATGGAAGACGGCGATACCTACGAGTTCCATGAGACCGAGAAGGAAATGGCATGGATCATGCTCAAGGGCAAGGCTACCGTAGAATACGAAGGCAAGACCGCTGAGATGGACCGTCCGAACCCGTTCGACGTTTCGACCTACTGCCTGCATCTGTGTGCCGGTCAGTCCTGCAAGATCACCGCACATGGTCACTGTGAGTTCTACGTGCAGAAGACCTTCAACGATAAGCAGTGGGAGGCACACCTCTACCTGCCCGAGGAAACCGACACCTGGCACCGCGGCGCCAACGGCGAGTGCGGCGGCTGCATCAAGCGCGATGTTCGCACCAGCTTCGACTACGAAATCAACCCGCTGTCCAACATGGTTCTGGGCGAAATCATCAACCTGCCGGGCAAGTGGTCCTCTTACCCGCCGCATTTCCATCCGCAGCCCGAAGTTTACTTCTATCACTTCGAGGATGAGCGCGGCTTCGGCGCAGGCTGGGTAGACGGCAAGATCGAAGAGCTGCATCACCATGGTCTGTCCATCATCACCGAGGGCAACCATCCGGTTGTTATGGCACCGGGTTATCCGTGCTGCTACCTGTGGGGCATCCGTCACCTGCCGGGCGATCCGTGGAAGAAGACCCGTATCGACGATCCGGTACACGAGTGGCTGGTTGATCCCAAGGCAAAGTTCTGGAACGGCGAGGACGGCGTTCCGATGAGCGAGTACACCAAGTAAGTTTATTCATCAAGAAATAAAGAATCATTTTTAGGAGGAGATTTTCTATGAAGCATATGGAAACCGTTCGCCTGACGGCGAGCCAGGCTCTCGTTCGTTTTCTCGAGAACCAGTATGTAAGCTACATCGACATGGACGGCAACGAGCAGGAGCATAAATTCGTTAAGGGCATCTTCATGCTGCCCGGTCACGGCAACGTTGTTGGTTTCTGCAACGGCGTGGAGCAGGAACTCAAGGACATGATCGTTTATCAGGGTAAGAACGAGCAGGGCATGGCTCTGGCTGCAATGGGCTTTGCAAAGCAGAAGCGCCGCAAGCAGATCTTTGCTGCAACTTCTTCTGTTGGCCCCGGCGCTTGCAACATGGTTACTGCTGCTGCAACCGCTACTGCAAACAACATCCCTGTTCTGATTCTGCCGGGCGACATCTACGCTTCCCGTCAGCCTGACCCGGTACTCCAGCAGATGGAGCAGCCGCACAACCTGTCCATCTCCGCACATGACGCATTCCAGGCAGTTACCAAGTACTGGGGTCGCATCAACCGTCCGGAGCAGGTTATGACCGATATGATCTCCGCTATGCGCGTGCTGACCGATACCGCAAACACTGGTGCAGTTGCAATCTCCCTGCCGCAGGACGTACAGGCAGAAGCTTACGACTACCCGGTTGATTTCTTCCAGAAGCGCGTATGGCGCATCGACCGCCGTCCGGCAACCAAGTATGCAGTGGACAAGGCTGTTGAAGTTATCAAGAATGCAAAGAAGCCGCTTCTCATCTGCGGCGGCGGCGTTCGCTATGCAGAGGCTCACAAGGTATTTAAGAAGTTCGCTGAGGACTTCGGCATTGCATTCGGCGAGACCCAGGCGGGCAAGTCTGCAATCGTTTACGACCACGAGCTGAACCTCGGCGGTCTGGGCACCACCGGCGGCATTGCTGCAAACAAGCTGGCGCACGAGGCAGACGTTGTAATTGGTGTCGGCACCCGTTACACTGACTTCACCACCGCTTCCAAGTGGCTGTACCGCACGGACGCTAAGTTCGTCAACATCAACCCGTCTGAGTTCCAGGCATACAAGATGGACGCAACCCCGGTTGTTGCAGACGCAAACGAGGCACTGACCGCAATCGGTGCAGAACTGGCAAAGATCGGCTACCACACCGACGCTGCTTACGCTGAGGAAGTGAAGGCACTGCGCAAGGAGTGGTTCGATGAGATCGCTCGTCTGGACGAGATTGTTTACACCGACAAGGATTCCTTTACTCCGGAGTGCAACGACGACAACCGCTGCGCTGTTGAGAAGTATATCGAGGATACCGGCTGCAAGTTGTGCCAGACCACCGTTCTGGGCACCATCAACAAGATGATCGACGACGACGCAATCGTTTGTGCAGCAGCTGGTTCTCTGCCGGGCGACATGCAGGGTCTGTGGCGTGCCCGCAAGGAGAACACCTACCACATGGAATACGGTTACTCCTGCATGGGTTACGAAGTTGCCTCCGCTCTGGGCGCAAAGATTGCTTGCCCGGATCAGGAAGTTTACGCAATGTGCGGCGACGGCTCGTTCGACATGCTGCACTCTGAGCTGATCACTTCTGTTCAGATCGGCAAGAAGATCAACGTTATGCTGTTCGACAACGCTTCCTACGGCTGCATCAACAACCTGCAGGTTGCAAACGGCAACGCCTCCATCACCACCGAGAAGAACATGCTCGAGGACGGCGTGACCAACGGCATCCACAAGGGCAAGGTAATCCAGGTGGACTACGCGGCAATCGGCGCGGCTTACGGCTGCAAGACCTACACCGTTAAGACCATCGAGGAGCTGAAGGCTGCCATCGAGGATTCCAAGAAGCAGACCGTTTCTACCCTGATCGACATGAAGGTTCTGCCGAAGACCATGTCTGCCGGTTATGAGGCTTGGTGGCGTGTAGGCGTCGCTGAGGTTTCTGAGAAGGCTGAAGTTCAGGCTGCCCGCAAGCGCATTGAGGAGCATCTGTATGAGGCTCGTCACTATTAATCCAAACACGGATTGATAGCCGCTTTCTAAAAAACCAAAAGACCTGAGGATTTTTCCTCAGGTCTTTTTTCTGCAAAAAAAATCCCGGAACCGAGGTTCCGGGATTTTTTAATCATTACTGTGCCAACTTGTATGTATCGAGATCATTCGGCAGGGTCACCTTGACGCTGCTGCCGGTTGCAGTGACATCACAATCCATGGTCATCGTCATGTCAACCTTCTGACCCTCTACGGTCATAGACATGTCCATATCAGCCTTCATAGAGCCGATCATGCCATTCTTAGGCGTTACCGTGATATCTGCCTTATTCAGCTTCATGGTCTGGTCAGCAGGCATTCCAGTTCCCTGCAAAACGTCACCAATCAGATCATTCATAAATGCCGGTGCATAGGAAATCTTAAAGCTGCCGTCATTGTTCTTTGCGATAGACTGGAACGCACAAATCGGTTCGCTCTGCATCAGATCCATATTCATGCTGCTCATCATGTCATCGAAGCTCATCGGCATCTTAACCTTCTCTTCGCCGGACTTCATGTAGTAATTGCCCTCGGTGTAGTATGCTTCCATATCCATGGTTACGTTTGTGGGCTGACCCTCTTCGACCAGAGACTTATCCAGTGTCATGGTAGTCTTACCGGTCACAGACAGCTTAGAGTTGTCCAGCTTATCCATGTTCATGTTTGCCTTGGTGGTCATGTCCATGGTCATGGTCATGAAGTTCGCGCCCGCGAGCTTTGCATCCATATCCATCTTCATGTTCATCGCCATATCGGTCACGCTTGCAGTCTTTTTGGAGAGCGCATCATATTCCTTGAATACCTTGAAGGTTTCCTTGGTATTTGCAGCCTTGGCAGAGTCCACTGCGCCGTCTGCAATCAGCTGATCGAGCAGGGTGTCGTGCTTGCCGTCCTTGGGCTCGGTGGCGAGCGCCGTGTAGCTCATTGCAACCACGTTGTCACGCAGGAAATTCTTCTCATCGCAGTTGGCGTAGTCTGCAACACCCTTTTCTGTTGCAAACTTCACCGCATTCGCATACTGGAAATCCGGAGATGCGCCGGTATCGGCATAGCCGAGCGAACGCAGCAGAAATGCGGAATACATCTGCGCAGTGCACTTGCCATTGGTGCCAAATGTCGTTTCGGTTGCGCCCGCAGTCAGATCATTTTCATACAGCCAACCAACATACGGAGCCGCCCAGTTCGGTACATCGGTAAATGGGGTTTTGTAGTTCTTTTCGGTTGCTTCCTTCTCGCCGCCCAGCAGACGAACCAGCATCACCGCAGATTCTGCACGCGTGGGGGCGCGGTCCAGTTCATATCCCTTGTCTGTGCCGCTGAACAGACCCATCTCATGGAGTGCATCTGCACAGTTTGTGAAATTTGCCGCCCCAGCCGAGAACGTCATCGCCGTTGTCAGCGCAGTGCCGAGCAACAGCATTTTCCATGTTTTTTTCATCGTTTTGTTCCTCCTTTACGATTTGGTCTTATTGTATCATACTTTCTTCTTTTTGTATGCAAAAATTTCGTACATATTTTTTAACTTTTTTCACAAACTGACTTCATCAGCAAGTAATTATCGCGCTAATATTTCCATAATTTCTATATCTAAGAGGTGTATCCTATGACCAATCTACGAAAATGCGCTGTAATTGGTGTTGGCTTTGTAGGCTCTACCTGTGCGTTCACCCTTGCAACAAGCGGTTTGTTCTCCGAAATCGTACTGCTCGATGCCAACCCCAAAAAGGCGCAGGGCGAAGCTGCGGACATCAGCCATGGCGTTGCATTCACGCAGCCCTGCATCGTCCGCGCAGGCGGTTATTCCGATCTTGCGGAATGCGGTCTTATCATAATCGCTGCGGGTGCCAATCAAAAACCCGGTGAAACCCGTATTGAACTTCTCAGCCGCAACAAGGTCATCCTACAATCCATCATCGAACAAACCACAGCGGTCAACCGCGAAGCAATTCTTCTGATTGTATCCAATCCGGTCGATATCCTGACCTACATGGCGCAGAAAATCTCCGGTCTGCCCGCAGGACGGGTCATTGGTTCGGGTACCGTGCTCGACACCGCACGGCTTAAGCATCTGCTCGGACAGCATCTCCACGTAGACAGCCGCAATGTGCATGCCTTTATCATCGGGGAGCATGGTGACAGCGAACTTGCTGTCTGGTCATCGGCAAATATTTCAGGCGTCGATCTGGATGACTACTGCCGCATCTGCGGTAAGGACGATTCCCATGAAGCGCTTGACCGCATCTATCGCTCGGTGCGCGACGCTGCTTACCAGATCATTGAGGGCAAAGGCGCGACTTACTATGGCATCGGCATCGCGGTACGGCGTATTGCAGAAGCAATCGTCCGCGACGAGCACTCAGTGCTGCCAGTATCGAGCATGGTGTGCGGGCATTACAGCATTGATGGACTTTGTCTGGGGCTGCCCTGCGTCCTCGGCAGGGACGGCGTACAGAACATGCTGAACATCCCCCTCAGTGCCGAGGAAACCGGACAACTCCAAGCCTCAGCACAAAAAATGAGAACCCTACTCGATGAAATCGGCATGTAAGCACAAAAAGACGCCCGACCAAAACGGTCGGGCGTCTGATCTTATGTAAAATTAAGCTTTCAGCAGCTCAGCAAGCAGCAGAACCTTGTCCACATTGCCCTCAATTTTAAGCTTGCCCTCTGCAAACGCAACCTGCGGATTGAGCTTTCCAGTAAGGATTTTATCGAAGTTTGTCATGGTAATCGAAATTGCCGCATCGCGGTCAATATACTCATACGGCATAACCGAAAGTACGCCATTCAAAATTTCAATGTAAAATACGCCCGTAATCTTTCCAGACAGATTGACCTCAATCGCAAGCTTTCCCTGTGTGCCAGAGAAATCTTTATCCTTCAGACGGTTGTATACCTTACCAATCAGCTGTTCCACTGTCATTGCGTTTCACGCTCCCCTTCAGAAAATCATATCATGATAACTATTATCTTACATTTCCGGCAAAAAAGCAAGGGGTTTTTGCGAAAAACAAAACTTTTTCCTACAAATCAGGTCTTTTTCACAAACTGATTGCCGCATTTCGGACATTTGATGTTGATTTTCCCTTTGCCGCGCGGCACGCGCAGATAGGTTTTGCAGCATTTGCACTTATAATACCGATGGGTCTTGCGGTCTTTCCAACGCGCCCGCGCATCCCGCAGGCTTTTTTGTTTGGGCATCCACCATGCGAGAAACCGCTGATTTTCTGCCTGCCGACGGCTGATATCCCGCGAGAGCATGCGGTAATAGCACAAACCAAGCAGCACCAGAACCAAGAGTGAAAGCGGTGCAACCCGCACAAAACTCCATACCGCAGCGAGGAACAGGGCAATCAGCATCAGCGCTTGGTTCAGCATGTCGTTTCCATAGCGACCGTACATAAATCGCCTCAAAAAGTCAAACATAAACATTCTCCATTCGGATATCAATTTCCCCCATGGGAAAACGCCCCGGAATACCGGAGCGCTTTCTGTTATTCCCCTTCGGGCTCCTGCATCAGCGTGCCGGAAGCAGCCTGCTGAATGATGGAGAGAACTTCTTCCTTTCCATCGCCCTTTTCAGCAGAAAACGGGATAACCGGCACTTCATTTGGCAGCAACAGCGTCTGCCGGATGACGTTGAGATTGCCCTCATATTCACTCTTTTTCCGAACCTTGTCCATCTTGTTCGCTACCACGATAAACGGCATGCCGGTGCTGAGAAACCAGCTTGCCATCGTAATATCATCAGCGGTGGGCTTATGACGCATATCGACAATCTGAATGCCGAGCGTAATCAGCCCCGACCCAAAATAGGTGTCGATGAGCTGTCCCCAGCGGTCACGCTCGCCCTTGGAAACCTTGGCGTAGCCATACCCCGGAAGATCGACAAAATATGCCTTTTTGTCAATCAGGAAATAGTTGATATGGATTGTTTTTCCTGGCTGATTGCCCACACGGGCAAAATTTTTGCGGTTCAGCAGCTTATTGATGGTGGACGATTTTCCTACATTAGATTTGCCGGCAAATACAATCTGCGGCAGACCGTCCTGCGGGAAATCAGCTTCTTTGACCGCGGAACGGATAAACTCCGCGTTATGCAGGTTAAGCATAGCTGTCCTCTTTCTTTCATTACTGGCGTAGCGTCGTTGCATTCTGCCCGGCATGCGGCACAGGTACAAGCGGCTGCTCCTTTTTTTCTTCCTTGATGGCAGGCGGCAGACGATGCGCAAAATCGAGCGCGGTTTCCATCACGGTATCCATCGTTTCGGCGGCAACGAACTTGACATGTTCACGTACCACCGGAACAATTTCCTCCAAATCGGATTCATTATCCTTGGGGATGACAACGGTTTTGATACCCGCACGGTACGCCGCCATGGTCTTTTCGCGCAGTCCGCCGATCGGCAGCACGCGCCCGCGCAGCGTGACCTCTCCAGTCATTGCAACATCGTGACGCACCGGAGCGCCGGTCAATGCCGAAATCAGCGCAGTGGTAATTGTCACACCCGCCGAAGGACCGTCTTTCGGAATCGCCGCCTCCGGGAAATGAATGTGCATATCCATTTCTTTATAGAAGGTCGGACTGATTCCAAGGCGTTCGGCGCGCGAACGCACAAAGGTGACTGCTGCCTTCGCACTTTCCTGCATGACCGTTCCCAGATTTCCGGTCACTTCGATCTTGCCGGTACCGGGCACGACTGCGACCTCGGCTTGCAGCATTTCGCCGCCTACGCTCGTCCATGCAAGACCATTGACCACGCCAACCTCGTCACGATGCGCAACCACATCATCCTTGAACTTCACCGGTCCAAGCAGCTCTTCGAGATTTTTCGCTGTAACTGTGAGCTTTTTACCGCCATCTGCAATGCGCTTCGCCGCCTTACGGCACAGCTTTGCAATGAGCTGTTCCAGCCGCCGCACACCTGCCTCGCGGGTATAACCCGACACAATCGCGTGCAGGGTTTCCTCCGAAACGGTAAGCTGCGCGCGGGTCAGTCCATGCTTGTCCATCTGCTTTACAAGCAGGTGGCGTTTTGCAATCTGTACCTTTTCTTCCTCGGTATAGCTCGGCAGTTCGATGACCTCCATACGGTCGAGCAGCGGGCGCGGCACCGTGCCGAGATCGTTCGCCGTGGTCACAAACAGTACGTCGGATAAATCGAACGGCAATTCAATATAGTGATCGCGGAATGCGCTGTTTTGCTCAATATCCAGCACTTCGAGCATAGCAGACGCCGGATCTCCGCGGAAGTCATTGCCCATCTTATCAATCTCATCGAGCAGCATGAGCGGATTGCGGCTGCCTGCCTGTGCCATCGCCGTCATGATTCGCCCGGGCATCGCGCCGATATAGGTCTTGCGATGTCCACGGATATCCGCTTCATCGCGCACACCGCCGAGCGACAGCCGCACATATTTGCGCCCCATCGCCTCTGCCACCGAGCGCGCAATCGACGTCTTGCCGACGCCCGGAGGACCCGCAAGGCAAAGCACCTGACCTTTCAAATTGGGCGCAATCTGCTTGACTGCGAGGAATTCCAAAATACGCTCCTTGACCTTTTCCATGCCGTAATGATCCCGATTGAGCACTTCTGCGGCATAAGTTAAATCCGCGCGTTCTTCGGTCGCATCCTTCCACGGCAGCTCGAGCACTGTATCGAGATATGTACGCACCACGCCGCTTTCTGCCGACGCGCTGCTCATCTTTGCCAAACGGTCCGCTTCTTTCAGCAGCTTTTCCGTGTGCTCCTCGGGCAGGTTGAGCGCTTCAATGCGTTCACGATAGCTTTCTACCTCAGCGTTCAGATCCTGCTCTCCCAGTTCGGACTGGATCACCTTAATCTGCTCACGCAGATAATATTCCCGCTGATTCCGGTCGATCTGATCCTTGAGCTGATCCTGAATGTCGCTTTCAATCTTAAGAATCTCGGTTTCGTCGGTCAGCAAACGGATCACGCAGGTTAAACGTTTGGTAACATTCAGCTCCTCAAGGATTTGCTGTTTCACCTGAAAGTCAACCGCAATATTTTGCGCGATATAGTCAGCGAGATATCCCGGGTCACCGCCCGCCGCAACCGCCATCACAACATCGCCCGACAGACGCGGCGCATACTCAGCATATTCGGCAAAACGATCCTGTACCGTGCGCACAAGTGCCTGCTCCCGACGATATGAACCATGCGTCAGATGATATTCGGCGAGCTGCTCTGTCTTTGCGTACAGGCATCCCCCCTCTTCTACAGCTTCAAACTCCAGTGCGCGTGCACGGGTACGTCCCTCCACAAGCACACGGATATTATCGCCCGGCATACGCAAAATCTGCTTAATGACACAAATTGTACCAATTTCATACAAATCATCTGCACAGGGCGTATCGGTTTTCAATTCTTTCTGCGCGGTCAAAAAAATATTCTGACCATCTTTCATTGCCGCTTCCAATGCCTTAATCGACATGATACGGCCGACGTCAAAATGAATCAGCATCTCGGGAAATGCCGTAAGTCCGCGCAGCGGCAAAACCGGCAAAATCCGAATGTCCTCATTCATAGTCATGATTTCAACTCCTATACGGGGTGTTCCGCCCAAATCAGGCGTTACAATGTTCTTCTATTCAGTATCAGTATAGCCGCATGCGCCCCGAAATGCAAGCGACAACATCTGGTGAAATCGTCAAAAGGGTGCGGCAAATGCGCCACACCCCTTTTGACGATACGTTATGCGCTTTTCCCCGAATGTGGTTTTTCCGGAGCGCGATGGATAACCGGCGTTCCCTGATGCCGGATAACATCCGCTGTAATGGTAACACGCTCAATGCTCTCATCAGACGGGATTTCAAACATGATATTCGTCATCACTTCTTCGAGAACACCGCGCAGACCGCGGGCGCCCGTTTTCCGTTCAACCGCAATCTTTGCAACCTCTTCCAGAGCCTCCGCCTCAAACTCCAGCTCCACGCCGTCCAGTTCAAACAGCTTTTTATACTGCTTCACAAGGGCGTTCTTCGGCTCAGTCAGGATACGCACAAGCGCCTGCTCGTCAAGACTGTCCAGACTGACGATTGCGGGCAGACGACCGATGATTTCCGGAATCAAACCAAACTTCATCAGGTCATGCGGCTCGATTTTCGCGAGCATTTCAGAGATATCCGCCTCTTTTTTGCTGGTTACTTCGGCTCCAAAGCCAAGCCCCTGCTTTCCGGTGCGGTTCTGGATAATCTTCTCAATGCCGTCAAAGGCACCGCCGCAGATAAACAGAATATTGGTCGTATCAATCTGGATAAAATCCTGATGGGGATGCTTGCGCCCGCCCTGCGGGGGAACGTTCGCAGTCGTACCTTCGAGCATTTTGAGCAGCGCCTGCTGCACACCTTCGCCCGATACGTCGCGGGTGATCGAGGGGTTTTCACTCTTACGCGCAATTTTGTCAATTTCATCGACATAAATAATGCCGCGCTCTGCCAATTCTACATCAAAATCCGCAGCCTGAATCAGGCGCAGCAGGATGTTCTCGACGTCCTCACCGACATAGCCTGCCTCGGTCAGCGTTGTGGCATCTGCAATCGCAAACGGCACCTGCAAAGTCTTTGCCAAAGTCTGCGCGAGCAGGGTCTTGCCCGAACCCGAGGGACCAAGCATTAAGATATTGCTCTTTTGCAGCTCCACATCATCACCGCCGCGGAAAATACGCTTATAATGATTGTATACTGCGACAGAGAGTGCAACCTTCGCGCGCTCCTGACCGATGACATATTCATCGAGCACCGCTTTGAGTTCCTTCGGGGTCGGCAAGTTCTCCGGTGCTTCGCATTCTATGGGTTCATCGTCGAGCACGGCATTCATCCCGAATTCCTCTTCTAGGATGCTCGAGCAGATACCGATGCATTCGTCGCAGATATAAACGCCCGGACCCGCAATCAGCTTGCGGACCTTGCTCTGCGGCTTGCCGCAAAAAGAACATTTGAGCGTTCTGTTATCGTCTTTATTCGCCATCGTTTACCTCACATTCCCGCCCCGACACACAAAAAGTGCCGGTCGGTGATTCCAGAAAACCGCTGCCCCATCCGGGCGCGCGTTCTGCGCGTCCAGCGGTGTAGCGGTCATCTTAAACGAAAAAGTTATCTCTTGTCAAAGACCTTGTCAATCAGGCCGTATTCCAGAGCCTCCTGCGCGCTCATGAAGTTGTCGCGCTCGGTGTCCGCAGTGACAATCTCGATCGCCTTTCCCGTATTCTCAGCCAGAATATGGTTCATGCGTTTTTTGATTGTTTCCAAACGCTTGAGGTGGATCGCCATATCGGTGATCTGTCCCTGCGTGCCTGCGGACGGCTGATGAATCATAATCTCCGCATTCGGCAGCGCATAGCGCTTGCCCTTTGCGCCCGATGAGAGCAAGAACGCGCCCATAGATGCCGCCATACCAATGCAGATCGTCGAGACGTCGCACTTGATATAATTCATCGTATCATAGATCGCCATGCCCGCAGTAACCGAGCCGCCGGGGCTGTTGATGTAGAACGAGATGTCCTTGTCCGGATCCTGTGCTTCCAGATACAGAAGCTGCGCGACAATCAAAGATGCTGTCACGTCATTGACTTCCTCCGACAGGAAGATGATACGGTCATTCAGCAGCCGTGAATAGATGTCATAAGAACGCTCGCCGCCGCGGTTGGTCGGCTCAATGACCATAGGTACCAAACTCATAAAAAATAACTCCTTTCAATATCCTCCGATTGGTGATGTACACCGTTCATGTCTTTCGGTCTCTGCCTGCAAGCGCCGCCTCTTTACGGCGGCGCTGTGCAGACAGCCCCCCTTTTCCCCGAAGGATATGTAGAGGACGTTTAAGCCTCTTCGGAAGCTTCAGCCTTCTTTACAGCCTTTGCATTGTCCTTCAGGAACGCAATTGCGCGGTCGATCTGGAGATCTGCCTTGACAGCCTCAGCCGGCATTGCCTTCTTCACCTGCTCAGCCTCCATGCCGTACTGCTCGGCAATCTTCTTGAACTCAGCCTCAAGATCCTCTTCGGTGATCTCGATGTTCTCCAGTGCAGCAACCTTCTTCAGTGCCAGACGGCCCTTAACCTGCTTCTCAGCCTGCTCACGGAACATGCCGCGGAATACAGACATCTCAGTGCCGGTTGCCTTGAGGTAGCCCTCAATGTTCATACCCTGCATCTGCAGACGGTACTCAAAGTCACGCACGATGGTGTCGATCTGCTGCTCGATCATTGCGTCCGGAATGTCAGCCTGCATGCCGTCAACAACCTTGTCGATGACATTCTGCTCGAACTCACGGTCAGCTTCCGCATTCTTTGCCTTGGTCAGGCGCTCCTTGACTTCCTTCTTGAGGTCAGCCAGAGTCTCTGCGGTCTCGGAAACGTCCTTTGCGAACTCATCGTCGATTGCCGGAGTGATGGTTTCCTGCACGGTGTGTACCTTGCACTTGAAAACAGCTTCCTTGCCAGCCAGATCATCTGCATGGTACTCTTCCGGGAAGGTTACGACAACGTCCTTCTCGTCGCCAGCCTTGCAGCCGATGAGCTGATCTTCAAAGCCCGGGATGAAAGTGCCGGAGCCAAGCTTCAGCGGATGGTTCTCACCCTTGCCGCCTTCGAATGCAACGCCGTCAACAAAGCCCTCGAAATCGATGTTTACAGTATCGTTCTTCTTTGCTGCGCGCTCTACGGTCTCGGTGCGCGCAAAACGCTGTGCCATGCGCTCCAGTTCAGCCTTGACGTCTGCCGCCATAACCTTTACTTCAGCGCGCTCTGCCTCAACGCCCTTGTACTCGCCGAGCGTTACTTCCGGCTCTACCGGAACCTTGCACAGCAGAACAACTGCGCCGGTCTCAGTCATGTCCTGAATCTCTACGTCAGCCTGCGCAACCGGCTCGATCTTTGCTTCTTCCAGTGCCTTCTCAAACACTTCCGGATAGCAGATGTTCAGTGCATCCTCGAAGAATACGCCGTCGCCGTACAGGTTCTCGATCAGCTTGCGGGGCGCCTTGCCCTTACGGAAGCCCGGCACAGTGATATTTTTGCGGTTCTTTTTGTATGCCTTTTCCTTTGCCGCCTCGATCTCCTCAGCGGAAACTTCAACGGTCAGAGCAACAATGCTCTTTTCCATTTTTTCTACGTTTTTCAGTTCCATTTTAGATTGATTCCTCCTAAAAATGTATCCAATCTATTTTATCAGATTGTTTGACGGATTTCCAGCCTATTTTTGCTGATTTCTAATTATTTTTTCAGTAAAACCGGGGTGAAGTCCACATGATCTCCTGAAACAAGGGTAAACTCTATGCCCTCGTGCATCCCTTCGACCGCCCAGCGCAGGCTCGAAGAGTGCAGATGACCGTAGATGCACCGTGTTACGCCGTAGCGCTGCATCAGTTCGATGATCTCCCCGCAGCGGAAATTCGTATAAAGCGGCGGATAGTGCAGGAAACAATATTTCTCCCGCGCACCAGCCGCATCCGCAGCTTTCAGTGAGGTTTCCAGCCGCATCAGCTCCCGACGAAATACCTTTTCGTCGTGCTGCTCCTTGAAATCTTCCTCATAAAACCAGCCGCGTGTGCCGCACAAGCCGATATCTTCATAAAGATAACAGTTATTGTGTAGAAAATCAATACCCTGAAAGCCATTTTCCGCAATAAATCGGTTCATTTTCGTCATGGTATTCCACCACAAGTCATGATTGCCCTTCAAAATGATTTTATGCCCGGGCAGGCGGTTCAGGTATGCAAAGTCGGCTTTTGCCTCTTTGAAGTCGATTCCCCACGAAACATCGCCGCCAATCACAACCGTATCCTGTTCGGAAACGACCGCAGTCCATCGCTTTTGAATTTTGTCCATATAATCCTGCCAGCGTCCGCCGAAAATGTCCATCGGTTTATCGACAGCGCACGCCAGATGCAGGTCAGCAAGGGTATAAAGCGCCATGGCTCCTCCAAAATTACAGTGCCGCGAGCAGGTCGGTAGTGGCCAGAATCTCTTCCTTATCCACGACCATATCAAAGCGCGGCTGCTTGCCGGCAAGCGCTGCGAGCGGTGCAGGTGCCGCAATCCCTGTCATGCCAGTCAGGACATCGAGCTGGGTTACATCGTCGCTCTCGAGCGTGCCGTCGAGCGCCTCAATGACCGCACGGCAGAACTTAAACGGGCTTGCCGTAGACGCGATGACGGTCGGGGTGGTATCGCCCGATGCTGCGCGGTAGTCCTCATAAACCTTGACTGCAACCGCCGTATGGGTGTCTGCCAGATAGTGCTCCTCAGTCCACAGCTTGTGGATTTCCTGTGCGGTCTGTGCGTCATCGCAGAATCCTGCCGCAAACTCGGCAGTGATCTTGTCTGCAAGCTCAGCCGGCACGGTGTACTTGCCGGTTTCATTCAGCTGCGCCATGAGGTCTGCAACCAGCTTGTCATCCTGACCGGATACCAAAAACAGCAGGCGCTCCAGATTGGACGAAATCAGGATGTCCATCGACGGCGAAGTGGTGGTATAGAACGGACGGTTGCGGTCGTAAGTGCAGCCATTCTGGAAGAAATCAGTCAGCACATTGTTGCTGTTCGATGCGCAGATGAACTTGTTCACCGGCAGACCCATCTGCTTTGCGATGTAACCTGCAAGGATATTGCCAAAATTACCGGTCGGCACGCAGATGTTCACCTTATCGCCCAGCTTAACCGCACCGGATGCGACCATGTCGCAGTAAGCGGACACGTAGTACGCAATCTGCGGCGCAAGACGTCCCCAGTTGATCGAGTTCGCGGACGAGAACATCATTCCCTGTGCATCCAGCTTCTCTGCGGTTGCCTTATCGGTAAAGATGCGCTTGACTGCGCTCTGCGCATCGTCAAAGTTGCCGCGGATCGCGACAACCTGCACATTTTCGCCCTTCTGTGTGGTCATCTGCAACTTCTGCATCGGGGAAACGCCGTCTACCGGATAGTATACCATAATTTTGGTGTCCGGTACATCGGCAAATCCCTCGAGCGCCGCCTTGCCGGTATCTCCCGACGTTGCAACCAGAATGCACGCTGTGCGGGTCTCACCGGTCTTTTTGAGGGATGCAGTCAGCAGATGCGGCAGCATCTGGAGCGCCATATCCTTAAAGGCGCAGGTCGGACCGTGCCACAGCTCCAAAATATGCTTGCCGTCCTTGAGGTCAACGACCGGAGCGGTATCCGCGCCGCCGAACTTTTCATCCGCATACGCCTTATTCGCAAAGTCAAGCAGTTCTTCGGCTGTAAATTCGGTTAAAAATTTCCCGAGAATCTGCGCTGCACGCTCTTTGTAATTCAGCTTCATCATGCCTTCAATTTCAGCCATGCTCAGCGCCGGAATCTCAGTAGGGCAGAACAGACCGCCGTCCGGCGCGATACCGGTCGCAATGGCCTTGGCTGCGCTCACGCGCAGATTCGCGTTTCGAGTGCTTACATAGTCCATGTTTATCCTCCATTTTTATAACATTCTATGGATAAAGGCGGCTGCGTTGTCATAAAACAGCGCATTAACCGTACTTTCTAAATAATTATGCCGCAAAAGAACCTCCGCAAGATTTTCCATATCCCGCGCGCCTTCCATTCCTACGGGCAGCGTATCGCAGCCGTCAAAGTCGCAGCCAAGCGCAAGACAGGCTTCCCCGCCGCATGCCATCAAATGCTCAATATGGCGCAGCGCATCATCCAGTGTTGCGTGCTGTCCGTCATCCCGCAGGAATGGGCTGTACAGATTGATGCCGCACAGTCCGCCGCGCCGCACAATTTCGGAAAATTGCAGGTCGGTCAGATTGCGGAGATGGGTACACTCTGCGCGGCTATTGGAGTGGCTTGCCACAAACGGCGCTTCGGTCTGTACACACAAATCCCAAAAACCGCCCTCAGACAGGTGGGATACATCCAGAATCATACCTAACTGCACAAGCTGATGCACCAGTTCCCGCCCCTGCACGGTCAGCTCAGCGTCGTTATCGGCCGCTGCACCGCAGGCATACGCATTGCGATAATTCCAGCTCAGCGTCACCAGCCGCACACCCGCGTCATATGCGCGCGCGACGTGCGCGTCGGTCGCGAGCAATTCTGCCCCCTCGATAGACAGAAACGCCGCCGCCTTGCCCTTTGCCCGCGCATAGTCAAAATCCTCCGCAGTATAGCAGTGCATCAGCCAGTCTGCATTTTCGCGAAACTGCCGCTTTGCCTCAGCAAGCAGCGCATCAAGCCGCGCCTCTGGCGGCAAATCAAGCAGCACACGTGTCCGCACGACACCTTCGGGCGCTTTCGCGCCGCAGAACAGCGCGAAAAACTGCGCGTAATGCCCATAGCGCGAAACCTTTTCGCGGTCAATCATCAAATCATTTTCCCGCAGGCTTTTTCCGGTTTCATAGCATTCAAAAATTGTATCACAGTGTAAATCGAAATAGTTCAAACGGATGCCTCCTCATGCGTCAAACGCATTCTCGAGGTGATGAATCAGCGGAGTGTCTGCGCCATCCGGCAGATAGACCTCAATCACATCAAATCGTGGCTGAAGCGCAGTCGGGTGGGTACTGAGCCACTCCTCCGCTGCAAAAATAAGCCGTCTCTGCTTGGCAAGGTCAACTGCTTCACATGCCGCTCCATGGCGTGCATTTTTGCGCAGTTTGACCTCAACAAGCGCGAGGAATCCATCTTTCTGCGCAATAATATCCAGCTCTCCGAAACGTGTACGGAAGTTGCGCGCCACCACTTCGTATCCTTGTTCGGTCAAATATTCTGCGGCAAGGCATTCGCCTTTCTCCCCGCGTGTCATGGTTTTGCCTCCGGATGCTTTTCATAAAATTTCTTCAAAAAAGTCATGCGATGAATCGGGCTGGGACCGTGCGCCAAAATTGCTTCATAGTGTGCCTTGGTACCATACCCCTTATGCTTTTCAAAGAGATACTCCGGATACTGCGCCGCGTAATCCAGCATCAGCCGGTCACGTGTGACCTTGGCAAGAATGGACGCCGCCGCAATGGATGGGCTTTTCGCGTCGCCGCCGACCACGCACTCGTGCGGGATGGAAAGTCCCTTGCTGCGGTTTCCATCCACCAGCGCATAATCTGCCGGAATTTGCAGTCCCTCCGCCGCCTGCCTCATGGTGAGGAAAGTCGCCTCTAAAATATTGATCTCGTCAATAGTCTTGTGATCGACAAGCGCAATCGAGTAGGCAAGCGCCTGCTCCTGCACCACCTCGAACAGCGCCTCCCGCTTTTTCTCGGTGAGTTTTTTGGAATCATTTAAGCCATCGATTTCGCAGCCAAACGGCAAAATCACTGCCGCTGCACAAACCGGACCTGCCAGTGGGCCGCGTCCCGCCTCGTCAATGCCGCAGATCGCTGAAAAGCCTTCCGCTTTTGCCCTGCGCTCAATCTCCCAGTCCAGCATCAGTATATTCCTCCGGTGTCTCGAGTGTGATGCGCCCGAGCACGCCGCCGCGGTATTCGTCCAGGAACACGCGCGCCATGCGCTCGGTATCAATCTCGCCGCCACGCATCATGAAACCACGTTTTTTCCCCGCCTGTTCAAGCAGCGTATAGCCGAGAAAGTCAATCTCTTCCTCCGGCTCCGGCAGCGTCAGCTTATAGCGATTGACAATAGTTTCCGGTGCACGCACTGCAAGAATTTCAAACAATTTGCAGGCAAGCGTCTCGACATCCAAAATATCATCCTTGACTGCGCCCGTGGACGCGAGCAGCAAGCCGGTGCGCTCGTCGTCAAACTTGGGCCACAAGATGCCCGGCGTATCGAGCAGGTCGATGCCATCCCCGACGCGGAACCACTGGCTTCCGCGGGTCACGCCCGGCTTATCAGCAGCCTTAGCGGATTTACGTCCCAAAATCCGGTTGATAAATGTCGATTTGCCGACGTTCGGGATGCCGACTACCATCACGCGCACCGCGCGTCCGGTCTGCCCCTTTTCGTTCCACTGGGCGATCTTGTCCGCAAGCACCTCACGTGCCGCAGACGCAAACCGTTCGGTTCCCTTTCCGTGCTGGCTGTCGGTTTCCAAAACCGCCCAGCCCTTTGCGCGGAAGTATGCCGCCCATCGGCGGGTCTGTTCCGGGTCTGCAAGGTCAATGCGGTTGAGGATAATCATGCGTGGTTTGCTTCCCGCGATTTCATCCATATCGGGGTTGCGCGACACCATCGGGATACGCGCATCCACAACTTCACAGACAATATCAATGTTTTTCAGGTTTTCGAGCATCTGGCGGCGGGTTTTCGCCATATGCCCGGGATACCACTGGATATTCATGCAGTTTTCCCTCCGAAATTTTCAAACGGCCAGACAACCGCCAACACATGACCGATGACATACCGCTCATCCACCATACCAAGCGCCGGGTCACGGCTGTCGGTCGATGCATTGCGGTTATCGCCCATTACAAAAATGCAGCCCTCGGGAACGGTCTGCGGGAAAGTCATCCCCTCTTCGTTCATCGGAAGCGTAAACTCATTGGTGTACGGCTCATCCAGTTCCTCTCCGTTCACATACACGCGCCCCAGTGCAAAATCGATATCAATTTCGTCCCCTTCGGTCGCAATAACGCGCTTGACGATCGGACCATCCATGAAGCTCTCCTTATTGAGCACCACAATATCCCCCTTCTCCGGGGTGTATCCGAGATTGCTGACCGCCATCACATCGCGGTCATGCAGGGTTGGGAACATCGAACTGCCGTCCACACCAATCAGGCGCACGACAAACGTAAATAACAATACAATAAAGATCAAAGAGATGATCAGCGCCTCGCCCCAATCATACAAACTGCTTTGAAAGCGGCCCTTTTTCTTCTCTTCCTGTTCTTCAAAGGGCTGGCGTTCTTTCATGTGATCTCCTCCATTTTACAGTTTAGCATAGTACACTTTATTATACCACATAAATCATCGCTTTTACAAAGGAATGGCCCGACTTCCTTTATGTCAGAATGTTTAATTTGTTTTCGATATTGCGGTCATTTTTCAGACAGGATGCCGTATCCGAAGCAAAAACATCATTTTTGTCTCCGCAGTTCGGTTATTCCCCGATTGTAACCTGCCGCTCTGCGCGATAATGCGCCCGCAGGTAATAGGTACAAATCCACATCCCAATCGCAAAAACCGATGCTGCGGCAAGACCGGTTTGCAGACCATTGGATGCGGTATCCGCAATCATGCCAACACCCCAAGGTCCGATCGCGGAGCCTGCGTCCCCAAATCCGGAAACCAGCGCAAACATGCTTGCACCTGCAAGCGGATAAGTATCCGCCGCAATCGCAACGCAGGCAGGCCACATGATGCTGACACCAAATCCACACGCTGCGCAGGCAAGCAGGCAGAACACCGGCAAACCGGACAGCCCGGCGACCAAATAGCACCCGCCGCACAGCACTGCTCCCCAGAGCATCAGCCGGAACACATCGACCTGCTGCCCAAACTTCGCATAGAGCAGTCTGCCGACCGCCATCATAGCTGCACACATGCACACGCCCAATGTATCTCCCATCACCTTGGGAAGCCCGATTGACTGCTCAAGAAAACTGGATGCCCACTGCGACATGGTGACCTCAATTGCGCCGTTAAAGAACATCGCCCCCAGACAGAGCACAAAAAACGGACGGCACAGCAAAGTTCCCAATCTGGTGCGCTGCTGTTCTTCAATCATCTGTACGAGCGGAGCGCGGGCAAAATTCAGGCAGTTTACGAGCGGCAGCAAACTCCACAGCAACGGCACAACAAACCAGCGTTCGCGCCCCAGTGCAAAAATCAGCAGCGTTGAAATGAGCGCAACCGCAATGTGACCCCACCCGTAGCACGAGTGCATCAGGCTCAGCCGCCGCGCAGTATCATCCCCCGGCAATGCGCTCATAATCGGATTGAGCAGCAATTCGAGCAGGCCGCCGCCGCTCGAAAACAGCGCGGTCGCAAGCAGCAATCCGAAATAAATATGGTTTGGAAAAAGCAGCGGCGCCGCCGAAAATAAAATGAGTCCAAGCGCCGTACACGCATGCCCGCCCACCACGAACGGACGAATCCCCCAACGCTCCACCGGACGCGCAAATGCAAGATCAGACACAAACTGACACACAAAATTAACCAGCACCAACCGTCCGAGCTGTTCAAACGACAACCCATAGCATGCCGCCAAAGGTAAAAAAAGAATCGGGGTCACATTCAAAACCACCGACTGCGTAATCGTGCCCAAATAGCAGGCACGCACTGTTTTCTGATAATCCGTTTTCTTCGCTCCCATCTGTTTTCCCTCTTTTCTGTTCACTATAAAAAGAGAAAGAGGGGAACCGAAGCTCCCCTCTTTGTATCCCTTTTGTCTTAGACCTTCTCTGCAACCTTTGCAGCCTTGCCTACGCGGCCGCGCAGGTAGTACAGCTTGGCACGGCGAACCTTACCATTGCGTACAACCTCGAACTTTGCTACGTTCGGGGAATGTACCGGGAAGGTCTTCTCAACGCCTACGCCGTAAGAAATGCGGCGGACGGTGACGGTCTTGTTGATGCCCGCGTGCTTCATCGCAATGATGATGCCTTCAAAAACCTGAATACGCTCGCGGTTGCCCTCCTTGATCTTTGCATGAACCTTTACGGTATCGCCGATCTTCAGCTCGGGCAGATCGTTCTTGAGCTGCTGCTCAGACAGAACCTTGACTAAATCCATTTTTCAGTCTTCCTTTCATCCTAGACATTCGTGCCGTATCATTTGATTAAGGTCTGTTTTCCGACCGGTAAGCAGAGGAATGCCCGTTATCAATTTCAAATTCTATCATATTGCGCCCCAAAACGCAAGCATTATTTCCGCAAAATCCCTCAGAGGCTGTAATTCGTCACTTTGTATGTCTCAGCGTTTTGTTTCCTATCTGTTGTTGTTATTTTGCACCAATCCGACTATACTATAGATTAGGCGGTTCTATGAAATCGCGTTCCACCGCCCAAAAAGCGGTAAGCAAAGGAGTGATCCCTTATGTGGGCATATGAAAGTGTATTTTATCAAATTTATCCCATTGGCTTCTGCGGCGCCCCCCGCGCCAACGATGGTCAGACCGTGAACCGAATCGGTAAAGTTGCGGACTGGGCGCCGCATATTGCGAAACTTGGTGCAAATGCCGTTTACTTTTCCCCGATTTTTGAATCGGACAGCCACGGCTATGATACCCGCGATTTTCGGAAGATCGATTGCCGCCTTGGTACAAACGAGGATTTTGCCGCAGTCTGCAAAGTTTTGCACGAAAACGGTATCAAAGTTGTTTTAGATGGCGTCTTTAACCACGTCGGGCGTGGATTCTGGGCATTCCGTGATGTACAGGAGAAAAAATGGGATTCGCCTTATAAAGACTGGTTTCATATTTCTTTTGACGGCAACTCCAACTATAATGATGGCTTCTGGTATGAAGGCTGGGAAGGGCATTACGAACTGGTCAAACTCAATCTGCGCAATCCCGCAGTTGTAGACCATCTCTTTTCCTGCATCCGCGGCTGGGTCGAAGAATTCGATATCGACGGTCTGCGGCTTGATGTCGCCTACCTGCTCGACCGCGATTTCATGCGCGCGCTGCGCCGGTTTACCGAATCGCTCAAGCCAGGGTTTGTGCTCATCGGCGAGGTGCTGCACGGCGACTACAACCAGATTGTCAACGATGAAATGCTGCATTCATGCACCAACTACGAATGCTACAAGGGGCTATATTCCTCTCTGAACTCCATGAACCTGTTTGAGATTACGCATTCGCTTATGCGCCAGTTCGGTCCGGAAAACTGGACGCTTTATAAAGGAAAGCACCTGCTCTCGTTTGTAGATAACCACGACGTGACCCGCGCGGCATCCATCCTGACCTGCCCGCAGCATCTGCCTTTGCTTTATGGCATGCTGTTCGGCATGCCGGGAATCCCCTGCCTGTATTACGGTTCCGAATGGGGCGCCGAGGGACACAAGACCCCGGGCAGCGACGATGTGCTGCGTCCCGCTTTCGACACCCCACAGTGGAATGATTTGACCGACGCCATTGCAGCGATGGCAAAAGCACACCGCGAAAGCCGCGCGCTATGCTATGGCGATTTCCGGCATCTCCTGCTGACCAACCGTCAAGCGATTTGGGAGCGCAAAACAGACGGTGAACGTGTGCTTGTTGCAATCAATGCAGACAGCACACCGTTTACTGCGCACTTCGATGCCGGCTGCGGCACTGCGCTTGACCTCATTACCGGAAAACCGCACGACTTTGGAGGCGGCAGCGAACTTCTGCCTTATTCGGTGGCATTTTGGAAGATGGAACGGTAAACGCACAGTTTTTCCCCTTATAAGCTGCAAAAAAGCTCCTGACTGAAGTCAGGAGCTTTTTCATTGCATCATCGTTATACCGTATAGACCTGCAAGGTTTCATAAACCTCGTAAACACGCTTGAGCGTCGCCATTTCGGTACCCGCAAGACGCGCACAGGCACGTCCGGTCGCAACCGTATACTTCGCCAACTCGCAGAAGCTCAGACCGGTGTGCATGGAGTTTGCAATCGCGCCAACCATTGCGTCGCCAGTGCCGACCGCACCGCAGTCATCAATCTTCGGGTTGCTGTTGACATAGAGCGCTTCCGGCTCATCCTTGGACACAAACAGCGCGCCCTCCTGCGACATGGAAACGCAGACCGCGCGCGCGCCCATGTCGAGCAGCTTGCGCGCACTGTGGATAACGACCTCTGGGTCAGCCGAAGCCGGGTCGCCAACCGCTTCTGCGAGCTCAAAAATATTTGGCTTTACAAAATCAGGTTCAAGCTTGAGCGCCTCCAGCAGCCGCTCACCCGCTGCGTCAATAATCAGACGGCACCCCGCTTTTTTGATCTTTTTGCAGATTTTTATGTAGTTTTCCATGGAAAACTGCGGCGGCACCGAACCGGTAATGACAAAAATATTCTCCGGCAGGAGGTAATGCTCCATACGCTCCAGAAAACGCAGATAATCGCCGTCATGAATTTTGAAACCCGGCTCGTTGATCTCCGTATGGTTGCCAAATGCATCAATCACCTGCACATTGACACGGGTTTCGCCCGGAACATCTACGAAATCATGGTGAATATCTGCTGCGGTCAACGCATCTTTCATCATGCGCCCATTCGAACCTGCACAGAAGCCGAGCGCAACGCTCGTGCCGCCGAGCGCTTTGACCGCGCGCGAAACATTGATTCCCTTACCGCCGGGTTCTACCATAGTGCTGACCGCACGGTTCAGCTTCATCGGGGAGAGCGGACGGTCAATCCGGATGGTACGGTCCATCGCAGGGTTCAGGGTAATGGTGATAATCATGCTGGAAACCTCCTGTGTGCATCTCTCTTCATCTATAATACATTTTACCCACTTTGCTTTCTTTTGTAAATAACAATTATCCACTTTCGTAAAAAAAGCGGTATAATCTTTTTATTTTACGCAAAGAAAACCGGAGAGCAGTGCAAATGTCTGCTTCTCCGGTATGGATTCTTATTTTTTGCTACTCCAGTCCCTCAGCTTCAATTTCAGCCAGAATTTTGCGATCTTGCTTGTCCTGCGGCTGAAATGCTGCAAACAAATCCGGACGGTCGCGCCGTGTGCGCACGAGCGACATCTTTCGCCGCCAGCGCGTAATATTCGCATGATGCCCGGAAAGCAGCACCTCCGGCACATTCTTTCCGCGCCATTCCGCCGGATGGGTATACTGCGGATACTCCAGCAGACCGTTCCAGTGGCTCTCCTCCTGAAACGCGGTTTCATCAGGCAGCACGCCGGGTACCATACGGCACACCGCATCCGCCACCGCCATCGCGGGAATTTCACCGCCGGTCAGCACAAAATCCCCGATTGAAATTTCTTCATCGACGCATGCGTCGATAAACCGCTGGTCAATGCCCTCATAGTGACCGCAAACGATGATGAAGCGCTCATGTGAGAGCAATTCGCGCGCTTTCTGCTGGGTAAACGGCGCCCCCTGCGCGCTCATCATGACTGTATGGACATGCGTTCCACCCGTCAGCGCCTCGTGGCACAAATAGAGCGGCTCGGGCAGCATGACCATCCCGCGCCCGCCGCCATAGGGCGAATCGTCTGCCTTGTGATGCTTGTCGAGTGCATAATCCCGAATGTTCGTTGCACGGATTTCAATGAGCCCCTTTGCCTGCGCGCGGCCAATGATGCTCTCGTTCATCACGCCGTTGATTAACTCGGGAAACAGCGTCATAATGTCGATTCTCATTCGATCAGCCCCTCAATGGTTTCGACCGTAATGATGCCCTTTTCCAGATCGATGCTTTTGAGGAAGGGCTTGCAAGCCGGAATCAGCGCATCCGCTTTTCCCTCACGGCGAATCAAATACAGGTCATGTCCTGCGCCCTGATTGACCTCGCGCAGCGTGCCGATCGTCTCGCCCGTGCGCACATCAAATACATCCAATCCCAGAATATCCTGAATGAACACCAAATCGTCCGGCAGTTCAACGTCTTCCCTGTCCAGATAAAGCACCCTGTTTTTCAGTGCTTCGGCTGCTTCACAGGTGTTCACCCCTTCGAGGCGCATAATGACACAGTTTTTGTGGACATACGACTTTTTAACCTGCACCGGCTCGGTCGGAGACAGATACAGTGTGTCAAAATCGAGCAGCACTTCCGGGCTGTCGCACCACGACTGCACCTTGATTTCACCGGTCACACCATGGGTATTGACGATCTTTCCGGCTTCTAAGAATTGCTTTTTCATGGTTTCCTCCAAATTTCGTAACGGCGTATCGTACTCGCCAAAAAAGAAAAAGACCTGTCATCCTGCGACAGGTCTTTGGAAGGTTTTTAGTCGCAGATATCGACGGAAACCTTTTTGTCTTCCCGATTGCCGGCTGCTTTCATCAGCGTGCGGATCTCCTTGGCAATGCGACCGTGGCGGCCGATAATTCGACCCATATCATCCGCGGCAACACGCAGCTCGAAGGTGATCTCGTCGCCCTCAACCTTTTCCTCAATGGAAATGGCGTCCGGTTCGGATACCAGGTTCGCTACAATGTAGGTCAGAAGTTCTTTCATGTTCACAACCTCACTCCATTACAGCACGCCGGCCTTCTTCAGGATGCCGCGAACGGTGTCGGTCGGCTGTGCGCCATTCTTGATCCACTTCTGTGCACGCTCAGCGTCAACCTTGACCTCTGCTTCAGCGGTCATGGGGTTGTAAGTGCCGATTTCCTCGATGAAACGACCATCACGCGGATAACGAGAGTCGGCAACAACGATACGGTAGAACGGGGACTTCTTTGCGCCCATTCTGCGCAGTCTGATCTTTACCATCTCTTTTTCACCTCCTTGAAATAGCGAGAATCTATTGTAAAATAATTTTACACAAAATTAAAACGGGAGCTTGAAGTTTCCAAAGCCAGGGAAGCCGCCGCGCTTTTTCTTCTTGCCGCGCTTCTGCATGCCCACAAGCTGCTTGGTCATCTTCTGCATCATCTCAAACTGTTTGAGCAGTTTGTTGATTTCCTCAATACTCAGTCCGCAGCCGGCTGCAATGCGCTTTTTTCGGCTATAGTTAATAATCGAGGGATTGTCGCGCTCCTTGGGCGTCATAGACTGAATAATCGCTTCAACGTGTGCCATTGCTTTTTCGTCAACCTGTGCACCCGCGAGCGCTTTGGCGTCTACACCGGGAAGCATGCCGAGCATGTCCTGCATGGAGCCCATATTTTTCATCTGCTGAAGCTGATCATAAAAGTCGGTCAGTGTCAGCTTTCCAACTGCCATCTTTTTTGCAGTTTCCATCGCCTGCTTTTCGTCAAACGACTGCTGTGCTTTTTCAATCAGGGTCAGCACATCACCCATGCCGAGGATACGGGACGCCATACGATCGGGGTGGAACGGCTCGATGTTGTCCAGCTTTTCACCGGTACCGATATATTTAATCGGCTTTCCGGTAACTGCCTTAACAGAAAGCGCCGCGCCGCCGCGGGCGTCGCCATCCATCTTGCTCATCAGTACGCCGTCGATGCCGAGCGCCTCATCAAAAGTCTCAGCGACATTGACTGCATCCTGACCGGTCATTGCATCGACCACGAGCAGGATTTCATGCGGTTTGACTTCCGCCTTGATGCGTTTCAGTTCGTCCATCAGGGCTTCGTCGATATGAAGTCGGCCAGCGGTATCAATGAATACCAGATCATGACCGTTTTTTCGGGCAAATTCTACGCCAGCCTTGGCAATCTCGATCGGATCGCCCTGCCCCATCTCGAACACCGGAATGCCGAGCTGCGAGCCAACTACCTTGAGCTGTTCAATCGCTGCCGGTCGGTAAACATCGCAGGCGACAAGCAACGGCCGACGCTGCTGCTGTTTCTTAAACAGACCCGCGAGCTTGGCGCAGTTGGTGGTTTTGCCGGCGCCCTGCAAACCTGCCATCATGACGATGGTGGGCGGGTTTGGTGCAATGGTGATGCGGGCGTTTTGTCCGCCGAGCAGCGCGGTCAGCTCCTCGTTCACGATTTTGATGACCTGCTGGGCGGGAGAAAGGCTCTCCAAGATATCCGCGCCGGTTGCCTTTTCGGTAACCGCCTTGACGAAATCCTTGGTGACCTTGAAGTTTACGTCTGCCTCAAGAAGCGCGAGGCGGATTTCACGCATGGCATCCTTGACGTCAGCCTCGGTGAGCCGTCCGCGGCTCTTAAGCTTCTTAAATGTGTTTGAAATTTTTTCAGTTAAGCCTTCAAATGCCATGGTTTCCTCCGGTCAAAGCGTGCGTCCGCCGGCGATGATCTTTAAGTTATCATCCAACCGCGCAAGCACGCGGGAAATTTCCGCATTGTGCAGCAGATTGGAATTGATGAGACGCAGCCGGTGCACATCATCGAGCATGGAGTCGATCAGCGGATCGATCTTGCCGTAACGCGCAACCAACCCCATGCGCTGCTCCATGTCCCGCAGGGTATGCTCTGCGCGGACAATGCTGTCGCGCACGCCCTGACGGGTAATGCCGACATGCTCGGAGATTTCCGCAAGGGAAAGATCCTCATTATAATAAAGGTCAAACATCTCTTTTTGCTTCTCGGTGAGCATCTCACCGTAAAAGTCAAAAAGCAGACACATTTCAAGCGGTTTATTCTTCATGGGTTTTGCCTCCAGTGTAAAGGAGAATGGCTTTACAACTGCAACGCTATTATGTTACAGCATTCGCCCTGCTTTGTCAAGAGGCATTTTGAAAAAACTTTGAAATTTACGGGGCACTTCTGGACTTTATGGTCAAATACAGGTATACTGGTTTCATCGTGGAATTTTCTGATCCGCAAAAGAAATGAGGGAACACATGAAACAAGTACGTTTCCAGTTGGCGGAGGGTGTCCATCTGACCTGCCTGCCCGCCGAACAATATAAAACCGCAGTGCTGAGCGCCGGGTTCGTCCTGCCGCTGACCGAGGACAACACCCATGCAGCACTGCTGCCGCAGGTACTGCACCGCGGCACCGCAGATCATCCAGATCTAAATGCGCTCGGGCAGATGCTCGATAATCTTTATGGCGCACGCATCTATCCATATGTACGCAAAACCGGTGATGCGGTCGTAATCGGCACCATCGCAGATGTCATCGACGAAGCCTATGTCCCGCAGGGTGAGGCACTTACAGCGCGGTTGGCATCCTTATTATATCGTATCTGGCATGCGCCGTATCTGCCAAACAATCTGCTCAGCGCAGACTATATTGCCGCAGAGGGCGCATTTCTCGCCGATAAAATCGCGGCGCAAAAGAACGATACGCAGGCTTACTCCATGCGCCGCATGCAGGAATGCATGTGCAAAGGGGAGCCTTACGGACAAAATGAATTCGGCTCTGCCGAAACCGCGCGCACTGTATCCCCTGCTGCACTTTCGCAGTTCTGGCAAGACACCATTGCCGCTGCACCCATTGAACTGTTTTATTGCGGAAGCATGGACCCGAATGATGCAGCCGCATGCTTTGCGCCTTTCGCCGCAAGGCAAAGCGCCCATTCTCTCCCCCGTATACTCCCACATCCCGCGCAGGATGCCGCACGCACGGTGGTGGAAGAGATGGCAGTCACGCAGGGCAAGCTGTCGCTCGGTTTCCGCACCGGACTGACCGGACACGATGCAGCATATCCGGCTTTGATGCTTTTTTCTATGGCATTTGGCGGATATACCGGTTCCCGCCTGTTTCGTCATGTACGCGAAAAGCTCAGTCTGTGCTACTATGCAAGTTCCGGACTGGACAAGCACAAGGGCATTATGGTGGTTTCCTCCGGCATTGAAAACCGCAACTTCGAGGTTGCCAAGGATGAAATCCTGCATCAGCTTGCCGATTTGCAGAGCGGCAGTCTCACCGAAGAGGAGTTAAATGCTGCCCGCCGTACCCTGATGAATCAACTGCGCACGATGCAGGACAATCCCGCATCGCTTGAACGTTTTTTCCAAAGCCAGGCGGTCGGCGGCTTGACCTATGACCTTGATACACTGATGGCACGTGTTGCCGGTCTGACGCGGAAAGATGTGCTCGCTGCCGCGCAGGGTATCACACTGGATACCGTTTATTTTCTGAAAGGGGTGGCGGTATGACCCGAAACTTTGAACGGGTGCGCGAGACCATGCAGACCACAACGCTCCCAAACGGTCTGCGCATCTATTATATTCCCAAGCCCGCATTTTCCAAGACCTTTGCCATGCTGGCAACCGATTTCGGTTCGGTCGATTCCAGATTTACAATGGAGGATGGCACGCATATCGATACGCCTGCGGGAGTCGCACATTTCCTGGAACATAAAATGTTTGAGGACGAGGACGGCAATGCGCTGCAAAAATTTGCTGCAACCGGTGCGTCTCCAAATGCGTTCACCAGTCATAATATGACTGCTTATTACTTTTCCTGCACCTCCGGTTTCGAGGAAAATCTGACGATCCTGACCAAATTCGTCTTTACGCCCTATTTTACCGAGGAAAATGTCGCCAAGGAAAAGGGCATCATCGGACAGGAAATCGGCATGATGGACGACACACCGTTCTGGAGGAACTTCATCGGTCTGTATCAAGGGCTCTATCACGAGCATCCGGTACGCGCTTCGATCTCCGGCAGTGTGGACAGTATTGCCCCCATCACCCCCGCGCTGCTGCACCAGTGCCACCGCGCATTTTACAGTCCTGCAAATATGGTGCTTGTTGTATGCGGCACGGCGGATTTCGACACCATTGCGGCAATTGCGGAAAAATACTCCCCGCAGGAAGCCGCACATATCGCAGCGCGGCACTACGGTACACGCCGTGATGAAATATGCCAAAGTGAATGTATCCATCGGATGTCGGTTTCCCAGCCAACCTTCCTGCTCGGTTTTAAGGATATTCCCTTGCAGCCCGGAGAAAGCCGTCTGCGCCGGCAGCTGCTCGGCGAACTGTGCTGCCGTATTCTTGTCGGAGAAACTTCCCCGCTTTATGCCGCACTGTACGAAGCCTGTCTTATTAACCGGCAGTTTACAAACGGCTATTATCTGCATCCCGAAGCAGCCTGTGCAATGTTCGGCGGCGACAGCCGCGACCCGCGCGCGGCGCGCAGGCAAATTGAAACTGCTGTAAAGAAGTTTGCGGAAAATGGGGTAGATTCTGCTCTATTCACACGCATGAAGCGTGCGGCTTATGGCATGACACTGCGCACACTCGATCAGCCGGATGAAATCTGCCGCTGCCAGTGCGAAGCCGCGTTCGGCGGAGAAGATTTCCCATCATTCGCAGAACTGTATGATACCATCTCTGCGCAGGACGTCCAGCAGATGTTCATCCACTGGGCGCAGCCGCATCGTTCTTCCATGTCGGTTATACTGCCGCGCACAGAAGCAAAGGAGGAGAAACTATGGAACATGTGATTGGTTTTCCCGGACTCGGTCTGGAATTCACGCTGAATCGCGTTGCTTTTACCGTTTTCGGCAAAGATATTTACTGGTACGGCTTAATCATTTGCATCGGTTTTCTGTTTGCGGCTGCTTATGCTACAAGAAAAACCGAACAATTTGGTTATACTAGGGATAACCTGTATGATTTGCTGCTGCTGTGCGTGCCCATCGCCATCATTTGTGCGCGCCTGTATTATGTGATCTTTGAATGGGATGCATACAAAGACAATCCCATCGAAATCCTGAAAATCTGGCACGGCGGTTTGGCAATCTACGGCGGTATTCTCGGTGCAATCGCCACGATTGTTTTCTACGGAAAACGTCATAAGCTGAACATTCCCGGCATGCTGGATGTCGCTGCCTGCGGTTTGATTATCGGTCAGATTTTTGGAAGATGGGGTAATTTCGTCAATGCGGAAGCATTCGGCGGACCGACTAGCCTGCCATGGGGCATGGTCATCGACGGCGCGGCGCCGGTACATCCGACCTTCTTCTATGAATCACTTTGGAACCTTATTGGATTCCTCATTCTGCACCTGTGCTGCAAGCACCGACATTTCCGCGGTGAAATTTTCCTGATTTACGGCGCATGGTACGGCTTTGGACGCTTCTGGATTGAAGGACTGCGCACAGACAGCCTGTACATTCCCGGCACACCGCTGCGCGTCTCTCAGGTGCTTGCAGGCGTGAGCTGCATCGCAGCAATCCTACTGTTGGTGCTCGGCAGAAAAAACAAAGTAGAAAACCTCGGTCAGATTTGGCGTCCAACTGCACTCGAACAGCCAATCGACCTCGACAAAAAGGAGAATGATCAATGAGCGCAATTCGTATGGATGGAAAAGCGCTGTCCGCCAAGGTACGCGGACAGATTCTTGCAGAGACTGATGCACTGAAGGCGCAGGGGGTTGTTCCCGGTCTTGCTGTGATTCTGGTGGGCGATGACCCTGCCAGTGAGATTTATGTGCGCAACAAGGAAAAGGCTTGCAGCGAGTGCGGCTTTTACAGCGAAAAGCATGTCCTCCCTGCTACAGCATCGCAGGAAGATCTAATTCATCTCATTCACACGCTGAACGAAAACCCCAAAATCAGCGGTATCCTGTGCCAGCTTCCCGTGCCGCCGCAGATCAGCGAGGAGGCGGTCATCGACGCGATTGACCCCAAAAAGGATGTCGATGCATTCCATCCTGCCAATGTCGGTAAGATTATGATTGGTGATTTTGATTTCCTGCCCTGCACCCCGGCGGGCGTAATGGAACTGCTCGACGAGTATGAAATCGACCCCAAGGGCAAGCAGTGTGTGGTGGTTGGCCGCTCGAACATCGTCGGCAAACCCATGGCAATGCTGCTGCTGCACCGTCACGGTACGGTTACCATCTGCCACAGCCGCACGCAGAATTTGAAAGAGCTTTGCCTGAGCGCAGATATTCTGGTTGCCGCAGTCGGCAAAGCTGTATTCATCACACCGGACATGGTCAAGGAGGGTGCGGTTGTCATTGATGTGGGCATCAACCGCAACGAAGAAGGCAAGGTCTGCGGCGATGTGGACCCGGCTGTCATGGAAAAGGCGTCGTATATGACTCCGGTGCCGGGCGGCGCAGGTCCGATGACCATCACCATGCTGATGAAGAATACCCTCAGAGCTGCGCGCCTGCAAAACGGTCTCTAAGCAGGGTCCGGGGTGTACCCCGGCGTGCTCAAGCTGCGTAAGCTTGTCGCTGTCCGCAGACAGCGACACTCCCCTGAAAAATCTTTGATTTTTCACTTTTCATGCAAAACGAAAGCCTTCCCCGGTCGGGGAAGGCTTTTTTCTGTTCTGTTTGGTTCAAAACCGTCCATAGGGCGGTTTTGAAAAGGCATTCCGCGCGCTGCGGCGCGCGGGCAGGCTGCGCGCCTGCACTGCGCCGGGGCACACCCCGGACCCGCTTTATTTATGGTATTTCCCACCTGCCTGAATGTTCAGGGCGCGGTACACCTGCTCGAGCACCATGACCCGCGCCAGATGGTGCGGAAACGTCATGGGTGACATGGACAGGCGCAGACGCGCCTCTCGTTTCAGCGCCGCATCCAGTCCGCACGAGCCGCCAATCAGAATCGCAATCCGGCTCGTACCAGAGAGCGTCATCTCGCCAAACGTCTCCGCAAGCTGCTCGCTTGACATCGTCTTGCCCTCAATGCACATCGCAATGACCGCCGCACCCTGTGGAATCTTTGCACGAATCAGCTCGGATTCCTTACGCAGCGCAACTTCAAGCTGTCCCTCTGAGGGACGGTCGGGCAGACGCTGCTCGGGCAGCTCCACGATTTCCAGCTTACAATATCCCGCCAGACGCTTTTCGTATTCCTTGACAGCCTCTTTCCAGAACTTCTCGCCAAGCTTGCCCACGCAAATCAATCGAATCCCTAGCATGCCTGCACCTCCAACTGAAACCGGATAGGATGCTCCATCTCGTCCTTGGGCGCAACATAGACCTCGCATGCCAGTCCTGCGGCATCCAGTGCCGCTCGGGTCTCCCGCAGCGCGGTCACCGGTGTATTGTTGTGTTCACTCAAATGCGCAAGGAGAATTGTATGTACCCCATGCTCCGCCAATTTGACCGCACAGGCTGCGCAATCCGGATTGGATAGATGCCCGTGGCTGCCGCCGACACGCTGCTTGAGCGGCCATGGATACGGTCCCATGCGCAGCATATCCAAATCATGGTTGGACTCCAGCACCACGGCATCGCAGTCCAGCAGCAGCTTTTGGACCGCTGACGGCACAAACCCGAGGTCCGTCGCAAAGCCAAAAGTATGCGCGTGCGTGCGCAGGATGTATCCAACGCTTTCTGCTGCGTCGTGCGGTGTCAGGAAGGACTGCACATCCACCGTGCCAATGGTGAAGGTCTCCCCGCCCCAATACGGGCGCAGGAGTTTTTTTGCATCCGGGTTCTTCGTGAGAAGCGCCTCTGCCGTACCTTTGGTCGCGTAAACCGGCACGGTATGCCGTTTAACAAAGGTTGCAAGCCCTTTCACGTGGTCGATATGCTCATGGGTCAGCAGCACTGCATCCAGCATTTCAATGGTCAGCCCAAGGCGGCGCAGCGCAGCCGTCAGCCGGCGTACAGAAACCCCGAGGTCAATCAAAATCCGCGTGTTTCCGGCAATATACAGACCGCAGTTTCCGCTGGAACCGCTGGCGATGCTGTAATAACAGTTCTGCTCCATAAATCTTCTCCATCACATAAAATCAGGGCGGGTATCCCCCGCCCCAGACTGTTTACTTTGCTTTCGGCATCTGTGCTTCATTGTCCGGAATCTCAGCGCGCAGCATATCCGCGCCCAGACCGACAAACTTCTCCACCAGATTTTCGTAACCGCGCTCGATGTTGGTTACCTGCTCGACCTCGGTTGTACCCTTGGCTGCCAGACCGGCAATGACCATCGCTGCGCCTGCACGCAGATCATATGCGCGCACCGGTGCCGCTGTCAGTTCGGGAACGCCCTCCACGACCGCGATTTTGCCGTCCACATGGATGTTTGCGCCCATGCGCACCAGTTCCTCAGTGTAGCGGTAGCGATTGTCCCACACGCCCTCGGTGATGATGCTGGTGCCCTCTGCAAGGCACAGCGCCGTGGTCAGCTGCGGCTGCATATCAGTCGGGAATCCCGGATAAGGCAGCGTCTTTACATTGGTCTTGGTCAGTTTACCCATACGGCTGACGAGCACCGCGTCATCAAACTCAGTGATTTCCACGCCCATCTCTGCCAGCTTGCAGGTAATGCACTCCAAATGCTTGGGGATGACATTCTTAATAAGCGCCTGTCCGCCGCAAGCAGCAACCGCCGCCATAAAAGTGCCCGCCTCAATCTGATCGGGAATGATGGAATAGGTGCCGCCGTGCATCTTTTCGACGCCGCGAATTTTAATAACATCCGTGCCTGCGCCCTTGACATCCGCGCCCATGGCATTGAGGAAATTCGCCAAATCGACAATATGCGGCTCCTTGGCTGCATTTTCGATCACCGTCATGCCCTTGGCAAGGACAGCCGCAAGCATGATGTTGATGGTCGCGCCGACCGAAACAACGTCAAAATAGATGTGTGCGCCGGTCAGACCATTCGGCGCGTCGGCATGGATATAGCCGCCCTCACGGATGGAAATGGTTGCGCCGAGCGCCTCAAATCCCTTGATATGCTGGTCGATCGGACGGATGCCGCCGAAGTTGCAGCCGCCGGGCATAGCAACCTCTGCATGCTGATACTTGCCGAGCAGCGCACCGATCAGGTAGTAGGATGCACGAATTTTGCGCATCAGTTCATAGGGCACCTTCGCCCCCTCATGCACTGCGCCATCGAGCTCGACCGTGGTCGCGTTTGCAAGGCGCACCGACACGCCAAGTTCACGCAGAATCTCGAGCTGCAGCGTCACGTCAATAATTTTAGGTACGTTTTCGATCCGGCAAGGACCGTCCACAAGCAATGCCGCAGGAACGATTGCCACTGCTGCATTCTTTGCTCCGCTGATTGTTACCTCGCCGTTTAAGCGTTTACCGCCATTGATGACATATTTGGTCAATTGAACCGTCTCCTTAATATGTTAAAAAGGGGATGCGCGTGCATCGCCGCCTGATATTATCATTATACAAAAGCTGCGCCGCTATGTGATAGGCGCAGGCTGATACTTAAAATATTTTACCACAGCTTGCCCGCCGAAGTAAAGAACTTTCCGAATCTTGCGTAAAAATTATATGATTGGCAATCTGCCAATTTTACAGATCAAATCACAGTTTTTTTCAGCGGATCGACGAAGAACACCCCATTGTCTGTGACAATTCGCCAAACAGGGCTCAGTGCCAACTGATTTCCTGCTGAATTCGTCAACATGAGTCCCGGTTCCATCTTTTCCACGCGTGCCGCAAGGTGAAATCCGGAAAATACAATCAGCGCCTCCACCGGGTCATAGCTTGCATAGAGGTCGCTCCGCATCGCATATGGCGGTTCCATCGTCCACCACCCATGGATGCGCACCTCTTTTGTCCCATAGGTCACCGTCAAACTCCGGTTAAACACCTCATATCCGGCAGTTTTAAAGCGAACTGTAACGGTATCTCCGTCCGTTTCCCACAGCGCTCCCGACGTGTAAAGTTCTGCGCCTTGCAGAAGCTGCTGCGCCCTGCTTTGCAGCTGTGTTTTCTCCGGTTTGACGTATCCCTCCGGGGTCAGGCGTGCCTCCAACTCTCCCGTCTCATTCCATGTCACGGTTCCACAATCGTTTTGGAAAGAAGAACAATCCCCCTCATCCTTTCGTTCGGCAGTCCCGCCAAGCAGCGCTGCCGCAGTCTCAGCCTCTTTGATTCGGCTGCGGTCAATGTACAGCTGCGGCATCATTGCCTTTCCCGGGATTTTCATGGAATCCTCCAACGTAATCCCATTCTGCGATAAAACGCTCTGCAAATTTTCACGAATCTCTTGCTTCCGCTGATAGGCAAACCATGCCTTTCCTCCGAGCATGCACACTAGGAAGCTGTCCACCAACAGCAAAATCACAATCAATATGGTTTTCACACGGCTCCACTGCATTGGGACAGCCTCCTTTCTTTCTATTTCTGATAGTATCGCTGCGCAGTAAATTTTCCATCCGCAGCCCTTGTGTAAGCGAGCATCGGCCGCAGCCCTTCCGCCGGTGCCGCCGCAGCCGCCTGTCTGCTCGGCAGCAGCGGCGATTGTTCCCCGGCAGACTCAAATACACGCAGATGCAGCTCCGCACCGATCATCCGTCCTTCCCGGAATTCAAACCATGCAAACGGCGTTTCCCCAACTTGCACAGGGATGCCTCCTGCTGTCTGAAGGAACGACAGCACCCGTACCCCGCTTTCTCCCTCTGTGACATCGAACAGCATCGCTTTGGATGTATCCGACATGCTGCCCTGCACCTGACGGAGCAGCCGATATGCAAAATCGGTTTGCAGCCGCAAGACATCTTCTTTTTCCACTTCTGCTGCGGAGTACGCTTCAAGCGCGCCCTCCATCGCAGAGGTATGGAACGATACCTCCCCATCCGCAGAAACATGCAGCGTGCTGTAATTCTCTACAAATACACGGGTTTTTCCCTGATCTTCCTGATAGGTGCGGACATACGGATCATATGAAAAAGCTTCCAACAGCGCCGTCAAGTCACTGCCGCCCTGTCCTTCGAGAAATCCGGGAACGCGCATGGTCAATCGTTCCGCGCTCTCGCTCTCCTGCTCAAATAACAAGGTATCCGGTCGGATCTGTGCAAACTTTTCCCCTTCCTGCGCGGCAAAGCTGCAAGCGCCTGCGGAGAGTTCCTGCATCAGATGTGCCCACGCATCCGGACTTCCCTTTGTTTCCGCCCATTGGTATCCGTTCTCCCCATGGATAAACAGTTTTCCTTTGCCGGTAAGCAGCAGCAGGTCGGTTTTTTGCAGTTCTTCCGATCTCCCGCTGCCCATCCATCCGGACAGCAGCGTCAGCGGCAGCTGCCCTTCATAGCCGAAATAGAGCACCTCTCCTGCAAGCGCCTGCGTGAAATCTTCTTCCGTGCAGGCAGCGAACGCTCCCGCACAGTCAATCGCCGCACCCATTGGTTCCCGCAGCACCGTATACAGCATCGAAACCGATGCCGTCTGATACTGCGCGCCCACCAAACCGTCAGCAGTGCTCACCGCAATCCGCGTCGGTTCTGCCGCGGCATCGCTTCCGGTACGCAGTTCAAACCCGCTCACGCCATAGGTGATGCGCTGATATACCCGGTGCAGCAGCGTCCCCTCCGGAATACTTTCCAAATTCAGTCCGGACAGCCATGTCACACCGGTGAGGACAATCAGACCGATAAACAGCACCAGTAAGATTGCGTTTTTGATTCGGTTTTTCCGTTTTTGTTCCCGTGTTTCCATCAGGCTTCCTCAAGATGCAGGTCAGTCGGCAGCACGATTGTCACCGTCGTGCCGACATGCAATGTGCTTTCCAAATGAATGGTACCGTGGTGCGCTTCCACCATTTCCTTTGCTATGGCAAGCCCCAGTCCAGTGCCGCCTTTTTCCCGTGAGCGCGCCTTGTCAACGCGATAAAACCGCTCAAACAGGCGCGGCACATCGCTTTCCGGAATGCCGATGCCATTATCCCGAATGCGAATCATGGCATTGCGTTCATCCCGTCTGCTGGCGCAAATTTCAATATGCCCCCCGGCTGCGGTATACTTGATCGCATTGGAAATAATGTTTACAACGACCTGCTCAAGCCGCTCCCTGTCTCCAACCATTTCCGGCATATCTCCTTCAAACGCAAGCGACAGAGCATGCCCGTTTTTCTCTGCGTCCAGCTTCATAGCGGTATATACCGACTCCAACATATTCCGAATCGAAAACCGGCTGAACGTAAGGTCCATCCTGCCGCAATCCAGTTTGGAAAGCGTCAGCAAATCCTTAACGATACGGGTCATACGATCCGCTTCATTTGTGATCACGCCAAGGAAGCGTTTTTCGGTTTCTGCCGGCAGTTCACCCGCAGTATCCATCAGGGTTTCTGTATAGCTCTTGATATTGGTCAGCGGCGTGCGCAGCTCATGCGAAACATTGGCAACAAACTCACGCCGCGCGTCATCGAGTTTGCGCTGCTCGGTGACGTCATGGATGACCGCAATGACGCCGCGCTCATCGTCCACCGCACCGTAAGGCGCAAACAGGACATTGAGCGTGCGTCCCATGCGGCTGATCTCACTGCTCACCGATTTGCGTTCTCCCACACGCGCAATGCTCGGCATCGCCATGCCGGTAAAGACCTCGTTGAACATCATATTTTCGTCAAATGTCACGCCCATCAGCCGTTCGGTCGCGGGATTCATATGGATGATACGTCCTGCCGGCGTAAACGCTGCAACGCCATCGGTCATATACAGGAACAGGGTATTGAGCTTATCGCGCTCCTCCTGCACCTCTCCCAGCGTATTTTGGAGCACCTCTGCCATGTAGTTAAAGGTTTCTGTCAAGTCGCCGATCTCGTCGCCCGACTGAATCGGCAGGCGATGGCTAAAGTCTCCGGCTGCAACCAAACGCGCCTGTTTTTTCATATTTTCAACCGGCGTGGTGATGGTTTTAGAAAGCAGGAAACTGAGCAGCACCGCAACCAGCAGCCCAAACAGCATCGTTTCAATGACGATGCTGAAAAAGCGCCATGAGAGCGTCTGAATTTCCTGCTTATCGTCCTTGATGTAGATGATATAGTCCTGCTCTCCCCCATCGACCGGATAGGCTGCGTCCATATAGCTGTCGATCACCGCATTGGTAATCCCGACCTTTCCCGCCATTGCTGCAAGCAGGTTCGGAGTCGGCGTGATGTCGGCGCTGCCGGGCGCGCGCGGACCGCTCAGATAATTGCCCTTACCATCCAGAATATAGTAGTTGCAGTGTGAATCAATACCAAGTGACCCCGCATGCGCGGCAATCATCTCCGCAAGTCGCTGATCTCCATCTTCGCTTTGCGCAGCTTCGCTGAGCGAGACGCGCATATTGTAGTCGAACAGACCGGTTACCCTGTCATAGAAATCTCTCAAATAGTAGTTGCCCACGCTGTTAATCAGGAAGGTACCCATCACGACCATGACTGACACAATCAGCAATATCAGGATAAGGACAAGCTTCATATGCAGGCTGCGAAACATAACTGTCCTCCTTTATACCCCTTCCACGGTCTCACTGTCCGAGAAATAGTAGCCAAAGCCGCGCTTTGTAATGATATACCGCGGCTGTGCGGGCTGATCCTCCAGCTTTTCGCGCAGACGCCGGATGGCAACATCCACTGCACGCAAATCGCCGTAATATTCATATCCCCACACATTTTCCATGAGCTGTTCTCTGGAAAACACCTTGCCCGGTTCTGCGGCAAGGAACGTCAGGATATCAAACTCACGCACCGATAAGTCAAGCGGCTTCCCGTCCTTATAAACTGCGCCCCTGTCCGATGAAATCACCAGTTTGCCCGCGGTAGCGGGCGCTTCCTGTGCGCCGGAAACAGTCTGCTGCACCGAAGTGCGGCGGATATTCGCCTTAACGCGCGCCATCAGTTCCCGCATGGAAAACGGCTTCGTGATGTAATCATCCGCACCAAGCTCCAAACCCATCACCTTATCCGCTTCCTCCTCGCGTGCAGTCAGCATTAAAATCGGCACCTGCGAGGTTTCGCGCACCTTCCGGCACACTTCAAATCCATCCATGCCGGGCAGCATTACATCGAGCAGCACGAGATCGGGCGCGCCCGTAAGCGCCAGCCGCAGCCCCTCGGTGCCGTCGTTTGCCACGAGCGTTCGATACCCCTCCCGCTGCAAGTTAAAGACCAGAATATCTGCAATCGCCATTTCATCTTCAACCACGAGAATCGTCTTGTCCATATTGTCCTCCTCTCCCGGTATCACCAGATTACCCAACCAGTCCTTTGAGGCGTGCACGGTATGCTGCCACGATGGTTTTCCCATCGCGGATTTCATTGGTCTCAATCAAACGCTCCAGTTCAGAAAACGGCATGGAAATATGCTCGACAAACTCATCCTCGTCCGGACTGCACGCCCCCGGCGTGAGTCCAAGCGCCGCATACAGATAAACCACCTCGGTCAAAAATCCGGGAGACGGATAAATGACGCCAAGCGGCACCATGCGCGCCGCTGTATAACCGGTTTCCTCCTGCAATTCCCGCCTGCCGCACAATTCGGCATCCTCCGGACCATGGTCCATCTTGCCCGCAGGAATCTCGCAGATCACCTCTCCATATGGATAGCGGTACTGGCGCACCAGAATCACGTTTCCATTTTCATCAATCGGCAGCACACCCACGCCGCCCACATGCTCACATACCTCGCGTATCGCCGGTCTGCCGTTCGGCAGTTCGATATCGTCCACACGCGCACTCATAATTTTCCCGCGAAATTTATACGCTTTCCGCAGGGTTTTTTCGGTAAAATCCATCATATTCTCCTTATTCCGCAAAGCGGTACAACGCTGCGCTTTCCGGCTCCAAGTCCAATATCACATGTTCTTCGCCGTCTGTATGCACCGTACCGTCCAATAAGTTTTCCAGCTTTTCTGCTCCGGTGATTTCATAAACCTGTGTTTCCTTTGTGCGGTTGACCGCGACCAGAATCCGCTCGCCTGCATCCTCGCGCACATACAGCAGCACGCCGCCATGCGCTTCCAAAAACTCAATCGAGCCGTCTGTCAGCGCCGGATTTTGTGCACGCACCGCACATAAACTGCGGTAAAACGCCAAGAGTTCCTGATTCTCCTGTCCCCATGGATAGGTGCGGCGGTTGAATGGGTCCTCATACCCCTGCTGTCCGGCTTCATCCCCATAGTATATTGTCGGAGAGCCGGGCATGGTAAACTGAATCACCGCAGCAATTCGGAGCAGCCGCATGGCGCGCGCAAGCGGTTCCCCCTCCAGCCGTTTGTGCGCACGGTATTCCCGGCTCGCGCCCCAGTCGCCCGGGTCTGCGCCAAGCGCAGTCAAAGCACGCGGGGTATCGTGCGTTCCGATAATATTCATCAAATTATAAAAGATTGCACGCGGATAATTTTCGCGTAGGGTTTCCATTTTTTCAGCAAAATCCTCTGCCGGAGAGCCGGTTAAAAACGCCATAATCCCATCGCGCAGCGGATAATTCATCACGCTGTCCAGCTCGCCGCCCTGAAAATAGCGGCGGCGCACATCGTAGCTGATTTTATTGGATGCATCCTCCCAGACTTCGCCCACGACCAGCGCGTCCTGTTTAGTCTCTCGCGCCGCACGGTTCAGTTTCGTAATGAATTCATCCGGCAATTCGTCCGCCACATCCAGACGCCAGCCGGACGCACCTGCATTCAGCCAGTGACGGATGACACTGTCCTCGCCCTCAATGATATAATCAAGATATTTTTCGTTGAGTTCTCTGACCTGCGGCAGCGTGTAAATCCCCCACCACGAGGAATAGCTGTCCGGCCAGTTCGAGAACTCGTACCAGTCATAGTACGGCGATTCCTTAGACTGATGCGCTCCCACGCTGTCATAATGACCGCGCGCATTGAAATATTTGCTGTCGTATCCGGTATGGCTGAACACGCCGTCCAGAATCACGCGCATGCCGCGCGCCTTTGCCTTGCTGCACAGCTCCCGGAAATCCGCTTCGGTCCCCATCATCGGGTCGATGGTCTTATAGTCGCCGGTGTCATAGCGGTGATTGGAAAATGCCTCAAAAATCGGATTGAAATAGATTGTGCGCACATGCAGGCTTTCCAGATAATCGAGTTTTTCGATGACACCGCGCAGGCTGCCGCCAAAGAAATCGTTATTCCAAATCTCGCCGCGCGCATCCGGCAGATAAACCGGAATATCCGACCAGTCCTGATGGATATGGCGCTCGGAGCGATATCCCGTCTCTGCCGGCGCCTTGGCGCGGCAAAAACGGTCTGGGAAAATGTTGTATGTGATGCCCTCGCCAAACCACGATGCGACCTGATAATTCCCGTCGAATACCGTCATCTGAAAGCGCTCCCCTGGCTGAGTCAGCACATCGCCCATTCCGCCTGCGCTGCGGCAGATGAAGTTCTCGCCTTCGATTGTGACCATCCGAAATAAATACCAGTAAAGTCCCGGCGCACCCGCTGTGCAGGTCACCGTATAGCAGTCCCGCGCACCGCTGTATCCGTTCCAGTGCATCGGGATGTTCTGCATTTCCTCTCCATCCGCGCAGAGCAGCAATTCAGCCGACAATACGCCCGCTGAACGCCGCGGATAAATACAAAATCTTACTGTTTCTCCGCTCGGCACCGCGCCGTAAGGGCTTTTGCAGACCTCATTTCGAGAACAGTAAACACTCGTCAGTTTCTTCATGCGATAAAATCTCCTTTGACGGATACGCTCCACATGTACCCGTACCTTCTCTATCAATCTCTCTTTTCTGCCAAAACGCCGCCGCTGCTCCGTTCCGCAGCGCTGCCCAAACCGCCCTGCAACGCACAGGGCATCGACCCTTTCCGGCGAATCTTATTTTAGCATTATTCAGTATATCATGACAGTCTCCATAAAACAACCGCCCTGTACTTCCGGCAGGGTAAAAAAGAGCCGGTCTCCCAACATTTTATGAGAGACCGGCGCATTTGGGTCAATAAGCAAAGCTAGTATGCACCCGCCAGATATTTTGCGCACACTCCGCAACCGCACGGTCAGCTGCAAAGCGCCCCGAACCCGCAATATTCATCAGGGACATATCGTTTCTGTTTTCCGGGCGCAAATACATCTGCGTCCGGCGAATCTTTCAAGGGCGCAAGGGCGCGGCAGGAATCCCTGCCGCGCACCTTTCCAGTCCGCTCACACCGAGCGATAAACTTCCAAATATTTCTCCGCAGAAGTCTTCCAGCTAAAGTCGGACTTCATGCCGCCCAGCACAAGCTGCTTCCACGCATCCTTGTTATACCGGAATACACCGCACGCCTCCCGGATGACATGCAGCATGTCATGCGCGTTGTAGCTATGGAATGTAAATCCGTTTCCGGTTCCCAAATAATCCACAAACGCAGTTACCGTATCCTTCAAACCGCCGGTTTCCCGCACAATCGGGATGGTACCATAGCGCAGCGCGATCATCTGCGCCAGACCGCACGGCTCGGACTTGGACGGCATCAGGAACATATCTGAACCGGCATAAATCTTGTTCGCAAGATCTGCCGAGAACATGATGGATGCCGAGATCTTGCCCGGATACCGGCGTTTGGCCTCGATGAACATCTGCTCATACCGCCATTCTCCCTTGCCGAGCACAATCAGGCGGACATCATCTTGGAGCAGGTCATCGAGTACCGCTTCCAGCAGGTCAAAACCCTTATGTCCAGCAAAGCGCGATACCATACCGATCACCGGCGTGTCCTCGTCGCCTTCCAATCCACACAGTGCGAGCAGCTCCGCTTTATTGACTGCCTTGCCCTTCAGGCTGCGGGTGGTATAGTTTTTGAAAATCAACGGGTCTGTCGCCGGATTGAAGGTGTCCAAATCAATGCCGTTGATGATACCATGCAGTTTATAGCTACAATCGCGCAGAATCGGGTCCAGACCGTGACCGTAATATGGCGTCTGAATCTCCTCCGCATAGCTCGGCGAAACCGTCGTCACCGCATTGGCTGCAACGATTGCTGCCTTCATGAGGTTAACATCCCCATCCATCGCCATAAAGCCGGAACGATAATGCGCATCATCAATGCCCAATACGTACTCAAGGATTTCTCGACCGTACCGTCCCTGATATGCAATGTTGTGGATAGTAAACACGGTCTTAATCCCCTGATAGAATTCTCGCCCCGCAAACATCAGGTTATAATAAACCGGCACCAATGCGCTCTGCCAGTCGTTGCAGTTGATGACATCGGGACGGAAATCCAGATCCGGCAAAATCTCAAGCACTGCTTTGGAGAAGAATGCAAACCGCTCCGCATCGTCATATTCGCCGTAAATCTGGCTGCGCGCAAAATAGTATTCGTTGTCAATAAAGTAATAATCCACGCCCGCGTCCGCATAGTGGAACACGCCGCAGTACTGATTGCGCCAGCCGAGTTGTACGTATGCATTTTTTAAATAAGTCAGTTTTTCACGCCAAATCTGAGGGATTGCGCTGTACAGCGGGCAGAACACCGCAACTTCATTGCCTTCGGCAGCCAAAGCCTTGGGCAGAGAACCTGCAACATCTCCCAGACCTCCGGTTTTAATGAACGGAGCAACCTCACTGGCAACATACATGATTTTCATAGGATGACCTCCAAACTGGAAAGCGGGATGCCCAAAAAGGGTCATCCCGCTCAATACACAGGTCCCGATCCGGGCTTGTTTCAAAATCGAGACTCCGCAGCTTCGTGCGCTGCGAACCTCTTATACCGGATGATCAGACAACCGAACTTTTTGCGATCACGACCGGATAATTCTCGTGACCCATCATCGTGCGGCCTTCACGAATGGTAACGCCGCGGTCGGTCACAATGTGCGCTAGCGATGCGCCGGTCAGCACACGACCATTCTCCATGATAATGCAGTCCCGGACTACCGCGTCCTTTTCCACCAATACATCGCGGAACAGCACCGAATTGACGACCTTGCCCTCAATATGGCAGCCGTCTGCAATCAGGCTGTCGCAAACCTCAGCCTTATCCCCATAATATGCCGGGGATTCATCGCAGATCCGGGTGTAAATCGGACGAGTACGCAGAAATACCTCATCGCGGGTTTCCTTGTCGAGCATATCCATGTTCGCCTGGAAATAGTCCTTGGCGTCTTCAATCTTCATCGCGTATTCGCCGAACAGATAACCGCCGATCTTGCTGTCAGTCAGCGCACGGGTCAGCAGCTCGCGCTCAAAATGGATGCAGTTATGGGTGACGCAGTCTGCAATCAGATGAATCAGATACTGACGGCTCATGACATAGACGCCCAGCGCTTCATGCTTGCATTTGCTGTCATTATTGTCACCTACGCGAATGTCAACAATCTCGCGGCGGCGGTTCATCTCGCAGTAAGTTTCAAACGGACTTTCCTTTGTCTTTTTGGTAACTACCATTGTAATTTCATTTCCGGATGCTTCATGCTGCTCAATCACATCATCAATCGGAATATTCGCTACAATATCACCGTCTGCAATCACGACATAGTCCGCACGGTTCTTCTGCAAAAAGTCAATGGCACCAGCCAGCGCGTCAATCTTGCCGCGGTATTCTCCAGTCACAAGCGGGGATGCTTTCTTGGAATAGCTGTACGGCGGCAGCATGGTTACGCCGCCATTCTTACGGGACAGGTCCCAATCCTTTGCGTTGCCGATATGGTCAATGAGAGACTGGTACTTGTCCTTCATCAGCATACCAATACGGTAAATCCCCGAGTTGACCATATTGGACAGCATAAAGTCCACAATGCGGTAACGTCCGCCAAACGGAACAGCCGCCACAGTGCGGTGCTCAGTGATTTCGCGCAGATCATTATCGGTATCAAAGGCAATGATGATACCCAGTACATTTTTCATGTTCATGCTTTCCCTCTTCTCTTAAATGTTATCCGGGAGGTCTTCGCCAGCCATTTCCTTGGCGCCAAGCTTTGCACCACGGCCAATCCGTACATCTGCCGCGACCACTGCAACGCCCCAGTTCTCTACCTCTCCGTCAGAAGGACTTGCTCCAACCTGCGCATTTTCACAGATATGTGCATTCTCCGCTACGATCGCATAACGGACGACAGCACCCGGCTCTACCACGGCGCCCGGCATCAGGATGGAGTACTCAACGGTTGCCCCCTTATGAATGGTAACATCCGAAAACAGCACCGATTCTGATACATTGCCCATAATCTCGCAGCCTTCCGATACCAGAGAGTGAGTGACCTTGGCTTCCTTACTGGTATAGTGCGGAGGTGCGCCGTTATTTCTTCCATAAATCTTCCAAGAATCGTCCGTCAGGTTCAGACCAGACTTGGGGCTGAGCAAATCCATGTTTGCTTCCCACAGGGATTCGATGGTGCCGACATCCTTCCAGTAGCCCTCAAAACGATAGGAAACCAACTTTTCGCCTGCATTCAGCATTGCCGGAATAATATCCTTACCGAAATCGTTGGAAGAGTTCTCGTTATTTTCGTCATTGATGAGGTACTGACGCAGCTTCTTCCACGAGAAAATATAAATGCCCATCGATGCAAGCGTGGACTTAGGCTGCTTGGGCTTCTCCTCAAACTCGTAGATGGTGCCGTCCTCGCGACAGTTCATAATTCCGAAACGGGAAGCCTCATCCAGCGGCACGTCCAGCACCGCGATTGTCGCGTCCGCGCCGGTCTTTTTATGCTGCTTGAGCATCTTGTTGTAGTCCATCTTGTAGATGTGGTCGCCCGAAAGAATCAGGACATATTCCGGATCATATTCATCAACGAATCCAATGTTCTGATAAATTGCATTCGCGGTACCCTTATACCACTCAGAATTCTTGCCCTTCTGATATGGCGGAAGAACGTATACGCCTCCGTTCAGGCGGTCGAGATCCCATGTCTGACCTGCGCCGACATACGCATTGAGCGCATGCGGCTCATACTGGGTCAGTACGCCTACCGTGTCGATGCCCGAATTGATACAGTTGGACAACGGAAAGTCAATGATCTTGTACTTGCCGCCGAACGGTACTGCAGGCTTTGCTACCTTGGTTGTCAGAACATACAGTCTGCTGCCCTGTCCGCCTGCAAGAAGCATTGCAACGCATTCTTTTTTTCGATACATGTTAATCTCCGTTTCTACCCTATTTTTTATTTTATTTTGTAAGCTGTCCGGCATATCGGACGCATTACTCACTTTTACTGTCCAGCTGCGCCTTGCGCACCGGCGTTTTGCGCGTCGTTTTGCGGGCAGCCGCCTTTTTGGTTTTGTCGGTCTTTTTCACCGGCTTTTCCTCGGCTGCCTGTGTCGCCTTAACCCGGCGCGGCGCACGTTTTTTACCCTTGAAATACAGCACGGAAAGCGGCGGAATCTTGAGGTCGATCACCTGCTCCATGCCGTGCATCTCCTCTGCCTTGCTGCGCTTTTTGCCGTTTGAAACGCCGCTGCCGCCAAATTCGATGCGGTCAGATGAAAATACTTCTTCGTAGGTTCCCGCATAGGGTACACCGATTTTATAGCTCTCATGATAAACCGGCGCAAAATTGACGATGCAGATCAAGTCAGAGCCGTCCTTCGCAATGCGGCGGAATGCGATGATGTTATTGACATTATCATCGTGAGAAATCCACTCAAACCCTTGCCAATCAACATCATTCTCCCACAGCTGCTTGTATTCCAGATAAAACGCATTGAGCTGCTTGACATATTCCTGCATCTGACGGTGCGCATCGTAATCGAGCAGCATCCAGTCCAGACCGCGCGCCTCGCTCCATTCGGAGAACTGCCCGAACTCGCCGCCCATAAACAGCATCTTCTTGCCCGGATGTCCGGTCATGTAGCCGTACAGCGCGCGCAGAGAGGCGAACTTATTTTCATAAGGCTCCGGCATTTTGTCGAGCAGCGACTTTTTCCCGTGCACCACCTCGTCATGCGAGAGCGGCAGGATGTAGTTTTCCGAAAAGGCGTACATGAAAGAGAAGGTAATCTTGTCATGCATGTCCTTCCGGAAAAACGGGTCAGCGCTGACATAGCACAGCATGTCGTTCATCCAGCCCATGTTCCATTTGAAATTAAAGCCCAGACCGCCGACATATCCGGGTTTGGTCACCATCGGCCATGCGGTGGATTCTTCTGCGATCATCATGCAGTCCGGATGGCTGCCGAGCACCATTTCATTGAGCAGGCGCAGAAAATCAACGGCTTCCAGATTTTCACGTCCGCCGTGCACGTTGGGACGCCATTCTCCTTGCCGGTTGTAGTCGAGATACAGCATGGATGCGACCGCGTCCACGCGCAGGCCGTCCATATGGAACTGCTCAATCCAGAACATTGCAGAGGAGAACAGCAAATCGCGCACGGAAACCTTGCCGTAATCGAATACACGCGTGCCCCATTCCCGATGTTCCATCTTGAGCGGGTCGGCGTACTCGTAGAGATATGAGCCGTCAAACTCGACCAAGCCATGCCCATCCTTCGGGAAATGCGCGGGTACCCAGTCCATAATGACACCCAGCCCTGCCTGATGCGCCTTGTCCACAAAATACATCAGGTCATGCGGCGTGCCGTAGCGCGAAGTCGCGGCAAAATATCCGGTCACCTGATATCCCCACGAACCGTCAAACGGATGCTCAGTCAGCGGCATACATTCGATGTGGGTATATCCCATTTTCTTGACATATGGGATCAACTCGTCCGCAAGCTGGCGGTAAGAATAGAAGCTTCCATCCTCATGCATTTTCCACGAGCCCAGATGCACTTCGTAGATATTGACCGGCTGCTCATAGGGAAGATGCTCCTGTCTCCATGTCAGCCAGCCGTCATCCGACCATTCGTAGCCATCCAGATCAAACACCTTGGAGGCATTACCCGGTCGGGTTTCCGAATGGAACGCATAGGGATCCGCTTTATCGAGCTGATACCCCTCCGGCGTTTCGATGGCATACTTATATGCGTCATACTGTTTCACGCCCGGAACAAACCGTTCCCATATGCCGCGGTCATCACGCTGCATCACGCTCGCGGTTCGACTCCAGCCGTTGAACTCACCCATCACTGCAACGCTTACGGCATTCGGCGCAAAAACGCGGAAAACATAGCCATCCTGCCCGTCCCTGTGTTCAGGATGCGCGCCCATCATTTCATAGGCACGGCAGTCCTTACCGGAATGGAACAGCGGCATATGCTCTTCCAGGCTCATTTTTTTCGCCTTCACTTCCATGCGTTCATCTCCTCTGAAAAGCGCGCTTTGCGCTCGAATCTTATCCTTATTTTTCCTTTTAGCTGTTTTTTTGTAGCTATCACACAGATTACACTTTTTCAGCTTTGGAATTACTAGATATAGTATACAACAGACACAAAAAAATGTCCAGTAATTTTGAAAAACGCCCTTCTGTTTTTGTTCACTTTTCCCTCTCTAAACGGAAAACACAGCAGTTCTATGAGTTTTAGACTGCAAAAATCGTAAAATATAACCATGAATGGTCACTTTTTTCAAGTTTACACTCTAGTGATTATAACCAATTATTACACAGGATTTTTGTCGTTTTCACAAAAAACCCACGCAAGATATCACTTGCGCGGGTTTTACGAAACTTTGAAATTTTAAAGTACGCCCTGAAGCTTGCGGCGAATCAGATCGAGCGCTGTTGACGCAGCCTGATTGCGCACGCGGTCACGCCCCAAACTGCTATTGGTTTTGCGGGTAATTAGCTCTCCCTTAAAGTACACGCTGATATAAACCAGACCTACATCCTTGTCCTCAGTCGCGCCTCCTGGTCCTGCAATGCCCGTAATACCGACACCAATATCTGCGCCGAGCACCTTGGCCGCACCTGCCGCCATTTCCTCTGCGGTCTGCGCAGAAACTGCGCCAAACTCGTCCAGAGTTTCTTTCTTGACGCCAAGCAGCTTCATTTTTGCATCATTGGAATACGAGCATACGCCGCCGAGGTAATAATCGGATGCGCCCGGCAGATCGGTAATCCGTTTTGACAGCAAACCGCCCGTGCAGCTTTCTGCAACAGCAAGAGTTATGCCGTGCTCACGCAGACCATTTCCGACCACCTGCTCCAAAGAATCAACATCCACGCCGTATACGTCCGCGCCGAGCATCTCGACCACCTGATCGACAACCGGGGTGAGCAGCTGTTCCGCCTCCTCCTCAGTATCTGCCATGGCGGTCACACGCGCGAAGCATTCGCTCGTCTTCGCATAGGGCGCAATGGTCGGGTTGGTCATCGTTGCCATCAGATCGTGCAGGCGGTCCTCCATTGCACTCTCCCCAAGACCGAATACCCGCACGCTGTGCGACACAATGCAGCCGCCGGCAAGCGGATAGAGATACGGCTTTGCGCAATGCTCCCACATCGGTGTGCACTCGCGCGGAGGACCGGGCAGCATGAGCACATGCTTGCCGTCCGCCTCAAAGCCGCAGCCGGGCGCCGTTCCCCATTCGTTTACAAACACCGTGCATCCCTCGGGAAGCCATGCCTGTTTTTCGTTATTCGGTGTCATTTCTCGACCGATTTTCCTGAAGAACTCGGTGATGCGGTCAAGAGACGGCTGGTGCAGCTCCATCTTCTTGCCAAATACGCTTGCAAGCGTTTCCTTGGTCAGGTCGTCGAGCGTGGGTCCAAGACCGCCAGTTGTAATGATGATATCCGCGCGGTCTTTTGCTTCGCGGATGGCACGCTCCAGACGCTGCGGGTTATCGCCCACGACTGTCTGGTAATATACGTTGATGCCCAGTTCGCTCAGCCCCTGAGAGATGACCTGCGCATCGGTATTGACAATGTCACCGAGCAGAATCTCGGTACCAACTGCAATCAGTTCTGCATTCATAAAAAAATCCTCCAATTTTTTGAGTGAGGAGTTGAGAGTTGAGAGTAAAGATATTCTCTTCACTCTTCACTCCCCACTCTACACTCTTACTTCTTCTTTCCAGGATAAATGACCTCAGTGCCGCTGACAGCCTCTTCCACTAGCGTATCCACATCCAGATGGGACTCGGCTTCGAGAATCTTCGGCATCTTCGGCTTGGTGTTCGGATGCTTGGGCGTAAAGACCGTGCAGCAGTCCTCATACGGCAGAATCGAGGTTTCAAAGGTGCCGATTTTGCGCGCAATCTGCACAATTTCTTCCTTATCCATCCCGATTACCGGACGGAATACCGGCAGGCTGCAAACCGCTCCCGTAACCGCCATGGCGGGCATGGTCTGGGAAGCAACCTGACCGAGGCTTTCACCGGTGATCAGACCGCCGCATCCCTCGCGGACAGCAAGCTTTTCGGCAATGCGCATCATAAACCGACGCATGATAAGGGTAAACAGCTCCTCATGGCAGTTATCGCGGATTGCCTCCTGAATTTTGGTGAACGGTACAACCAACAGCGGCATGCGCCCAGTGTATGCCGTCATAATTTCCGCCAGTTCGATTACCTTTTCCTTGGCGCGCTCCGAGGTATAGGGATAGCTGAAAAAGTGGATTGCCACCAATTCCAGACCGCGTTTGGACATCATATACCCCGCAACCGGCGAGTCGATACCGCCCGAAAGCAGCATTGCTGCGCGGCCGTTGGTACCGACCGGCATGCCGCCCGCGCCCGGCTCCGGACCCGCGTGCACAAATGCATGCTGGTCGCGAATTTCCAGATGGATGGTCAGCTCCGGTGTGTGCATATCCGGCTTCAGATTTTCATACTTGTCTGCCAGATTGCCGCCGACCTCCTGCGAAACCTGAATCGAGGTCATCGGAAAACGCTTGTCCCCGCGCTTGGTCTCAACCTTGAACGATTTTGCCTCCGCAATACGGTCGGCAAGATAGGTTTCCGCGGTTTCCTGCATCGCCTCCAAGGTCTTGTCACACACCGCCGCACGGCAGATAAGCGCAATGCCGAAAATCTTCTTTACGGCTTCCATGATCGCGTCCGCATCGCTTTCCTCTTCAATCCAGACGTAAATCACCGACTGCCGCATATTGACCTCGCACGGCGCAACGTGCTTCAGGCGGCGCTTGATGTTGTTCACCAGTTTATCTTCAAATGTTTTGCGGTTGAGCCCCTTGAGCACAATCTCACCGCATTTGAGCAGTAATACTTCCTTCATCCTTCCATCCCTTTCTGTTCTTTATCGTTTCAGCATCGCAGCGCCTTTTTTCAGCGCAGCAATCAGTGCATCCACATCTTCTCTCGTATTGAACGGCGCAAAGGAAATGCGCAACGCACTGTCGATGCGTTTTTTATCCAGTCCCATCGCTTTCAGCACCGCACTTTCCCTGCCTTTGGCGCAGGCAGAACCTGCCGAAACGTAAACCTCATCACTTTCCAGCACACGCAGCATGACCTCGCTTTTGCATCCCGGCAGCGACAGGTTTGCCACGTGCGGTACATCCGCGCTGCCATTCCACTGTGCCCATGGCAATTCGGCTGCCACCTGTGCGCGCAGATACGCGCTCAGTTCTGCCACATGCTGCACATCGGCGTCCATGCCCCGCATGCGGATGCGGCACGCCTCCGCAAATGCCGCAATATTGGGCAGCGGCTCGGTGCCCGAGCGCATGCCGCTTTCCTGCCCGCCGCCGACAAGATAGGGGCGCAGGTTCACCCCTTTCTGCATATATAACGCGCCGATGCCTTTGGGCGCGCCGATTTTATGTCCGCTGACACTCAGCAGATGGCAATTCCATTTCTTTGGCGTCAAAGGGATGCGGAACAATCCCTGTACTGCATCCACATGAAACAGCGCCTTCGGGCATTTTCGGCTGAGCAGCCTGCCCATCTCCGCAACCGGCAGCACCGTACCGACCTCATTATTGACGAGCATCACGCTCGCAAGCACTGTGTCCTCCCGCAGCGCTGCCGCAAAATCCTCAAGCGCGATATGCCCCTCTGCGTCCGGCTGCAAATAGGTGACCTCGTATCCCTCGGCTTCCAGCCGCGCCGCAGCGTTTTTGGTCGCTGCATGTTCGATTGCCGTTGTGATGATATGCTTGCCGAAATGGCGGTTCTTGAATGCTGCACCAAAAATCGCTGTATTGATTGCCTCGGTGCCGCCCGAGGTAAATGTAAGCTCATTCGGCTGCGCTCCCAAAGCAGCAGCAACCGCCTCTCTGCACGCTTTCAGCTGCCGCGCCGCGGCAATACCAAGGCTGTGCTGGCTGGAGGGATTTCCAAACCCGTTCAGCATCGCTTGCATTGCAGCCTCAGCAGCCTCCGGGAGCACGCGCGTGGTTGCAGAATTATCTAAATAATGCATTTTCGTTCCTCTCCGCTTTTTTCTCTTAGCTTTCATTATATCAGCCATTTCAAAGGCTGTCACTCTTATTTTTATCTGCCCCGCACTGCCTGAAACAGGAATTTTACATCAAACCTGAACAAATACTTTGTGTAATTCGATGATTTTTACGCATAAAAACACTCGACTTGTAGAAAAAGTCAAAAAATTTAATTTTTAAACATCCCTCTGATTGAAAACAGACGGCAAAAGTGATATAATCCCATGCGTAACCGAAGAACTATAGAAATTTTAATCTTTCTGCTTATTTTAGAAAGGGGCAATATCTTTCATGCCGGGTAAAATCATTTTAGGCGCTCAGTGGGGCGATGAAGGCAAAGGCAAGTTCATTGATATTTTCGCAGCGCAGGCGGATCTGGTCGTGCGCAGCCAAGGCGGCAACAACGCCGGTCATACTGTTGTGGCAAACGGCACAAAGTACAAACTCCAGCTGATTCCCTCCGGCATTTTATATCCTGCATGCGTGAATATCATCGGTCCGGGCGTGGTGGTAGACCCGCGCTGTATTCTCTCTGAAATGGACGAACTGGCAGCAAAAGGCGTTTCGGCGGACAAGCTGTTCATCGATGCGCGCTGTCACTGCATCCTGCCTTGGCATCTGGCACTGGATGCTCTTTCCGAGCAGGCGCGCGGAGAGGGCGACATTGGCACCACCAAAAAAGGCATCGGTCCCGCTTACATGGACAAAGCCGAGCGCATCGGCGTCCGCATGCATGATTTTGTAGGCGAACGTTTTGAAGAATCCCTCCGAGAAGCATGTGCACGCAAAAATAAAGTCATCACCGGCGTATACGGCGGTAAACCCATCGACATTGAATCCGTACTTGCAGAATATCGCAGCTATGCAGATCGCCTGCGCCCGCATGTAGCGGATACGTCCATTCTAACTTGGACCGCAGTGAAGGAAGGCAAATCGGTTCTTTTTGAGGGCGCACAGGGCACGCTGCTCGATCTGGATATGGGAACCTATCCCTATGTCACTTCGTCCCATCCGGTTGCCGGCGGCTGCTGCGTCGGTTCCGGCGTCGGTCCGACCGCAATCACCGATATCATGGGTATTTTCAAAAGCTATACCACCCGCGTCGGCAAGGGGCCTTTCCCGACTGAACTGTTTGACGAAACCGGCGACTACATCCGCAATGCCGGCGGTGAATTCGGCACCAATACCGGTCGCCCGCGCCGTACCGGCTGGTTTGACGCTGTCATTGCGCGCTACGCCATCCGCGTCAATGGTCTGACCGAAATGGTCATCAATAAGATCGACCCGCTGCGCGGTCTGCCGAAGCTCAAGGTTTGCGTTGCCTATGCATACAAGGGCAAACGAATCGAGGAATTCCCCGCAGACTTTGCCGAACTCGCGCACTGCACCCCCATCTATGAGGAATTTGACGGCTTTACCGAGGATATCACTTCCTGCCGCTCCTTTGAGGAACTGCCGGAATCGGTACAGACGTATATCAAGGCTCTTGAACGCATCTGCGGCTGCCGTATCTCCATGCTCGGAGTCGGTCCCGCCCGCGATCAGGTTATGACGCTTTAACTTCACACAAAAGCACTGTGCAGGTTTTCACCCGCACAGTGCTTTTTTATGCTCTATATACCGTCTCTGTCAAAAATACGCTCGACATGCAGGCATTTGCCGCTTGACGGATCGATTTCAAACAGCGCCGCGCCGATGGCGCATTCTCCCTCCGCGGTCTGGAAATACTCAGTCAGGTCGCCGCGGAACATCGCAATCGACTGCTCAGGCTTCACGCCCAACACCGACCAGATCGGGCCGGTCATACCGATATCCGTGATATAGCCGGTTCCCTTGGGGTTTATGCGCTCATCCGCAGTTTGGACATGGGTATGCGTGCCATAGACCGCCGCGCAGCGGCCGTCCAGATAAAAGCCCATCGCGAGCTTTTCACTTGTTGCACCCGCATGGATCTCGCACACCGCAACGTCGTACTGACCCTCGGCACGCTTCAATATCTTATCCGCAGCCAAAAACGGGTTGTCCGGACCGAACGCCATCTCACATCTGCCAATAAGATTCATCACCAGCACGCGCCAGCCTGCCGCGTCATAGATGCCCCACCCTTCGCCGGGCGCCTGAGGCGCCAGATTGGCGGGACGCAGAACATAGCGGTTGTCCTCCAGATAAGAAACTATCTGCCGCTTATTCCAAACATGATTGCCAAGTGTAATCACATCGGCTCCGGCATCGAAAATATCGTCCGCCTGCGCGGGGGTTATCCCTACCCCAGAGGCATTCTCTCCGTTTACAATCACAAAGTCCGCTTTATGCTGCTGCTTCAGCCTGCGCAGCCGCCGTTTGAGGCAATGCAGACCGGGTGCACCGACCACATCGCCAACCGTTAAAATCCTCATCCTTTTCCTCACCCCAGTTTCCGCTGCACCATGCAGCGCATTTCAAAAGGCGGACAAGAAATCTTGCCCGCCTTGCTTTGGTTGTCCTTAGTCGAACAGGGTGGAAACCGAAGCTTCCTCGTAGATGCGTGCGATTGCCTCGGTGAATACCGGAGCAACATTCAGAACCTTGATCTTGTCGATCATCTTATTCTGCGGCAGTGCAATCGTGTCCAGAATGGTCAGCTCCTTAATCGGGCTGTTCTGGATGCGCTCGATTGCCGGACCGGACAGAACGCCGTGGGTCGCGCAGGCGTAAATCTCGGTCGCGCCGCCCTTCTCCATCAGGGCTTCTGCGGCGTGCACCAGCGTGCCGGCGGTGTCGATCAGGTCGTCAATCAGCATCACGCGCTTGCCCTTGACATCGCCGATGATGTTCATAACTTCGGAGACATTTGCCTTCGGACGGCGCTTGTCGATGATAGCGAGCGGGAGATCGAGCTTGGTGGTGAACTTACGCGCACGGCCAACCGAACCCAGGTCGGGAGATACAACGACAATATCGTCGCGTGCAACACCAAACTGACCTGCGATATGCGGAATCAGCACAGAGGAACCCAGCATGTTATCAACCGGAATATCAAAGAATCCCTGAATCTGGGTTGCATGCAGATCCATGGTCAGGATGCGGTCTGCACCCGCCGTAGTCAGCAGGTTTGCAACCAGCTTTGCCGAAATCGGGTCACGCGCCTTGCTCTTGCGATCCTGACGCGCATAGCCGAAATACGGGATTACCGCAGTGATACGACCTGCCGATGCACGGCGGCAGGCATCGATCATGATGAGCAGCTCCATCAGGTTGTCGTTGACCGGCTCGCAGGTAGACTGGATCAGGAATACATCCGAACCGCGCACGGTTTCCGAAATGGAAACCGAAATCTCGCCGTCCGAAAAATGCGACACCGTCGCTTTACCGAGCGGCAGACCGAGTGCGGATGCGATCTGCATCGCGAGCGCCGGATGGGAATTGCCGGCGAAGATCTTGATGTTTTTACCGTGAGCAATCATGGTTTTCAATACCCCCTGCATATTGCATTTATTGTACTTCTTTTGTGTTGCAAAATTTTGAATCTCAAGATTATTTCTGATGCGCAGCGCGGCGTCGGTCGTTCCAGCCTTCGATGTTGGTCTGGCGCGCACGCGCGACAGTCAGCGCACCGTCCGGCACATCCTTGGTGACCGTCGTGCCCGCTGCGGTGAATACGCGGTCGCCCAGCGAAACCGGCGCGACCAGATTGGTGTTGCAGCCGATGAAGCAATCGTCCCCGATGACGGTCTTGCTCTTCACATAGCCGTCATAGTTGACGACAACCGTACCGCAGCCAAAGTTTACGCGTTCGCCCACTTCAGCATCGCCGATGTAGGTCAGATGGCTGACCTTGGTTCCGTTGCCGATCACCGCCTTTTTCAGTTCGACAAAATCACCAATGCGCGTGTGATCGCCGACCTGACAGCCCGGACGGATATATGCGAAAGGCCCAACAGTCGCCTGCGCGCCGACAGCCGATTCATAAACCTGAGAATTGTTAACGCTTGTGCCTGCGCCGATCTCCGCCTGCTCCAGAATGGTGTTGGGACCAATGACAGCGCCCGCACCCACCTTAGAACCCGGACGAATCAGGCAGCCCGGCAAAATGGACGCGCCCGCTTCAATGACCGCGTCCGGCGCGATAAAGGTGCTTTCGGGTGCAAAGATCTGTACTCCCGCCGCGATGTGCGCCAGATTGATACGCAGCGTCAGATTCTTCTGCGCCTGATATGCAGTCATGCCGTCCACGACCTCGATAGCAGCCGGAACCTGACAGGCATCCACCAGCGTGTCATTCTTTTCTGCCGCCTTTGCCACCGCGTCAAACAGCGAGTCGGCTTCCGACAGCACCTGCTTCAGCACATCCGCACGGAACAGCGCCGCATGCAGCGCTTTGGGACCTGTGCCGTATCCCACGCCGCGAACCATTGCATCCGCATCCCGCAGAACCGCCTGGCCGCCTGCCGCGCCATCACAGCACAGCAGCGTCACACTGTTTCCGGTCGCCAGATGCAACGAAGCCACGTGTGCAAAATCCTCTGCTGTCAGTTCCGGCATCGGCGCCGCAATCAGCAGCACCTGTTCAGCATCATCCGGAATGCGAACCGCGCGCAGTGCGTCCGCCTCGGATGCAAACGGTGTCTCACCCATCGGGCAGAGCAGCACCGCTTCCCCGAACAATTCATCTGCAAGCGCATCTGCCATCCATTCTGCCGCGTTCGAAAACAGAACCGGACGCGCAAATGCATCCATTCCGTCATTTCCCGCGACACCGTTCAGGAAAATTGTAGTTACATAACTCATAGGAGAGTTCCCTTCCCATCTGTGAACGGCGCAGCATATCCGGCGCGCCGCAGTATAATTCATTTTTCATTATACTATAACCTTTTCCAAAAATCATCGGCAAATTAAGAAAATTTCCGCCCCCTTGCGCGATTGGTTTTGACACGATATAATAAATGCAGACTTTAGTTTGCATAAACTTGACTTTATTTTGCTTTTTTTCGGCAGCCGAACCTGAATCCGGCTGTCCTTTGTTTTGGAGGAACCCTATGAGTCTTGCATCCCTGCTGCTGCCCGACGGAGAATTCCGCGTCATCCGCTGCGACATTGCCGATAAGCTGATTGCCTGCGGCGACGGTGACAGTGCGCTGCTCTATCTCTATGTCCTGCGGCTCGGAGAGCGTCTGGACGAAAAAACCGCCATGCGTGAGCTTGGCTTTTCCAAGGACCGGTTTGACCGCGCGGTATTTACGCTGACCGGGCTGACCGTGCACGAAAGCGCCCCCGTTCCCCCTTCTGCCGCGTCGGATATTCCAAAGTATACTGCCGCCGAACTGCGGCAGGCGCGCGAAGGCGACCACAAATTCGCTGCTGTTTGTCTGACCGCCGAGGATACGCTCGGCCGCATGCTGACCGAATCCCAAGTGCGCAGCCTGTTTACCATTTACGACCACCTCGGTTTGCCTGCCGAAGTCATCATCGAACTGCTTTGCTATCTCAAACGTGACCGGGGTACGGTTTCGCGCCGTGATATTGAACGTGAAGCTGCGCTGTGGTCGGATATGGGCATCTATACATACCAGCAGGCACAGGACTATCTGGCGCGCGCAGAAGCTGAAAAGCCGCTGCTCGAAGCCATGTATGCCGCCATGCATATTGTCGGACGCGAACCGGCTGCTGCCGAACGTCGGTTGGTGTCCCGCTGCATCGAAACCGGATTTACACCGGACGCGGTCGCACTCGCAGTCAGCCGCATGGAGCAGAATATCGGCAAGTTCAGCCTGAACTATCTGAAAAAAATTCTCAGCCTGTGGCACGAAAAGGGCGTCCATACTGTTTCTGAAATTACTGCCCTCGAACCGGAATCCGCAAGACGGCAACCCGAACCGCAGGCCGCTCCCGCCGCGCAAACAGAAAAACTGGAAACCTGGGAACGCGAATGGCTGGAAGAAGTGGAGCGGCGCAAACGCCAGCGCACAAAGGAGGATTAACCCATGGGATACGACAAGCAAATCATTTCCGACCTACTGCGCGAACTGGAATCCAAGAGGGACGCACGCGAGCGGGTGCTCGCAGAGCGGCGGCAGCAGGTGTATGCACGCATCCCACGCGTGCGCCAGATTGACGATACCCTCCGCGGCACGGCGGCTTCGGTGCTGCGCGCCGCCTTGGAATCCGGCGACGATCCCACCACCGCTGTGGAGCGTCTGCGCGACCAGAACCTCGCTTTGCAGCAGGAACGCACCCGTCTGCTGCTTGACCACGGTATGCCTGCCGATTTTCTTGAGGACAAGCCGGACTGCCCCCTGTGCGGTGATCTGGGCTATGTGGGCGCCGCACCGTGCAAATGCCTGAAACGCATGTATGCAGCACGCCTGACCGAGCAGCTCTCAACCACTCTGCCGATTGCAAATCAGAATTTTGAAACCTTCCGTCTGGACTATTATTCGGATAAACCGGACGGGCGCATGGGGATTTCGGCACGTGAAAACATGGAATATAATCTGGATGTCTGTGTAGAGTATGCCCATCACTTCCACCATGAATCCCCAAACCTGCTGCTGTTCGGTTCGACAGGACTCGGGAAAACTTTTCTTTCCACCTGCATTGCGGGCGTGGTGGCATCATCAGGCTTTTCGGTCGCCTATGACACGGCAATTCATATTCTGGGAAGCTATGAGTCGGTCAAGTTCGGCGGGGTCGATGCTGCGGAAGCGCAGCGTGCCATCCGCAAGTTTGAGCACGCCGACCTGCTCATTCTCGACGACCTCGGCACCGAGCTTTCGACCGCATTTACAACCTCTGTATTCTATTCCCTGATTAACACCCGGCTTATGACACGCCGCCCGATGATTATTAACACCAACCTCCAGCCAAACGAATTTGAAAAGCGTTACTCGGCTGCGATTGCCTCCCGTCTGCTGGGTGATTTTACGCAGCTGCGCTTTTTTGGCGACGATATCCGTCTGCAAAAAAAGCATGAACGCAGCCGTTCATAATTTTGCCGTTAATTTTCCATACTTTCTTTACAACTCGTTCATAAGTTATTCACACATTGCATCAGGGGGTGCGGTATACTAAATACATCAGCAAGGGAACAGGTCAACCCGAACTGATCAACGGAATGCCGATTTTTCTGTTAAAAAATTTACCCCCTTTTTACCCCCTACTATTTATTTTGTGAAGAATGCGTATGAAACCCGCTCCTCGGAGCGGGTTTCTGCGTTGTATCCCCATGTTGCAGTTCGGACAGCCCGATGTCATTCCATCCCTGCGAGGAAAATTATCAATGCCCCAGCTGCCGCAATCGTCCAGCCAATCCGTCTGCTCAGAATCTCCCAATCGGCAGGTTCGGCATGCGACACATCCTGGATCACAAATTGCAGATTCCAGCGAAACAGCTCCTCTTCAAACAAAATCGAAAGGGCGTTGAGCGCGCAGAGAAGCACCGCGCCAAACCATAGTAGCCCATTTCCCCGATGGGTCAGCTCCGGTCCACGCAGCAGTTTCAATATGGTTTCTGCCGTTGGCTCCACTGGGGCGATCCCATTTTCGTCGATGTCCAAAAGCGGGATATTCTCCAAGCTGCCATCCTCACGGTACAGCATGTAGAGATCCTCCACCGCCAAAACACCTCCGCGAAACAGGATCTCGCTTCCCCGGCAGATCTCCACTCCGGTCATCCTCTCCGCCAGTTCCTCGTCTTTGGGGATCGCGGCAGGGTCCTCTTCTGCCGTATAGGGACCGCAGCGCCTACTTCCGTACTGAAATACGACGGTTCGATCCTCCGACACAGTAAACCGCACCGGTTCTCCCTGAAGTTCTCCCTCATACACCATGCTGCCGTTTTCCTGATGCGGGACAAGAATGGTATCCTGATACGCAAATCCAACGCGCAGAATGCGCGGAAGATACATCCCTGTAAATCCAAGCACCATCACGCACATGAAGAGCAGGATGCCTTTCTGATACACATCTAGCCGTTTGATTCGTTCCATTGCACGCACTCCTGTTCAAAATTTCGACGCAATCTTTCGCTGCACGCAGACTGAAAACTTTCTTTTCCAATGTTAAAACCAACGCGACTTTTCATCTCTAAATTCGGGTCTGTCACGATGTGCATACGGGTTATAATGATTCAAATTATAGCCAAATTCTTTTAATGATTTTATTTTATCGTCTTTCGTCCATACGATCAAAGAAACCCCATCAAACTCCTCTCTCTTTCCGTGATTCACTTTATTTTTGAAATACCACTCCACAATAGTTTGGTTTTCACTATGAAAGAACTGTTTAATGTTCCAAACAACAACTTCCCCGCGCGTATTCCATTCATGAAACCAATGTTTTACCGTTTCGAGATCATTGTATTCCGGTCCCCAACTTTCCGTATAAATCACATCTTCTGTGAATATCTCATCCATCCTCAAATCCCGTTTTGTAAGCCACATTTCAAACCATAAACGAATTATTTTTTCTCTTTCATCCACAATTCAACACCTCGCAAACTTGCAATTCATCATTTTTAACTCTTTTCTGTCAGTCAAAACGGAAAAAGAGTCTTGCCCGGACTACTGGAAAACCCGCGTAAAAGCTGATATAATACCGGTATATCTTCCAAAGGAGTTTCCAGCTTATGCTGTCTATCGTACACCTTGCCGATTTGCATCTCGGCGCCTCTTATTCCTTTCTTCCCCCTGCCAAAGCCGCAGCAGCGCGCGAGAGCCAATTCGCAACGCTCCAGCGTGCGGTTGATTACGCGAACACTCAGTTTGTCAACGCAATCCTGATCGCGGGCGATCTGTTTGATTCTCCCCAGCCTGCGCCCGAAATTGTTTCCCGCGCATTCTCCATTCTTTCCGGCGCGAACTGCTGTGTACTCATCTCCCCGGGCAATCACGACTATCTATGCGCGGACAGCCCTTATCTGACTGCCCAGCGCCCCGAGCGGGTATATGTCTTTACCTCCCCGACGCTGACCTCGTTCCCGATCGGCGATCGCGCGCTTGTTTGGGGCGCGGCGTTCTGCGACCAGAGCGCTTCCATCCCGCTCGAAGCCAATCTCGCGCCGGATAAACCCAATCTCTGTCTGGTGCACAGCGATCTCAAAACCCAGAGCGGCTATAATCCACTGACCGCAGCCGATTTCAAATCCAGCGGCTTTGTCTATGCCGCGCTCGGTCACAACCATCAGTACAGCGGCATGCGCCGTGCCGGACAAACTATCTATGCCTGTCCGGGCAGCCCGTGCGGCGTCGGCGCGGATGATACCGGTGTAAAGGGTTTCCTGTTCGGGCAGCTCGGCAGCGAGACTAAGTTCCGCTTCATTCCGGGCGGCGGCATCGAATTCCACACGCTGAACATTGATTTTACCCCGCTTGCAAGCGACCGCATGCTCGAGCAGGCGCTTGCAGAGCAGATTCCGAAAAATCACGCCAAAGTATGTGCCTCGGTCACGCTGACCGGCGAACGCTGCTATGAACCCGATTTTCCTGCACTGCGTAAAGCACTGGACACGGTATTCCTGCACGCAGTCCTTACCGACCGTACTACGACCCGCCGCAGCCTATGGCGCTATCAGAACGACGATGACCTGCGCGGCGCAGTCACCCGCCGATACCGCACCCAAATTGAAGCCGCATCCAGCGAAGAGGAAAAAGCGCGGCTGACTCTGTCGCTGCGCTACGCGCTCGCCGCCATGGATGGGGAAAGCCAGCCCTCATTTGAAAATCCATCCTAACCCAAAAGGAGGAGGCATGCATTAGATGCATGCCTCCCTTTTTATTCAATTCCGAACCGATAAATCGTCTGATGGCGATAGGTTTCTCCCGCATGCAAAACTGCCTGCGGATATTCCGGACAGTTGACGCTGTTCGGAAACGCCTGCGTTTCTAGACAGAACCCGCTGCGCCTTGGATAGCGTACACCATCCTTGCCGGCTGTACTGCCGTCAAGAAAATTGCCTGCATAGAATTGGATTCCGGGCTGTGTCGTCTCGCAGGTCAATGTGATACCACTTTCCGCACAGCGCGCCGCTGCCGCCGGACGCAAAATCCCCGGAATGCCGCGCAGCACCCAGTTATGGTCGTAGCCGCCCGAAAAACGAAGCTGCGCAAAATCTGCATCAATCTGCGCACCGATTGGCGTAAACTCCCGCAAATCCATTGGAGTTCCATCGACCGGCGCCATTTCGCCGTGCGGGATGGATTCTTCATCCGCAGGCGTGAACAGGTCCGCTTCAAGACGAATTTCCTGAGCGAGCACGTCGCCGCTGCCGTGTCCTGCCAAATTGAAATACGTATGGTTTGTCAGATTGCACAGCGTGTCCGCATCGGTCTGCGCCCAATAGGAAATCGAAAGCGCACCGTCTGCCAGTGCGTAAACTACCTCGGTTTTCAAGGTTCCGGGGTATCCTTCTTCCCCATCCGGGCTGGTCAGGCGCAGATGCAGCCCATCTGCCTGCGTTTCCGCATCCCAGATACGCTTATCAAAGCCTTTTTTTCCTCCATGCAAATGGTTGCGCCCGTCGTTGCAGTAAAGGGCATAGGTTTCCTCATCGAGAGAAAACCGCCCGCGTTCAATCCGGTTTGCATAGCGGCCAATCAACGCGCCGAGGAATTTATCCTGCGCCTGATAATCCGCAACTGTGTCGCATCCAAGCACAATATCGCGCAGATTCCCCTGCCTGTCAGGCACCCACAGGTTTTGCAAAATCCCGCCATAAGTCAGAACTGCCGCACGCAGTCCGCCGTCCTCTAAAATATATCGTTCTACCGGTTTGCCGGAGCGCGTTTGTCCGCAAACACCCTCTCGGATGATCTTCATCTGATTTTCCTCCGTAACACGCGTTCGCCGCTCAAGCTTACAGTTTGAAATATCCGAAGCCGTTGATAATCGCTTCCAGCTTTTCACCGCGCCGGCACGCCGGACACTGGGAAGAGATATGGCTGTCATAGCCGGGCAGATCATTGACATGATACAGGGAATGGATGTGTACGTTATCTACCCGGTCGAGCGCGCTGAAAATTGCGGAAACGCCGCACAGCCTGCCGCCGTAATAGGCGATGCACTCCGCGCCCTGCTGCACGGTCAGTCCGGTTGTAACCGATGCCATGAGAAGCAGAATATTTTCATTTTTCAGGACTGGGCGGAAATTGTCCCGGAACATCAGCTGTCCGGCTGAATTGTACTCGGGCGTCAGCACATAAATCGCTTCTCCATGGTTCACGCCGCGATAACTGGTTCTGGAAAGCTGCTGCGCCAAAAATCCACCGATGACCTCGGTGCCGTCCAGACACAAGATTGCGCGAATCTGGGTTGAGGATGTGTATTGCTGCGCGAGCATCTTAGCAATTTCTTCCGCGACGCTCTGGTTGCTTTTGATGTCTGTCATGTCGATATAATAGTTAACATGGGAGTGGTTGGTCGCAAAATGCCCGGGGATTGCTTTGAGCGATACCTTACCGGACGAACTGGGTATATAGATTGCTTTTCTTTCCATACATTTCGCCTCCTCATCTAAATTTATTATATCCTGTCCCAACCAAATCCGCAATCATTTTCTGTGCAAACTGCCAATTTTTTAACTCTTTTAGCTCTGTTATTCGGGCAGAACCTATGACGATCGGGTTCCCCATCAAAATACACAAGTATTTTTCAGTACACCAAAATATTTTTCAGCATTTAATCAAAATGTTTCCACTCTGCGGACATTCTACAAATTTTGACTGGACAAGCCGTTCTCCGCATACTATCATAGAACTAATAGAAGCATGAGATTGCTGCAATGCAGTCTCGAATTACGTTTGATCGGAGGAAACTATGCGTCATCTGATTGACCCGCTCGACTTTACAGTCGAAGAAATTGATTCCCTGCTGCACCTTGCGGACCGCATTGCGGACAACCCGGCAGCATTCCAGAATGTGTGCGCTCACAAAAAGCTTGCAACCCTGTTTTATGAACCCTCCACCCGCACCCGCCTGTCATTTGAAGCAGCCATGCTCAATCTCGGCGGCTCTGTGCTCGGCTTTTCCAGCGCGGACTCGTCCTCGGCTGCCAAGGGTGAAAGCGTTGCCGACACCATCCGCGTCATCTCCGGCTATGCCGATATTGCCGCAATGCGCCATCCCAAAGAGGGCGCACCGCTGCGTGCAGCCCGCTTTTCCCGTATTCCCGTAATCAATGCCGGCGACGGCGGTCATCAGCATCCTACCCAGACGCTGACCGACCTCATGACCATTCGCCGCCGCAAAGGACGCCTCCATGACCTGACCATCGGTCTGTGCGGCGACCTCAAGTTCGGCCGCACGGTTCATTCGCTAATCAAATCGCTTTCTCGCTATACCGGCGTTCGTTTCATCCTGATTTCTCCGGAAGAACTGCGCGTTCCCGAATATGTCATCCATGAAGTCCTGGAGCCCAAGGGGATTCCCTATGAGCAGGTCACCAGTCTGGAGGACGCGATGCCCCATTTGGACATCCTTTACATGACCCGTGTACAGCGCGAACGCTTTTTCAACGAAGAAGATTATATCCGTTTGAAGGATACCTACATCCTCACAACTGACAAGATGGCGCTTGCCAAGCCGGATATGGCGGTGCTGCATCCGCTGCCCCGCGTCAACGAAATCGCACTCGATGTGGATGATGACCCGCGCGCAGCTTATTTCGAGCAGGCGCAAAACGGCGTATATGTGCGCATGGCACTCATCATGACGCTGCTCGAATTAACCGAAAAGGAGGACGAACCGCATGCTTAATATTGATTCCATTCAGAACGGTCTGGTCATCGACCATATTCAGGCGGGGACCGGCATGCAGATTTATCAGCTCGCAGGTCTTGATAAACTGGACTGCTGCGTGGCGCTCATCCGCAATGCACGCTCGAGCAAGCACGGTCACAAGGACATCATCAAAATTGAAAGCATGATTGATCTGGATCTGGACGTGCTCGGCTACGTTGACCCCGACATCACCATCGACATCATCCGCGACGGACGCATTGTTGAAAAGAAAAAACTCGCCAAGCCGCCCAAGCTGGTCAATGTCATCCGCTGCAAGAACCCGCGCTGCATTACCTCGGTGGAAGAGGAAATCGACCATATTTTCTATCTGAGTGAAAACGGACGCTATCGCTGCGCATACTGCGAGCAGGAACCCAATAAGCTGAACCCGTAATACAGGAGGATTTCTCATGAAAACCTCCGCTCTGTATTTCTCTCCGACCGGCACCTCCAAAGCAGGTGCGGAAGCCATTGCACATACCCTCGACCCACAGGCGCAGAGCTGCGATCTGACCCGTTTTGACGCGCCGCTGCCCGGCTCGTTCGGCGCAGATGAAGTGGTCGTATTCGGCGCGCCGGTTTACAGCGGTCGTTTGTACAAAGGTTTTGCCGAACGGCTCGCGCAGGTCAAGGGCAGCGGTACACGCTGCATCCTGACCGTCACATACGGCAACCGCCACTATGACGATGCGCTGCTCGAACTGTCCGACATTGTGTGCGCAAACGGCTTTATCCCGATTGCAGCGGCGGCACTCGTCGCGCAGCATACCTATGGTGAAATTCAGGTCGGCAGACCAAACGCAGACGATCTTGCAGAAGACCGTACCTTTGCCGAAAAGATTGCGCTCAAACTTACGGACGGTGACACGAAGCCCATCTCGGTTCCCGGCAACCGCCCCTATCGCGAGGGCGGCGCGCGCGGGAAATTCCGTCCGCTGACGAGTGATGCGTGCATCGGCTGCGGTCTGTGCGCGCGTGAATGCCCGCAAGGCGCGATTGACCCACATGACTTTTCCAAAATCGACGACAGTTTGTGCCTTTCCTGCTTCCGCTGCATCCGCCGCTGTCCGGTGAGCGCAAAGAACATGGATGTGCCGGCTTATCAGACGTTCGCAGCCGACTTTTCCAAAAAGCTGTCCGCACGCCGCGAAAACGAATATTTTCTGTAAAGAGGGAGAGCTTCGGCTCTCTCTTTTTACAGTCTGTCCATGACATTCTCCGTCAAGTATGCTAGAATAAGTACAGTGAATTCATGGCAAGGAGGCGCCCATATGCCGATCATCGGAATCGACCTTGGTACGACCAATAGTCTGGCTGCTGTCTGGAAAGATGGAACATGCCAGCTCATCCCGAATGCCCTTGGAGAGATGCTGACCCCCTCTGCGGTCAGCATTGAGGAAAACGGGAATATTTTAGTCGGGCAGGCGGCAAAAGACCGTCTGATTTCTCATCCGGAACGCACTGCCGCCAGCTTCAAACGCTTTATGGGTACGGACACCCGCCTGACGCTTGCCGGCAAACCATTTACCCCGGTTGAGCTTTCTTCATTCGTACTGCGCCGCCTCAAGGAGGATGCAGAAACTTTTCTTGGAGAACCGGTGGAGGAAGCGGTCATCAGTGTGCCCGCCTACTTTGATGACAACGGGCGCAGCGCGACCAAAGCCGCCGGCGAACTGGCAGGCTTCCGCGTGGAGCGTATCATCAACGAACCGAGCGCCGCTGCCCTCGCCTATCACAAGGGCAAGGACGAGGATATGACCTTTCTGGTGGTCGATTTCGGCGGCGGCACGCTGGACGTTTCGGTGGTAGACGCTTTTTCCAATGTCATTGAAATCATTGCGGTCGCAGGGGACAACCGTCTGGGCGGGGACGATTTCAACCACGCCATCGCTGCGCATTTCTGCAAGCAAAACGGTCTTAAGCTATCCGAACTGCCGCGCGAAACGCAGGCAAGTCTGGTGCGGCAAGCCGACCAGTGCAAAATCGCACTTTCGCAGCGTGAGCCGGTGATGATGGTTACGGAACTTTGCGGCAAACAGTGCTCGCTCATGCTGTCCAACCAAAAACTCGTGGAAATCAGTGCACCTCTGCTGCGCCGTCTGGAAAAACCGATTGCCCGCGCCCTGCGCGACTGTCAGGGCTCTGTCGGGGAGATCGATGAAATCGTTCTGGTCGGCGGCTCATGCCATATGCCGCTTGTGCAGCAATATCTGCGCCACATTCTCGGCAAGGTGCCGCTGTGCGATTTTGATGCGGACACTACGGTCGCAATCGGTGCAGGCATCGCAGCAGGCATCAAGGAGCGCAGTCAGGACCTGCGCGACACCATTCTGACCGATATCTGCCCCTTTACGCTCGGCGTCAATGTCATCAACCACGAGGACCCCTCGAACGACCTGTTTTCCCCCATTCTAGAGCGTAATACTACCTTGCCCGCCAGCCGCATGCGCAGCTATTTTACCGCACATGACAACCAGACCAAAATGACCATTGAGGTCTATCAGGGCGAAGGTATTTACTGCCGGGATAACCTCAAACTCGGCGAGGTTGAAATTGACGTGCCACGTGCGGCGCGCGGACACGAGGGTGCAGACGTGCGTTTCACCTATGACCTTAACGGGATTTTACAGGTCGAAGTGACCTGCCAGTCCACCGGTCAAAAAGAACAGTCTCTGATTCTAAACCCCAGCCTCAAGCTCAGCGACACCGAACTCTCCAAGCGTCTCAAGGAACTTGAAAAATACAAGTTGATTCCACGTGAAGACGAAGAAAACAAGGTCCTGCTTGCGCGCGGAGCGCGGCTGTATGAGGAAGCGACCGGTCTGCTGCGTGAACAGATCCATCAGCAAATTGACTATTTCAATCTGCTGCTGCACGAAGGCAGCGCGCCCAAGCTGCGCCGTTTCCGCAAGGAACTGACCCGCTTTTTTGATCTCATTGACTCCAGCGCAGACTCCGATGAGGATATCCTGCGGGCGTTCCGCGAAGGATTTTCCCCGGAAGAAGAGGAGGACGACGAATGAGTATCTGGCAAACGCTCGGCATCGCGCCTACGGGCGATCCGGAAGCCGTCAAGCGTGCCTATGCAGAGCGCGCCAAGCATTGTCACCCCGAGGAACATCCGGACGAGTTCCGTGTGCTGCATGAAGCGTACCGTCAAGCCATCCGCTACGCCAGACAGCATCCGCAGACGGACGCACCGCCCGCTCCGGCGCAGCCTGTACCCAAACCGGCGTTCAAGCCTTCGTTCCATATCCCGACCGCGACTGACAACCCCGCCCGTGCCCGGCAGCATCGCTGTTCCTATGATTCGTTCAGCGCCGAGCAGTATGCCGCCATGCGTAAGGAAAATAAACGCGTAAGCCGTCCGGAACCGCGCCGTTCGCTCGATTCTCCTGCGCTGCCGCAGGGAAAATGCCGCATCCGCGGCGCAGGAACTTCGCCCACGCCGTCGGGCGGCTTGAAATTCGATGCTGTTGACCATCCAAAACCGGAGGAACCTCCCGCCGCAGCACCTTCACCCCCGCCATCCATTCAGCAAACACCGCATTCCCCCAGCCTTTTTCGCAGGATTTTAGGCACGGTGCTTTTTCTCTGCCTGTGCATGCTCATGTGTGCATTGCCGCATCCCCCAGTCATTCTCATCAGCATTGTACTGTGCCTGATTGTTGTATTCACGTTTTTGACACGACGCAAATAAAAAAAGCTGTAAATCGTAAGATTTACAGCTTTTTTATTTGCTCTACATTTACTTCTCGGTGGTGAAGTTGTCGAAGTAGCCCTGCACGAGGATGACCGGCGTACCCTTGTCGCCCGAACCGCTAGTCAGATCGCACAGCGAACCGATCAGGTCGGTCAAGCGGCGCGGAGTTGTACCCTGCGATGCCATATTGCCCACAAGATTGTCCTGCTTGCTCTGAATCTTCTTCGAGATTGCTTCCTTCAGCGCCTCACCGGACAGGTCCTTAAAGTCGTTGTCTGCCAGATACTTGAGCTTCAACTCATTCGGGGTGCCCTCCAGACCCTCGGTGTTTGCAACCGATACGCACGGGTCAGCAAGCTCCCAAATCTTTCCGACCGGGTCCTTGAACGCACCGTCGCCATATACCATGACTTCGACATGCTTGCCGGTCTTCTCCAAAATGCGCTTCTGCACGTCGAGCACCAGATCGGTGCACTCGCGCGGGAACAGCTTCACAGATTCTTCCGTGGACTTGTTGGAACCAAGCAGACCAAAGCGCTCATTGCAGCCGCTGCCGTCCACCGGCGCAGTCAGGATATCGTCCAGACCCAGAACAATTTCCGCGCCCTTTGCCTTCAGGATACGCTTGGTACGCGCGCGGGTGTGGATATCGCAGGTCAGAACCTTCTTCGTGTAGTTCAGAATCTCCTGCGGCTGATTTGCAAAGATTACTTCAACGTCAGCACCTGCCTCGCGGATGATCTCGCTGTAATATGCGACATAATCAACGCCGGTAAACGGATGCTTATTTTCGCCGAACAGCTCGCGGTACTTCTTCTCATCCAATACATCGCTGTACGGATTGATGCCTGCCTCATCCAGCCGGTCAAGCGATACCAACTCGTTGCCAACCTCATCACTCGGATAGCTCAGCATCAGGACAACTTTCTTGGCGCCCTTCGCAATGCCCTTCAGACAGATCGAAAAACGGTTTCTGGACAGGATCGGGAAGATTACGCCGATGGTCTCACCGCCCAGCTTTGCTTTCACATCCTTCGCGATTGCATCAATAGACGCATAGTTTCCCTGTGCTCTTGCTACGATTGATTCGGTTGCAGCAATGACATCGCGGTCATGAAGCGCAAAGCCTTCGCTTTCGGCTGCACCAAGTACGCTTTCTACAATAATATCTGCCAGATTATCGCCTTCACGAATAATCGGGCAGCGGATACCCCTGGATACAGTGCCTACTCTTCTTTCCATGGTTTACATCTCCCTGATTTCTATAAGTTTTTCTACTCTTACTTTACCATACCCATCGTTTTCTTACAAGAATAATATTAAGTCAAACACGACAAAGTATTGCAAAATCCGCCGCTCACTATCAGCGAAACAACAAAATATCTGCGTCAAAGTCAAGGCGCACGCTTTTATCGGCAAAAAAACCGCCGCGCTTCGGTGCGTTTTGAAGTGATAAAATAATGGTAGACACTTTCGTGTCTACCATTATTTTTATGCTATTATAGATTTGGAGGTGGGATTATGCCCCGAAAGTACACAATACGTAGCAAGGAAGAGAAACTGGCTATTGTAAAACGA
>JAGZOP010000024.1 GCA_018383195.1 Clostridiaceae bacterium | reverse complement strand
CACAGTTATCATTCGTAATAACGGCGGCGATCTGTCCATTTTCTACAGTGTTCTGCTTTCGGATATAAACCACATCACCATCCTGAATGCCGGCACCGATCATGCTGTTTCCCTTGCAAGTCAGTGCATAGTCTGCGTGAATATGCGTCGGGAGGTCAATATATTCTGAGATATTTTCCTCAGCGAGAATCGGAACGCCGCATGCGATTTGACCAACGAGGGGAATTTTCTTCATGGGCGGAAGCGGGGTTAGATTTTCTGCGGTTGGAGCGGTGTCTTGTGTTTCCCATCCCATAAGCTCCCCGGGAGTTGTTTGTAATGCTTTTGCGAAAGCTGCAATTTTAGTTTGGGTAATGTCGTTTATACCAGCCTCTATTTTGGCGATTGTTGAACGATCTTTATAACCAAGCCTGTGTGCTAGTTCGGTCTGAGATAACCCTAACTCTTCGCGGCGCATTCGTATTCGTGTATATAACTCCATAATGTACCCCCTTTTAGATGATATGTGGTTAAGTTAATATTATCATAAGTCAAAGTTGATTTTTTGTCAACAATTATTGAGTATTTCAAAAAAACATGTTGACATATAATCACACTGGTGCTATGATATAGGCGTGATAAATAATCACACAGGAGGTGAGAAATTGACTGATACTAAACTGCTGAGAGAAGCAATAGAATCGCGTGGACTTAAATATAAGTACATCGCAGAAGAGCTTGGAATCACTCCTTACGGACTTCAAAAGAAAATTGAGAACGAAAGTGATTTTAAAGCGAAGGAAATCTTAGCATTGACCCGAATTTTGGGGTTGTCACGCAAGGAACGGGATAGAATTTTTTTTGCGTGTTAAGGTGATTATAAATCACTAAAAAGATTACAACCCGATTTCCAAACAGACAGGAGGGTGAGGAAAAAATATGAAAATCATCATTGATGGCACACCCGAAGAAATTGCCGCCCTCATGTTGTCGGTACAAGGACGGCAGAAAGAACGAAGGCTTCGTGTTTCCGCAGATGGAACGCTGGACGAAGTCATTGAGGAAAAGAGGTGGATAAAATGAAGCTGCACAAAGACGAGGTTCAGATAGAAGCGTGTGACGCAGCACCGATCATCAAAGGGAAACCTCTGGATTTTGTGAAGTGGTACAAGGTTGAACCGGATAAAATCACGATTTGCAGATATGACCAGAGCTTTCAAAAAGAAGCCACCGAAGAATTTGACATTTACGGTGTCAAACTCTCCGGTGTTCCGGCAGGTTACTTTTCTAACAAGTCCTTGCCAAGCTGCGACAGTCCGGCACACGAGAACGACCGTAATTGATGTTTGAATCCAATAACGTAAGGAGCAACATCGTTCAAATCGTGCCAGATTTCAGGTGTACTCGCCTGATAGCAATAATATCGTCCATCATATTTCAGTTCGGTTAAAATGGACTTTATTTGCTGGTTGGAAAGTATATAACCACCTCCTTTCCGCTTTCAGTATAGCACTGAATCTCGGAAGGGGGTAAGATCAGACAGGAGGGAAATAGTATGTCGTTACCACGTATACGATCTGCGGCGCAAGCTGCGGCAGAATTGCGCAAAATGGACCCGGACACAGTGTTTAGGGAGTGTCATATCCGTGCGCTGATGAACAGCGGTGCGGTTACAGTGATTAGAGCCGGTCGCCGCCAATTCGTGAATTTGGATCAACTTATTGAGTGCCTGAATACTCCGGGGCTTGTCGATCTTCATCCAAAGGCAACCGGAACGGTTCGAGCAGTCCCAGAGGGGCTGAAAAGATAGGAGGTTTCTTGTGAAAAAAAGCGTAATTCTCATGGGGCGTTATACGCTCCTCATGTTCATCGCGGCGGCGATGGGCGTTGGAATCATCACGATGGCAAGCATGCCGGGGTGGATGGCAAAGGCAGGCGGCATGGTCGGCGCGGGGTGGCTTGCGCTGCGATATCTGTTCTGGAAGCTCGATGAAAAAAAGTAAAGACATCGGGAGAGAGCGCACGGCAGACATCGCATTTGAGTATCAAAAGAAATGCGGTCAGCGTCAGCAGGAATACCTGAAACGCCTGAAAGAACTCCAGAAAAAGAAAAACGCCGCCCCGGACGGCAATCCGGAAGCGGCAAAAACCAATAATTCACTTACATAATACCCGTTTGGAGGCGGGATGTCAATGAAGAAAATCAAACTGATTGAGTTAAGCATTCAAAATTTCAAAGGGATTTCGTTCCGGGAGATTCGCTTTGATGGGCAAGACGCCGTCATTTCCGGCAGGAACGGTGAGGGCAAGACTTCGGTTTACGATGCGCTGTGCTGGCTGCTCACCGGTAAGGATGCGCGCGGGAATCAGCCGGAGAGCGAGGGATTCCAGATCAAACCCCGCGACAAAATGGGGAATGTCCTGCCCGGTGCGATGCCTACGGTGTCCGCCGTATTGGAGACAGACGGAGATCGGATTGCATTTCAGAAGATCTATCGTGAAAAGTGGGAAAAACCGCGCGGCGCTTTGGAAGCGAAATTTGCAGGGCATACGACCGACCATCTGATTGATGAGATTCCGCGTAAGGAGAACGAATATAAGCGCATTGTGGGTGAGCTGATCGACGAGGATGCATTTCAGATGTTAACCGACGTTTATCGTTTTCCGGCAAAACTGAAATGGCAGGAGCGGCGCAAACTGCTGTTTGAACTGTGCGGCGTGCAGGATGATGCGGCAATTATGGCAGCAAACGTAAAGTTTGCACCGCTGGCGACTGCGGTCGGCCGGTGGACTGTGGACGAATACAAGCAGTCGCTGAAATCCCGCTGGCGGGCGGTGAACGGCACACTCAAAATATTGCCGATCCGGATTGACGAAGTTCAAAAATCGGTTGCCGGACTGCGGGAAATGGATTTTGCGCAGCTTCGTGCAGAAATTGCACAGGCAGAAACCGAACGGCAGGCGCTGGAAGCAGAACTCTACGATATCACGCACAATACGGCGCTCACCGGCACGCAAAATGTGCGGATGCGCCTGCAAAACGAACTGGACAGGCTGGAAAACGAAAATGCGGCGCACCGCCGCAGTCAGGAAGTGTCGGTATTCGACCCGCGTCCTGCGATGCAGCGGGAATTGGATACCCTGCGTGCGGCGCAGCAGCGGGAGACGCAGGCGGCGGACGGCTGCCGGTCGCAGATCGAGATGGCAAACCTGCGGCTGGAAGATTACCGCGCGCAGTGGAAGCAGATCAGCAGGGAGTGCTATTCCGGCAAGGATACCTGCCCGACCTGCGGGCAGCCGCTGCCGCCAGACCGGGTGCAGCAGGCAAAAGAGCGGTTTGAGCAGGATAAAAAAGACCGCCTGAACCGCCTGAAAGCAGACAGCGATCTCTTGAAACAGAGCCTTGCAGCGGTGGAAACGAGCGAGGGGGAGCACCGCAGAGAGGAGGAGCGGCTTTCTGCCCGAGTGCAGGAGCTTGCGAACCGGCTTGCGGCGACGGCGGCGCCCGAAACGCCCGAAATCGAAGATCTGCCGGGATATGCGGCGCAGACCGCAGAACTGCGGACAGCACTCGAACAAGCAAGCACGAAGGTGCAGCAGCTTTCTGCGGACAGCGAAGCGCAGGCGCGCACCGTAAAAGCGCAGGTCGCAGACGCAGCGCATAAATTGTCCGAACTGCGCGCAGCGCTTGCCAAAGAATCTGGGATTGCGGCGGCAGAGCAGCGCGCCCAGGAGCTGCGCACCGACCAGCGCACCCAAGCCGCGGAGCTGGAACAGATCGACAGCTTACTCTTCCTGTGCGAAGAATTTGCGCGGTACAAGGTGGATGCGATTACCGAAGCCATCAACGGACGGTTTCAGCGCGTCCGGTTCCGGCTGTTCCGCGAGCAGGTCAACGGCGGACTGGAGGACTGCTGCGACGTGATGATGGATGGACGGTCTTACGGCAGCCTGTCCGACGGCGAGAAAATCAAGGTCGGGCTGGACATCGTGCAGACGCTCAGCGCGTATTACGGCGTACAGGTGCCGCTGTTCATAGACCGCGCGGAGAGCGTGACCGATTTCCCGCCGGCTGATATGCAGGTCATCCGCCTGGCGGTCGAAGATAGAAATATGGAGGTTTTGATGTGAAGCTGAAAGACAAATGCAAGCCGTCCATCCCGCCCATGGAGCCGGATGTATATATGGCGGTCTGTACCATGGTCGTGGATCTGGGACAGCAGTACAGTGAAGTTTATAAGAAAGTGGAAAACAAGCTGCTGCTTGCGTTCGACATCCCGGACGTGACGATTGAGATCGACGGACAGCGCAAGCCGCGCCAGCTCTCGCAGCGGTACACGTACACAACAGCTGCAAAGAGCAACCTGTATAAGCTGCTCTGTTCGTGGCTGAACAAAAAATTCACGGAGGACGAGCTGCGCGACTTGGAGCTGTTTGACCTGCTCGGGCGCGGATGTCAGGTGCAGGTCACGCTGAGCGAAGATGGCAAGCACAACCGGATTGAAAACGTGATGGCTCTGCCGCGCGGCATGAAGGCGCCGGAATCCAGCAACCCGTATGTATCGTATGATATCGATCTGGATGGATTTGCAGGAGAAAAGTGGGACGCGCTGCCGGACTGGGTGCGTAGCGTCATTGAGCAGTCTGAGCAGTACCAGCAGGATCCGCCGGCGCAGCCGCTCGATATGCCGGATGCACCGCAGGATACATCTGATATGCAGCCCGAGGATAAGGAGGATTGCCCGATATGACGTTTCGCAGTCTGGCAAGCTCATCAAAGGGTAATGCGTATATGGTATCCGACGGGGAAACAACCATTCAGCTTGAGTGCGGTCTGACCCTGCCCAAGCTGAAAAAAGCCACAGGGTTCACGCTCAGCCGGTGCGCCGCCTGCTTTGTGACACATGAGCACAAGGACCACAGCCATGCGGCAGGGCAGCTCATCAAACAGGGCATACCGGTTTTTATGACCGAGGGGACAGCACGGGCGTTGGATCTGCCGGAGGCAGAGATCTTAGAGGCGCGCGCGCCGGTGCAGATCGGGTGGCTGCGCGTGATGGCGTTCCGGGTATGGCACGACGCAAAGGAGCCGGTCGGCTTCCTGATCGACGACACGCGCACCGGTGAGCGGCTGCTGTTTGCGGCGGATACGCGCAATCTGGATTATACGCCCGCCCGGTTGACCTATGTGGCGATCGAATGCAACTATGAGGACGTGCTGCTTGAGCGGTCGGAGCGCATGCCGGACGCCTTGAAAACCCGCATCCGCCACACCCATATGGAGGTCGGCGACTGCATCCGGTATTTGAAAAAGCTGGATCTCAGCAGCTGTCTATGCGTTTGGCTGCTGCATTTGTCCGCAGGCAATTCCAATGAAGAAGCATGGATGCGGCGTTTCCGGCAGGAGTTCCCGGGGCTGGACGTGCGCATCTGCCCAGAGTGAGGTGCGGTCATGGGATTGGACAGAGATCGAATTTTAGAAACCTATTTGGTTACCACGGAAACCGCGCGGCATGTGCAAACCATTGCGGCGCGCTGGGGCGTGACCTGCGGCGAGGTAATCGACACAATCATGCGGCAATTCCGCATGCAGAAAGGACGGAAAACAGATGGGAGAAGTACAGGAAATCAACATTCTCGAGATGATGAACGGCGCGATCGGGGAGCGCGTGAGCTACGAGCTTGCCAAGATCACGAAAAATTGCAGAGATCTGAATACCGAAGCGAAAAAGGCGCGCACGCTGACCATTGAGATTGCCATGACCCCGACCGAGAGCCGGGAAAGCATGTCGGTGCGTGTGGGCGTGAAAAGCAAGCTGGCACCGGTCAAGGCGCTGGACAGCACGCTGCTGCTCGGCGGCACCGAAGAAGAGCCGGTACTGATGGAGTACACACCGCAGGTGCCCGGACAGCGTAATTTCGCCGGCGGCGAACAGGAAGAACCCAAAATGATTCGGCTTGCAGATGTGAAGCAGGCGTAAAACAGGAGGAGGACATACCATGTTAAAAGCAGCAATCGAAAAAATCTTATCCATGAGTGAGCCGCATGTGCTCGAAATCGGCGGCGAAACCTATGCGGACAAAAAGCTGGACCGCATTCCGCACGAACGGACGGCATGTCCGCTGGAGGTACATACCCTGACGGCGATTCTGGATTACATCACCACCGGATGCGACGAACTGGAGGAGGATACCGACCGTAAATTCATCATCCATGTGGCAGATCAGGAACATGTGAACCTGTATCATGAGCTGAACCGCGATAAAGCGCGCGAGTGCCTGCTCGAATGCAGCGTCAGCCCCAAGACATTCCCGTTTGGGCGCTGGCTCGGCGTGGAGGATCTTATCATCGCCATGCAGGCGCATTTTGTGCCGGGCAGCAATGTGGATGCACTTGTAAAATTGGTCGGCAACATCGTAGACGAGAACAGCGTCACGACAGCAGACGACGGCGTATCGCAAAAGGTGACGGCACGCAGTGGGATTTCGCTTGTGAAACAGATCGAGGTTCCAAACCCAATCAGCCTTGCGCCCTACCGCACCTTTAATGAAATCCCGCAGCCGGAGAGCACCTTCGTATTTCGGGTGCGCAGGGGCGCCGCGGGCGTAGAAGCTGCGCTGTTTACGGCGGACGGCAATGCGTGGGTGAACGATGCGATTCTCGGCATCCGGGATTATCTGACCGCAGAGCTTCCGACCGAATGGCAGGACGAGGTCATTATCCTGGCGTAAAATTACGGCAAACGGGCGGCGCACCTGCCGCCCACAAGCCTTGCTGGGAGGTGATCGAGATAGGCAGGCAAGTAGGGCGGCCGCATAAGATCCGGCTGCCATGGTATCAGGAAGAACCGGATTTCTGGGACGATCCCAGGTTCCGGTCGGTTAGGAATCTGTATGGGTATTTATCCTTTGTGATATACAAATCCCTGCATGATATGATGTTCCTGACCAACGGGTATTACCTGAATTATCAGACCGAACGGGAGCGCGCGGATGTGATTCACTGGCTGCAGCAGCGGCTGGTAGGTCCCGGGCTTCCGCAGGCGGAGAAAATAGGGAATGTAATCGACGAGCTGGTTGCGTGTGGCTTTTTTGACGGCGATTTGTACCGGCGCGGTGTGATTACCTCCCGATGGGCGCAGACGTGTTATTATCGCGGCACGACCAAGCGCAAGGATGTATGCTTCGATCTGGATTTGTGGCTGCTGAACCGGCAGGACATGGAATCCATCTCGAAGAACAGCTCCATTCTGTCTTTTTTTATTTCTGACGGAAGAAATTCAAATACCGACGTCAATAATCCGGTTTCTGACGGAAGAAATCAGGAGAGGAGAGGAAAGGAGATTAGAGGAGAGGACATTACATTAGATAACATAAGATCAGATGGAGAAGGAGAAGACACTCCTTTCCTTTCCCTGTATCGCGAGAAATTCTGTTCTGTATTCGGACGGGAGCCGGGTGCATCCCACCTGAAAACGGTTGGGAACCTAAAGACCGGCGGCAAGGCTGCGGAGCTCATTCTGGAGGCGCTGGAATCGCTCAGAGGAAAAGCAGTCCGGGATGCGGAGCCGTATGCATACCGCACGATCCTGCATTACGTACCAAAGCAGACTGCGTCCCGAGACGACCCGACCCGTCCACTGGAACAGTGGGAACAGGACTGGCTGGAGGAAATCGAGCGGCGCAAGCGCCGGGACAAGGAGGCAAGCTCATGACATTGATCGAGCAGCGCGCCGCCGGTCGCTCCGGTCCGTGCCGGACCTGCAAAGGGCGCAGGAGCTGCCGCAGCGCTGTGGCGCGAAATTGCCCGGCATTTTCAGCATGGACGGCTGTACCGTGGGAGCAGCGGGTGCGGGAGGAATACCGGGCGCATCTGCGATGGATGATGAAACAGATGAGATGGGAGGAACATCAATTATGAAAATGACAAGCAAACGCTGCAATGGGATCAAGGATGGATATTGGTCTGCCCAAAAGAAGGAACCGCTGGTGCAGAAGCTCGGCGAGATCGAGCACATTGCGCCCGGTCTGCTCGGGCGGGTATGCGATGACTGCTGCCGCTATCCGCGGGAGATCAGGGGCGAGGACATCCTCGAAGGTATCTGCGAGAGCTGCCCGGTGCGCGCACTGGCGGCGCTGATTGACGGATGAGGAGGAAGAGCATGAAAACATCTGATTTAATCAGTGCGTTGAACCGCCTGAAAGTCCAGACAGGGAGCCTTGATTGTAAGGGCTGTGGTTACGAGCGGTATTGCAGTGCGCAGGTCTGTTGTGTGATTCAGAGAGCGGTGGACAAGTTGTGCGGGATGGAGTGGATTGACGCAAAGGTAGAGCTGCCGCCGGATGATGCTACAAAATTTCTTGCAATCAGTAAGTTTGGGCACATCATGATTGCCGAGCGCCGCGCATGGGATTCGGGATGGCTGGTTGGCGGTTTACAAATTTCACGTGATATCAAATTTTGGATGCCACTGCCGGGGATGCCGGAGGTGAATCAAAGTGGCTGAGTATTCGCCTGAGATGCTCGAAATGCTTGTGCAGAGGACGAAATACGACGAGTGGAGAGGGGAAAAGTTTGACCAAGAAAGAATTATCCCAGCTGTACTGGCTGAACCGCGAGATTGAGGAGGAAAAACGAAAGCTGCACGAACTGGAAGCGGCGGCATCTGGCTGTACAGCAAGTATCACAGGCTTGCCCCATGTGATGGGTGCGTATGATAAGATTGGTGATTTGGCAATCCTGATTGCGGAGCAGCGCGACCTTATTGATCTTAAAGTGCGTCAGAGCGTGATTGAGTATAACCGCTTGAACCGTTACATAGCCGGCGTAGAGGATGCACAGATGCGCATGATTTTGTCGCTGAGGTATGTAAACGGGCTGAGTTGGCAGCAGGTGGCGTTTCATATGGGACAAGAGGGCGATGGGAGCACGCAAAGAAAACAGCACGATGCATTTCTCCGAAAAGTTTCCCTGAATTCCTGATGAGGTTGGATTATACTTAGAATTGAGCAAAGCCCTAAGGGGCGAACTCAAACATGCTGATGAACAGCTTTCTTTCATTACCTCCTCTTTTTTCTCGAAACCGCCCTGCAAATGTGGGGCGGGACACGTCCCAATGTCCGCAGGAGGGCGGAGGGGCAATGTACAAATCTCCATATTTTCGCAGGGTGACAAGCTGTGTCCGGCAATATGGGAACATAGCTCATGGGAAAGGGCAATGCATAGTTTGCACTACGGCGCTAATTCAAATCCAGCCGTTCCCACCAATACCCGAAAAGGTAAAATTTATTGATATGTCGTATACAGGGAAGGTGCCTTCGAGTTCGGAGGGGTTTTTCGTGCTTGACAAAATTTCGGGAATATAGTATCATACGACCGTGGAACATATGTTCTATAAAACGCGTTGTTTCTTCTTTTTTTCTTTTCAGCATTTACTTTGGACGGCAAATGTCGTATATTGGAGAAAAGAGGAGGGAAGCGCATGCCGAACATTACAAAGGACATAAAGTTCCAATATGCGATTCTAGTCTATGAAGATAGCAACGGTGTACAAAAGAGATTTGATTTTGAAAAATGGCTTCACGCTATGAATCAGGTTCCTTACGAAGGTAGAGCAAAAAAAGTCTATACCAATTTGGTTCGTTTGGATAAATGCCAAGAAAAAGACGAGCGGGACGGGCTGATAGGTTTACGGTTTTTGCGCTTAAGAGACAGCAATATGCCGTATAAAGTCCCGAATCAAGAAGAAGCACAAGATTTGGATATTGCCGATGATGAATTTATTGGTGAAAGCTTACATATCGTATATGATACAGAGACGCGTTATTTTATGATACAGGTCAATCGATATAGCGTTGGTCTGAATGGACTAGCTGCATATATTAATCTGACAAATACGGATTCGGAAAAGACTGTTCACTTTAAGCCTTTTCATAAGAATCTGGATATTTCAAAATTGAGTTTTGGTCGGTATAAGTGCCTTGAAATAGGTGTTGCAAATGTTGGAGTAATCCCTAATACGTTAATGAATAGTTCGCTTGGTTCCATATTGAACGCCGCACAAGATTACGGAGGACAAACGATCAAGATCAAGATAAGTATCGGTCGAGCCAGAAAGCAAACGTTGAAGAGACCGCCCGTGGAGAATTTAATTCGTGAACTTCCGGGATTAACTGATGTTATTACAAGCGCTAGACTCATATACTGTGAGGGCGACATGGAAAAAGGTGAAGAATTGAATTTGCTCGATCTCGTGGAGAAAAGTGTTTTATCGTTGCAAATTCTAGAGCGAAAAGCATTGGATTTTGACTACACGATAAAAACAATGAAACAGGAGTATATAAACAAAAAGGCAGTATTGGATAGAATGCTTAACATGGTTTAATTTAACCAAAAGGGGGATGAAGTGATGAAACGAGCATTAAACGAACGTGCCCCCGAATTATTGAAGTTATTCATGTGCCTTGGTATCACTCTTTGTTTGCGTTGGAAGGGTGGAGACCAAATGATGATGCTGGTGGCAAAATCCGAGCAGCTTCCAGACGCGCTTACCAGTATCCTCACATTTACTTCACTTATTTTAGGATTCATAGGTGTACTCTTACCAGCAATCATGGGAATGAAAAGGGAATCAGACCTAGTAGAGCGCTTTTTTAAGCGAGTTCCACCTAAACGCTTTTCCATGTTTGTCAGAAGTAACATCCTTTCTGGGTTGTTACTAACGATTTGTGTGGTTACCATGTTTTTTGTGAAGGACATCATGGATAATAACTTCAAGCAAGCAGCGATGCTGGTAGGCTGGGCAACATTGTTTTTCAGTATTTACTTTACAGTTACTACATTTTGCGTTTTGAACCTGCTATTAAGGCTATTACTTGAAGATAAAAATAGTGAAGCATATCCTAAAGGATAAGAATATGAATATCAACGACCGTCTACACCCGTAGACGGTTTTGTTTTGCGCAGAATGGGGGTGGTGTTATGGCTGCGCGATTGACAGACAGGCAGAAAAAGAAAATAGTAGCGGATTATCTGGAAAGCGGCAGCTATCGAGCCACAGCAAAGCAGAACAAAGTTGCAGATGTCACAGTAAAGCGTGTTGTATCGGAATGCAGTGATATAAAGCAGAAAGTTGCACAAAAAAAGAGTGAAAACACCGCTGATGTCCTTGCTTATATGGAGAGCCAACGCGGGCTTGTATGCGAGATCATCGGCAAGGGACTGGCGGCATTGAATGAACCGGACAAGCTTGCAGAAGCAACACCGGCGCAGATTACAACCGCGGTGGGCACGCTGATTGACAAATGGACAACTGGGAAAATGGAGAGAGACAAAAAGATGGAAGTGCATGTCGGATTTGAACTGCCTGCCCGTCTGATTGCGCCTTCATTCGCGGCGGTGCATTTGGACGTATTGGAGGGCGAACATAGCGAATACGTTCTGGACGGCGGGCGCGGCTCTACAAAATCATCATTTGTCAGTCTGGAAGTAATCAACCTGCTGATGAATCATCCTGACATGAACGCGCTTGTGCTGCGCAAAGTCGGGAATACGCTGCGCGGCTCTGTGTATGCACAAATCCTCTGGGCGATTGGTGAACTGGGGCTTTCCGATGAATTCACAGCCACAGTCAGCCCGATGGAGATCACTCGAAAGTCTACGGGGCAGGCGATTCTGTTTCGTGGTGCAGATGACCCGCTGAAACTGAAATCCGTAAAGCCGGTGCATGGCTATATCGGAATTGTCTGGTTTGAAGAACTTGACCAGTTCGCAGGGGATGAGGAATGCCGCAGCATCCAGCAGTCTGCAATCCGCGGCGGCGATCAGGCGTATATCTTTAAGACATTCAACCCGCCCAAAACGAAGATGAACTGGGCGAATCAATACATCAGCATGCCGAAGGAAAAACGGCTGGTCAATCATTCGGATTACCGTAGCGTTCCTGCAAAGTGGCTCGGTAAGACATTTATCGAAGAAGCGGAATACCTGAAAGAAGCGAATCCGACCGCTTACGAACATGAATACCTCGGCATTCCCAATGGCAACGGCGGTATGGTATTCGAGAATGTTTGCGCAGAGACTATCACTGATGAGCAGGTGGGTACTTTCGACCGTGTGCTGAATGGTTTGGACTGGGGCTATTATCCGGATCCGTGGGCGTTCAACCGCTGTCACTTCGATACGGCGCGCCGAACGCTGTATATCTTTGATGAGCTGACGGAATACAAAAAGGGTAATCGTGAAACAGCCGATCTGCTGATTGAAAAGGGAATCACGCCAGATGACCGCATCACAGCAGACAGCGCAGAGCCGAAAAGCGTTGCCGACTATCGAAACTATGGCTTCTATTGCCGTGGCGCTGAAAAGGGTCCAGGAAGCGTTGAGTATTCTATGAAGTGGCTGCAATCGCTTGTGAAGATTGTGATCGACCCTGAGCGTTGTCCGGACACATGGGCGGAATTCTCGCAGTATGAGTATGAGCGCACCAAGGACGGCGAAATCATCAGCGGTTATCCTGATTTGAACAATCACCATATCGATGCAGTGCGTTATGCAACCGAACAGATTTGGAAGCGCAGGGGGCAATAATGGATTTCTTGTTTTGGATGAAAAGGGCGGTGAAAAACATGTTTCAGAGCGCGCCGCAAGCGCCGGGCGATTTGATGATATCTGAAAAGATGGCAAATAAGATCACAGAATGGATGCTTGCGTTTTATCAGCAGCCCGCGTGGCTTGAACAGGGTGTGCGGGTGTCGAATCTGCCGATTACCATCACAGATTATATGGCAACGCTGGCATGCAATGAGATCATCATTAACGCGGGCAATTCCACACGCGGTCAGTGGATTACAGATCAGATGCAGCGCTTTGTGATGCCGCATTTGAATAACGCTGTGCAGCTTGCAGGAGCAGGCGGGCGCGTGATTTTGAAGCCGTTTGTTGAAAGCGGCAATGTTGTGTGCGACGTTGTTCCGGCTGACCGGATTTACCCGACGCGCATCAGCGGCGCAGGCACAACAACGGCAGGATTCTTTACAGATTTCTCGGTGCTGCGCGGCCGCAAGGTTGTGCGGGTGGAAACCTTTGATCTGATGCCGGATGGCTTGCACATTACCAACAAGGCATATTATTACGGCATGGATGATAGTCTTGCAGGAGAAATCAGCCTGACAGACGTTCCGGAGTGGGCGAGCCTCGAACCGGAGGTTACAATCACCGGTGTAGATCGCCCGCTGTTTGCCGAGATCAAGATGCCGTTTGCCAATACGATTGACGAGACGAGCAAACTGCCGGTCAGCCTGTATGCAAGGGCGATGGATACGATTTGTGAGATTGACCGCGTATACAGCGAGTTCCTGTACGAAATTCACAGCGGCAAACGCAAGCGCATCGTTGACCGTGATGCGCTTCAGCCGGACAAGCGCGGACGCGGCATTCCGTTCCGCGATCAGGTGACCGACCTCTACTTAACGCTGGACATCGACGGCACGAAAATGAAGCCGTTCGAGGACTATACGCCGGAAATGCGTGTGGATGCTTATCAGAAAGCGCTGGATATCCAGTGCCGGATGCTCGAAAGCCAGACCGGTTTTTCGCAGGGAACATTCAACTTTGATGTGAAGCAGGGACGCATGACCGCAACGCAGGTGATTTCGGATGACCGGAACACCTATAATACGATTCATGCGATTCAGGACCGTGGTATGCAGCAGGGCTTGAAAGACCTGATTTACTGCTATGATGTGTATGCAACGCTGTATGGACTGGCTCCAGCTGGTGCGGTAGATGCTTCCGTAAGCTTCGGTGACAGCATTTTCGAGGACACCGCAACCGAATTTGCACGGCGAAAGGCAATGGTTGACGCAGGACTGCTCAAGCCGGAATATCTGGTGGGGTGGTACTTCGGGGTGGATGACGCATCCGAATACATGCCGGAAACAACCGGTGATCCGTTTGGGTTTGGTGATGCATAATGCTGTCTCCAAAATATCTGGAGGACGCGCCTGAAAACATGGTTCGGCTGTATGCACAGGCGGAAGAGGATATTTTGTCCGATATGGCGCGGCGCATTGCAAAGTATGATTATTTCATTCCTGCTGTGGAACATCAGCTGCGCATGCTGGAGGAGATGGGCGCGGCGCGGGAATATGTGTTTGAGCGGCTATCTTCCATATTCGGAAAGAGCGAAAAGGAACTGAAAGCATTGTTCCGTAAAGCAGCAGAAGAAGCATGCAGCACAGATGCGAAGGTTTACCGCAGCGTTGGTCTTGACCCGCCGGAGCTTGGCGCTTCCGAAGCCTTGCGGAGAAGATTAAACAGCGGACTTGCGAACACAAAGCAGGCGTTTGTTAATCTTACCCGCACAACGGCGCAGGGCGCTTATGCTGAGCTTGGGCAGGCATTGGACCGTGCGTGGATGCAAGTTTCCACCGGAGGCATGGACGCGAATACCGCGATCAGAAGCGCCGTAAAATGGATGTCTGCACGCGGGGTTGATATGGTGCATTACGACAGCGGCGCGAAAGCGACAATCGAAGCAGCGGTTCGCCGCGCAGTGGTCACTGGGGTCAACCAGATGGCGCTTGGTGTGCAGTGGGAATTGGCTGACGAAATGGACAGCGACCTGGTGGAGGTGACTGCGCACGCGGGCGCAAGACCGGAACACGCTGCATGGCAGGGCAAGATTTACAGCCGTTCGGGCAAGCACCCAAAGTATCCGGATTTCAGGAAATCCACAGGTTATGGGACTGGTGCCGGTCTGGGCGGATGGAATTGCCGACATTCATTTTTCCCTTATTTCGATGGCAGTCCGCGCACATACAGCGCGCAAATGCTCAAAGATTATAGCGCGAAATCGTACGCCTATAACGGCAGGAAGCTGACGGAATACGAGGCATCGCAGAAGCAGCGTTATATCGAGCGACAGATCCGGCGGTGGAAGCGCGAGAACGCAGCCATGCAGGCGGCGGGCTTGGATGATTACGAGAGCGCGGTCAAGGTTCGGCAGTGGCAGGAGCGGCAGAAAGACTTCCTGCAGCAGACCGGACTGAAACGGCAGGCAGAGCGTGAGCAGGTACATAAATTTGGTTATCAGGAGAAAGCATTTGCACGCCGTACACTTGCAAAGTATGAGAAATACAGGTACAATCAGGATGGAACAATCGTTGTTACGGATGATTGGAAGTCCAAAGGGAAGGTTTCAATCCCCAAATCATATCGACCTCATGCTGTCATTGAGACCACAACCGAGTTTCGAAATGGTATTGCACAGACTGACCGAACAATTTATGACGCAGATGGAATGATGGTCAAGCAAATACATTCTGGACCCCACAATAGAGAAAAGATGCATCCGTTTGGTATGCATGGTGAACATGCTCATGATTATAAGTGGCTTCAAAATGAAAAAAAGCCAAATAGAACAGTCCGAGATGTTTCGGATACCGAAAGAACAGAGCATGCAGATATTTTAGGAGGTGAATCAGATGAATGACGTTGATATTGAAGTCTATTTAATGACAAACGAGCCTGCTTTCGATATAGGGAATAAGCAGTATTCAGTTTGCTGCGTGGACGGAATATTTTTCACAAGCGATTCGGATGGAAAGGAGTTTGATTTTCCGAATATTGCAGCCTTGCTCGATGGGTGGATTGTTGACGGAAAGCCTTTTCGAGATATTGTAATGACAATCATGTAAATTCAATTTTCAAACCGAAAGACAGAGAGGCGTATTGGCGTGAAGAACACGAAAGAAATACGAAATAGATGTCCGTGCTGCGGAAAAACAGATTTAGAAGAATATGAGATTTGCTCTGTTTGCGGATGGGAAAATGATTTGAATCAGTTAAGAAATGAATCCCTAAGAGGAGCGAACGAAATGACGCTTGCAGAAGCGAGAAAAGCGTATTCTGCAAAAATAAAAATGCAATAAATCAGCACTGTATCAAAGGATACGGTGCTTTTTTATACCCAAATTGCCCTTACCGGTTGGGCTTAAAATGCCGGAGCAGCTCGGCGCAGAGTGGCTGCGCGCTTACAAATGAAATCGAAGCTGAGAAAGGAAAAGCATGGAATACGAATACCTGAAAGACCTGTTCGGTGATGGTAGCCTGTCTTTTACGCAGTTTGTGGAGAAGTTGGGCGCAGCGGACAAAGTGAAGCTGGTCAATCTGAAAGACGGCGGTTATGTTGGCAAGGAGAAGTTTGATACCCTCCAAACCGAGCGTGACGGTCTGAAAACGCAGCTTGAGACCGCCAATACCACCATTCAGTCCTACAAGGACATGGATATTGAGGGCATCAAGCAGTCTGCGGCAGACTGGGAATCCAAGTACAATACGGATACGCAGGCACTGCGTGACAAGATCAGCGGCATGGAGTATGACCACACGGTAGAATCTGCTGTGGCGGGCATGAAGTTTACCAGCATGGCGGCAAAGAAAGCCTTTGTTTCTGACCTGACGGCAAAAAAGCTGACAGTGCAGGACGGCAAGTTGCTTGGACTGGATGACTTCGTAAAGACATACAAGGAAGCGGACCCGAGCGCATTTGCTTCGGAAACGCCTCCGCCGCAGTTCACGAAGCCGGGCACACCGCAGATGCGCACCACCAACGGACAGGCAGAAGTAGACGCGTTTTATGCAAACAACCCATTTTATCACAAAGATTAAGGAGATGTAAAAATGTCGATTAGTTACAATACCCTGCATGTGGACGAGCTTTATTCTAAAATTCTCGAACCCAACCTGTATTACAATCCGGTCATGGTACCGGGCGTTACGTTCACGGATAAGTACCAGATTGGTCCTGCCGGTCAGATTTTCGTGCATCAGCTGAAAACCTCGGCAGTAGCACCGGGCACTCCCGGCCGCGACTTCGTGGACACGGTGGCATCCGATGATCTGATTCCGATTCAGATGAACAACAACTTCCAGTCCTCCAAGAAGATTTACGGCGTTCAGGCGGCTGCCGTTCAGTTTGCGGCAGGCAATGAATTCCTCTCGACTGCGATTCAGGAAGTCCGTGAAGGCTGGATGCAGGCAGCGCTTGCTTGTCTGGTACAGGAAGGCACTGCGGCAACCGATACTGCTGCCATTACTGCGGACACGGTAAAGGCTGATCTGATTAAGACCCGCGCAGAGGTCGTAAAGGGCAAGGGTCGCGCGAATATCGTAATCTGCACACCAGACTACTACGGTCTGGTGCTCGAAACGGCGGGTAAGGATTTCACCCCTGTTCACAATGACCGCATCGCGCAGACCGGCAACGTCGGTCAGTGGCTTGGCTTCACCTTTGTGGAGGCAAACGGTCTGGTCGGCTCGATCAAGTATTACGATTCCACCGGTTCGCTCAAGACTGTGGATTGCTCCAAGGTACAGTATGTGATGTACTACCACGAAGCGCTGTCCATTATCAGCAACTTTGAGGTTGCCCGCATTGTGGATTCGGAGAACTTCGCAGGCTCTAAGGCGCAGGTAGAAATGAACACCGGCTACAAGGTGACCAACAAGAAGCTGGTATTCACCCGTAAGATCGCCTGATGAAAGGAGGGGGCAGCCATGCTGACAGTTGATTATGAATTTTATAAGACCGCATACCACGGCGATAAAATCAGCGAAACGGCATGGCCTGCCGCCGCCCGTGATGCAGCCGCATTCATTGATAAAATCACGTTTGGACGTATTTCTGATAACATGAAATCCGCACTGATACAGTCGTGCAAAATGGCGGTCTGCGCCGCTGCGGAGGAAATGCAAGTGCAGCAAAACGGTATTGTATCCAGCGCAACGAACGACGGATACAGCGAAACCTATCTGGTCAATGCACCGGATCGCCGCCTGCGCAGCGTCGTGGGATTGTGGCTGGACAACACCGGATTGCTTTACAGGGGGTGTGACGGATGCTGATGGGCAATGAAACCGTCACCCTGATTCAGATGCACCAGACAGACGATGGGGAAACCTACGTTTGCAGTGTAATCAATGACGCGAGCTGGTACGGAAAGGCGGTTACCATGCTGTCCACGGACGGCGCAAAGGTACAGAATACGTACAAGGTACGGTTTGCTGATTCGTCTATTGCACCGCAGCCGGGCGATTATATAGTGCGTGGAATCGTATCTTCGGTTCGGCGCGTTCCGGCAGATATCGCAGAGCGGGAATATTTCCGCATTTCTGCGGTTGGGGATAATCGGCGCGGGAGATTGCAGCATTGGGCGGTGAGCGGTGCATGAAAGTCAACATTGATTCGCAGGAAATCTTAAAAAAGCGTGGTATGGGTGCGTCTGACCGGACGCGCCTTTTTCTTGCAAATGAAGTTGCACGGCTGTGTGACCCCTATGTTCCGATGAATCAGGGAACGCTGAAAAACACCCATGTCATTGCTCGCGGCGGCCGGCAGCTGATTTATACCATGCCCTATGCGCATTATCAGTATGAGGGCAAGGTGTATGGTCCAAACATTCCGCTGAAAGACGGCGGGTTTATTTCTCCCATTGCGCCAAAGCACCCGACCGGCAAGGCATTGACCTACCAAGGCGCACCGATGCGCGGCGCACACTGGGACAAACGAATGAAAGCCGACAGGATGGACGATTTGGTGCAGTCGGTTGCAAATCACGTTGGAGGAAAACCAAAATGACGAATATTGAAGCGGTGCGCAAGTGGCTGCGTACCTATCCGCCGCTGTCCAAGGGGCGTTTGGGCGTTGACTTCCTGCCGGAAGATGCACAGGCATATTCGGTGGACAGCGTGCCGGGACCCGAAATCGTAAAACGGTATCTGGACGGCTCGGCTGTGAAGCAGTTCGATTTTGTGTTGGCATCTACCGAGTTTTACGGCAACCAGATTGCACAGAATACCGACAATTTGGTTTGGTATGAATCGTTTTCGGAGTGGGTGCGCAACCAGAACCGCCGCCCGAAGAACCTGCCGGTCTTATCATCTGAGCGCACTGCGCAAAAGGTAGAGGTAACAACCAGCGGCTATCCGTTTCTGACATCACAGGATGGACGTGCCAGATATCAAATTCAACTGAAAATGACCTACTTAGAAAGGGGAACAAGATAATGAAGCTTTCGGAACTCATGAAGGAGAGCGTTACGCCCAATCCGGAATATGCAGGCATTGCGAATACGGATGATTTCGTGCTTGCGGTGGATATTGCGGAATCTGCAAGCCCGAAAAAGGCAGATTATGTGGTAGTACAGGCTGGTGTAACTGCGGTTGACGCACAGCTCAATCCGGAAACCGAGGACAAGACCTATCTGCGCACAGGCAAGTCCACCAACAAGACCGCCACGCAGCGCACCTTTAACATTACCGGCGACCGCAGTGAGGGCGATGCTTTTCAGGATTTTGCATGCGGTCATGCAATCAAATTCGGCAGGGGTCAGAAGATCGTCAAGCCGTATGTTTACTTCTCCATGCTGACCGGCAAGGGCGAAGCGGGACAGGCGGCGATTATCGTCAATTCTGACGGCTCAGGTGATGCAGGGGCAGCAGCGGAGATTGATATTGACATCATGTGCAATAGCTCCGCACCGACGGAATACACCTATCAGGATGATTCGGCGGGGGGTTAAACCCCTCCGCTGGACCTGCTGTGCGCAGCGGAGGGACGAAATATAACAGCATAATGAATGACGGAGATGAAATGCAATGGAAAAGTACACAGTAAACGGCAAGACGTTTGAATATGATACCTTTGACCTCGAAAACATGGAGCGGTATGACCGCGAGGCACGCCGCATTGAGGAACAGGCAAATCATATCAATGCGAATGGTGAGAACTATATTTCTGTTTTGCGTGAGATCGCAAACAGCGTGCTTGATTTCTTCGATGTTGTGGTTGGTGATGGCATGGCGCGTGAAATCTTCGGAGAGCGCGTCAATTTCCGCGACATTATGAGTGGATACCGTGAGTTTACCGAGGACGTTGCAAAAGCAATGCAGGACAGCATGCCCGCGCCAAATCGTGAGCAGCGCCGCCGCAGCCGATGAAGCAAAATCCGTTTGAACGGCTGCCGGATACGGTAGAGATTGACGGTGCTGCGGTCAGAGTTGACCCTGATTTCCGTATCGGCGTAGCGATTGAAACCGAACTGCTGACCGGAGAACCGGACGCGGCAGGACTGTTGACGGCGTTCTATCCGGACGGCATTCCGGACAACGTAGAAGCTGCTGCGGAACAGATGATGCAGTTTTATGCACACTTGGACGGTGGCGCATCAGACGGTCAGGCATCGCACAGCAGTGCAAGGCTTTACGACTTTACACAGGATGCGGATGCGTTGATGGCATCGTTCCGGCAGGCTTACAGTATCGATCTGGATACGGCTCCTTTGCATTGGTGGAAATTTCGGCGGTTGATGTTTGGTCTCCCGCCGGAAACTCCGTTCATGCAGCGGGTGCATTATCGTGCGGCGGATATCACCAAACTGCCGAAAGAGCAGCGCAAGCATTACCGCAAAATGAAACGGCTGTATGCGTTGCAGGCGGCGCCGAAAAAGAAAATGACCGCTGCGGAGCGGGATGCAGAAATGATAGCGCGTGTGCGCAAGCGTGCGGAGCAGGTGCAGCGCGAAATAGAACAATAAGGGGGGTGTAGTGATTGGCGGCAGATGGTTCTGTTATTATTGACATTGAAGGCAATTCAAAGCCGTTTGAAAAAGCGGTAGGATCAACAAAAGATTCTGCCAAAAAAGCCGCCATGAAACTGGCAGCCGAGTATAGAAAACAAGGAATGTCCGCATCCGATGCAATGAAAAAGGCATGGGATGAGATTGGGCGTACAACTGGTGACGGCGTAAACGATACGAAAGCGAAGCTATCAGGGTTATCATCCTCTTTTGCGTCGGTAGCCAGCTCCGCAACTCGGATTGTTGCCGCCGGTGCTGCTGCGGCTACGGCTGCGGTGGGCGCGTTGGCAAAATCCTCACTCGACAGCTACGCAGCCTATGAACAGCTTGTCGGCGGTGTGGAAACGCTGTTCAAGGACAGTGCAGGACTGGTACAGCAGTATGCAGCAAGTGCATACAAAACCGCAGGCGTTTCAGCCAATACCTATATGGAGCAGGCTACGGCGTTTTCTGCTTCGCTCGTTCAGTCCTTGGGCGGCGATACAAAAGCGGCTGCGGAGTACGCGAATCAGGCAATTATGGATATGTCTGATAACGCGAATAAGATGGGTACGGACATCGAATCCATTCAAGCGACGTATCAATCGCTCATGCGTGGCAACTATGCCATGCTGGACAACCTGAAACTTGGCTACGGGGGAACCAAGGAAGAATTAAAACGCCTTGTGGCGGATGCGGAAAAGCTGACCGGTCAGGCGCTTGACCCGAGCAAATTCTCGGATATCATCACGGCAATTCATGCGGTGCAGGAGAATTTGGGTATTACCGGCACGACTACAAAGGAAGCAAGTACGACCATTGAGGGCAGCGTAAACGCGATGAAAGCCGCGTGGTCAAACCTTACGACCGGTATTGCGGATGATAATGCAGATTTAAGCGGTTTGATTGACAATTTTGTCGAAGCGGCAAAGGCTGCGGCAAACAATGTGTTGCCGAGGCTGGAAGCCATTTTTGGCGGTATTGGAAATCTTGTCGCGGAGTTCGCGCCAACGATTGCGGGCGCAATCCCTGCGTTAATTACCAATGTCCTGCCGGGTATGGCACAGGCAGCTATGTCGATGCTGAAAGCATTCGGCAATGCGGTGGTGGTGAATTTGCCGCTGATCGGGCAGTCCTTTATGCAGGTCGTGCAGATGGTTGGAACTGCAATCACAAATGGCGCGCCGCAGCTTATGACGGCAGCGCTTACGCTGATGCAGAACCTTGCAACAGCGATTTCGACCAACCTGCCTGCGCTGATTCCTGCTGCACTCTCCATGCTGACGACGATCAGTGCGAATCTTCGGGCAAATGTAGGGCAACTGGTAGATGGCGCGATTGGTATTGTACGGTCGATTGGTGAGGGTATCATACAGGGATTGCCTGCGCTAATTGAAAGCGTTCCGCAGATCATCACCAATATTGCAGGTATCATCAACGACAATGCGCCGAAACTGCTGTTAACGGCTGTGGAGCTGATTGCAAAGTTTGCAATGGGATTGGTGAAAGCCATTCCCACGGTGATTCAGAATATTCCCAAAATCATCGAAGCTATCGTTTCCACATTGCTGGCGTTTAACTGGCTGAATCTCGGCAGAACCATTATTACGATGCTGAAAAACGGCATTACGGCAATGGTTGGAGCGGTCAAAGGCGCGGCAGGAAATATTCTTAACAGCATCAATGGCACGCTTTCCTCATTACCATCAAAGTTGATGGGGTTGGGAAAACAAGGAATCCAAGGTCTGATAAACGGTGCAAAATCGTTGCTCGGTTCGATGCGTGGAGCAATGACCACGATTGCAAATGCGGTTGTGAATGGCGTGAAAGCGCTGCCGGGAAAGCTGCTGAATATCGGTAAGCAGATCATTCAGGGGTTAATCAATGGTATCAAATCCGGCATTTCGGGCGTGGTAACTGCGATTGGCAATACAGTCTCTTCCGCAGTCAATACAGCAAAAGAAAAACTTGGAATTCACTCTCCGTCACGAGTATTCCGTGACCAGATTGGCTTGATGATTGCTCGCGGTATGGCGCTCGGCATCAAAAAGGGTGAGCGCGAAGTGCTTTCCGTGGCGCATCGGCTCAATGACAAACTGCTCGATGCAGAGCAGGAATTGAACGATAAACTTTCTGCGATGGAGCAGGAAGAGCGCGACCGGCGCGCGGCGGTTGAGCTTGCAGACCATCAGCAGAAAATCAAAGAAAAGTATGCTGAACTCGGAAAAGCCGAAAAATCCGAACGGCAGAAAATCCAAGATGAGATTGCAAAACTCGAAGCCGATTGGAATGAAAAGCAGATTCAAGCGCAATACGATGCGGAAAAGGAAAAACTTCAAGCGCAGATTGATACGATGAAGAAATTCCGCGATGAGTATGAAAAAGCGCTCGATGAGATTCAGGATGCACAGAATGATATGGCGGGGAAACTTGCGGATTATGGCGAGCTATTCAAGAGCGTTGAGAAAAACGGTCGAGAATTCTTTGAACTGGGTGATTTGCAGAAGGACATTGACGCAATCAACCGCTATGGGGATGCGCTCGAAAATCTCAAAGCACGCGGTGTATCTGACAGCCTGCTGGATGAAATCACGAGCATGGGCGTTGAGGAAGCGACCGCCTATACCGAACGCCTGCTCGGCATGACCGACGAGCAGTATGCAAAGTACATGGCGCTCTGGGAGCAGAAGCAGGCAGCCGCAAAACAGGTTGCATCACAGTTTTACCGTGACGAGATGGACGCGCTCGGCAAGGAATTTGTAGATAAGATTCCGGAGGAACTGGGCGAAGTCAAGGACGAAATGCGCGATATCGGTGTAATGGGCATTCAGGGCATGATTGATGGCATGTATTCCAAGTCCGGTGCGTTGTGGAATGCGGCGGCATCAATTGTATCTCAGGCGATTGCGGCAATGCGCAGGGCGGCGGATATTCACAGCCCGTCCAGAAAGACCGCTGAACTTGTTGGTGTTCCGTTCGCACAGGGCGTTGGGGTTGGCTTTGAAAAGGCATACCCCGGCGTAATGGAGCGCATGCGCACGGCTTTTGATGCAAGCATGGCACAGACATCCGCACGGCTGCAAAGCGCGGCGGGCGGTCATGGCAGCAGCGTCACCCGTGAAGTGAACAACAACACAACTACGGTTGACCGCATTCTGCGCATTGAAGTGACCGGCGAGGACGGCGAGTTTGTGCGTTGGCTGCGGAATAAAATCAAGACAGAAGATAACCGCGTCGGTACGGCGCTTGCATGAGGTGTGGCATGGACATTCTGAAAATTGGAATAAAGGAGTTTTCCGTCGGTCTGGTGAAGCTGAACCGCAGCTTTCGGATTGACGAGAAATACCGCGTCACCACCGAGGATGGGCGTGTGCATCGGGAGATTCGCGGCGTGTATACCGATTACGCGCTTGAAATCGGAGACATCGACCAGGCGCAGTATGACGCGCTGATTGAAACGCTGACCTCGTCTGAGGAAAGCCAGACCGTGACGCTGCCTTACGGTGCAAACGGTACAATTACATTTGAAGCGGCATTCGAGAGCATTTCAGACGGCGCAAGCTATATCGACGAGGATGCGCAGGGCAATGATGTGGTATTTTGGGACGGTCTGACCGTGACCTTTACCGCGTTCACACCAAAGGGGGCGGGCACATGAGCCGTGTAACACATGTACGCGCCTCCTATGGCTTGTTTGACACTTCGGCGGCAGAGGACAGCACATTTTCCATACCGGCGGTGCAGCCGTTTTCAGACACGGCAGAACTGCTCGACGAAGATCGGGTCATTGAAAAGTGGCTGACGCTTGAAAACAATGCCTGTCCGCTGGACGGCAGTTATCAGATTTTGCCCAACCAGATTGCAAGCGCATTCACCGGCGTGTGGTCGGATACGCTCAGCGGCGCAGACGGTGCATTTGCTGTTCCGCCTGTGCTGACGGTCACATTTTCGAAGCCGCATACCTCGGGCGGTCTGACGCTGATTTTCTCGGAAGCCACCGGAGATTGGTGCAGCGATTTGCATATTCAATGGCTGAACCAGAGCGGCGCACAAATGGCGGCAGCGGGCTTTCAGCCGAATGCAGGAAAGTATTTCTGCGCGAAACAGGTGGAGGATTTCTATCAGCTCGTCATTACATTCCGCAAGACCAACAAGCCGTATCATTTTCTCAAACTGACCGGCATCCGGTACGGGATTTCGATGGAGCTGCAAGGGGATTCTTTGATTTCCTGCACTGTACTGGAAGAGGTTGATCCGATTTCTTCTGAAATCAGTGTGAACACGCTCAATTTGAAATTCCGCACTGACAAGGGAACCTTTGACCTGCTTGACCTGACCGGCGCTTATGTGCTGTTTCAGCAGCGGCAAAAGGTTGATGTGACCGGAGAGATTGACGGCGTGAAAATGAACATGGGTTCGTTCTATCTGGACAAACCGACCACTTCGGATAACATTGTAACGCTCGACTGCATTGACCTGCTCGGCACGATGGATGACACCGATTATTTAGGCGGGTACTGGTCAAACGGCATTGCGGCAAAGGCGCTGATTGCCGATATTATGACCTCTGCGGGAATTGATGCAGAGTTGTATGTACTGGACAGCAGCCTTGAAAACGTGACAGTAAAGGGATATCTGGAAATTCAGTCTCACCGGTCTGCGTTGCAGCAAGTAGCGTTTGCGATTGGCGCGGTTGTGGATTGCAGCCGGTCGGAGCAAATCCGCATCATCCCGCCGGTGACAAACAATCCGAAAGCCGTGCCGGTCAGTCGCAAGGTGGTCGGACATGAGCAGACGCAGGATGCGCTTGTAACGGGTGTGGAAGTCTATACACATAACTATGCGCTCAGTGATACAGCCGGAGAGCTGTTCAAGGAAAGCCGGCAGCCGGGGGAATATCTGATTCAGTTTTCCTCTCCGGCATCCGGCTTGTCCGCCAGCGGCGCGACCATTACAAAGAGCGGCGTCAACTATGCCCGTATCAAGGTGACGAGCGCCGGAACAGTAACAATCAGCGGCAAGACCTACGAAGATACGCAGAGTTTGAGCGGCAGCGTGTACATGAAGAATCTGCCCGCAAACGCAAAGCCGAACATCGTCAGCGTGACAGACTGTACTCTGACCGCAGATGCACAGGCGCTTGCGCAGCGCGTGTATGACTATTATCAGCGCCGTATTTCAGACAACGGTCAAATCATCCTCGAGGATGAAAAAGCGGGGGATTGGCTGCGCGTACAGAACGCCGATGGGAAAAGTCTTGTCGGCACAGCAGAGCAGATCAGTATTGATTTGACCGGAGGATTTATTGCAAAGGTGGTAACGCATGGCACTGGACAAATTACAGTTTGATCGCACAGCAGCCGCGCCGGGGACATTTTCAACGGATATGCTGAACCGCATCGAGGACTGGACAGCGTTCCTTGCGGACAAGCTGCGCGGATATGGGTACTGGGCGAATATCACGCCGCGCAATGCCGAGCGTCCGCAGACAAGCAGGCTTCCGGATGGTTATACCGAACTGGAATATATTCAGTCAAGCGGTACGCAGTATATCAAAACCGATGTTCTAATTGATTCTGATGGCAAGGTTGATATGGATGTAGAGATTCCGACAGAGCCGACCGCACAGCTATTTGTGTTTGGCGTTTCGGTGACTGGTGACAATGAGCGATATGGCGTGACATATCTGCCCGGGGATAAGTATTGGAGAAATGTGCACAGCACAGGTGATGGGTCAGAAGCCAATTTCCCAACCACGTTGAAAGCGGTGGGGCGGCATCGCATTGTCAAGGACGGGAATCAATGCACGATTGACGGCATCACAATGAGTACGACCCAACGCACGTTTACCAGTTCAAGACCTGTGTTTCTGTTCGCGCGAAATCAGGAGGGAAGTCCGATTCATATTGCCAGCGCAAGGCTATATTCCTGCAAAATGTACCGTAAGGGCGCGCTTGTTCGTGATTTCATTCCTTGCAAAAACGCTTCCGGAACGGTTGGTTTGTATGACCTTGTGGGGAAGAAGTTCTATACGAACGCAGGAACAGGCGCGTTCATTGCGGGCACAGAAGCTCCGCCGCCTGAATTACTCGACCCCGCATTATGGTATCAAAGCGATATCCCAACACGTGGAGAAATTGACCGCATTCGGCGTAACGTGGACGCGCTGCAAACCGGATTCGCCAACTTACCCGATTGGCGGGAAATCCTCTATAACAATACGGTGGATTTTGGGCAGGCAAACGCTTTGGAGTGGGACTTGCAGCGGATTTATGATTGGATGAACGCCATGGTTGCAGCGTTTCTCACCAGACAAGCGAACACAATTTTTATGCAGGCAGGAGGGATTTTGAATGCGTGACAGATTGCCCGCGCCGGGCAAAGAAAACCGCGTGAAAATTACGTTGGATGATGGCAGAACGGTAGAGGGCGTGCTTTCCTATGCGGATGACGCGGCGCAGGAGGGCAGCGCATATACCAAGGGCAATGTGCTGCCGGATGATGTGTGCGACACGCTTGGGATTGACCGCGTGCAGAGCGAACCAAAGGATGCGTTTCTGGCGATAGGGAATGTCGCCACAATGCCCAGTGGCTATGCAACGGATTTTTGGAAATATCTCAATTTTGAACACCCTGTGCTCAACGCTTATTACGTTAAGCCGGGCGGATTTGAAATTGGAACATATTCAGGTAACGGCGAAAATTCTCAGCAGATAAAAACTAAAGGCTTTCCGGTAGCTGTTTTGGTGATTAGCACTGAATTGGAAAGTGCGAGTACAATCTATTATCCGTCAAAAGATTTTGCATTTGCTACAAGAAGATATCCATCGAAAGACAATGATTCCCATGTTCTTGAAATCAATCAAAATGGATTCAAGGTATACGGAAACGATAAATTAAACAGTGGAACTTTTAACTATATTGCATTCATGTGAGGTATTGATATGGGATTTGCGATTTTCAAGGAAAACACAACGATTGTGCCGAAAGAATACGGAATATTACCTACCACTGCGGTGACAGCGATTGTAATCGGTTCTGGCGGAGGTGGCGGCAAAGCGGGAGATACACTCAATTCCTCTGGCAGTGCTGTTAGTACAGGTGCTAGTGGCGGGGCAAGTGGATGTGGAGGAAAAACAGGAGAGAAGAAAACTGAATCTAGCAACAAATATGCATGCGGCGGTGGAGGCGGCGGTGCTGGCTATGGTGCAGGGGGTGGTGGAGGTGGTGCTTCGTGGCAATGGTCGAATTCAAATAGTGCATATGGCGGTGCTGGCGGCGGTGGAGGCGGCGGTGCTGGACAAATGGTGATTAAAACATTTGCGTTTCCTGATGTTTCTGTAAATATTACTGTTACCGTAGGTCAACGCGCTAAAGGCGGACAGAACGGAAATGCATCATCGGTTGGTTCATTTGTATCTGCGTTGGGCGGCAAAGCGGGAGGAAATGGAGCAAATGGCGTATATGGCAATGCCAATGGAAATAATGGAGGAAATGGAGGAACGGCGATTGATCACACATTACCGGGAAATGGCGGTAATGGCGGGCGAGGGGCAGAACGCTATCATGCATCATCATATACCGAAATTGCAGGCGGAGCAGGTGGCGGAGGCGCCGGAGGCTACCAGATTGGTGTTTTTCAGGTAGGATGGAACGGAGGGAATGGATGTGGTCCTAAAGAAGGCAGTTATTTCCCTTCAAATGAAGGAACTTCGGGAGAATATATGGGCGGAGGTGGCGGAGATAGTAGTGAAACCTCAAAGGAGACCTCTGCACCAATCTATAAGGGAGGCATGGATGCAGGAGATGGCGGAAACTATGACGTGGATGCAGGAGACGGTTACGCCTATCTCGGCGAAGCCGGGCAAGGTCTTATTCTGCTGTTCTGGTAAGGAGGAAATATGAAATACGCATATATCAATAACGACCGTATTGTACATGAAATCATCCCGGCGTTTGCGGATGAATTCCCGGGTATTCCGGTTACAGAACGGTATTCTAAAGAGTTTTTAGCGCATTGCCTTGAACTTGCAGATACGATTGACGTTCAGCAGGGCATGGAATTTTTGCCGCTAAAGAATGCATTTGCTTATCCTCTGAAATATACCGGCGTTGCTAACGCAGAAAGCTCAGCGGGGGAAAGCGTTACGGTGGAAGTATCGTTCAGCGAGCCGGGAACATGGGAAATTGCAAATACGCCCAAGGTTCCTGTGAACAAAACTGAGAACAGTATCACAATAGACGTTGTGCCAGAGGGAGAGAGCAGAATTGAATTGCTGTTCACGGAGCAGAAGTTTGGTCGAACCATGAATCAAGTTGTTACAATTCACGGAAGAGAGCAGCAGTCAACAGAAGTCAACGCCTGACGGCGTGGCAATAAAAAATCACGGACAGGGCATAAGCCCAGAAAGGACACAATTATGTATCAGAATAACATCTACATCAAGAATCACGATGCAGTCAAGGCAATGGGCGGGGACATCAATGTATGTCTCGATAAGTACGACAACGCGCACGGGCTGAAATATGACGCCCTGGCGCGTGCGCAGTACAAACAC
>JAGZOP010000003.1 GCA_018383195.1 Clostridiaceae bacterium | reverse complement strand
ACGAGGTTTACAGTGAATGTGGAGAAATGCCTTGATATAACTGCATTTTCTTTATCTCCGTTGATAGGGAATATATGCACTGGGTCCATCTCCTAAGCGGTAGGTCACCAGTTAGAGTCTGGTCGGGGGTGCCAAAAAGCGAAAGAGTCCGAACCCTACTGGGTCCGGACTCTTTTTTACGCAGCAGAACACCTCTTATGCGTGCTGAATGCGGTATCCGTTCTGCATTACAGTGATGCGTAAATCCAATCCCGCATCCATCAGCTTACGCATCGCGCGGCGATCCAACATCAACGAAACTTCGTCCTCTTTGGAAGTCACCGTGCACCACAGCTTGGTTCGGTTCTGTGCAATCACCTGATGCATCGGGGAGCCTTCGTAGAAAAAGTTGTTGACAAAATCGCAAATAATGTCGCTCATCGAATTTTCCTGCACTGCATCATATTCCAGACGCGCCTGAAAATATGCCTCTTTCCGTGTACGGGCAACCTTAATATCATCTTCAAGATAGGTATAATAGGTTTCCCCAACCGGCGACCCAAAACATTTTCCCTTAGAGAACATGGAGTACAGCGGTACAATATCCAGTTCTGCCCCCTCCAGTTCAAGATACAGATATACTTTTTGCTCGTTCATCACGATACTTCCTTTCCGATCATCTTCCAAAATATGAAAAGTGCATATAGTCGCGCTTTTTGCTCCATGCATCGCCGCCCCATGAAAATCCATATTTCTTGAACGCACGCACAACATCGCCGTCTGCCGGGATGGAATACGGGTTCTCGCCCGGCTCCCAGCAGCTTCCGGTCGTAATCTGTGTGACATTCCCGTTTTCGTCGATATTGCACTCCATATTCTCATCCCAATTCAGGTCGATTGCTGTACCCCAACGATGTTCGGAACGCGCATTGGAGCGCCATGCATAGCTTCCGCCATCTTTGATCGGAAACTGCTCTTCCCCATGAAAAATTTCGAGAAATACGGCTTCATATAATTTTGCAAGTGCAGCATTGACCTTGACCGTCATCTTCCCCTCGGTTTTACTGCCGTCTTTCTGAAGCCGCCACACCGGTACGGTAATCTCAGTCATTGCAGCCTCGGCAGCTTCGGGCGTATCATATCCCTGCTTTTCTCCTCCAAAAACCAGAAGGTTCTTTTCGGTTTCGGTCAAATCATATGCGGTGTCTGGTCGGATCGGCTCCGCAGGCAGCGATGGAGCAAAATCCTCTTCCAGTTCTGCATCCATACCAAAGTCCAGTTCCGGAATGATGCCTTCCGGATCTTCCCACAAGCCGGAACCCGACTGTTCCTGCTCGATTTTATCCTCAGAGCCGGACGGAGATTTCGTGCCGCAGCTTTCCAGAAAACGCACCGCCATCATGAGCGACTGTTCCCGTGTCGCTGTTTCGCGCGGCGACAGCAACATCTCCTCCCCATCTCTGACACCGCTGATTACACCGCGATCTGCCATTGCAGACATATCGCCCCGCGCCCAACCGGCAACTTCTTCTGCATCGTCATATTGCGCGAGTATTGTCTCTGCCGCGCCGCTTTCCGCACCGGCTGCCCGCAGGACATTGCCCAGCATGACGCACAATTCCTGCCGTGTGACGGACGCATACGGGTCAAAGGTACCATCCCCGCGTCCACTGACCAGACCGAGCGCATTCGCCGCAACCACCTGCGGGTCTGCCGTATCTGTAAAGGGCAGCGCATCGATATGCTCCGCAACCCGTCCGGTGCTGCTTTCAAACAGACGCAGCAACACCGCACAGAATTCGGCACGCGTAATATTCTCACGCGCGGGCAGCGCGCCGAATGCGTCCGGCGCAAGTCCGGCTTGTTCTGCTTTTCCGACCTCATCTACTGCCCAGCCGGATACACCGGAAAGTGCGGCAGCATTTGGAACGAATGCGGTAAGCGCTGCGGCAGCAAGCGCTGCGGAGCAAATCTTTTTGAATTGCATAAGCAGGTTCCTCCCCCTGAAATTACAGATCGTTGATAAACTTCTCACAAACTGTTTTCCATTTCTGCATCCTATTACAAACAGAAAAAACAGAAATTTTTTATTTTTATATGTTTTGCACACCATCCACATACTTATCCACAGAAATGCACAATCTGTGGATAAGTATAAGATTACTCAATGTAATCATCCGGATATCCCCAAACGGTCCAGCTGCCGGTACTGAATCGCCTCCGCGATATGCCCCTCGGAAATCACGTCCTCCCCCGCGAGGTCGGCGACCGTACGTGCCACGCGCAGGATTCGGTCGTAGGCGCGCGCGGTCAGACCAAGCCGGGCAAACGCCGCCTCAAGCATGCGCTCTGCCTCGGGCGTAAGCGGGCAAAGCGCCGCAATGCGGTCAATCGGCAGCCCTGCATTGCAGGAAACGCCGCTGCCTGCATACCGCGTCTGCTGCCGCTCTCTTGCCGCGAGCACCCGCGCACGGATTTCATCCGAGCTTTCCTCGTTTGTCTTACCGCGGGCGGCGAGCGCCTCATATTTGACCGGCTGCACCGAAACCTGCAAATCAATGCGGTCCATGAGCGGTCCGGACAGCCGGTGCAGGTATTTGCGCACTGATTCCGGGCTGCATGTGCAGCGTCCGGTGCCGTACCAACCGCATTTACACGGATTCATGGCTGCAAGCAGCTGAAATGACGCTGGATAGGTTACCTTTCCCGCAACACGGGAAATGGTCACTTCTCCATCCTCCATCGGCTGACGCAGGGTTTCGAGCACATCAGAGCGGAACTCCGGCAGTTCGTCCAGAAACAGCACGCCGCGGTGCGCAAGCGAAATTTCTCCCGGTTTGAGTTGTCCTGCCGTGCCGCCGCCCGTCATCGACGCCGGCGAAATTGTATGGTGCGGGCTGCGGAACGGGCGCCCGTCCATGCGCACGGCATCGGCGCCCAAACCGAGCGCTGACCATACCCGGATGACTTCGAGCCGCTCGCTGCTGTCCATGGGCGGCAGAATGGTCGGAAAACAGCGTGCGGCAAGGCTCTTGCCCGCCCCCGGCACGCCGCAAAGCAGTACGTTATGTCCGCCTGCGGCAGCAATTTCGAGCGCGCGTTTGACCCCAGCCTGCCCCAGTACATGCTTGAAATCCACCCCCGCCTGTGTCCCTGCGGTGTGCTGCGGCGACGGGCAGGGGGAAAGCGGTGCATGACCATCCAAATGATGTAGCACTTCATGGAGATGCTTCGCCGGATATACCGCAATGCCTTCGGCAAACGCCGCTTCTCCCGCATTTGCCTGCGGCACAAATACCCGGGTCTTGCCCGCATCCCGCGCAGCAAGTACCATGGAGAGCGCACCCGCAACCGGTCTGAGCTCTCCGGTCAACGACAGTTCTCCGAAAAACGCTGCATCCGCGGGAGGCTGATCAATCTGCCCGCTTGCCGCCAAAATTGTCAGCAAAATGGGCAGGTCATAGACCGCACCTTCCTTCTTTGTATCCGCAGGCGCGAGATTGACCGTCAGCCGGGAAACCGGCCAGTCGAACCCGCACGACTTGACCGCAGCGCGCACCCGCTCTGCCGATTCGCTGACCGCTTTGCCCGGAAGTCCGACAATATCAAGCCGTGGCAGACCATTTGAAGCGAAGCATTCGACTGCAACCGGATAGCCGTCAATGCCGCGGAGACCCGCCGAATGGCAGATGGAAACCATAATATGCCTCCCAATACAAAAAGAATTCACCATAATTATAATACAAACGACAACCCTTGACAACGCATTTGCTATTTTCCACTGAAAACCCAAAAGATTTCGCCGTTTACGGTTTACATACGTGGCTCAATTATGCTAAAATAGACAAGGCAAGAAGCGCCCGAACATCCGGCGCTACTTGATTGTTGTTTGTTTTTTGCTTTTTTTGCTTATCATTTATCTCACGCATCGAGATTGAAGGAGGAATAAGAAAACATGGCAAGAAAAATGAAGTCCATGGACGGCAACACCGCTGCGGCACATGTGTCGTATGCATTCACTGAGGTAGCGGGTATTTACCCGATTACCCCTTCGAGCCCCATGGCAGACAGTGTGGACCAGTGGGCCGCACAGGGTCAGAAGAACATCTTCGGCACCACCGTTAAGGTTGTAGAGATGCAGTCCGAGGCGGGCGCAGCCGGCACCGTACACGGCTCTCTGGCCGCAGGCGCGCTGACCACCACCTACACCGCTTCGCAGGGTCTGCTCCTGATGATCCCGAACATGTACAAGATCGCGGGCGAGCTGCTTCCCTGTGTATTCCATGTTTCCGCGCGTACCGTTGCATCCCACGCGCTGAACATCTTCGGCGACCATTCGGACGTTATGGCATGCCGCCAGACCGGTTTTGCAATGCTCGCAGAAACCAACCCGCAGGAAGTTATGGACCTGTCCGCAGTCGCTCATCTGGCGACCATCAAGTCCCGCGTTCCGTTCATCAACTTCTTTGACGGCTTCCGTACCTCCCATGAGATCCAGAAGATCGAAGTATGGGATTACAAGGATCTGGCTGAGATGTGCGATATGGACGCTGTTGAGGAGTTCCGCAAGCGCGCACTGAACCCGGAGCGTCCGGTAATGCGCGGCTCGCACGAGAACGGCGACGTATTCTTCCAGCACCGTGAGGCATCCAACCCCTACTACGAGGCTGTTCCGGCAATCGTTGAGGAGTACATGGATAAGGTCAACCAGAAGCTCGGCACCGACTACAAGCTGTTCAACTACTACGGCGCAGCAGATGCAGACCGCGTGATCATCGCAATGGGCTCCATCTGCGACGTTGCAGAGGAAGTCATCGACTACCTGACCGCCAAGGGTGAGAAGGTTGGTCTTGTCAAGGTTCGTCTGTACCGTCCGTTCGCAGCAGACAAGCTGGTTGCTGCAATTCCGGCAACTGCAAAGAAGATCGCAGTGCTCGACCGCACCAAGGAGCCGGGCGCACAGGGCGAGCCGCTCTACATGGACGTTGTTACCGCTCTGGCAAACGCTGGCGTAACCGACAAGGTCATCACCGGCGGCCGTTACGGTCTGGGTTCCAAGGATACCCCGCCGGCATCGGTATTCGCAGTTTACGAGGAGCTGGCAAAGGATGCACCGAAGGCTCAGTTTACCCTCGGTATCGTAGACGACGTTACCAACATGTCTCTTGAGGAGAAGCCCGCTCCGAACACCGCAGCAGAAGGCACCACCGAATGCAAGTTCTGGGGTCTCGGCGGCGACGGCACTGTTGGCGCAAACAAGAACTCCATCAAGATTATCGGCGACCACACCGACAAGTACGTACAGGCATACTTCCAGTACGACTCCAAGAAGACCGGCGGCGTAACCGTATCGCATCTGCGTTTTGGCGACAAGCCGATCAAGTCTCCTTACTACATCAACAAGGCTGACTTCGTTGCATGCCATAACCCGTCTTACATCATGAAGGGCTTCCCGATTGTTCGTGACGTAAAGCCGGGCGGCGTATTCCTCATCAACTGCCAGTGGACTCCTGAGGAGCTTGACAAGCATCTGGCAGCTTCTGAGAAGCGCTACATCGCAAAGAACGACATTCAGCTCTACACCATCAATGCGATTGACCTTGCAATCGAAATCGGTATGGGCAAGCGCACCAACACCATCCTGCAGTCCGCATTCTTCGCACTGGCGAAGGTTATGCCGTCTGAGGATGCAATCCGCTTCATGAAGGAAGCGGCAACCAAGTCCTACCTCAAGAAGGGTCAGGATGTCGTTGACATGAACCACAAGGCGATCGACGCCGGCGCATCTGCGTTCGTCAAAATCGACGTTCCGGCTTCCTGGGCAACCGCTGAGGATGCAAAGGACACCGCTGCACTCGAGGGCCGCGACAAGACCGTGAAGATGGTCAAGGATCTGCTCGACCCGATCTCCCGTATGGACGGCGACTCCCTGCCGGTATCTGCATTCACCGATTACGTGGATGGTACCTTTGAGCACGGCGCTGCCGCTTACGAGAAGCGCGGCGTAGCCGTTACCGTTCCGTCCTGGAACGAGGCAACCTGTGTTCAGTGTAACCAGTGTGCATATGTCTGCCCGCATGCAACCATCCGTCCGTTCGCTCTGACCGAGGAAGAGGCAGCTGCTGCTCCGGCTTCCGCAAAGATCGTAGACATCAAGGCTGGCAAGGGCAAGGGCGTTTACAAGTACACCATGGCGGTTTCCCCGCTCGATTGTATGGGCTGCGGCGTCTGTGTTGGCGTCTGCCCGACCAAGTCCCTGACCATGGTTCCGCAGGAGCAGGAAGCTGCTCAGCAGGACACCTTCGATTACTGTGTTGCACATGTTTCCGAAAAGGAAGACATGACTGGCACCGGTTCGGTCAAGGATTCCCAGTTCAAGCAGCCGCTGCTTGAGTTCTCCGGCTCGTGCGCAGGCTGTGCAGAGACCTCTTACGCACGCCTCATCACCCAGGTTTGCGGTGACCGTATGTACATCTCCAACGCAACTGGCTGTTCGTCCATCTGGGGCGGTCCGGCTGCTACTTCCCCGTACACGGTCAACAAAGCTGGTCACGGTCCGGCTTGGGCAAACTCCCTGTTCGAGGATAACGCAGAGCATGGTCTTGGTATGTACTATGGTCAGCTTGCAATCCGTAACCGCCTGATCGCGAAGCTCGAAGAAATGGCAGCTTCCGAGCAGACTCCGGATTCTGCAAAGGCTGCAATCGCTGCATTCCTCGACACCAAGGACGACGGCAAGGCAAATCAGGCTGCAACCGCTGCACTGGTTGCTGAGCTGGAGAAGGGCGCCGCTGCCGGCTGCCCGGACTGCAAGTACGTTCTGGCTGATAAGGAATATCTGTCCAAGAAGTCCGTTTGGATCTTCGGCGGCGACGGCTGGGCATACGACATCGGCTTCGGCGGTCTGGATCACGTTCTGGCTTCCGGTCAGGATGTCAACGTCATGGTATTCGATACCGAGGTTTACTCCAACACCGGCGGACAGGCTTCCAAGGCAACCAACTTCGGTGCAGTTGCGCAGTTTGCAGCTTCCGGTAAGGATACCAAGAAGAAGAGCCTCGCTGAGATCGCAATGAGCTACGGCTATGTCTACGTTGCTCAGATCGCAATGGGTGCAAACATGCAGCAGACCCTGAAGGCAATCGCAGAAGCAGAAGCTTACCCGGGTCCGTCCCTCATCATCGGCTATGCGCCGTGTGAGATGCACTCCATCAAGGGCGGCATGACCAACTGCCAGTCTGAGATGAAGAAGGCTGTTGAATGTGGTTACTGGAACATGTTCCGTTACAACCCGGCTCTGAAGGCTGAGGGCAAGAATCCGTTCATTCTGGATTCCAAGGCTCCGAAGACCGAGGACTACCGCAAGTTCATGATGAACGAAGCACGTTACTCTGCTCTGACCCGTTCCTTCCCGGAGCGCGCAGAGGAACTGTTCGTGAAGTCTGAGCAGGCATCTGTAGAGCGTTACGAGCATCTGCAGAAGCTGATTGCTCTGTACAGCAACGAGGGCTAAGTGCCAACGCGCTGAATTCTATGCATTACAAGACCCCCGATCCATCTGATCGGGGGTCTTTTCTGCATTTTATGCAAAAAGAACGGCGCCAAAGCGCCGTTCTTTCTAAATACTCAGTTGCTCTCTGCCTTGCGGCAGTCGCAGCATTTTCCGCGTGCTACCAACGTATACTGGCGCACTTTCATACCGGAAATCTCCTCGATCTGCCGGTCAAGCGCCTGCGGCAGCGCGAAATCAAACACCCGCCCGCACGATTCGCACCACAGATGGTCATGTGTTTCCATGGTATGGTCGAATCGATCCGGCATACCGGGCATCTCGATTTTCCGAATCACACCATCCGCAGACAGCAAATTCAGATTTCGGTATACCGTCGCCAAACTGATTGTAGGCAGCTCGCCACGGATCTGCTGGAACAGTTCGTCTGCTGTCGGATGGGCGTCGCTCGCCATGACAGCATCCAGAATAAGCTGCCGCTGTTTCGTACGAACCATAGCCTTTGCCTCCTTTAATATGGATTCTCATTCTTGTACAGTCATTATACTAATCTGCGCGGCTTTTGTAAATGGAAATCCGCAAGAAAGCAAAACTTCATAACTTTACACAGTTTTTGTCGAATTCAATTCGCTTATTTCTGTTCGGTTTCCGCATTCTGTCCGGATTTTTCAGCTTGCTGCACTGGTTGATTATCACGCAGCTTCTGCTCGTTGGCATAAACACGATGCTCCAAACGGCACAGCTCCTGAGACAGCGGGTCGGGCACATTGACCTGATCGAGATCAAACGACGGCACACGGTGTCCGCCAATTTTGACCACACGTGCCTTGACGCCGACCACCGTAGAATCCGGCGGTACTTCCTGTAAAACGACCGCATTCGCCCCAATGCGCGAATTATCCCCCACTGTGAACGGTCCGAGCACCTTAGCGCCGGTCGAAATCAGTACGTTATTGCCGATCGTCGGATGACGTTTTCCGGTGTCCTTGCCGGTGCCGCCGAGCGTTACCCCATGGTAAATGGTGCAGTAATCCCCGACCTCGGCAGTCTCACCGATGACAATGCCCATGCCGTGGTCGATGAACAGCCCACGCCCGATGGTCGCGCCCGGGTGAATCTCCACGCCGGTCATCGTGCGGGCAAACTGTGAAATCATCCGCGCCAGGAAAAATCGCTTGTGCAAATACAGCCAATGAGTTAATTTGTGATAAATCAGGGCATGAAATCCCGGATACAGCAAGAAAACTTCAGCCGTTGTGCGTGCGGCTGGGTCGCGGTCCCGGATGGAACGCGCATCCTCAATCAAATCCTTCAAAAACATGGCAGGTTCCCTCTCTATCCTCTCCGGATTCCATGGCATGCAGGTTTTGGTTCCCTGCGCTGCATGAATCCCACAGAAGAAGTATGTATTTCTATTGTACGGTACTTGACGCGCTTTGTCAAAGCCTTTGCCGCAGATTTGACATCTGGCGGTCTTTTTGCTATCATATTATCAGATTTTTGTGCAATTTAGGAACCAAACAGGAGGAGCAGTCTTGGCATCCACAGAATTATTGCCGAACGGCCTGCGGCTTTTACAGGACGATGCATTTTTTAAATTGGGGCAGGATTCTGTCTTGCTGTCTTCATTTGCCCGACCGCGCCGTTTCGCCCGCGTACTCGACCTCGGCGCCGGTACCGGGGCGCTCACCCTGCTCTCTTGGCGGGAGGACCTGCGCATGACCGGACTGGAGCTCCAAGAGGGCGCCGCAGCGCTGTTTTCCCGTTCGATTGCGCAGAACGATCTGCACAATGTCACCGTGATGACCGGAGATCTGCGGCAAATCCGCACCCTGCTGCCGCACGGCTCGATGGACTATGTCCTGTGTAATCCACCGTACTTCAAGCGCGGCTCCGGCAAGGTTTCCCCACTGGATGCGCACGCGATGGCGCGTACAGATGGAGAAGCGACCATTGAGGATGTGGCAGTTGCAGCATCCTATGTGCTCGGAAGCGGCGGCAAATGCGCAATGGTCTTTCGTCCCGAGCGGCTGCTCACACTCATAACAGCCCTGCAGCGTGTACGTCTCACGCCAAAGCGGCTGCGTTTTGTCCATCAAACCGCAGAAAAAGCACCGTCTGCGGTGCTGATCGAGTGCCGGAAAGGCGGCGCAGCCGACGGCATGGTGGTCGAGCCGCCGCTGCTCGTCCAAAACCCGGATGGAAGCCTGACGCAGGAATACAAATCCATCTATCATTTCGACTGAAAAACGCCTTCCCGATTAGATGGGTGTTCGTAAAACAGTGAATCCTCCCTATGTGATATTCATAGGGAGGATTTTATTTCCTTAATTCTGTTGCAGCAACATGCATACTGCACCGAATGGTGTATAGAAGTGCGCTCTTTCGTTCCTAAAGGGACTTTGCACTGGCTCAGTTCCTCGACAAACTGGAATTTGTTACTCTTTTGTATCGTAAATAATTTTACCTGTAAAGCAAATTGAAATGTTCATTTGAACTAAATCTTCTATTCCTAAGATAGATAAATAACCCGAATACAATACTTGATTATATCCATATAATTCATCAACAATTTCAAAGCTATAGTTCTTGTATCTCCTTATAAAACTTTCCAGTTCTAATTTCTCACCGTTGAATTTTCCATAGTTTCCCCATTGGCTCTGTAACATAACGTAGGTACAATCAAAATCCACACCTTCGATTGTGATGTTTCCCTCGACCAGTTCAAAAGGTTCTGTAAGTTTTTCATATCCGTCCTCAAATTCAAGTACCATTGTCTTATCTTGAATTATAATCTTTTTGACCCGCATATCATGCAAACTATATGGAATGGGCGGATTGTGTTTATATTCTGTCCTCATAAGACCTCCCCGTCAACTTCTAATTTGTCGAACTGTTTCCTTTCAGTTTATCATGAAAATCGAAAGCCAATAAGAACAGGCACAGTAAAAACCGCTGTGCCTGTTCACTGTTTGATGCCCGCCCTTAGAGAAGGCGCTTTTGTGGTTATCCCTGCTTGGGCTGCTTGCGCGAAGCTTCAAACGAATCGGCATGCACCCAAAATACCTCGGTCACCGCCAGGTGGGAATCGCTGTATGTCCATCCGTCCCGTCCGGTCTGGTGCTTCATGATGATGTCAAAGCCGCGCCGCTTTTCCTCATTTGTCTGCGCAAACTCCATTGTGCCATATCCCACAACCGACGAAAATGCATAACTGTACCGACAGGCAAGGTCGCCCTCGCCGGTCAATCCGTCCTGCATATCCATCTCAAAGCAGATTCGCGCATCGGCACGCAGCGCGTCAATCTTTTTGCCCTTCAGCCCGCTGTGGAAATAGAGCGTCAGTCCGGTTTCATCCCATGTATAACCAAAATTCAGCGGAATGACATAGGGTGCGCCGTCCGCAATCATTGCCACGCGGCACACCTTGCACGCCTGCAAAATCGGCTCAATATTTTCCCGTCCAAAAATTTCACGATCTTTTCTGCGCATGTTAAAACTCACCTCGTGAAACAAGCATAGCACGTTTTTCGGGCGCAGACAAGCATATTTTATGCACCCGTACACGCCCAAAGATTGCCGATCTGACCAGAAAGCGTCTCATAGTACCACACCTTTTCGCTCCGCTCGATGCTGTTCGGGTCACGCACCAGATACCCGCCGTCCTCCCGTCCGTACAGCACGATAAAATGCCCCTCGGTCGTGAAGTCGCCCGGCAGCATGGAGCAGATGACCGGGTTTCCTGCGTCAAGCGCGTCATTGATTCGGCCTTCGCTGAGCGGAAGCTCGGTTGCCGTGACGCCCAGCGCCTGCGTCCCTGTGTGCAGCAGCTCCCAGCTTGTCCCCTTGCCCGGGACGTAATACCCTTGCCGCTCGGCATACTGCGCCACAGAATACGGCGTGATGCTCGGGTCGCCTGTCAGATATGCCGCCACCATTGCCACGCAGGTGGGCGCGCAGCCGCTGAGCGCGATGATGCTGCTGCCGTACTCCTGATATCCCCACCGCTCGTCCCATTGCAGCAGCAGCGGCACGGTGTCCAGCGATTCACTCAGCGTCTCTGCCGGCGGATTCTGATGCTGCGAGGCATAGCCATGCACGAAATCCTTCATCTCCGGGTTGTTTTCCAGCGCATCCAGCAGCGCCTGCGGGCAATCCGCGCGCCCGAGCGTGCGTTCCACGCCGCTCCATGCCGCCAGCCCCATACCGGTAAACACGAACGCAGCCACCGTGAGCGCAAGCACGAGCCTGCACAGCGGGCGCCGCCTTTTTCTGGAGCAGCGTTTTTTTACGGGATATCGCTGCGGTGCGATCTGGTCGCCCCATCCGGCGCGGTTGTATTCAAAATCCTCAAAATCATACGCTCTCATGTTGACTTCCTTCACACCTCACACGCCGTATTATCTGTACTATGATTACTAGTACAGATAGTGTGCCATATACAATACTGCTTGTCAACACTGCGTTTACTGTAAAAAAATATCCCCGAATTCCGCAGAAAAATTGCGGTTTTCAGGGATATTTCGCATAGTTTCCGACAAAAAAGTGCGGAATCTGCTCTTTCAGGTATTGTGATCGCTGACGTGGAATTTTTTGAGGTTTCCAATCTTGGCGGCGCGCACATCCATCTCCTTGCAGACATCTGCAAGCGTCACGCCGCATTCGTTCATCATCACCATCATGTGATAGAACACATCGTTAATCTCTCCGACCAATTCTTCTTTATCTCCGTTTTTTGCGGCAATGATGGTTTCCGCACACTCTTCCCCGACTTTTTTCAGGATTTTATCGAGTCCTTTTTCAAAGAGATAGCAGGTGTACGAATTTTCCTGCGGTTCCGCGCGGCGCTGCGCAATGACCGCCTCCATCTGTTCAAATGAATTCATCATGCTCTCCTTTCTTTCAGCGGCGGCTGACAATCAAAATAACCGCCAAAATTACAACCAACCCAACCAGCCCCATGCCGAGCAGCGTGATCAACGAAAATGCCATGTTATTCTCCTTCTTTTTCCCACAGCGTCGTAAAGAAACAGGTTCGGTTTCCGGTGTGGCAAACCGGACCCTTGGGAGTTCCCCAATAAATCAGGGTATCATCATCGCAGTCGGACAGAATCTTTTTCACAAAAATAAAATTGCCCGAGGTTTCGCCCTTGTTCCACAGCTTTTGACGCGAACGCGAGAAAAACCACGCCGTACCGGTTTCCATCGTGCGGCGCAGCGCTTCTTCATTTGCATAACCGAGCATGAGCACTTCGCCATTTCGCTCATCCTGACAAATCACTGGAATCAGTTCGCCTTTCGCAAAAAATTTACTGAGATCCATTGTTTTCCGCTCCTTTACCAGCGTGACGTCACCCTCCTGCAAGCCGGATTTCAAAAAGGAGTCCAGCTTCGCATCGAGTTGCCCGTCCAGCGCTGCAATTACTCCATATCCCATTGTTACTCCCTCACCGGAATTCCTTTGTGATGCAGGTACTCCTTAACTTCTCCGATGCGCAGCTCGCCATAGTGAAACAAACTTGCCGCGAGCGCTGCTGTCGCGTCAGTCTGTTCAAATGCCTCTGCAAAATGCTCCAGAGTGCCGCAGCCCCCCGATGCGATGACCGGAATCGGCGCCGCTTCACACACCTGTTGGGTCAGCTCCAAGTCAAAGCCTGATTTGGTGCCGTCCTTATCCATCGAAGTCAGCAAAATTTCACCCGCACCGCGTTCGCAGACCTCTTTTGCCCACGCGACCGCGTCCAAACCGGTCGGCGTGCGCCCTCCCGCGACATAGACCTCAAACCCCGACGGGGTTTTTTCGCTGCGCCGCGCATCAATCGCAACGACCACACACTGGCTGCCGTACTTCTCCGCCGCCGCGTTAATCAGTTCCGGATTCTTCACTGCTGCCGAATTGACCGAGATTTTGTCCGCACCCGCGCGCAGGATATCCTTGAAATCCTCGACCGTGCGGATGCCGCCGCCGACCGTCACGGGCACGAACACCTCGCGGCAGGTGCGGCGCACCACGTCTGCAATGGTCGCGCGGTTGTCGCTTGTCGCTGTAATATCAAGAAAGACAATCTCGTCCGCGCCCTCCTGCGAGTAAAACCGTGCAAGCTCGACCGGGTCACCCGCGTCGCGCAGACCGACAAAATTGACACCCTTGACCACCCTGCCGTCCTTGACGTCCAGACAGGGGATGATACGTTTTGCTAACATAACACACCTCAATTTTATGAGTTAGAAGGGATGAATAGAGAGTAGAGAGTGGAGAGTAAAGAACTATCTTCAATCTCCTATCTCGCTTCTCTGATCGCTGCCGCAAGGTCGAGCGCGCCGGTGTAGACCGCCTTGCCCGCAATGGCGGCGTCAACGCCCGCGTCGCGCAGCTTTGTAATGTCCGCAAGCGTAGTCACGCCGCCCGAAGCGACGATGCCGCAGGCGACCGCTTTTCTGAGCATGCTCAGCTGCTCAAAGTTCGGACCCTCAAGCATACCGTCCTTGTCGATGTCGGTGAAGATAATAGTCTGCACGCCGTAGGATTCCATCTGCTTTGCAAACGCGATAAAATCCTCGCCCGAATCTTTCAGCCATCCTTCGGTGCGCACGGTGCCGCCCAATGCATCAATTCCGACTGCGATTTTGTCCCCATACTTCTGAACGGCTTCTTTTACAAACAGCGGATTTTTTACTGCGGCAGAGCCGATAATGACGCGGCGTACCCCGAGTTCCAGTACCGCATCCACATCCGCCATGGTGCGGATGCCGCCGCCCAGTTCGACCGATGCGCCGGTCTCGGCAATCACACGCTTCACCACATCATAGTTTGCATGGGAACCGTCCTTCGCGCCGTCCAGATCAACCATATGAATCAGTTCCGCACCTGCGGTGAGAAATCCCTTCGCCGTCTCGACCGCATCTTCTGCAACCTTGTGCGCAGTACCATAATCCCCTTTTTTCAAACGCACGCACTGACCGTCCTTGAGGTCAATCGCAGGTAAGATTTTCATATCTTTTCCTCCGTCAGTCTGGCAAAATTTTTGATGATCGTCAGTCCGGTCGGACCACTCTTTTCCGGATGAAACTGGCAGCCATACACATTGCCGCGCGCGACCATCGCCGGAACTTCGGTTCCATAATCGGTCCAACATGCCAAATCACTCCGCTCTGCGGGCACTGCGGCAAATGAATGTACAAAATACACATGGTCCCCTTCGGAAATCCCATGGGTCAGCGCATTCGGATGTTCGATATGCAGCGCATTCCACCCAATCTGCGGCAGCCTGTGTGCCGTGCGAATCCGTTCAATCCGTCCCGGCAGCAAGCCAAGCCCTTTGCACGGTCTGACCTCGTCAGATTCTTCAAACAGCATCTGCATGCCAAGGCAAATCCCAAGAAACGGCTTTTGTGCAGCGGCTTTTTTCACGGCATCCAACAGTCCGGAGTTTTCCAATGCCGCCATCGCATCCGGAAAGGCACCTACGCCCGGTAAAATCACCCCTGCCGCATGCTCAATCAGCGCCGATGTATTCGCAATCTGATTTTCGTAGCCGAGATAATCCAGCGTATTATGCACGCTCATGAGGTTTCCTGCCCCATAATCTACTATCGCAATATAACTCATAAATGAATCCCTATTCCATATTTACAGGTCAAATTCTTTCAGGATTGCATCCAGAACGCCGTCCGTGCCGGTCAGATAGTTCTGCATTTGTTCAATCACCCGTTCGGCGCTGTGTGTTTTCTGCATGCCCTCTTTGGCGTAGGCACGCACCTGAACCTCGGTTCTGCCGTTTGCGCTGCCATAGTTCACAAGCACAACCGTCGGATTGGTGGTTTCAGTCGCATCCAACATGGCTGCAATTTGAGCATGCTCACCCAAGGTTTCCACATCCAGCAGCTTTCCGTGCGTCATCAAATAGCTGCGCACATTTTTCTGAGCATGCTCAGCTGTATCCTCGAGCACAATGCGCTCTTCTGCACGATAGGTTCGCATCAGGAATGCGCCCACAAGGGATTTGTCCAAAAGCTGTTCAATCCCGATTCCGGGCATCTGTTTTCCCAGCATCACAGCACCCCTTTCGCAGAGAGCACCTCGCCGCTTGTTTCCTGTACGGCTTCTCTGAGCGCACGCGCCAACGCCTTAAAAAGCGCCTCGGTAATGTGGTGGCTGTTGTCTCCGTATAGGCTCTTCAAATGCAGGGTAATTCCCGCATGCATGGCAAACGCACGCATGAACTCGGCTGTCAGGCAGGTATCATACGAGCCGCACATTGCCTGCGGCATTTCCGCGTCAAACACCAGATACGGACGCCCGGAGATATCGAGCGCACAGAAGCCAAGTGCCTCGTCCATCGGCACATAGGCGGAGCCAAAACGCGCAATTCCCGACCGGTCGCCCAAAATATTTGCAAACGCCTGCCCGAGCACAATGCCCACGTCCTCGACCGTATGATGCCCGTCCACCTCGAGATCGCCGGTGCACTTCACAATTAAGCCAAACCCGCTGTGCACGGCAAAGCTGTTCAGCATGTGGTCAAAAAATCCGATGCCAGTCTCAATTCTGCGTTCGCCGCCCTCCAGATTGAGGTACAGCGCGATTTGAGTTTCCTTGGTCTCGCGGCACTTGGTACACTGCCGCACTTCGGTACGGATATTCGGCATATTACTTACCCTCCTTCGGTTTTGCAAAGCGGACGGCAACGCTGTTTGCATGCGCGCCCAGTTTTTCAGCCTTTGCCAGTGCGATGATGTCATCCGAAAGTTTTTCGAGTTCCCCGCGCGAATATTCGATCACGCTCGTCTTTTTCAAGAAAGTATCGGTCGAGAGCGGCGAGAAAAACCGCGCCGTTCCTGAGGTCGGCAGCACATGGCACGGCCCTGCCATATAATCGCCGAGCGGCTCGGGCGAATACTGCCCGAGGAAGATCGCGCCTGCATTTGTGATAAGCGGCAGCAGCTCGCGCGGCGCCGCCGTGCAGATTTCCAGATGCTCGGGGGCAATGGTATTCGCCATTTGGCAGGCATCCGTCAGTTCCTCAAATACCACCGCACAGCCGTAATTCTCCACGCTCTCCCGAATGATATCCCAGCGCGGCAATGCGCGTCCCATGCGCTCCATCTCGCAGGAAATCGCCTGTGCCTGCGCCATGGAATCGGTCAGCAGCACCGCGGAAGCCAGCTTGTCATGCTCCGCTTGGCTGAGCAGGTCTGCCGCCACATAGGTCGGGTTCGCCGTGTGGTCCGCGATCACCAGCACCTCGGACGGTCCTGCGATCATATCGATATCGACCGTGCCGAACGCGAGCTTTTTCGCTGCCGCGACAAAGGCGTTGCCCGGTCCGACAATTTTATCCACCTGCGGGATAAAGCCCGCGCCATAGGTCAGCGCCGCAATCGCCTGCGTGCCGCCGACCGCGATGACCGTGTCCACGCCCGCGATATAGGCGGCTGCCATGACCTCGGTGGACAGGTTATCGGTCGGCGGGGTGACCATCACCAGTTCCCCGACGCCTGCGACCTTGGCAGGAATGGCGTTCATGAGCACGGAGGACGGATATGCCGCCGTACCGCCCGGCACGTACAGCCCGACCTTATGCAGACCGCGCACGGTCTGACCGAGCACCGCGCCCGCCGTGCGGCGGTATTCCCATGTTTTGACCATCATCTGCTCGTGATAATCCCGGATGTTCTCCGCCGCCTTTTCCAGCGCTGTGCGCAGCTTCGGGTCGCATGCCTGATACGCCTTTTGGAGCACCTCGGGCGAAATCACATACGGCTTTGTTTTATCAAAACGCATGGAATATCGTTCGACCGCTTCCATGCCATGTTCGCGCACATCCTCCATGATGCCGCGCACAATATTTTCAATATCGCCTCGGGTTTCCGCAGCGCGCGCCTTCATCTCTGCAATGACGCGCTGCTCTACCTGCCCATCGGCGAGAACGGTTTTTAAAAACATAATATCACCCTTTACAGTGTGGAGAGTGGAGAGTTTAGATATGAAGTTCCGCGCTGCGCGCGGATTGCTCTCTACTCTGCACTCTTCACTCTTTCTCCAAGCCTTGCTCCAGTTCAGCGATAACCTTCTCAATCGCTGCTTTTTTCATCTTTGCGCTTGCTAGGTTGACGATCACGCGCGCCGAAATGGGCGCAACGTCCTCAATCACCTCAAGACCATTTTCTTTGAGCGTCGAGCCGGTTTCTACAATGTCCACAATCGCATCCGCCAGTTCAAGCAGCGGCGCGAGTTCGACTGAGCCTTCGATCTTAATGGTTTCCACATCCATATTCTTGCGTGCGAAAAAGCTACGGGTCACGTTCGGATACTTGGTTGCAATGACCGGGGTTTTGTAGCTGCCGTAGACCTGCTTTCCCTTTTTGGTTGCAAGCGCAAAGCGGCACTTGCCGAACCCAAGATCAACCATCTCGTAGAACGAACCGCCCTTTTCCATGATGGTGTCCTTGCCGACCACGCCCATGTCGCACACACCATGCTCAACATAGGTGATCACATCGGCAGCCTTTGCCAGTACAATTTCAATATTGGTATCCGGCAGGGTGAAGATCAGCTTGCGCGAGCCGGCTTCCAGTTCGGAAATATCGTAGCCGGACGCTTTCAGCAGCGCAAGCGTCTTTTTTTCCAAACGTCCCTTGGTCAGCGCGATGCGTACCGAATCGCGGCACGGCGCTGTTTCCGCGCCCTTTCCGGTCAGGCTCTCCGCCACGCTTTCCACGTCGATTCCGAAGCCGCCTGCGGGCATGTCTTTACCGAATTTGGCACACAGGGCGTTATACCGCCCACCCGACAGGATTGCCGCGCCTGCGCCGCCGCAGTAGCCTCGGAACATGATGCCGGTGTAATAATCCATCTCATGCACCAGTCCCAGGTCAATCATAACCATGCCGCCGAATCCTGCCTCGTCGAGCGCCTTGTACAGACGGCGCAGATAAGAAATCGCACCCAGTACGCGCACATTTCCGGTCAGCACCTCGACCTCGTCGAGCACTTCCACCCCGCCGAACAGCTGCGGCATCGCATACAGCGCTTTTGCCTCCGGCTTGCTGCCAAATGGCGCAAGGATATCTCCAAGTGCAGCAAAGGATTTGTTTTCGATCAGACGGCGAATAGATTCAGCTGCCGCCGCATCTACGCCCAACGCCTCAATGAGCGCCTTATAGATTTCTGCATGGCCAAGTTCAATCCGGAAATTATCCGCGCCTGTACTGCGCAGCGCCTCGAACGCCGCGGACAGGATATCGAGGTCGGCATGCAGTCCGTCCGCGCCGATCAGCTCGGCACCGATCTGCAAAAATTCTCCCTTGTGCCCATGGTCTCCCGAAACCGAACGAAACACCTTCTGGCTGTAATACAGCCGCACCGGCAGCGCTGCATCATCCAGACGTGTGGCTGCAATGCGTGCAATCGGTGTCGTATTATCCGGGCGCGCTACGCAGATACGCCCCGATTTATCGACAATTTTCAGCATGCTCTCCTGGTCAAGCTCCGGATTTGCCTGCGCAAATACGTCATAGTACTCGACCGCAGGCGTGATAATCTCACTGTATCCCTTGCGCTCGAGCGTTTCCCGAATCGCATTTTCTGTGCTGCGGAGCGCCCGGCAGGAGGCAAACAGCAAATCACGTGTACCCTCCGGCGTGGAAATATTATATCGGTTCATGGTCGGAAATCTCCTCAAATATTTTATCGTGCTAAAATACTACCATATGAAATCGAATCTGTCAAGGCTTACAGCAGTGTTTTGGACTGTCGTGGATTGTGCGCCCGTGCTCTATGGGAGCAGCTCGCGCAGCTTGTCGAGAAATGCCTCTTCCCCAAAGGTGTTCACCTTCCAGAACACCGCCTGACTGCCGCCCGAGGTGATGGCAATGAGATGCAGCTTGCCGCTGCCGTCGTCCAGCAAGGTCAGGCTCAGGCTGACGCGGTTGCCGCCCATGTAGCTGTATCGCTCGTAAACGCGTACCGCGCAGCGCACGCCCCCACTCGACCACTCCGCTTCATCCTCATAAGAGGCGGACATACTGCCGTTCAGGATGCCGCTGTGCAGCCGGTACAGGGTTTCGTCAAAGTCGCCTTGAAAGATATGCTCCAGTTTTGCCATAACAAAGTTCTCCTCTCTGCTCTATTCCTGCAAGCAGGGATTATCTCAACGTCCCCCGCTGAATCACCATATCGCGGTAAGTCCCTCCGTCGGTCACAATCTCAACTGCGCCCGCTGCTGCAAGTGCGCGGATACGCTCAAACAGGAAATCGTCGCTTACATGAATCTGTGCGCATGCGCGGCCGATTGTGTGTGCCGCCGGATGCGCCCCCTCCGGCACGCATGCCAGAATGCGTTCATCGTAATAATCCGCTGCCGCCGAAACGACTTCGCCGTTTTCTATCACGCGCAGCGGCGCATTTTCCTGCACCAGCCTTTCCCACTGCGCAGCAAGCAGCGCCCGCGCATCGTCAGATAAACCTCTTCGCCGTTCATAGAACCACGCCGCCTCCTCGGGCTACAGCTCACCCACGCCCGAAAAAATCTTTTCTCCGGCTTTGGGGCGGCGCTTCCACCGGCGGTACTGCTCCCAATCGACCCACCGCCGCAGCAGTGATGACGGAATCATCCGGTATCCCACATTTTTCAGCGAATTCGAGGTTAGCACCCCGATGACGCCGCGCGTCTTATCCGGCGGCGGCATTTCCGCAAAGGGCATACGATCGACATGCACCAATGTGACCGGTCTATGCCGTGCATGCAGCCGATTCACGGCATACAGCATGGCGCAGCGTTCCGGGGCGCTGTCGCCGTACCAAACGACCGCTTCCCCATCCTCTGGGAATCCATCGTCCTTTTGGCTTACAAGATCGCCGCGCGAAAAATCTCTGCCGACCGAAACAATGCGTTCAGCCGACAGCGTGGGAGCAATCTCACGCCATGCCATCCGCAGCATTCCCCGCGCACTGTCGCCGGGACAAATCCAAACCATAAGCCCCTCCTTACGCAAACAGGCTGATCTGCGTCGATTTCGGCATGGAGCCGAGCGCGCCGATCTCTCCAAGCGTTTCTACAACCGATTTGGAAACCTTATTGCACCGCACGAGCAGTTCTTCCGCAGACAGGAACGGTCCGTTTTTGCGCTCCTCGACGATGTTGACCGCCGCCTGTTCGCCGACGCCCGGCATGGAAGTGAACGGCGGGATCAGAGCGTTTTTCTCCTCGTCCACCAGGAAGGTCACCGCATCCGACCGGTAAATATCCATCGGCTCAAAGTGGAATCCGCGGCGGTAAAATTCATGGACCACCTCAAGCGTGGTCTGGGTTTCCTTTTCGGCTGCCGAAATCGTCTTTTCCCGGTCTTTCTGCTGTAATTCCCGCACCTTATCCATACATACCGCATCCCCGCGAATCATGCACGAAGCGTCAAATCCTTTGGCACGGATGGAAAAATAAGCCGAGTAAAACGCGAGCGGCCGATGCACCTTAAACCACGCAATGCGGAACGCCATCATGACATAGGCGACCGCGTGCGCTTTGGGGAACATGTACTTAATCTTCTTACAGGAATCAATGTACCACTCCGGTACCTCCTGCGCACGCATAGCATCCTCCCATTCGGGTTTCAGCCCCTTGCCCTTTCGCACCGATTCCATAATCGTAAAGCTCAGCTTGGGCTGCACGCCTTTGAGAATCAGATAGTTCATAATATCGTCGCGGCAGCAGATGCAGTCCGCCAGACCGATGCCCTGATGCACCAAATCCTGCGCATTGCCGAGCCATACGTCGGTACCATGCGACAGGCCTGAAATGGACACCAGTTCGGCAAAGGTATGCGGTTTGGTCTCGGACACCATGCCGCGCACGAACTTAGTGCCAAACTCCGGCACTGCCACACAGCCGAGGTCGCCAAGCAGCGGGTCGGGTGCATCGTCCACATATTTCAGCGCCTTGCATGAGGTGAACAGGCTCATGACCTCGGGGTCATCAAGCGGAATCTCCTGCGCGTTCACACCGGTGATGTTCTCCATATGCCGGATAATCGTCGGGTCATCATGCCCCAACTCGTCCAGTTTGAGCAGATTCTCGTCAATCGAGTGATACTCAAAATGGGTCGTGATAATCTCGGAATTGGGGTCGTCCGCCGGATGCTGTACCGGGCAGAAATCGTAAATGTCAACTTCCTTTGGCACGACAACGATGCCGCCCGGATGCTGCCCCGAAGTACGGCGCACGCCCGTGCAGCCTGCCGTGAGCCGGTTTTCCTCGGCGCGGGAACAGGTAATCCCGCGCTCCTCCATGTACTTTTTGACATATCCATATGCGGTTTTTTCCGCGACTGTGCCAATTGTTCCCGCGCGGAATACATGGTCATGTCCGAACAGTTCGCCGGTATACCAGTGAATTTTCGCCTGATATTCTCCCGAAAAGTTGAGGTCGATATCCGGAACCTTGTCACCCTCAAACCCGAGGAAGGTTTCAAAGGGGATGCCGAATCCCTGCTTGGTCAGCGGCTTGCCGCAGTTCGGGCAGACCTTATCGGGCAAATCCACACCGCAGGAATATTCGTCATGCCATTCGACATATTTATCGTCCGGGCACAGATAATGAGGCGGCAGCGAGTTAACCTCGGTGATATCCGAGGTAAACGCCGCAAACGACGAGCCAACCGAGCCGCGCGAGCCGACCAGATAGCCGTCTGCCAGCGACTTGGTCACAAGCTTCTGCGCAATGATATACATGACCGCGTAGCCGTTGCCGATAATCGAGTTCAGTTCGCGGTCCAGACGCTGCTGCACGAGTTCGGGCAGCGGGTCGCCGTAGATGCGCTTTGCTTTCTCATAACTCATATTGCGCAGGTCATCCTCGGCGCCTTCGATATGCGGCGGATAGTTTTCGCGCGGCACCGGACGTATCGTTTCGCACATATCTGCAATCTTATTCGTATTGGTTACGACAACTTCATACGCGCGGTCTGCACCCAGATAGGAAAATTCCTCGAGCATTTCCTCAGTCGTGCGCAGATAAAGCGGCGCCTGATTGTCCGCATCCGAAAATCCCTGCCCCGCCATCAGGATGCGGCGGAAGGCTTCGTCCTCCGGCTCAAGGAAGTGCACGTCGCCAGTTGCACAGCACGGCTTTCCCAGTTCGTCAGCAAGTTTCAGAATCTTCCGGTTGTAATCGCGCAGCTCTTCCTCGTCCTTTGCGATGCCCTTTCCAATCATAAACCGGTTGTTGTCAATCGGCTGGATTTCCAGATAATCATAAAACGACGCAATGCGTTTGAGTTCCTCCCAATCAGCGCCCTCTACCATGGCATGAAACAGTTCACCCGCTTCGCACGCCGAACCGAAAATCAGTCCCTCACGGTGCTGAATGAGTTCTGATCGCGGCATGAGCGGTTTTTTGTAAAAGTGATTGAGATAGCTGTATGAAATCAGCTTATACAGGTTTTTGAGTCCAACCTGATTCTGCACCAAAATAATGAAATGATGGCGGTTCAGGTTTTTGAGCGAACCAGATTTTTTGCGCAGTCCTGCAAGCAGAGGATTGATATCCGAAATATTGATTGCATGCAGTTCTACACGCATTTTTTCCACCAATTTGCCCCAGATACGCGCCAAAACGGTCGCGTCCTCGCTCGCGCGGTGGTGTTCAAAGGGTCCGACTGCCAGTTCCTTTGCCAGTACATTCAGTTTATGTTTATTGAGCTGCGGCAGCAAAATGCGCGACATCTCCAAGGTGTCAATCGATGTAAACTCCTGCTGGATGCCCAGCCGTTTGCATGCCGCATTCAAAAAGGACATATCAAATCCCGCATTATGCGCGACCAGTGCGCGCCCCGCCGCAAACGTGAGGAATTTCGGCACCGCTTCGCTCAGTTCGGGCGCACCTGCAACCGTTTCATCCGAAATGCCGGTCAGTTCGGTAATCTCTGCCGGAATATGCTTATGCGGATTGACATAGGTCTGAAACGAGTCGATAATCTGCCCATCCCGCACCAGAACGGCGGCAATCTCGGTGATTTCCTCGGTCGCAGGTTTGAGTCCCGTGGTTTCCAGGTCAAAAACGATCACTTCTCCTGTAAGCGGCGCATCTCCTTTGCCGCGCACCACTGAAACCCCAGCCGCATCGTTGACATAGTACGCTTCCACGCCATAGAGGATTTTGAGGTCGATTTTATTGCGCTCAATGGCGTGCATTGCTTCCGGGAACGCCTGCGCGACACCATGATCGGTAATTGCCATCGCCGGATGTTCCCACAGCTTGGCGCGCTGCATCAGCACCTTGGTCGAAGACATACCGTCCATAGCGCTCATGTTGGTATGCAGGTGCAGCTCGACACGCTTCTTTTCCGCCTTGTCCATGCGAATATGCTTCTTTGCTTTGACTATGGCGGTCGGCTCCAGGATGCTCTCCTTTTCGTAAGTGTCATAGGTAATTTTACCCTGAACCGTGACATACGCGCCGGTCTTGATGAGCGGCACCACCTCAGCGCCCTGCTCCTTGGAAAGGAACTTGGAAACCCGCACCGAGTTGGTGTTGTCCGTGATATCAAACGAAATCTTAATCCACTCTTTGCCGCTCTTTTTCGAAGTGATTTCCTTATTATCCACAAAGAAAATCTCTCCCTGAATGGTCACGCGATCAAATTCTCCCATCGCGTCGCGGATGGAAACTGTCTGGTCGGCATAGAGCTTGCCAAAAATGAGGTTTTCATCCGCAACCTTTTCCGCTTTGGGACGCTGGAACGAGCGATTTTCTCCGTTCGGCTTGGCTCTTTGCTTTTTCGGTTTATCTGCCGGTTCGGAAACCGGACATTCCTTTGCTGCCTGCGCGAGCGCTGCCTTGCGCGCGCTGCGCTGCGCTTCGATGACCTCCTTTGCGGTGCGGTCGTCAAACGGTACCGCTACAACCGGTACATCGAGTCCGGTTTCGGTGCGGATACGGTCTGTCATACTGTGCAGCGACAGTTTGAGGTATTCACGCGCAGCCTCACTCATCGAAATATGCAGTTCCCCGTCCTCTGTTTTCCACTTGCTGTCTGCCAGCAAGCCGCATGCCGACGGCGTATCCATGCATAAACGATCGCGCAGAGTACGCAAATAGCTTTCGGTCAATCCCTCCAGTTCATAGCGCGGAGAAATGCGCATACGTGTCAGAGCATATGCCTTGGAAATCGTGCGTTCGAGCAGATTCAGCGCCCGCACCGGTACAATTTCGTCAAATCCTACATGACAAATCATGGTCTTTTTATCCGGGCTAACCGCCAAAGAGCGCACTTCACCCTGATCGAAGTACGCTCTTACAGATTCTTCAATTTTACAGCGATCAAACAGATCTGCCAGTGCTCTCGCCATAGAATCACCTTCATTCAGAGCAACGCATAAAGGTCAGAAAATGGAGCCGACACTCGAATCTCCATTTTCTTTTCCAACGCTTCACTCTTTTTCGTATCGTTCAATTTCCGCCATCAGCTCGTCCACCAGTCTGTCCTGCGGCACCTTGCGCAAAATCTCGCCCTTGCAGAAAATCAGACCGACGCCGTCGCCGCCTGCAATGCCGAGGTCAGCTTCCCGCGCTTCTCCCGGACCGTTGACCGCACAGCCCATGACTGCGACTTTCAGCTTTTTGTGAATACCTGCGGTGCGCTGCTCGACCTCCTTTGCGATGCCGATGAGGTCGATGCGGGTGCGTCCACAGGTCGGGCAGGACACCACATTGATGCCGTCATCATTCAGACCGACCGCCTTCAAAATCGCCTGCGCCGCATAAATTTCCTTCACCGGGTCATCGGTGAGGGATACCCGAATGGTATCGCCGATGCCGAGCGCAAGCAGTCCGCCGATGCCGGCTGCCGATTTGATGGTGCCCATATATTCGGTACCCGCTTCGGTCACGCCGAGATGCAGCGGATAATCGGTCTTTTCGTGTGCCAACTGGTATGCCTGCATGGTATACGGCACCGAAGATGATTTCATCGACAGGCAGATATCATGGAAATCAAACTTTTCGAGCAGCGACGCATGATAGAGCGCCGACGCAACAAGCGCCTCCGGGGTCGGTCCGCCGTATTTCGCCAAAATTTCTTTTTCCACTGAACCTGAATTGACGCCGATGCGAATCGGGATATTTTTCGTGCGCGCAGCATCCACGACCGCTTTCACACGGTCATCCGCGCCGATATTGCCCGGGTTGATGCGCACCTTGTGCACCCCTGCGGCAATGGCTTCCAGTGCAAGCTTATAATCAAAATGAATGTCTGCCACTACCGGAATCGGCGACCCCTCGCAGATTGCGCCGAGCGCATGCGCCGCTTCCATATCCGGCACTGCGCAGCGGACAATCTGGCATCCCGCATCAGCGAGTGTGCGAATCTGCGCAAGCGTTGCCTGCGCGTCGCGCGTATCCGTGTTGGTCATGGACTGGATGGAGACCGGCGCACCTCCGCCGACTGCCACGCCGCCAATCTGAATTTGCCTTGTCTGTTTCATAAAAAGACCTCTTTGTATCGCTCCATGGCGTATTCCGACAATTTGATGCCAGATACACCGGTATCCTGTTATCCAAGCAGCCGGAATACATCATTGCCGGTTGCGTAAATAATCAAGCCAAACAGCAGCACCAGACCGAGCGCATTGACATACCCCTCGATTTTGGGGCTGAGCGGCTTGCCGCGCACCGCTTCCACCGCAAGAAACAGGATGCGCCCGCCGTCCAGCGCAGGAATCGGCAGCAGATTCATCACGCCAAGGTTAATCGAAATGAACGCCACCAGATACCAGAACGAGCGCAGGCTGATCTGCGCGGTCTGCGCCATCACGCCGGTCATGCCGATGGGACCGGAAAGCTGATCCATCCCCACTTCTCCTGTGACCAGATCGTGCAGGGAATCCCAGATCACGCGCGCAAGGTTGACCGATTCCCAGAAAGCGGTCTGCATGCGCAGCGGCAGTGTGATCTCAGCGGTTGCAAACCGCAGACCGTAGAGCATGCGTCCGTCCACTTCGACATCCGGATGCATCTTCAGATCAGAAATCAGCACTTTTTCTCCGTTTCTGCGCACCAGAATGTCAAATTCACCGTCTACTGCCCCTCTTTGAATGGCGGTGTCCACATCGCTGCGCTGATGGATGCGGTATCCGTCGATCTCGAGGAAGGTATCCCCAGCCATCAGACCATCCGCGCCCTCGTGCTGGAAGCCCTCATAGAAGCCGTCCAGTGTCGGCACCACCATGCGACCGTCCTGCGCGCCCGGCATCAAAAACAGCAAGATGACAAACCCTGTGATAAAATTCATCACAACGCCCGCTGCAAGGATCACAAGCCGGCGCGAGCGGCTTGCCTTTGCAAATGAACGCTCGGAAGCAGTTCCTTCTTCCTCTCCGTTTTCGCCCTCCATCACGCACGCGCCGCCGATGGGCAGCAGGCGCAGGCAATATTTCGTCTCTCCAAATTCATGCGCCCAAAGCTGCGGACCCATACCAATCCAAAATTCTTCGACCTTGACGCCGCTGCGCTTTGCCGCCACCATATGTCCCAGTTCATGCACCATAATCAGCAGACCGAACGCAAACAGCGCCATCAAAATGCCTGCCAAATTGGAAAACACATCGTTCATAAGCAATTCACCTCATCAAATGCTGGAATATACGCTCTCCCGCGCCATACGGTCAAACGCAAGCACCTCGTCGATGGTCTGCGCGCCTTGCTGCGGCAGCGTATCCAGCGCCCTTTCTACCAAGCGCGGGATGTCGGAAAAACCGATTTTACGCTCCAAAAACAGACCGACTGCCGCTTCATTGGCACCGTTCATGATAGCGCCCGCATTGCCTTTTCTGCGCGCGGTTTCCCGTGCAATGCGCAGCGCCGGAAATGCTTGTTCGTCGGGTGCGTAAAACGATAAATGCCCGACTTTCGCCAGATTCAGCCGCTCCATTTTGCACGGCACGCGCGCCGGATAGGTCAGCGCATACTGGATGGGCAGGCGCATATCGGGAACGTCAAGCTGCGCGAGCACTGCGCCGTCCTCAAATTCAATCAGCGAGTGCACAATGCTTTCGCGGTGAATGACGATCTCGATGTCCTCAGGCGCCATATCGTAAAGCCACATGGCTTCGATCAGCTCCAGCCCTTTGTTGAACATAGTCGCGGAGTCAATCGTAATTTTCGCGCCCATCGACCAGTTCGGGTGCTTCAGTGCCTGCTCGACTGTGACATGCTCCATCTCTGCGGCAGTTTTGCCGAAAAACGGTCCGCCGGACGCGGTCAGGATAATCTTATCGAGCCGGTTGCCCTGCGCCGCCTGTACACACTGAAAAATCGCAGAATGCTCGGAATCTACGGGCAAAATCCGGATTCCTCGCTTTTTTGCCGCCTCTGTTACCAGATGTCCCGCGCAAACCAGGGTTTCCTTATTCGCCAGCGCAATGTCGTGTCCGGCTTCGATTGCCGCCATGGTGGGCAGCAGACCGACCATGCCAACCACAGCAGTGGTCACAATATCAGCCGACGGCAGCGCCGCAGCCTCGATCAGACCGTCCATCCCGGCGGAAACGCGGATATCGGTGTCCGCAAGCGCAATTTTGAGTTCCTTTGCCGCCGCTTCGTCAAATGCTGCCACGAATTCGGGATGCAACAGACGCGCCTGCTGCTCCAAAAGCCGAATGTTCCGGTTGGTGGTCAGCGCGGCGACCTCCGCATCAATGGAATCCAGCACATCGACCGTCTGCGTGCCGATTGAGCCGGTGGAGCCCAGAATGGAAATGCGTTTTTTCTCTATCATTGTAGTCCTTTCATTCCTTGAATATGCGTTTATGCCCCAAATGTCCGCAGAATCAGTTCTGCAACCGGTGCAACAAAAATCACGCTGTCAAATCGGTCAAGCACACCGCCGTGCCCGGGGAAGATATGCCCATAATCCTTAATACCGGTCTGTCGCTTGATAATCGAAAACGACAGATCGCCCACCTGACCGATGACCGCACCAACCGCGCCCATCAGCGCTGCGGCGCCGTAGTGGATGTCCAGTCCCGCATACGTATTGAACAGGTACACCACGAGCAGCATGAGTACCGTCGCGCCCAGAACGCCGCCGGCTGCACCCTCCACCGTCTTTTTCGGGCTGATGACCGGCGCAAGCTTATGCTTGCCGAACGCCATGCCCGCAAACAGTGCGCAGGTATCCGAGCCCCACGCCGCCACGAGCGGCAGCAGGACGAGGAACTCGCCGCCGTCCATCGCAAAAATGCGCCACAGGGACAGCAGCAGCAGGGGCAGCACGACGCCGCCAAACATTGCGGTCACAATCTCCGGAAAAGTCACCGTGTCATGATTGCGCAGCAGCAGCGCAAAGAAGCCAAAAAAGTACAGCAGCACGAGCGCCGCGAGAAACAGCATGCTGTTCTTCGCATCTGCCTGCGGAAAAATTGCGCCCTCAATCGCAACCATCGCACCGATGATTAGCGCCGCAGTCGTGCAGGTGCTCCGCACCTGCTTATTTTTGACCAGTCCGGTCGGGACAGTCAGTTCGTAGGCAGCAACCGCTCCCAAGGTGGTCAGCGCGACCGCCAGCGCCACGGGCGGCAGCACATAAAGCGCAAGCAGCACAAAGAGAAAGCCGCCGACGCCAAACAAAACTCTAGCTTTCATATCAATTACCTCAAGGTTTTCTATGGATTTACTTTACCGCACCAAAACGGCGGCTGCGTCCATGGAAGTCTGCAATCGCCTTGTCCATGTCCGCAATCGAAAAGTCCGGCCACAGCACATCGGTAAAGTAATATTCACTGTACGCCGACTGCCACAGCAGGAAGTTTGACGTACGGATTTCCCCCGACGGGCGGATAATAAGATCCGGGTCGGGCATGTGCGCGGTATAAAGCCGCGCGGAAATGCTGTCCTCGGTGATGTCCGCAGGGTCGAGTTTGCCCGCCTTGACCTCCTCCGCAATCGCGCGCACCGCGTTTTTAATCTCGTCGCGGCCGCCGTAGTTGATGCACAGGCTCGCCGTTGCCGCATCCGGACCAAGTCTGTCCGCAATGGCGGAAACCTCGTCGATCTGCGCGCGGATGTCAGCGGGCAGCGGGGTCAGATCACCCAGCACACGCACCGCGACGCCGCGCTCCGCCATGGTTTCCGCCGCTTCTTTCAGATATTTGCGGAACAAATTCATCAGCGCGTCCACTTCCTCCTGCGGGCGCTTCCAATTTTCCGTTGAAAAAGCATACACGGTGAAATACTGCACGCCGATGTCCTTGCAGTAGGTCGCAATGGTGCGGAAGGTTTCCGCGCCGACCGCATGCCCTGCCGAGCGCGGCATGCCGCGCTTTTTTGCCCAGCGGCCGTTGCCGTCCATAATGACGGCGATATGCCGCGGCACCGGGCGGTCAAATTGCGCGCCGGATGCCTGATTCCCGAGAAACCGTTTAAAAATCCCCATTTTTACCTCATAACAGTACAGAGGGACGGCAAACCGCCGCCCCCCTTGATATTGCTCTTAAACTTCCGACAGTTCCTTGGACTTCTTGGCAACAATGCCGTCGATTTCCTTGACAAACTTGTCGGTGGTCTTCTGCATCTTGTCTTCTGCCTCGTGCAGCTCGTCCTCGGTCATCTCACTCTTCTTCTGCGCGCTCTTCCACTTGTCGATGGCTTCGCGGCGCACGTTGCGGATGGCAACCTTGCTCTCCTCGCCGATCTTGGAGACCTGCTTGATGAGCTCCTTGCGGCGCTCCTCGGTCAGCGGCGGGAAAGTCAGACGGATTACCTTACCGTCATTCTGCGGGTTGATGCCCAGATCCGAAGTCTGGATTGCCTTTTCAATCTGGCGCAGGATCGAAGCGTCCCACGGCTGAACCGCCAGTGTGCGCGGGTCAGGCGTAGAAACAGCCGCCACCTGATTGAGCGGGGTGGGCGCGCCGTAGTACTCTACCGTAATGCGGTCAAGGACGCCCGGATTGGCACGGCCTGCACGGATTGCGGCCAGTTCCTTGCCGAGGACCTCAATGGTCTTATTCATCTTGTGCTCAAAAGGCTTGAGATCTGCTTTCATCTTACTTCCTCCTCTTTTACGATCGTGCCGATATTCTCTCCCATGACAACACGATAAATGTTCTCCGGATCGCTGAGCGCGAACACCAGAATCGGGATGTGGTTGTCCATCGAAAGGCTAGTCGCCGTGGTATCCATCACGCCAAGCCCCTGATTCAGTACGTCCATATAGGTCAGGCTGTCATACTTCTTGGCGTTCGGGTTCTTCGCCGGGTCGGAATCGTACACGCCGTCGATATTCTTGGCGAGCAGAATGACGTCCGCGTTGACCTCTGCCGCACGCAACACCGCCGCGGTATCGGTCGAGAAGTATGGGCAGCCGGTGCCGCAGCCAAAAATCACGACGCGACCCTTTTCCAGATGACGGGTTGCGCGCGAGCGGATATACGGCTCCGCGATTTTGTTCATCTCAATGGCGGTCTGCACACGCACATCCACGCCGCGCTGCTCGAGCGCATCTTGAAGCGCAAGGGCATTGATCGTGGTTGCGAGCATGCCCATATAGTCCGCACGGGTGCGCTCCATCTTGCCGCCGCCGTCCTTGACGCCGCGCCAGAAGTTGCCGCCGCCGACTACGATGCCGACCTCGCAGCCGGCTGCGCTCACACGCTTAATGACGTCGCATACCGGACCGATGACTTCTTCGAAATTCAAGCCGAATCGTTTGTCGCCTGCCAGCGCTTCGCCGCTGATTTTGATGAGTACACGTTTATACTTCGGAGTGTCCATCTGTAAGCCTCCTGTTTTTTTGCTGGATTGTCTCAATTTATTGTATCGTATCCACCGCATTTTTGCAAAGCCTTTCTCCCTCTTTTTTATGAACGGAGGGTAAAATTTTTTCGCAGGCACAGCAGAAATTTTGTTACCCACCTCCAGATTCCATCTGTCTCAGCGAATGCACATCTCAAATCGCAGCCTTTTTGAATTTCTAGCGGTGATTTGTCCATTTTTCCTGTCCAAAGCAGGAAATCTCCCTTGCGTATCGGACTTTATCCTGATAAAATATAAGTATCCTATAAAATGTCCATTGAACACCATGCGGCTCCAGCCGCTTCCCTGTGCCTTCAATGCATCCATTCTTAGGAGGGTAGATCATGGAAAATTCAAATGTTTTGCAGCTTCAGCATCAAATTTTTTCTGATTTCTATTTGTGCTACTGCGGATATGCCACTTGCGACCCCCTGCAGCACTTTGGTCCCGCAGTGCGTCCCAATTACCTTATCTATGTCGTTTTGGACGGCAAAGGGGTGTTTCAGTCGGGCGGGAACCGCGTTTCCCTGCACGCGGGCGAGGGATTTCTTATCCGTCCGAATGAACAGGTCTTTTTCCAAGCAGATGACGCCTCCCCTTGGACCTACCTATGGATTGGTTTTGACGGCGCACGCTGCAAGGAATACTTGCAGGCAATCGGTCTTGCAAACGGCCAGCAGACCTTCCGTACCCCGGATGGCGAAGCAATGAAAGACATCGTTTTGGAAATGCTCCGCTACAATACCGCAAGCACCGAACATGACTTCCTGCTTCAGGGGCTTCTGTGCCGCTTTTTCGCATGCCTTGCGCATTCGCTGTCCATCCCGCTGTCCGCCGTTGCAAAAAATGACCGCGAGAACTTCTATGTACGCCGTGCGGTTGAATTTGTCCAGTACAACTATGCCAACCATATCACAGTTTCCGATATGGCGAAATATGTATCCCTGAACCGCAGCTATCTATTCACCCTGTTCCAGCGCGTGCTGCGCATTTCCCCACAGGAATTCCTGACTACCTTCCGTTTAACACGCGCAAAAGAACAGCTCACCCTGACCGACGCAACCGTGGCTGCCATTGCCCAGTCGGTCGGCTACCGTGACCCGCTTGTATTCTCCAAGGCATTCAAGCAAATGACCGGTATGACACCGGTGCAGTTCCGCAAAAAAACGAGGGAAGACGGCGGAATCGATCATTCCCCGCATCGCAGACCCCGTCCATAAAAATTCAGCGAAAAAGACGCCCCCAGGGGCGTCTTTTTTTACTCTCTGCTGCGTGCCCGGCACTCTCCCGGAGAAGTACCAAGCAGTCGTGCCATGATGGCAAACCAAACTGTTGATACTCGATGAGCCAAAATGAGGAGAGGTACCTGCTGCCTCTCTATAATCCGCCTTTTCTCTTCCGGCGGGGCATGCAAAAAGGCTGACCAAACTGGTCAGCCTTTTTGTTTTGAAAGGAGTTTGTTTTGCTCCGGAGGAATTTCTTACAGAAGCTCGCGCTTGATACGCTCGAGTGCAGCAGGTGCCTGCTCGTCCATCTTCTCCGGGAAGCCGAAGTAGGATACGCAGATGATGTTGTCGCCGCCTGCCTTGGGTGCGTCTGCCTTCAGCTGCTTGTTGGCAAAGTCCATATCACGCAGGGTCTCGAAGATACCGGGGAAGTCTACGTCGCCTTCGCCCATCGCCAGATGCTGGTGAATGGTTACATCGGACTTGCCGCGTGCGTTCAGCCAAGGCGGATTGGCAATGTAACGGCAGTCCATGGTCTGGTTGTAGGTATCTGCCAGCAGAACGTGGGTCAGCTCATCGCCTGCATACTGGAGCATGTGGCGTACATCGCCCTTGCCCTGATCGTAGAAGAAGCCGTGCGGGGAAGAGTAAACGTAACCGAGGTTCTTGGAACGGAAGGACTTGACCATGTCGCAGGTCTCGTCGTTCAGCTCGCAGAAGTCATACGGATGGGACTGGATCTCAACACGCAGACCCTCACGCTCAATGATCGGCAGCAGTTCTTCCATCGAACGGAACCACATGCCGTTGCAGATTTCCTGCTGATTCGGATCGCCGGACAACTCGGTGTTGATAACCGGCACGCCCATGTCAACTGCGATCTCAATCAGGCGCTTCCAGTTTGCAACCGCGAACTGGCGCTGCTCTTCAGTCGGACCCGACCAGCGGTATACGCAGATAAAGGACGAAATTTCGACGCCAGTTTCCTTGAGTGCCTGCTTATACTCTGCCTGGCACTCCTTAGAGAACAGCGGATGCTTGTAGAACGGGTTGATGCGCGGATGCGGGGACTGCTCAATGTACTTATAACCCCAGTCAGCTACCTTATGCACGTAATCCTTGATCGACATCTGTTTTGCCAGAACGTCTACGTCAAATGCAATTTTCATAGATTTGTCTCCTCTCTTATCATCAGAATGTGGGTTCCATCTCTTTGATGGTCTTATTATACCGCCCATTTCCGGCTTTGCCAATGATACTATGCGCCCTATTCCTGCGAAATCCTGCTTTTTTCTTCTTGCATCTTTTCTCAGATTCTGCTACCATGATGTCAAAGGAGTGTGACCGCCATGTTGATTCCGGAAGAAGGCGTACATCAGACCTCGGAACGCTATTTTTTCACCCCATCTTCACTTGCACGCGAATTATTTTACTACCCCATGCGCTGCGGGCACTATTTTTGCAATCACCAGTATTCGTTCAGTCATCAGTCAAAAATCGCGCAGGAAGGTGACCATAACCGAAATATTATGCTGTTCGCAGTGCAGGACGGTGCAATGGAGCTCGGGCTTTCAGGTCAAACCGTGCTGGCAGCTTCCGGTCAATGCGTGCTGTTCGATTGTCAGGAGCCGTATTGCTACACCGCGTCAGACGGTGCTGAATTTACATGGCTTCTATTCGGCGGACTCAATGCACGCGCCTTTTATGAGCGAATCTTACAGGCACGCGGCGGAAAACAGGTTTTCGCGCCGTCTGCTTACTCGGAAATCCTGCGCTTGCTCGATTCCCTGCTCAGCGGCTGTGCAGCAGGAGAACGGCCGAGCGAAGCCGCGTGTTCTCAGCTAATCCACCGGCTGCTCTGCCTGCTTCTGCTCGGCGAAGGAAATCCTGCCGCCGGACAGCGCGACCGCATGACACAGGCGATTCGTTATATGAACCATCATCTCTATGAGCCGATTACGGTACAAACGGTCGCAGAGGCAGTCAGTCTGAGCCCCTCACATTTTTCGCGCCAGTTCAAAGCGCATACCGGGTACTCCCCCTACGAATACATTGTGCTGCGCCGCATCGACAAAGCAAAGCACCTGCTGACTTCCACCCAGATGTCTGTTAAGGAAATCGCGTACCATACCGGCTACAACAGCGAGGAAAACTTCATTCACAGCTTCCAGAAGAACGTCGGCATCTCGCCGGGCATGTTCCGCAAATACCCGATCTAAACGGGGTTCGGGGCGCGCCCCGGCGCAGTGCAGGCGCGCAGCCTGCCCGCGCTCCGCAGAGCGCGGAACTCCCCTCAAAATCCGGTGACAGCCGGATTTTGACTTTTTGAGACACGAAAACGCCGCGGCTTTTGCCGCGGCGCTTCTATTTTCAAGCTTATGCTTCCCAGTACTTTGCAACATGAGCCTTAGTGACCTCTGCTGCCTTCTTGATGTTCTCCTCGTTGGAGAGCTTGTAGTAATCCGGACGGAATACTTCCATGGTGCACACGTCGCCCTCGAAGCCGATCTTCTTGAGGGTATCTGCGTAACGCTTGTGATCGAGGCAGTCGCCTTCCTCACCCGGCCACAGACGCTTTTCGTCGTTGTTGTAAGCCGCGCCGCAGGGCATATTCTCCATGCCGTTGAGGTGCCATACAAAGATCTTCTTGCCGTCTGCCTTTTCCAGTGCTTCAAAGGAAGAAGCCATTGCATGGAAATGGTACTGGTCGAGGGTGATGCCGACGAGCGGATGATTTACTTCCTGCACGATTGCGTAAGCATCCTCGAAGCGATTGATCGACATGGTCGGGCAGCCGCAGAACTCGATGGAAAGCTTGATGCCGTGCGGCTCAACCTTCTTAACCATTTCCTTCAGGACAGCAACAGCGTCTGCCTTGATGTCGTCAAGAGTTGCATGAACCGGCAGATCCATGGACGGAACAACAACGATCATCTTGCACTGCAGCTTCAGGCAGTCTGCGATGATCTGGTCGAGCTTCGCCATGACAGCGTCCTTCTCTTCCTGAGTCTGCTTCATGTTGAAGAATACCAGCGCGTTGTAGGACAGCATCTTCAGATGATGGTTCGGGTCAGCGAACCATGCAGCCAGATCGTCAATGGTGTACTTGCCCGCAGCGATCTCGCGGTCGAGGCACTCGGACTGGATGTCGATATAGTCAACGCCGTACTTTTCGCACAGGTCGAGGTCTTCGAGTACGGAATGATTCTCGCAGAAGCGGTTGCAGCCTTCGTTAAAACCGATTTTCATGGCGTATATCTCCTTATTTCTAAAAATGGGGACGGACGGTGTCCGTCCCCTTGTGGTTTGGATTGGTTCAAAAGCAGGACTTTTGAAAGAGGGATTGCGTTTTCTGCGGAAAACGCCCAAAGGCGCCGCCTTTGGAATCTGCCAGCCTTTCAAAGGCTGGAGCGAAACCTAATATGGCTTACTTCTTGTAGAAGTCCGGGGTACCGCCGGTAACAACCTTTTCGGTCTTGCCCGAGGTCTGGCTCTTTACCAGAGCGTCTGCGGTGATGGATGCTACATAGCCATCCCAAGCAGAGGAACCGCCGGTCTCACCCTTGATTGCATGGTCAACCCAGTCCTGAATCTCAACATCGTAAGAATCGATGAAGCGCATGATCCAGTTGTCCTCGATCTTGGTGGAAACGTTGTGGTCGAAACGAACAGTCGGGAAGGACGGGCACGGCAGGTTCATAACGCCGTTCTCGCAAACAACTTCGCAGTTGATGTCGTAGCCGAAGCCGCAGTTTACGTTTACTTCCAGAACGGTTACGATGCCGCCCTTGGTCTTCATAATCATGATCTGGGGATCCTTCAGACCCTCATGTGCCTTGCAGGAAGTCTTCGGCATGATGCACTGTACTTCGTCCCACTCGTCGTTTACGAGCCACGGCAGAACGTCGATTTCGTGGATTGCAGTGTCGGTGACAGCCATTGCGGTGGAGTAATCGTCTGCAACGCCGTCTGCACGGTGGGTGCACTTAATTACCATCGGCGCACCGAACTTGCCCTCGTCGAGCAGTGCCTTGAGCTGGTTGTAGCCACGGTCGTAACGACGCATGAAGCCAACCTGTACCAGATGCTTGCCGGAAGCCATCTCAGCGTCTACAACAGCCTTGCAGTCCGCAGCGGTGTTTGCCAGCGGCTTCTCAGTGAATACCGGCTTGCCAGCCTTGATTGCTGCGATAACCGGATCCTTATGGAATGCGCCCGGGGTGGTTACAACAACTGCGTTGACGTCCGGATCGTTGATTGCTTCGTTGAAGTCGGTGTAAACCTTGGTGCCTTCGCCTGCAATTGCAGCGCCCTTCTTTGCGCCCTCTTCAAATACGTCGCAGACAGCAACAACCTGTGCGTCTTTGATGCGGTTCTGAATTCTCTCGATGTGCTCGCGGCCGATCATACCACAGCCGATGACAGCAATGTTCAGGGACATACTTGTTACCTCCATAATGAAAGACAGATAAATTTGAATTGGTTTTGAGACTTTGCATATGCCCTTTCGGGCGCGCGGGGTTTCATTGGATTCGTTTGGTTCAGCTTTCCTTCTTCGAAATTATTATATCTCTGCGTTCACGAGAACGCAAGTTATTTTTCATGAATATATTCCACAAAAAATCGTAATTTATTTTGGTTATACTGACAGATAATCATTTTTTTCTTCCGGTTTCTCACGCGTGCGCTTTTTGCGTTCACAGTGCACGCACATTCGGCGCCAATGAAAAATCCCCAGCCATACGGCTAGGGACTTCTCATAGGAAAGAAAAGATTCGGAATGATCTAAAATTCAGGGCATACAGCAGAATCGGAGTTATGCTGCAATGCCAAGCGGGGAGAAGAAGATGTAAATCGCAACTGCAAGCGCAAGACCGATTGCGGAAACGATATGGCGGTACTTCCACGGGGTCAGGTCTACTGCACCTGCGTCCTCGATCACAAACTCCTCCTGTGCCTTATACTTGTTCAGGAACCACATAATGAGCATCAGAATTGGGAACAGAACTGCCTGCGCATACAGGTAATGGATCGGGTCGTCGGTGCCCGGATAGCACGGAGCAATCAGCAGGAATGCGCCGTAAATCACAACGTTCAATACCGTAATCAGGATCGGCGTCCACTTCGGCAGACGGCGGAACATGAATACACCGAGGATGGTGCACAGAACCGGCAGCGCAACGAACTGGCTCATCGAGTTCAGGAAGGTGGTGATGCCGTTTGCATACATGACGAACGGAGAGATTGCAATGGCAATCACGCCGGCAATGGTACCGTAAATCTTACCAACCTTTACGCAGTGTACGTCAGAAGCCTTCGGATTGATCGAAGAACGGTACAGGTCGAGTGTGAACATGGTGGAAGCCGAGTTCAGCACCGAGTTAAAGGAGGACAGGATTGCGCCGAACATAACGGCAGCGAAGAAGCCGAGCACCGGCTTCGGAACGATTGCGGAAACGAGCGCCGGATATGCAAAGTCGATTGCAGAGGAACCGGCTGCTGCCAGCTTGTCCTGAATGGACGGCAGATAGAATGCGATGATACCCGGCAGTACGAGGTACAGCGGACCCATGCACTTAAGGAAGCCACAGAAGATTGCGCCCTTCTGCCCTTCCTTCAAGCTCTTCGCAGCGAGCGAACGCTGTACAAAGGACTGGTTGGTGCACCACCAGTACAGGTTGTTGAAGAACATGCCGGTGATGATGAGCGGCCACGGAACTTCCGGCTCCGGAGCGTTCCACGCACTGATTGCGTTCATTTTTGCAGGGTCTGCCTCAACAATGTAGCGGAAACCATCGATGATGCCGCCGCCGTTGCACAGCTCCTGACCCAGCACATACAGACCGATGAACGGAATCATCAGACCGCCGATGATCAGACCGATGCCGTTGATGGTATCCGATACAGCAACCGCCTTCAGACCGCCGAAGATTGCGTAGCAGCCGCCGATGATGCCGATGATCACGCAGAGGATTGCGATGGATGCAAATTTGGAGATTCCAAACATGCCGGAAATATCAAAAATGTTTTCAAATACAACTGCACCCGAGTACAGAATAACCGGCAGGTTCAAAATCGAGTACATAATGACGATGATCAGGGAGAACATGGTCTTTGTGCCGCGACCGAAACGCTGCTCCATCAAAGACGGAATGGTCATGGCACCCATCTTGAGGTAGCGCGGCAGGAAGTAGTACGCGAGCACGAGCAGGGTAAACATCGAGCCGACTTCCCATGCAATCGGGCTCATATTGGTGACCCAGCTCTGACCGTTCAGACCAACAAGCTGCTCTGCGGACAGGTTGGTCAGCAGCAGGGAGCCTGCAATGACCACGCCGGGAAGACCGCGGCCCGCCAGAAAGTAACCCTCTGCGGACTCCAGATCGTCGCCCTTGGTTTTAATGCTGGAGATAATGGCGACGAGCGCTGTGAAGAACAGGAACGAAATTCCCGTCCATGTCAACGAATTGAAAAATGACATTTTGGTTCAGCCTCATTTCTCTGTTTTGATTTGTGATGTGTTGTGAAGAATGAAGAATAGAAAGCAAATACTGTGTGCACGTGAACGCCGTTTTCGAAAAATCAACGCCTCCAGATGACTTTTCTGGGGCGTTCGACGTATCACAGCCTAAACAGGGGATTTTCCCTGCAAAACACGTATTTATGTGAACATCTTTTGCAGTTCACAACATACGTTTACCGTAATAAACTTAGCATATTTCCCCCGCCATCTGCAACTCTTTTTTTTTCGTTTTTCCCCCTGAATCGATTTTTTTGTAGGTTCACACAATTTTTCTCTGCGTGCTTTATGGATTATGCTGTGATGCACGCGCGGCATCGCGTTCACTTTGCGTGCACATTTTAGGCGGTTTTGCATAATTTTCGCGATATTTTCTGTACATTTTATCCCAACTCCTTTTGTCCATCTCCGGTTTTCTGCGCTTCCGAATGCACGTGCAGTTGAATCTTATCAATTTGCGTGCTATAATACTTCTAACAACATGCACGCACCCTAATTCGTTGTTTTTTTATCTATTTTTGCACGGATTCCCCTCGATTCCCCTTCCTTCTACTTCACTCTTGAAAGGAACCTTACACTATGTCTGTCACATCCAAGCAGATCGCGGAACTTGCCGGCGTCTCTCGCGGCACGGTGGACCGTGCACTGCACAATCGCGGACGTGTCAGCCCTGAAGTTGCGGAACGCATCCGCAAATTGGCCGACGAGTTGGATTATCAACCGAATGCCATCGGTCGGGCGCTGGTAAAAACGTCACAGGATTTTAAACTCGGCGTCATCCTGCAATCCATCGAAACCCCAACGATGCAGATTGTATCCCAAGGAGTTCAACAAGCAGCGGATGAACTCAAAGCCTCGGGCGTTGAACTGTGTGTGCACAAAATCAACCGTCTTGATACTGCTGCAATCTTGGAATGTATTGACCGTTTTCTGGCAAACGGTGTGCGCGGCTTTGCAATTTCAGCCAGCAATGATCCGGAAATCCGGGAACGTATCAACGAACTGCACGAAAACGGCGTGCCGGTCATCACACTGAACGCAGACGCACCGGGCAGTGCGCGCCTGTGCTTTATCGGAATGGACAACTATCGCGCCGGACAAACCGCTGCCGGGTTAATGCGCATGCTCCTTCCCGCCGGCGGAAAGGTGTTCCCGCTTGCAGGCCATCTGAACAATGCCGCGCATAACAACCGCCTGACCGGCTTCCTCGATACCCTGACCGCCGAACACGCAGAGGACATCATCCGTCTCCCTTTCCAGCCCTGCTTTGACCGCGATGATTTTGCCTACGAAATTACGCAGCATATCCTTGCCGCTAACCCGGATTTGGGCGGGGTCTATGTCGCGGCAAACGGTCAGCTCGGCGTATGCGAAGCCATCCACGATGCCGGACTGACCGGAAAGGTGCGTGTCATCGCCTTTGATATGACTCCGCCGAACGATACGCTGCTGCGCCAAGGAAAAATCAGTATTCTGCTCGATCAAAATGCATTGGAGCAAGGGTATCGTCCTCCGCTTCTGCTTCATGAATATTTGCTGCATCATCGCAGACCGGAGCGCGAATTGATGTATACAGATATCCGCATCTGCACCAAATACAACGTCGGGGAACCGATTTCCACAAAAATCTAAGTTTTTTTCAACGACAGCACCGATATTATGTTAATCTCAAAAAAGTTCTGCTTCCATATGGCAGAACTTTTTATATTCCTATTGACTTGATATGAATCTGGTTGTATAATCCCACTATCCTATAAGATTGGTAGGGATTAGAGTGCAGACTATTTTTCCTCTGCTCCTGCGCGCAAATTTCCGATTCGGTCGAATGTGTTGTATCCGGTAATTTGAGATCACATTTTTGACTTTGAAAGGAATTTGTACCATGAGCAACTTAAAATTTGAAACCGTTCAGCTTCATGCCGGTCAGGAACAGGCTGACCCCGCAACCGACGCGCGTTCTGTCCCGATTTATCAGACCGCGAGTTACGTTTTTCACAATGCCGCCCATGCCGCCGCAAGGTTTGGTTTGGAAGCCCCGGGCAATATCTACGGGCGGCTGACCAACCCAACGCAGGAGGTGTTGGAAAAGCGCATTGCAGCATTGGAGGGCGGCGTCGCGGCTCTGGCTGTTGCCTCAGGCGCAGCCGCAATTACCTATACAATACAGGCGCTGGCACAGGCAGGCGACCATATTGTCGCACAAAAAACCATTTATGGCGGCAGCTATAACCTGCTTGCTCACACGCTGCCGCAGTATGGTATCGCAACTACGTTTGTAGATGCGCATCGGCTTGATGAATTGACTGCTGCCATTCAGCCAAATACCAAAGCAATTTATCTGGAAACCCTCGGCAACCCCAACAGCGATATTCCGGATATTGATGCCATCGCACAAATTGCACATGCACACGGGGTGCCGCTTGTGATTGACAACACCTTTGCTACGCCATATCTTCTCCGTCCGATTGAACATGGAGCAGACATTGTAGTCCATTCGGCTACAAAATTTCTCGGCGGTCACGGTACAACGCTCGGCGGCATTATCGTAGATTCCGGAAAATTCGATTGGAAGCAAAGCGGGAAGTATGCCGCAATCACCGAACCGAACCCCAGCTACCACGGGGTCAGCTTCACCGAGGCGGCAGGACCGGCTGCATTTGTCACCTATATCCGCGCAGTCCTTTTGCGGGATACCGGCGCCTCGATTTCCCCGTTTAATGCATTTTTGCTGCTTCAAGGCATTGAAACGCTCTCTCTCCGCTTGGAGCGCCATGCGGAAAACACCAAAAAGGTCATCGCGTATCTCGCACAGCATCCGCAGGTGGAGCGGGTAAACCACCCCAGCCTGCCAGATCATCCGAACCATGCGCTTTACGAAACCTATTTCCCCCATGGCGGCGGTTCGATTTTTACCTTTGAAATCAAAGGCGGTCAGGAACAGGCGCATGTATTCATCGACCATTTGAAGCTTTTCTCCCTGCTTGCCAATGTTGCAGATGTAAAATCCCTGGTCATCCATCCGGCAACCACAACCCATGCACAGCTTTCCGCGGAAGAACTCGCCGAACAGCACATCAAGCCCAATACCATCCGGCTTTCAATCGGCACCGAGCATATTGATGATATCCTCGAGGATTTCGCACGCGGTTTTGAAGCTGTACGCGCACAGGAGGCACTATAAATGGCAAATATTTATCCATCCGCCGATGCACTCATCGGACATACCCCAATTCTGGAACTGCATCATATCGAACAAGCTGAACATCTCTCCGCAAGAATCCTTGCAAAGCTGGAATACTTTAATCCGGCAGGTTCGGTTAAAGACCGCGTTGCCCGCGCCATCCTCGATACGGCAGAACAAAATGGGCAGCTCAAACCCGGCTCCACGATAATCGAGGCAACCAGCGGCAATACCGGCATCGCCCTTGCCTCGGTTGCCGCCGCCCGCGGATATCGCATTATCATCGTAATGCCGGAAACCATGTCTGTAGAACGCCGCCAGCTTATGAAGGCGTATGGGGCTGAACTGGTACTGACCGAAGGCGCGCTTGGCATGAAAGGCGCCATTGCCAAAGCAAAGGAACTTGCCGAGCAGACCCCAGGCAGCTTTATTCCCGGGCAGTTTGTCAATCCTGCCAACCCTGCCATTCACAAAAGCACGACAGGTCCGGAAATCTGGAAGGATACCGATGGTGCAGTCGATCTTTTCGTTGCCGGTGTCGGCACCGGCGGCACGATTACCGGTGTCGGCGAATATCTGAAAGCTCAGAACCCCAACATCAAAATCGTTGCTGTAGAACCCGCTTCTTCTGCCGTTCTTTCCACTGGCATTGCAGGTGCGCACAAAATTCAGGGGATTGGCGCAGGTTTTATCCCGCCTATACTGAATCAAAGCATTTATGATGAAATCATCCCAGTCAGCAATGAAGACGCTTTTGCGATGGGAAAGCGCATTGGCAGAAACGAGGGAATCCTTGTCGGGATTTCTTCCGGTGCCGCAGTTCATGCAGCAGTCGAATTGGCAAAGCGCCCCGAAAATGCAGGCAAAAATATTGTCGTTCTGCTTCCGGATACCGGAGACCGTTATCTCTCCACCCCACTCTTTTCAGAAGAATAACAAGAAAAGCCAGACAGAAATCTGTCTGGCTTTTCTGATGGCATAAAAAATCTCCATGGCGTACCATGGAGATTTTGCAAGCATAAAATTAGCGCTTGCTGAACTTCAAGGGTCTGGTGCTGGTCCTGCCAAACACCCGGTGATTTCTTCGCTTTCCACCTGATTTTTGGCTTAATACTGCGGTTTTTCCGCACATCATGTTCTAATTTTTATTCCCGTGCACAGTTCACGAAAAGTAGGTTTTGCTCCTTATATGTGCCTTGCGTATCGCTGCCCAGGGCGACGCAGGACAACAGTAGGGAAAGAAACTCGGTTGCTGTTCTTGGAGTCACCTCAAACTTTCAAAGAACATACCTATAACACGCAAGCATGAGTGGTGCTGAAATGTTGCACCATTCATGCTTGCGTGTCTACGGTTAAGCCCAACTTATTCCTCTATGTATCTGTTTCCTCTGCAATTACCTGTATAGCGTTGACGATGGATTCTATCTTTGATATATAATCTTCAACAAATTCTTTAGTAATGTCTGTTTGTTCAGCAGAGGCATGACTTCTGTCATTTTGATGTGCTATTTCATTTCTTCGCTGAAATAGCATCGCTATAGCTTCTTTTCCGGTCTTTATTGCTTCTTGCTCATTTCCGCTAGGAAAAGCTACTTCCATCACTTTATTAAACGGTATACCGATAAGGTTTAACTGATCTCTCATGCTTTCACACGATAAAAACACATCTCTGCTAAATCGCTTATTCAAATATTCAAAAAGCCAGTCATTTGATTCCAAAGCAGCTATAGCATTCTCTACTCTTTCCATAGGAATCTGAAACGATTTATACTTTTCTGATTTTGGCCAGGATCCCGAGAACATTCTAACCAAACAATACTTACTAACTTCATGAATGTAAAAATCTAGCAATCCCTCAGCCAAAACGACTTGTGATCGCCAAACCATTTTACAAGCAATTTCATTTCCGTCAGCATTTAATTCATCTGCGACATCAAACTGTGCCTTAACCTCATCCATACTTTCTGTAAAATGTTGCTTAATCTCAGACAACGAAAACTGGATAGGTACCACAACAGGGTGTGCATCGCGCGTGTCTTCCGCACGTGGAGTTAGTGAAATATCTCTAGATACCATATCACCACCTCCACTTACATATCAGAAGAAATTATACTGGCAAAATTCAGATTTAACATCGGAATCGCTCCATATTTTCCTGCAATGTAACCTTTTCCAAAGTTCTCATCTTTTCGGACATTTTTAATCTCTGTAAGTGAAAATAAATCTGTAGAACGGTCTTCTGTTTTTATTTCTGTAAACCAAATTTGATCTCGTCTGAACAAATCCAAGTTCAACAACCCGGTTTCATGAGTCGTAAAAATCAACTGTGCAGGTTTACTTCCACGTGTATTCACAAACTGTTTTACCAGTCCAAAAAGAAGTGATTCGTGCAAGTTGGATTCAAGCTCATCGCAAACCAATACTTTTCCATTGACCATAATATCAATAAATGGACACAGTATTCCAAAAAGTTTTTTTATTCCTGTGGATTCCTCTGAAATCAAATCCGTTTCAAATCCTTCATACAGAACCTTAGCAGAAATTGCATCTATTTTTTCCTGTAAAAGAATTTTTTTGAATTCGTCTGATAAAAAAGGAGGAAGATTCGCAACATCTAGATCCTCTTTCTTAATATCAACATGAATATCTTTAATTCCAGTGCCAAGTGCGTCCAAAAGCTTCAGAACAATTGCCTTTATTTGTTCGTTAACATTAATTTGGTGCAGTGAATAATTCATCCAATTGTCTTGGTTAACCGAACTGTAAATTATCAACTCGTCATTGAAAAAGCGATATGCAGCAGTTACTTCTTCAACCGAACTAAAATTTGCAGCGCAGGACAACATTAAGCGATTTGGCTTGAGGACATCTTTGCAAGTATTAAATTTGTTGAGGAAACTACGACCTGCCGTGTATTTTTCACCAACACGTTCAAAAATTTTGGTTTGACGACCATTGGGGAAATAATAAAGGTATTCTTCTGTGACAAGCATATTTTTTAGTGAAAATCCAAAAGCGTACCTAATATTGTCTACAATAAACTGAATTTTATAGGTACTTTCTTGGTCATGTCCAGACAATTTGTGTGGGACTTGCCAGATTCCTTGCCCAGGCTGATGATGAATACTATTGATAACAAGACCTCTTACAAATGCGATGGCATCGATAAAGTTGCTTTTGCCAGAACCATTTGCACCATAGATAACAGCCGACTTCAGAACCTCAACATCTGCTACTTTTTCTATGTTTTCTGCATGAGTTTTGTCTGAGCCTGCTATTGCAGAAAATAGAACTTCAGCTCTAATTGATTTGTGGTTAGAACATCTGAACTCCAATAACATCACACATCCTCCTCCCTGAAAAAATTATATCACACAACATACCGTTTATCAATCGAATTTGCGATTTTCTTGCAAATATTCAACTTAAACGTTTCGACATTGTCTGCGTCTTGTGATTTCTTTACCAGTTATATTTCCTCTTACCAAAAGAATCATACCCGCTTTACTATAGTTTATTCTCCCCACCTTTTTATTTTGTCAGTACTTTATCTTTCAGCCCCTCAAATTCTTATACACATCCTCCAAGAACACCTGCATCAGTTCCCGCTTCTTTTCGTCGTTATCAAGCAGAAGGGCAAAGAAGTCCTGATTCTGTTCATACCCAGCAATCAGGGCGTCCTGCACGGCGTCAAAATAGGCAAAGCGAAAATCTTTCAGTGAGTTATTCCGTGCACTGTCCCTCAGATGTCCATTCTTCAGCAAAATATCCCTCATTTGCAGAGCGGACTTGGAGGCCACATCAACATCAAAATTCTTGTTATACGCTGCATTGATCTCGTCGATGATCTCGGACAGCTTCTTTTTCACGGCCTCATCCATAAAGACCTCATTGGGTGTCGGCAGGCTAACCTCCGGCTTGGATTCAATCTCGTGTGTGTTTTCCCCAGTCTTTTTCTGACGGAAATTAGAGGCAGTGATTTTGTCCGCAATGTCAAAATCATTTCCACCGCTGCCCACTTCGATCTCCTTAACCAGGTATGAAAGGAAATTGTACTTCTTGTGCAGATCCACGCTTTCAAAGCAGGTTGCCTGAATCAGGAAACTGTAAAACCGCAAGAAACGCTTGATAGTTGCACGAATTTCCAACTTTTCCAGTTCCGGGTGGCGATTGATGATTTGCAGGGATTTATCCAGCAGAGCCCACATCCGAGCCTTTTCTTTAGAGGTTCGTTTATCCTGATACAGGTATCCGTTAAATTCCTCAATATCGTCAATATCCAGGAAATTATACTGATCCACCTGAGCTTCCACCGTTCTGATATCCGAAGGGGTGATCGTCTCGTTTAGAATTGTCTCAGTATAGAATGGGGCAAAGGACGCTTGAATATCTTCATATTCATTTTTGAAATCCAGCACAAAGGTTTTCTTATCATAGGGCGCACAAATACGGTTCAAGCGAGAAAGGGTCTGCACAGCATTAACTCCCCGCAGACGTTTGTCCACATACATGGCACAGAGCTTCGGCTGATCAAAGCCTGTTTGATACTTATTCGCCACCAACAGCACCTGATAGCTGTTGCTGTCAAACACTTCCGGCAAATCTTCTTCCTTTATGCCGTTCATCACTGCTTCGGTGTATTCGTGTCCGTCCAGAGAGACCTTGCCTGAAAACGCCACCAATGCGCGAATACCCGTGTACCCATGCTTGGAAATATAGGTTTCAAACTCGTTCCGGTATTTGACCGCTGCCTGCCGTGATGAAGTAATGACCATGGCTTTTGCTTTGCCGCCCAATTCCTGCATGATTCTGTTTTTGAAGTGCTCAATGATGATTTCCACTTTCTGGGCGATGTTTGTATCGTGCAGTTCAATATACTTGGCAATCTTACGCTTTGCGGCAATAGTTTCCAGCTCCGGATCATCCTCGATGGCCTTGTTAATTTCAAAATAGGTCTTATAGGTCACATAGTTTTGCAGCACATCCAGAATAAAGCCTTCCTCAATCGCCTGTTTCATAGAATATAGGTCAAAAGCGACCTTTTTTCCTTCTTCATTCAAGCAGCCGAACAGCTGTAAGGTAGTCGGTTTCGGGGTTGCGGTAAAGGCGATCATGGAAACATTGGGTTGCTTTCCACTGCGGGCAATTTCGTCCTCGATAATATCGGCCATAGATTTTTCTTCTTCCGATACATCTACAGGGGTGGCCTCGTTCAGTTTGCGGCTCTCCGAAAGAGCATACGTCACCGCCTCCATGGCAGTTCCGGCGGTAGAGGAATGCGCCTCGTCGATGATTACGGCAAAAGTCTTGCTTTTCAGCTCCTGCACAAGTTCCTGAATGTACATGAACTTGTGGATGGTAGTCACAATAATTTTTGTATTGCCGTTGAGGGCATCCGCAAGATCTTTGGACGTGCATTTTTCGTCCATGACCTTGATCAGACCAGCCTTGTGCTCCAGTGACAGTACGGCATTCTGAAGCTGTCGGTCTACCACGATACGGTCAGTGATAATGCAGACCGTATCAAAAATGACTTTGTTTTCCCTGTCGTGCAAGGAGGCAAGACGGTGGGCCAACCATGCAATGGTATTGGTTTTGCCGCTGCCCGCCGAGTGCTCAATGAGATAGTTTTTCTCGCTGTGATGTTCTACTACATTTGCCACCAGCTTGCGCACGGCATTGAACTGATGATAACGGGGGAAAATCAGCGTTTCCTTGGTGACACGCTTTCCGGTATCCGGGTCTTTCTTGGTCTCCTTTTGCAGGAATATGATTTTATCAATCAGATATAGCACCGTATCTTTTTTGAGGATATCTTCCCACATATAAGAAACATTGATGCCGTTTTCGTTGTGGGGGTTGCCCTTGCCAGAGTGAATCCCAACACCGCAGCCTTTGTTGAACGGCAGAAAGAAGGAAGATTTTCCTTTCAGATTGGTGCACATATACACTTCGTTCAAGTCCATGGCGAAGTGAGCCAGGCAGCCCGCCTTGAATTTCAGCAGTCGGGTCTTATAATCTCGCTCAAACTTATACTGACGGATCGCATCCTCATAGTTCTGTCCACTGGTGTTGCATTTCAGCTCAAAAGTAAAAATAGCAATGCCATTGAGGAAAATCACAAGATCAATGCGTTCGCCCTCTTTGTGCCAGACTTCCTCCATCACCGAGAGTACATTCTGCTGATACAGCGCCTCCGCTTTTTGGTTGAAGGTAGTGGCAGGTTTGCGGTACATGAGGGTCAGGGATACACCGTTATCAAACTCCACACCGTGCTTCAGCACATCCAGCAGGCTGCGGCTTTTCTTGTTGACCTCATTATTGATGTAGTTGAGGATGGTCTGGCGGGTCTTGCCGCCATAGAGCTTTTCCAACCGTGCCAATGCATCCGGCTGGGTGGCTTGCAAAAAGGAGAACAGTAGCTCAACATCCATGCCGTAGCCGGGATCATACGTAGTCGAGGGGCGCACCTGATAGCCATTTTCCTCCCGCAACATTTCGAGAATATAAGTTTGGTAGTCAGTTTTTTCTTTTAATTGTCCACTTCTAATTGCCACATTACTTCACCTCCACCGCATCAGATAAATGCTCATTAATATATCTGCAAATAGCAATCTGTTCTTCGACAGGCGGGACTACCATATAAACATTTTTTACAATAGTCGAATTTAGTCCGTTCATTATTGAACCTTTAGATTTCAGTAAAAGTTGCTCATATACAGCTTCACTCTCATACAAGTATTCAAAATATTGAGGGAACATTAAACTTGATAAGCGCACTTTAATAAGATGTGAATCCATAATTCCAGGAGAAATACCCTCTGGAACTACACAGCATTTTCCAATTGTACCCATCATAGAAACTACAATATCATAGGGAAGCACTTCATAATTCTTTAAGCGCAAATAGTTGTCCTCTGTAACGAAATTATCACCATATTCGAAATCTCTACGAATCAAATTGGCTTGGCCATATACTTTAAATTGCCCATCGTCAGCACTTACAACTTCATTTGTTAGAGCGCTCCCAAAAGGTCCTACTTTTATCCCGTCGTTTCCCTGTTTGATAACATACTTTATACGCTTAACTTCCCAATGAGCAGGAATCTTTCCAAACCAGATTAAACCGCTATCTTTCAATTCTACCGTTGGGTCAAGGCCTCGCAAAAGTGTTTCCAAAACAAATAAATCACGGTATTTTTTCCCCAATTGAAGTTGATCTTCATAAGTAGAAATCAAAGCGTCCAAATTTCTTTGCTCAACATCATTAACAGAAAATATATGTTGCAAAGCAACTGTATTTTGCGCAATTTTATTGTGAATTCCTTGGGCGGTGTCGTTTCTACTATATTCATAAAAATATTGTGTAAAGGCTATTTCCGCACCTATACGCTCTCTATTTGAAACGCTTACCTTTTTAGAAGGATCAAATTCATACAACCAGATAGCGTCAGGTACATGGGGATATACTTCCGCCTCAAAATATTTTTCCGGGTCCTGGGTGAGCTTGATGATCTCGGTGTCCTTAGTGGTAGTGTCCTTGATTATTTCGCCTTTTCGGTCTTTTTGCACCACGGCGGTTTTGTCCATCACCGCCAGCACCATGGCAATGCCAGTCAACCGGCTGGCAGACATCCCCTCGACCTTGCCCAGCAGTGATTTCAGATACTTTTCAAACTCGCCATAATCCATAAACACACGGTCAGAGCGGTTGGCTTCCAGAATGGTCAACACATCCGTCACAAACTGCTGGCCCGCCAGATATTTCTGGTATTTCTTCTCGTCGGCAGCACTGCGGGGGTTCATCTCTTTCAACTGCTCAAAATCCGTCTCATTGAAAATGCTGGAGTTACTGGTGAAGTAACTGCTGGTCCGCAGCCGCTCGATGCTCTCCGCATCCAGCACACCCCGGCGCTGCAACGGCTGATAGACCGCATACTCCTTGTACATAAACTCCTTGTTGGGGAAAATCTTGCAGTACTGGTTTTCCTCAAAGTTGGAGTACAGCTCGGTGATTTTTACCATGCTATCCCGGTCGATTTCACGGCGCTTTTTGCCCAAAGATTTGCGCAGGGGCTTCCACATATCCACCGCATTGATCAGCTGCACCTTTCCACGGCGGTCAGGGCGCTTATTGCGAGACAGAATAAAGATATAAATACCGATGTCGGTGTTATAGAAAAGCTGGGTAGGCAGGGCAATAATGGCTTCTATTAAATCTTCCTCCAGCATCCAGCGCCGAATCTGGCTTTCACCGCTGGTGGTTCCGCCGGAGAAAAGAGGCGAACCATTGGTAATGATCGCTGCACGCCCGTTTTTCTCATCCAGCTTATTGATGGCGTGCTGCATGAACAGCAGCTGGGCGTCACCGGTTCCGGGAAAACCGTGCTCAAACCGCCCGCCCTTCTTGTTTTCCTCACGGACTTTCTTCTCTTGTCCTTCCGGTGCATCTTTGCCACCCCATGGTGTACCAAACGGGGGATTCATAATCACCAGCCGCATCTTCTGATCCGGGAAGCAGTCCGTTTTCAGGGTGTTGGCTTCCTCATCACCCATGATGTTTTTCACATCCTGGCCTTTGATGAGCATATCTGCCAGACAAATGGCGTAGGATTCGGGATTGATTTCCTGTCCAAACAAGCGCACATCCACATAGGGATTTTTGCGGCGCAGGAAATCATAGGTAGTGGACAGCATACCGCCCGAACCACAGGCAGCATCCAGTACGGTGGCAATTTTACCCTCATCCGTCAACAGGTCGTTGCAGCCCTCTGCCAGCAGTACATTGACCATCAGACGAATCACTTCACGGGGCGTATAGTGATCACCGGCCTCGGCGTTTTCAGAAAAACGACGGATAATATCCTCGAAAATGTAGCCCATCTTCATGCTGTCTACATGGGCAGGGTACAAATCCAAATCGGAGAACTTTTTAACCACGCTGTAAAGGCGGTTGCTCTTGTCCATCTTGTCGATCTGAGTACTGAATTTCAGCAGTTTTTCTAGAATCAACTGGATGTTGGCGGAAAAGCCTTCAATGTAAGACTTAAGATTGGACGCAATGCTGTCGCTGTCATCCAGAAGGCGTTTAAGAGTAAACTCGCTGGTGTTGTAAAAGGGGTACTTGGAAACCTGGCAAAGGAGCGCAGCAGGGAGGTTGGGGTTCTGCTTATGCTTTGCTACAACTGCATCTTTGGTAGCCTCCAGGGCGCACTCAAACCGGCGGATGATGACCATGGGGATAATAACGTCCTTATATTTATCCGAGGTATAAGCACCACGGAGGGAGTTGGCAATGGACCAGACCAGCCCGACTTCCTTGCTTACGTCAATGGACGTATCATCAAACATAACTTCGTAAAAATACTTATCTCTCATTTTATGGGTTCTCCTTCTCTATTCTCTTGAAAAGACGCAAACAATGCGGCAACACTTTCAATCTGGCTGGGAGTCAGATTACAACCTTCCAACTTCCGCATTGCATCTACTAAATCCTTGTTTTGTGTGATAGTCCGACAAATATCCGGCGGGGGAACTTTCCGAATCGCCATATACAGCCGATCCATACGCTGGCGTGTCTGCAGATCCGGCTTCAGCTCCTTAATCAGCTTGTCATAGACTTCCGCTGTTGGAGCATTAACACCGTCTTCTATATATTTCATGTTGGAACGGGGCAGACCAACCCTTTTTGCTAATTGGGATTGGCTGAGCGTTCCACGGCAATCACGAATCAATAAACCAAGTTCGATTATCATGTCCTTGGCTTGTTGATCTACAGCCACCTTGTTAGGCAATTCGGCACCTCCTTCCCAAATTGTTCTATGTTCTATAACATAGAACAATTATACCAATCCAGCATTGATAAATCAACAAAATTCACCGTTTTTCTGCGCTGTCTACAACAAAAATTTGCCCTATCCGTACGCAAAATACAGATAGGGCAAATGAAAATATTACCGGCGTTCTTCTTGTCTCATGTGATCTATTTTTCTATTGGGTCGGAACAAATTCCACAAACCATTTTGCTCTATCACCGTTTCGTAACGATGGAGTTTATTCCGCAAAAGTTCATTTTGCTGCTCTAAACCTGCGGCGTTGAGCTGACCACGAACGGACTTGTACTCTGCCAGTTCTTCGGTCAGTGCAGCGACCTTTGCCTTCAACTCACTTATCATTTTCATCGCTGCTTCCAAAGCCTTTTGTAGCTTGGATTCCTTGCGCTCCTGAACATAGAACTTCTTTGCCGCAGCTGCCAGATTTTCATATTCAGAACGATCCAGCATGACTTTTGAGGAAAATGGAACGGCATGGGGTTCTATTTGCTCCACTTTCTGAACGGCAATCTGCTGTTTTTGAATCTTCTCAATCTTCTTTTCCAGAGAAGCTGCCTGCTGCTCTTTCTGTTGTGTTTGTTCTGTGAGTTGTTCCAATCGCTCCTGTTCCCGCTCCACCTTGAACTGTGTCACGGTCAAATGCTCTTCGGAACTGCCCCGTTCTCCACGTTCAACATCAGTATATCCGGCATTGCGCATGGCCTGGAAGAAATCATCCTGAAGGACGCTGTAAGACTTCCGCAGTACCGGCTTGCCATTCTTCTGGAGAATAGGGACTCCCTGTTCGTCCAATGCCGGTTTAGACAGCCATTTTTTACTACTGCTCACCTGCATAATCGTTTCCTTGACAGTTCCCACAAGTGACTTGTCTTTGCACCTCTTGGACCAGAGGATCTGCTTCTCCACAACCGGAACATAGACCACATGGAGATGATAATGGAATACATCCTGCCCCAGTGCTTCGGACATGGCCCGGTTACGCTCATCGGCGTGCATGACAGCGGAGAGAATATACTGTTCGCCGCCCACGATCTCTACGGCAGCCCTGTAAGCGTCCTCATAAAATCGCTTGGCAAACTCATACCCACCATGGTTATAGAAGTAGGCGGAGTTGACATCAAAAATCAGTTCCCCGTAAAGGTTGGCATCCGTTTTCAGGCCACGAGTGGAGATTACACCATCCTTTTCCATCTGTGCAAACATCTCTGCATATCCGGCAGTAGGCTTCTTAAAATGGATGTTCTGAGGGGTGCGTTCTGGTATAATATCTGGGTTGGTGTAGGATTCCTTTTCTCGTTCATTGTGCCGCTGAGCATTACCGATTTTGGCGGCAGTCAGATTTACATTTCTTGCGCTGGTACGGTCAATCCCGTCGTTTCTCGCCATAGAGCTCCTTTCACGTTTGTACGGCCTGCGGGCCGGGGCGCACTTCCTGCGGAAGTGTAATAACCCACTATGATACTTTCATCCTGCGGCTGCAAAGTATCGTGGGCTCTCCGAGGGGGATGCGGCTTCTGCGGGAGCCTCCCTGGCTTGCGTGTGCTATCCACACAGCAAACCAGGTGTGTCCGGCATCCTTGCTTCTGCAAGCAATCCTGCCGCCCACAGTTCGGGAAAATCCACCGGATTCTACCGAACCATCCATCTCCAAATCTGTGGATTTTTCGATGGGGACGGTGGTGCGATACCAGAGTGCAACTCTGTGCAGGAAATGCAATAAATGCAGAAAATTCCGGTTTCATGCTGCGGGGTTCACGATGATTTTCACATCGGCTGGTCTGCCTACCGACTGGCGTTCCGGTTCTTCCAGCCGGATGTATCCATGCCCCTCCAGTAATTCCAAAGTCGGAAAAATCTCCTCCGTTTTCTTGAAAAACTTTCCCCGGCACATCTGAAAAAGCTCAGAACGCTTGATCACCGATATGTTCTTCTTTTTCAGCTTTGCCAAGACAAATTTGGCTTTCTGGATGCTCAAGTCAGTACCCATCATAGAATAGGCGTAGGTGGAATGAGCCAGAAAGTATTTGCCGATCTGAATCGCCTTGCTCATCGTAGAAGCTGTCACTTCTGCTTTGTCATCTTCCATATCAGCACAGTGCAACAGTCCCGCAATCCGGAGTACGGCACCGATATATTTGCTTGCCCAATCGGAAATTGCCTGCCCCTCGCCAACCAGAAACTTCTCATGTTCCTGAAAATAGTCAGCCATCAGGTCAAAGGCTTTTTCTGAAAGGTGTACTGTCTGGGCATCCCCACCAATCGGCAGAGCCATCAGGCGAAAAATCAAGCTGCGGTAAGCGGCGGTTGCTTCGGGCGGAATCGGCTGGGTACGAAAGACTCGGCTGCCAATTCTGGACGGTGGGGACGCATACAGGAAGCGGGCAATCAAGCCCCGCCCGGTCATGGTGGTATTGGACATGATTTCGTCCAGCACACTGGGCTGAATTGAGAGGATAGCCGACAGTGCCGGGTGCATGATGCACTCTGCTTCACGGGTCATTCGATCCACATAAATGGCATCTCCACAATGACCTTTCAGCCAGACATCAATGTTGGATTTGTTAGAATACCGTCCTGCCATGATGTCAAAGATGCCGCCCTCAGTGGAGATCACGGAGAACACTCCGTTGTTGGCTGCCATTAAGCTGGTCAGCGCTTCACTGGAACAATCGTCCGCAAAAAAGCGAACCGGCTTTAGTTCTGGAGTTTCTTCCAGCTGCTCCTGAAGCTGCCGCAGCTCCAACTCCATTTCCCGGCTTTCCTTGCGCTCCAGCTTCTTTTGCAGACCAGAGATCTGGCGCTCCAGAGATTCCCGATGCAAATGGTTTTCCCGTATTTCCATGCTGTGCGCCTTGTTATATTCCTGCTCATACTCATAGAGGAATGTGGTCATATCCCGCATGACGCTGGACTTTCGCTCCCCCGGTGCGGCGATCACCACTGTGTACAAGCTTAAAGGCTCACAGTATCCCGGCGTTCCCTCTATCTTGTATTTCCCTTGTAAGCAGGTAGCCAGCACACCCAGACTGATCACCGCTGCCATGTCCGGGGCAGTTTGGCTGTGTTCAGCTACTGCACTCACATAATTCCGAATCACATCCGGGAGAGCGTCTACCGGAAATGCAGGCAGATCACTCCACTGTGGCGTCAGCGGAACAATAGGTTGAAAAACCGGTGACGGCTCCGCTTTTGGAGTGTAGATCTCCCGGCAATGCTCGATTGCCTTCTGAATGGTGATTGCACCATACGTTGTGCCGGATTGCTGCCGGTCCCATTTATCCCGCATCAATCCCGACTGTCGGAACATAGTGTCCATCTTGGCAGCATCCCGTCCTGTCCAAAAGGCGAGATGACTGCACAGTGCCAGATCGGCCTCTGATGGGGACGAATATCCCTCCAACGAACCGCTCCAAAGGGCTGTGAACGCTACCTCATTCTTACAGCTTTTTGCCAGTTGCAGAAGCTGCTCCATGCTTAAATCAGAGTTTTTTGCATTTATTGCATTTTCTGCGCCTACCTCTGGCCTGCGCATGAACTTGTCCAGTAACACTTGCAGCTCCTGGGTCCGGTCCCCATACTCATAATCCTCACAGCGGTTTCCGGTCACGGTGACATATTTGTTGGTTGCTCCCGTCACATAAACCTCGATTCCAGCCTGATGGTTCATAATGTAAAATCGCTTGGTATCATACTGAAAGCCTTTTGCCGAAAAGAGGATGTGCAGACCGTTTCCACTGGGGCTGTACTCGGTATAGCTGTGCATTAAGGCCACAATTTCTGCGGCGGTCTGGGTGTAATAGCCGCTGTCTGAAACGCAGTTGTCCAGGTCAATCGCACAGATGCCGTTGAAAATACCAATTCCGATGCCATCATATCCGCTGGCCTGCACTGCCGTTTTATAAGGTACAAAGCTGGAAGGATCGTTGCTTTTCGCTCCCAGGCCGGTTTCCGGCTGGTATGGCACCTTCGTTTTCCTCCCATTCCGTTCCTCGTACTTCCAGCAGCAGAACAGACCATTTTATATGATGCTGTCTGGTAAAGCTGTCAAATTCTGTTCCTCTTTAAATAATTGTTGAATTTGGCAGCTGTCGTGTTATAATATCCTTGCTGAGTGATAGTCACACGGCAGCTGCCGTTTGTACTGTCCGCCAAGAGTTCTCATCTGCCAGGATGAGGGCTCTTTTTTTATGCGGTTTCCGGCTGGAAGTATCCAATTTCCTCCCACACCTTTCTGTCAGGGCAGTAGTAGTTGTACTCGTTGGAGTTTTCCAGCTTGATCGCATAGCCGAATTTCAGGATTCCCTGCTGCAAACCAATGCGCACATACTGGGCATCCTTGTGCATGGCGGCTGCAATCTCGGTGATGGGGACATTGCGTCCGGTGAAGGGCGGGAGTTCGACATAAACTTTCTTCTCCATGTGAATGACCTCCATGTTGCCGATATACGAATTATTAGTTCGTATTTTGATTATAAGCCATTCAAGACTGCTTGTCAACACTAAATGCGAAAAAATTATTCGCATTACGACCTTGTAATTCGCACTACTTCGTGTTACAATACAAGCGAGGTGATGACAATGCACAGTAACCCAGCCGAAATTGGCGAGAGAATCAAGGCAGCCCGCAAGGCCGCTCACTTGAGCCAAACAGAGCTGGCACAGCGTCTGGACAAGACAATGCGCACAGTTCAAAAATACGAAAGCGGTGAAATTGAGCCATCCATAGCGATGATCAATGCCATCGCCAAAATCTTAAACATATCTCCAGCAGACCTGATTGGCTACCAGAAACCTGAAATCCAGTTGGACAGCCTGTCTGATGTGATTGCGGTTCTTTACCAATTAAACAAGAAGGCCGGTATCCGGTTCGAGATCGATGTCCAGCGCCCACCCCACAGCGAAGAATGGTCCTGCTCCCTGAAATTCAAAGGAAATGACCACTCTGCAGAGATGAATGATTCCCTGTGTCTGATTTTGGAAGAGTTCCGGGACGAACGTGAAAAGCTGGAAACCTATTGGACCGATCAGGAATCCTTTGACCGCTGGATTGAAAAGGAACTGGCCTACTACGCAGATGCCAAGTTGCAGGACAAGGAAGTGGAAGTTCTCTCCGATTTGGAGCGCATTCAGCGGCGCAACGAACTGGATCGGCAGATGCTGGAGAAAATGAAAAAGGCCGCCGAGGAAAACGGCGACCAGGAGTAACAGAGGGTGTTGCATACCCTTTATCAAATTGAATTCAAACGCTGGGAGAAAGGAAGTTTGAGATTTTTTGAGATTACCCAACGGATATGGAAGCGTCAAGAAAATGTCCGGAAAGCGAAGAAGGCCCTATGCAGTGAGGAAAACGGTAGGGTGGCACGTCAATCCTGAAACAGGGAAAACCGTTCAGGAGCAAATCACCATCGGCTATGCGGCAACCAGAGCAGAGGGGCTGCAAATGCTGGCAGAGTACAACAACAATCCCTTTGACATCAAGGCATCCAAGGCCACCTTCCAGGAGGTCTATGAACGCTGGTCAAAGGAGAAGTTTCCCACCATCTCTAAGTCAAATGTAAAAGGCTATGAGGCGTCCTATCGGGTATGCGGAACACTTTACAACAAGGTATTTCGGGATATTCGGCTGATGGATCTTCAATTTGTGGTGGACACCTGCGGGAAGAATTACCCCACCCTGAAAAAACTCAAGGGGCTGTTCAACCAGCTGTATGCCTACGCCATGAAAAACGACATCTGCAACAAGGATTATTCCGAGTTTGTGGATTTGAGCCGGTACAAGGATAAGAACCCCAACAAGCGTGACCGGAACAAGTTCACAAAGGAGCAGATCGCCCGCCTGTGGGAGCTTGCAGAGGACCCGTACTATCAGATCGTGCTGATGCTGATCTACAACGGCTGCCGCATCTCGGAGTTCCTCGACTTGAAGAAGGAAAACGTACATCTGGAAGAACAGTACTTTGATGTGATTGCCAGCAAAACCGAAAACGGCCTACGGAAAGTTCCTATTGCCGACAAGGTGCTGCCATTCTATAAAGCGTGGTACGAAGGTTCTCAGTGTGAATATCTGCTCCACACGCCGGATCAAAAGCACTTTGATTACAGGAACTACTACGACAGTTACTTCACACCCCTGATGGAACAGCTTGGATATGACCAGACGCCACACTGCACCCGGCATACCTGCATCTCCATGCTGACAGAGGCCCATGTAGACCAAACCATGATCAAGAAGATTGTGGGACACTCCGGTGCCATGACGCTCACTGAACGTGTCTATACCCACCTGGATATTGAAACACTGGTGGAGGCAATCAACAAGATCTAAAAGGAAGAAGGAAAAGCCGTGCAGCACAAAAAAGCAGGAGATACGCTCCTTGCGGAACGATCTCCTGCTTCATAAGGCTTTTGTTTTCGCTTGCGATTCTTGTTCCTTGTGTGCTCCTTGCTTGCTCCTTACGGAGTAAAACGGAACACTTCTGAGGAACTCTCACAACTCCAAAACCATCCAATTTTCTGCAAAACAGCGTCCAAAGACGTACTGAGAAGCAGTGGAAATTATCTCTTGGGTAAGTGAGATTAGCGCTTGGAGAACTGGGGTGCACGACGTGCAGCCTTGAGACCGTACTTCTTACGCTCCTTCATGCGCGGGTCACGGGTCAGGAAGCCCGCAGCCTTCAGGGTTGCACGATAAGCGTCGGTATCTGCCTGCAGCAGAGCACGTGCGATACCATGACGGATTGCACCAGCCTGGCCAGTGAAGCCGCCGCCGGTTACAGTGCACTCGATGTCGAACTTATCGGTGGTGTTGGTAGCCTCCAGCGGCTGACGAACGATCAGCTTCAGAGTATCCAGACCGAAGTAGTTGTCGATGGTACGGTTGTTGATCTTGATCTCACCGGTACCGCCCGGGAACAGACGAACTCTTGCAACAGAGGACTTTCTTCTGCCGGTACCGTAGAAATATGCTTTCTTAGGCGTATACATTGATTATTTCCTCCTTACAAGAATTACTTGTCCCAAGCTTCCGGCATCTGAGCTGCATGATTGTGCTCAGCGCCCTTGAAGATCTTCAGACGGGTAGCGGACTGACGGCCGATGCTATTCTTCGGCAGCATGCCCTTAACAGCCAGCTGCATTGCCATCTCCGGCTTCTCAGCCATCAGGGTACGGTACTGAACTTCCTTCAGACCGCCAACCCAACCGGAGTGATGACGGTAATACTTCTGCTCCAGCTTCTTGCCGGTCAGAATTGCCTTCTCAGCGTTGATGATGATTACGAAGTCGCCGCCGTCAACATGCGGGGTGAACTCCGGCTTGTGCTTACCGCGCAGAAGCATCGCAGCGGTCGCAGCAGTGCGGCCGAGCGGCTTGCCGGCAGCGTCGAGAACATACCACTTGCGGTCAGTGGTCTCTGCCTTTGCCATAAAAGTAGACATAGTGCGTTTTCCTCCATTATATTTTAAATCTAACGATTCACAATCTGAAAACGGCTCATTTGAGCCTTACTTATTAAACCACAACCTTTTTTGAATGTCAATCGCTTTTTTATATATTTTCTCTCACCCACAATAGAACTCTTTTATTCTCTATTATTCTCTTGTTATCTCTTGTTTTCTCACTTTCAATTTCAAATTTTTTATTTGCGCTTTTCTTACTTTTCTGCTATATATGATACAGATACAAGCTTTCATGGAGGAACATTCATGCAGAAAATGCTCTCATACGTCCGCCGCGCGGTGGACCATTACCATATGATTGAAGACGGCGACCGCATTGCAGTCGGAGTCTCGGGCGGCAAGGATTCGCTCACTTTGCTCATCGCGCTCGCAGAGCTGCGCCGGTTTTACCCCAAAAAGTATGAAGTCGTCGCCATCACGCTCGAAATGGGTTATGAAGAAATGGACTTTTCTCCGGTTGCAGCGCTGTGTGAACGCCTGAACGTGGAATACATCCGGATTCCGACCCAGATCAAGCAAATCGTGTTCGACATCCGCAAGGAGGAAAACCCGTGCTCGCTGTGTGCCAAACTGCGCCGCGGCGCGCTGCATGAAGCCGCGCTTGCCGCAGGCTGCAAAAAAGTCGCACTCGGGCATCACTTCGACGATGTGGTAGAGACCTATATGCTCTCGCTCTTTTATGAGGGACGCATCTCGTGCTTCAAGCCGGTCACCTTCCTCGACCGCAAGGGCGTAACGCTTATCCGCCCGCTGCTCTATGTACCTGAGTATTACGTCCGCTCGTTTGCCCGGCGGCAGGGACTCCCCATTGTGCACAATCCCTGCCCGGCGGACGGCAGCACTAAGCGCGAGGAGGTCAAAACCCTGCTGCGCGATCTGGAAAAGCAGTTCCCCGGGGTACGCGACAAGGTGTTCGGCGCCATGCAGCGCTACCCGCTCGACGGTTGGGCACCCGACCGCACCCGCTATAAGTGAAAGCGGGCAATCCCATGAAAAGATCTCTGACGGGCAGCGCTTTAAAGGTCATCGCCGTCATCGCCATGGTTCTTGACCACTTTGGGCAGATCATCCTGAAAAACGGCATCATTCTCAACGCACCTTATTCCACTTTCAGCGACCGGCAATTTGAACTGCTTTTGCAAGCAGCCGATCTCTGCCATATCATCGGCAGAATTGCATTCCCTATTTTTTGTTTTCTGCTTGTGGAAGGGTTTCTTCACACGCGCAATCTCAAAAAATATGCTTGGAACCTTGCCGCATTCGCAGTCCTTTCCGAGCCGGTTTATGATTTTGCAAACGCCGGAACAATCTTCAGCCTTGCGCAGCAAAACGTCCTGTTTTCCCTGCTGCTCGGTCTGCTTGTCCTCACGCTGCTCCAAAAATACCAAAACTCCGTTCCCGCCACACTCGGCATTGTCTGTGCCGCTGCGGTTCTGTCGTATTTCTGCAATCTGGACGGCTGGTATTACGGCATCGGTCTGATTGCGGTGTTTTACCTGTTCCGTGACCGTCCGGCAATCAAATATGGGCTGGCGCTTACGGTAATGTATCTCAGTGGACTCGATTTCTCCTTGTCCGGGATTTTCGACCCCTATTTTATCACCGCAGCAGCCTCTCTGCTCCTCATCAGCCGCTATAACGGAACACGCGGCCTTCGGATGAAGTATTTTTTCTATGTCTTTTATCCGGCGCATCTCCTGTTGTTTTCGCTCATCAATATCTATATTATCCTTCCCATGTTTTGAAAAGAAATGGCGCAGCCTCGTACCGGCTGCGCCATTTTCATTCAGCTTCCATATTCAGCTTTTCCGGCAGTTCCGCCGTTTCTGCGGCTCTTTTCAGCTTTTCCGCCTTTTTCCGGGCGCGCAGTGCGCGGAAAAAGGTGCGCAGCGTTTCCGCGCACTCCTCTTCGAGCAGTCCTGCGACCACCTCGGGTTTATGGTTATATGCCACGTCAAATAGGTTCACGAGCGTACCGCACGAACCCGCTTTGGGGTCCGGTGCGCCGTAATACAGCGTCTTGATACGGCTGTTGATGATCGCGCCTGTACACATCGGGCATGGCTCGAGCGTCACATACAGGTCGCAGCGATGCAAACGCCAGCCGCCCAGCTTTTTGCACGCCTTGTGGATTGCCTCAATCTCCGCATGGCACAGGGCGTTCTTTTTGGTCTCGCGGCGGTTGCGTCCCCGTCCGACGATCTTTCCATCGCACACTACGACTGCTCCGACCGGCACCTCGCCCTCATCCGCCGCCTTGCGCGCAAGTTTCAGCGCAGCCTTCATATATTTTTCCTGTTCGGTCACGAAAACGCCCCCTTTGTGTTCCTCAGTATAGCATACTGCCCCTTTATTTGCAAACCTCCGGTTCTGTTTGCCCGCCTGTCCGCATAAAACAATACGACAGGAGGTCTGAACCATGGAACTGCTTTCCCGCATCCGCTATACCCTTTGGGGACCATTTACCGTACTGTTTCTCCTTGCAACCGGCGCATACCTCACATGGCAAACACGGTTTGTACAATTCTGGTGTCTGCCGCAGCTTTTGCGGCAGCGCCGCCGTACCGCCGGAACGGGCGGGATTTCCCCATGGCAGGCGCTGTGTACCTCGCTCGGCGGCACGCTCGGGGTCGGCAATCTCGCCGGTGTCGCCATTGCGATCACGCTCGGCGGACCGGGTGCGGTCTTTTACATGCTGATTGCCGCCTTTTTCGGCATGGCAACCAAATACGCCGAATTGCTGCTCGCAGTGCGGTATCAAATCTCGGACGGTGCACCGCTCGGCGGACCGATGGTGTATTTGTCGCGCGGCGCTGAGCTTCCCGGTCTCGGGCGTGCCTTTGCGGTATGCTGTGCATGCGCAGCGCTCGGCACCGGCGCGGCAGCGCAGGGCGGCGCCATCGCAGAGGCAGTCTCCCCGCTTCTCCCTGTACCGCCGCTTTTGATCGGGATTCTCGCCGCCCTCCTGCTGCTCCCGATTCTCCGCGGCGGCGGGCAGCGCATTGCGCGCGCGTCCGCAGTGCTCGTACCGGCAATGACGGTTTTATACCTCGCGGGCGGCGGCACTGTTTTGTTTCGATACCGCGACCGCCTGCCAGATGCGCTGCTCTCCATCGTGCACGGTGCAGCTGAGCCGTTCGCAGCGGGCGGCGGCATCCTCGGTCTGCTGACCGCACGCGCCATTGCGGACGGCTTTTCCAAAGGGGTGTTTTCCAATGAAGCCGGCATGGGCTCTGCGCCCATTGCGCACGGCTGCACAGCAGGCGCGCGCCCCTGTGAGGAGGGGCTGCTCGGCGCGGTCGAGGTCTTTCTGGACACATTTGTGGTTTGCCTGACGACCGCACTTGTTATTCTGGTCACCGGCGCGCACGAAAGCGGTGCGCGCGGTCTTGCCATGACGGTCACAGCCTTTGAAAGCATTTTCGGGCGGTTTTCCTATGGTTTTATCGCAGTCACGGTCGTCTTTCTCGCGGTATCCACCGTGTTCGGGTGGAGCTTCTACGGGCTTGCCTGCCTGCGTTTCCTGCGTGCCAGACGGCTGCTTAGAGCCATTTATCCGGTCGGAACCGTGATTTCGGTTGCCGCCGCGTCGCTCGTGCCGCTCCCCGACCTGCTGACGCTGTGCGACATCTCCGCAGCGCTGATGCTGTTCCCGAACCTCATCGGGCTTTGGACGCTCGCGCCCGAAGTCCGGCGCTCAACCGCTACATTCCGCAGAAAAAAAGAATAGGACACCCGCTAACCGCGAATGCCCATTCTTCACAGGTTCTTCAGTTCTTCCCGAAGTGCCAAAACTTTATTCTCAATCTGCTGCATTACATCCAAAAACGCGGCATCCTCTTTGCTGGTTGGATCGGGCAGTCCCCAGTCTGCACGATAGGTGCATGGCAACGATGGACACTGCACATTACAGCCCATGGTGATGACCACATCTACCGGCGGAAGCTCAGAAAGAAGTTTCGGGTGCTGCCGCACATTCATATCAATACCATACTTCTGCTTCATAATCCGTACCGCATCCGGATTGATTTCCGACTTGGTCTCCGTTCCCGCCGAATAACTTTCAAACACATCGGATGCCAACTGATGCCCAAGCGCTTCTGCAATCTGACTGCGGCATGAATTGTGCACGCAAACAAACGCAACCTTGTATTGTTTTGGACGCTTTTCCTTTGAAAACGGGCATCTGTTTCCGATGCACTGCGCATTTTCTTTGGAAAACGTACAGTAAATTTCATTCTTTGGAAGCTTGATGCCGTAATGCTCCTCCACAAAGTCGATTCCCTCCCGAATCGACAAGAATGCGTTGCGCTTACAGCAGCGCGGACCACCGATTTCCGCAATACGGTGCAGCGCCTGTGAGGTATACAGCAGATTATCCCTGTAATATGCATCGCTGCTCAGCGGACCGGTTCCATGCAGGATGGAAAGTGCAGCGCCGAGCGAAGCGGCAGAGCCGCATACCCCCCATTGTCCACAGGTAGCGCCCGGCATTTTCTTGCTCCGGACAATCAGTTCCTGCAGTGCGGCATCTAAATCAAATTCCACCCCAGTATTATGCAGCGCAGTCAGAAAACATGCGCCATCCAGCATATGGTGCTCCGGACCGTGTATCTGAATATAGTCTGTCTGCATCAGGCGCATAATAAGCGCAATCGGATCGTGCTCCTCCGCCAAAAGGCAGTCTCTCTTAATCTGTTCATATACGTCTGCCATTACTTTCTCCCCAATTTCAGTTTACAGTTTTTTGAGCAGTTTTTGCTTGGCTTCCTCGAATTCCTCGCGGGTCAGGTAGCCGCGGTCGCAAATGTTTGCCAGAATTTCAATCTGCTCCGGAATGGTCGGCTCACGGTCTGCGGGCAGGTTTTCCTCGGATTTTTCCGGCATCAGCCGCGTAAACACCTCTGCCGCCTTGGAATCAAACTCCAACTCTACCCGCCGTCCGTGCCAGCGGACGCGCAGCTCGATATACCGCTCGTCGTGTGGAATCTGCTCCGAACGAACCGGCGTCGAACTCACTGCATCCTCCAGAGCATGCCCAATCGGGTTGAATGTAAACGGATGCGCCCATCCGGACCAGTATGCCGCGCTGCGGTCAATCGTCACCTCTCCGCCCGAAACGCGAGTTTCATAACGAATCGCGCCCTCCTGCCCAAAGCTCTCAATCGCGGAAAGCGGCAGCACGCCGTACTGCACATCCCCTGTCCGCTGATACAGGTTGGCATTCTGCCGCAGGAAGCACAGCACATCCCCCTCCCGCCAGACACGGAACCGCGCGCCATCCGGCAGCAGACCGCCGCCTTTTTTGCAGTGCACCTCTGCCGCGTCCTCCGGGTATTGCAAAATGTCATACATACCGCGCAGGGCACAGTCCGGGAGATACCTGCTCAAAAATTTTGCGGTCGATTCCACATTGCCCGCCGTAAACGCCAGCGGCTCCCCGCCGTCCACCGATACCCGCAGCGTCACCGGCTCAATCGGGTACACGTCCAGAATGCCCTCCCGGCGAACCGGCATGCGCTGCGGCTCGTCCTTGGCAATGGTCAGGCGCGCCGCAGGATACCGCAGCACCGCGACGGCTTTCAGCTCCTCTTCTGTCGCCCCATAAATATTCAGCGCGGGCAGAAACAGAAATTCGTCCTGCTCACGCGCAAAGAAATAACTTTCCGCCGAAAAGGGCGGCGCAGGATGCACGGTATGCAGGGTTAAGCGCTGTGCCGCAAACTCGCTTTCCAGTTTTCTGTAATGCTTTTCCGCCAGCTCGCGCGCCGTCGGCGCTTCCGGTTCCGGCTCGCGTCCAAATCCAAACAGTGCCATACACACCCCATCCTTTCGACCGGTGTCCCGTTTTTCTCAGTATATCACAAAATGGGATGCCCCCGCGATTTCATTTTGAATACAAAAAAAGAGCCGGACTCATGCCCAGCTCCTTGCATGATTTAGTTCATCATCTGCCGACGGCGGGACAGGTTCATCGTGCCGTCCTGCATGGTTTCGAGATGCTCGAGGCACGAACCGGTGCCAAGCGCGACGCACGAAACCGCTTCTTCGGCAACGCGGGTCGGGATGCCGGTTTTGGAGGCAATCAGCTTGTCAAATCCCCAGACGAGCGCGCCGCCGCCGGTCATAACAATGCCGTTTGTTGAGATATCACCGGTCAGCTCCGGAGGCGTGCGCTCCAGTACCGCATGAATCGCCTCAACAATGGTCGAGGATACCTCCTCAAACGCGCCGAGAATCTCGCTCGACTCCACGGTAAAGGTGCGCGGCAGACCGGTCATCAGGCAGCGACCCTTGATTTCCATCGAGACTTCCTCCGGACGTGGATAGACGCATCCAATCTGCATCTTGATATCCTCTGCGGTGCGCTCGCCGATGAGCACATTGTGCTTGCGGCGGATGTACTTGATGATCGCTTCGTCGAACTTGTCGCCCGCAACCTTGATGGACGTGGATTCAACAATGCCGCCGAGCGAAATGACCGCAATATCGGTCGTACCGCCGCCAATATCTACAATCATGTTGCCGTTCGGCTTTGCGATGTCGATGCCCGCGCCGATGGCAGCCGCGACCGGCTCCTCGACGAGGAACACACGCTTTGCGCCTGCCTGTGTGCCCGCGTCGATGACCGCGCGCTCCTCGACCTCGGTGATGACCGACGGCACGCACATGACGACATTGGGCTTAAACAGCCGGAAACCGAGCACCTTGCGAATGAACTCCTTAATCATGCGCTCGGTCATCTCATAGTCCGAGATCACGCCCTCGCGCAGCGGACGGATGGCGACAATGTTGCCCGGTGTACGTCCGAGCATTTTCTGCGCATCCTCACCAACCGACAGAATCTTGCCCGTCGATTTGTCTACCGCCACGACCGAAGGCTCATTGAGCACAATGCCCTTGCCGTTGACGTAGACGAGCACCGATGCGGTGCCGAGGTCAATGCCAATATCGTTTGTAAAAAATCGAAAAGAACCCATCATTTTTTTGAGTGGGGAAACAAAACCATTCATCATGCAGCCACCCTGCCTTCCAGTAGATCTCCTGAGTATTTCTATTCTTATTCATTATACAGGATTTATTTCACAATGCAATGGTCAAAAACAGAGAATTTCGGGGGATTTTTGCACATTTGAAAAACATTATCCACGAAAGACCGGAGTTTTTGTCATTCCGAGCACATAGACTGCCGATGCTCCCATCTCCCGCAGCATCCGCGTGCACTCGGCAGCGGTCGCGCCTGTGGTGATGATATCGTCCACGAGCACCACCCGTTTTCCCGCGAGATCGGCATCTTTGCGGATGCCGAATGCATTTTTGATGTTTTCGGCACGCGCTTCATGGGTCAGGCTGGACTGCATCCGAATGCCGGCGCGTTTACGCAATGTCCGCACGCAGGGCAGTGCAAACCGCTTTGCAATCAGCCTTGCGACCAGACCGGACTGGTTGTAGCCGCGCTTCATCCACCGGCGGAAGCCAAGCGGCACAAATGTAATCACATCAGGTTTCCATGTGTCGAAATATCCGCTTAGGCAGTCGCCCGCAAGCGCGGCAAACCAGTCTGCATAGGCTCTGCGATAGTGAAATTTATACGCATGCATGGCGCTGCGCACAAAATCCTTGTAGACCAGTGGCGCATCCGCACCGTCCGCACCTGCGATTTCAAACCGCTCAACCATCCAGTAGGAACCTTCTTCCAGGCAGCTTTTGCACAGGATGTGGACATGGTCGGGCAAATCCGCGCCGCAAAGCTTACAGCGGCACGGATACAGCAGCTTTGACATTTTCACGGTTCTTCCTCCAGCAGCATGCGTGCCTTGAGCGCGCTGTATCTTCTGCCGCGCGTGTTGGTCGCAACCATGGTTTCCACCGTCTCCTGCGCGCCCACGATGACGAGCAGGCGCTTGGCACGGGTGATGGCGGTATACAAAATATTGCGCGTCAGCAGGCGGCGCGACACGCCTGAGGACAGTGCGACCACCACAGCTTCAAATTCGCTGCCCTGCGCTTTGTGTACGGTCATGGCGTATGCAAGCTCCAGTTCGTCCAGCATATCAAACGTATAGGTCGCAATTTTATCGTCAAACTTCACGAGCAGGCATTCCTGCCCGGGGAAAATCTGCAAAATCTCTCCCACATCGCCGTTGAACATGCCCGTGCCCTGATCGCGCCCGTCGATGCGTTCCCAAACAATATCGTAGTTGTTGCGAATCTGCATCACGCGGTCGCCTTCGCGGAACACGGTATCGCCAAATCGTTTTTCCTGCTTGTCCGGTGTGCCGGGGTTGAGCGCTTCCTGTAAGCGGCGGTTGAGCTGCATAGTGCCCGCTCCCTGTCGTCTGGACGGGGTCAGCACCTGAATCTGGCTGGGGTTCAATCCATAATAGCGCGGCAGGCGTTCCCTGCATAGCTCGGTAACGGTTTGAATCACTGCCGCCGGGTCAGATTTGCGCATCATAAAGAAATCGCCGTTTTTGTCCGAGGGATGCGGCATATGCCCTTCGTTGATGGCGTGCGCGTTCATGACAATGTCGCTTTCCTGCGCCTGCCGGAAGATTTCGGTGAGCTGTGTAACCGGCACACGTCCCGAACCGATCAAATCCCGTAAGAAGTTGCCCGGTCCAACGGGTGGCAGCTGATCGGCATCCCCGACCAGAACCAGACGCGCGCCATAGGGCATGGCGGCAAGCAGCGCCTGCATCAGCGCAATATCGACCATGGAGACCTCGTCGAGCACCACGACGTCGCAATCCAGCGGGTTGGTCAGGCAGCGCTGAAAAATCAGCTTGCCGCCCCCGCCGTACCCTGCTTCGAGCAGCCGGTGAATGGTCTTTGCCTCCATCCCGCACAGGTCAGACAAGCGCTTGGCGGCGCGTCCGGTCGGCGCGGCGAGCACAACATTCAAACCGAGCGCCTCAAACACGCGCAGCATGCCGCGCACCGCCGTTGTCTTGCCGGTGCCGGGACCGCCGGTTAAAATCGATACCCCATATTTCGCAGCCTTGGTGATCGCCTCCTGCTGAAGCGGCGCATAGGTCACCTCGGAATCCAGTTCCAGCGAACGCAGTAGTTCATCCAAGTCGAAATCATAGGTATATTGCTGCTCCGCAAGGTGCTTGAGACTGCCCGCCAAAAAATCCTCGGCTTCATACATCTGGCGCAGATAAATCGCATCGCGTCCTGCAATCTGTTCCCGCACAATCTGTCCGCGCGCTTCCAGACGGTGCAGGCTCTCGTGAATCCGCTCCTCATCGAACTCCACATCTTCGTCGCTGAGCAGACGGCAAGCCGCGGCAACCAACTTTTCCACCGGAATGAACGTATGCCCATTGTCGAGATTAAAGACCATGGTATACAAAACGCCCGCATCCGCGCGCTCATCGGACAGGCGCGGCAAGCCGAGATTAAGCGCCAGCCCGTCCGCCATGCCGAAATCGATCTCATAATACTCATCGCACAGCAGATAGGGGTTTTCGGTCAGCGCGTCCATCGCGGCTACGCCGAGCCGTTTATAAAGGCGCGGGGTAAGCCAGACTGGAAGCCCGTTTTCGGTGAGGAAGTCCATAAGCAGACGCATTTCACTCATCTCGGTAAACTGTCTGCCAATGTCGCGCGCCTTTTTCGGGGTGATCCCGCGGATCTCGGTGAGCTGTGCCGGATCGTTTTGCAGCACATCGAAGGTTTCCTCCCCGAACTTTTCCGCGATCTTCACCGCGAGGCGGGGACCGATTCCCTTAATCAGTCCCGAACCCAGATAATCGGCAATGCCGCGCGCAGTTTCCGGCAGGCGGCGCTCAAAGCTCTCCGCAGAAAACTGGTCTCCATACGACGGATGCGTTGTCCATCGCCCGCCGAGCGTCAGTTCCTCACCCAGTCCAAGCCCGGGAATATAGCCGGTCGCGGTGATTTCTTCCCCATCCCGTGCAATCAGGCGCAGCACGGCATAGCCGTTTTCCTCATTTTGAAAAACGATCTGCGACACCGTCCCGCAGACCATTTGATATTCGTGTTGTTCGGAAAATTCCTGCATAGCCGAAATCCTTTACTATTTCATATAGGTGATGCCGCGCCGCGCCGCAATGCGCGCCGCAAGCGGTTCTTCCTCGGTTGTGTCGCCCATCTCCAGAAAAATAATCTCCATCCCCGGCAGATACAGCCGCCTTGCCTGCTCTGCTGCAAGCAGCAGATGCTCACAATCCGGCGAAGTACCGTCCCCGCTGAGATACAGGGTTGCCGGCTGTCCGGTGCGGGCATAACTCGTCATGATTATATCATAGACTCCTTTTAAAATGCAAATGAACCCAACCGCAGCCAGTGTTCCGATGATGCATTCCATTAAATAAGGCATCGCACTTTCCCTCCTTGTCTCAGCCTATGTGTCGCAGCGCTGCCCTGTGTTTGGGGTGAGAAAAAATATTTTAATTTTTTTCGTTTTTCCTGTTGACATTTCCCGCATACTGCGATATACTAAGGAAGCTGTCACGAAAGACAACAACAAAACATCGAGGTGTGGCTCAGCTTGGTAGAGCGCTTCGTTCGGGACGAAGAGGCCGCAGGTTCGAATCCTGTCACCTCGACCAGTTCGTCGCAAGCTTTGCATCGCTTGCGACGATTTTTTTTTGCAAAAATCATCGACGCGCTCGCTCCGCTGCTCCTCACCTTCAAATTCCGACCGCTTCGCTGGGTCGTAATTTGATTTCTAAATCTATTCCGGCATTCATGAAAATGAGTGCCGTTTTGTTTTGTCTGCACACTGTTCCATACAGGATTTGAACCTGCTTTTCATCGCAAAAACGAAGGGCGCGCCAGAAGGCGCGCCCTTTCCGCATTTTCATCAGAACAGACCGGTGATCTTGCCATTTTCGTCCACGTCAATCTTCTCCGCCGCCGGAACCTTGGGCAGACCCGGCATCGTCATAATCGCGCCGGTTTCGCAGACCACAAAGCCCGCGCCTGCAGCAAGGCGTACCGAGCGCACGGTAATCGAGAAATCCTGCGGACGTCCGAGCTTGGACGCATCATCCGAAAGCGAATACTGCGTCTTTGCCATGCAGACCTGCAGATGCCCGTAACCCATTTCGGTGATATTCGTCAGTTCCTTCGCAGCTGCGGGCAGAATGTTTACTTCTGCTGCGCCATAAATCTCGGTGCAGATGGTCTTAATCTTATCCGTGAGAGACAGCTCGTCTGCGTACAGCGGATGGAAGTCTGCCTTGCCCTCATCCAGAACCGCAAGCACCTCATTTGCAAGCGCCAAACCGCCTTCGCCGCCCTTTGCGAACACCTCGCTGAGCGCCACGCGCACGCCGCGCGCCGCACAGTGCCGACGAATGAACTCCATCTCTTCCTCGGTGTCGGTCGGGAATGCGTTGATGGCAACCACACACGGCACACCGAACTTTGCAATGTTATCCAGATGTGCGTCAAGGTTGCAGATGCCCTTTTCAAGCGCCTCCACATTCGGCGCATTCAAATCTGCCTTTGCCACGCCGCCATTATACTTGAGCGCACGCACGGTCGCGACCAGCACCACGCAGTCGGGCGACAGCCCCGCCTTGCGGCACTTGATGTCCATGAATTTCTCCGCGCCAAGGTCTGCGCCGAAGCCCGCCTCGGTGATGGCAATGTCCGCAAGCTTCAGGGCGAGTTTGGTTGCCTGTACGCTGTTGCAGCCATGCGCGATATTTGCAAACGGACCGCCGTGCATCAGGCATGGTGTACCCTCGAGCGTCTGCACCAGATTGGGCTTGATGGCATCCTTCATCAGCGCGGTCATTGCACCCTCTGCCTTGAGGTCACGCGCGTATACCGGCTTGCCGGCATAGTTATACGCCACCAGAATATCGCCAAACCGCTTCTTAAGATCCTGCAAATCGGAAGCAAGGCACAAAATTGCCATGATCTCGCTCGCCACGGTAATCATAAAATGATCCTCACGCGGCACGCCATTCACCTTGCCGCCCAGACCGATCGTGATATTGCGCAGTGCGCGGTCGTTCATGTCCATGACGCGGGTGAAAATCACGCGGCGCGGGTCGATGCCGAGCGCGTTGCCCTGCTGCATATGGTTGTCCAACATGGCGCACAGCAGATTGTTCGCTGCTGTGATGGCATGCATATCGCCGGTAAAGTGCAGATTGATGTCCTCCATCGGAACCACCTGTGCATAACCGCCGCCGGCTGCGCCGCCCTTGATGCCGAATACCGGTCCCAGAGAAGGCTCACGCAGCGCGATCATGGCGTTTTTACCTGCCTTTGCCATTGCCTGACCCAGACCGACGCTGGTTGTCGTTTTTCCTTCGCCTGCCGGGGTTGGGTTGATGGCAGTGACGAGCACCAGCTTTCCATTCTTCCGGTCTTTCAGCCGGTTCCACACCTCTGCGGAAATCTTTGCTTTATATTTGCCGTACAGCTCCAGATCGTCTGCATGCATCCCCGCAGCCGCAGCGACCTCGGCAATGGGTTTCATCTTACAGCTCTGTGCAATCTCAATATCAGTCAGCATGGAAATTTACCGTCCTTCCTATTTTACCGTGCGCAGAAACCATCCTCTGTTTCCGCTCTGTCTTTCGATATATTTATTATATCATCTCCTCTCCGCGCAGAGATTCCCAATTTTCATAATTTTTCATACCGTACTTGTGGATTCTGACGAGGATGCCGCATCTCTAAAAAATTTTTACAAAATCCCAGTCGCGCATTGCCGCAGTTTATGGTATGATAAGAACCTAAGACATTGGAGGTGACGCCGTGCGTGCGTTTCGTTCGATCGGTCACTACTTGAAGCATACCGATCTATATTTATTATTTCTCGCCCTGTGCTGTTCCGGTTTCGGCGCAGTGCTTGTCTATTCTGCGACCCGCAGCATGGAATCGGACAAGTTTATCATCATTCAGCTTGTTTCGGTTGCCATCGGCGTGCTGATGTTTATCCTGATGAGCCTGTTTGATCTGGAGGATATGTCGCGCTACTGGAAATGGTTTCTGCTGCTCAATATTGCATTCCAGCTTCTGCTCTATACCCCGCTCGGCTACGGCGAGGGCGGCAACCACAGCTGGCTGCGCTTCGGTCCGATCGGCATCCAGCCGGGCGAAATCGGCAAGATTTTCTTCATCTTTACCTTTGCCGCCCATCTGGAGCGCGAATACGACCGCATGAACCACTGGCGCACGCTTTTGGGTCTTGGACTCCATCTGATGATCATTACCGCCGCAGTTGTCATTCCCTCGAGCGACGCGGGCGTTGCGCTCTCGTATGTGTTTATTTTCGTCATCATGCTGTTCGGCGCAGGACTGAGCCTCAAATGGTTTGCGGGCGGCGCAGTTGTCGCGATTGCATCCGTCCCATTTATCTGGCAGATCTTTTCGGGTGAACGCGCCTACCGTCTCGACCGTATCCTTGTGCTGTTCGACCCTTCGATCAATGAAACCATTGCATGGCATACCCAAAAGAGCAAGCTTGCCATCGGCGCGGGTGAGGTGTTTGGTTCCGGCTTTTTGCAGGGCAACCAGATGCAGCACTCCAACTTTCCCGGCAAGCACACCGACTTCATCTTTGCAGTCGCGGGCGAGGAATTCGGCTTTATCGGCTGTCTGCTCATCATTGCCCTACTCAGCCTGCTGATTCTGCGCCTATTCTATGTCAGCTTCACCGCAAACAGCACCTTTTCCTCGGTGCTGACCATCGGCATTGCAGGCATGTTCCTCAGCCAGACCTTTGAGAACATCCTCATGTGCCTCGGCTTGTTTCCGGTCATCGGTATCACACTGCCGCTGTTTTCCTATGGCGGCTCATCGGTAATCACCATGTATGCTGCGCTCGGCATCGCCGCTGGCGTGCGCATGCGTGAAAAACCCAGTTGGCTCAAACGGTGACCCAGCTCTCCGCTTTGCGGAGAGTTTTGTTTTTTGAACAAATTCAGCACTTTTACTGCAATTCTCGTCTGTATTTTGTAGATATACACACATACAATCCCCCATAGATGCTGTACAACTCTGGAAAGCAATGTTATACTATACTATAATAATAAAGGCGGCTTCCGCAGTGCGGGACCGCCGGTTCTGGGAGTTTTGGACACGGGCGTCTCGTGGCGCCCCGGAACAGGAGAACACGATTATGAAAGGTATCATCCTCGCAGCGGGAAAGGGTTCCCGTTTGTACCCGATGACGCGGCCGGTCTGCAAACCGCTCCTTCCGGTTTATGACAAGCCGATGATCTATTATCCGCTTGCCGTGCTGATGGAAGCCGGTATCCGCGAGATTCTTATTATCATCCCGCCCGGGGAGGAGGGACCGTTTTACCGTCTGCTCGGCAACGGCTCCCAGTGGGGCGTCAATATTTCCTACGAGGTGCAGGAGGCGCCGCGCGGAATTGCGGACGCGTTCCTCGTGGGTGAACGCTTTATCGGCTGCGATTCTGTCTGTCTCGTACTGGGCGACAACATCTTCCACAGCCTCGACATGGACCGTATCCTGCGCGGAGCGGCGCGCCATGCAGACGGGGGCGCAACCGTATTCGGGTATTATGTTGAAGACCCGCGCGCGTTCGGCGTAGTCGAATTTGACGATGCGGGCAATGCGCTTTCCATCGAGGAAAAACCGCGTTTCCCCAAATCGCACTACATTATACCGGGCATCTATTTCTATGACAATCAGGTCATCGACATCGCGCGCAGCCTCAAACCCTCGGCACGGGGCGAACTGGAAATCACAGATGTCAATCTCGAATACCTGCGCCGCGACCAGCTGCATGTCATCCGGCTCGACCGGGATTTCACTTGGCTTGATGCCGGCACTGCCGATAACCTGCTCGATGCCGGACAGGCGGTCAAGCAGGTACAGGATCACACCGGGCGCTATATCGCCTGCCTTGAAGAGATCGCATATCTGCGCGGTTACATCGGAGAAGAAGACCTGCACCGGCTTGCAGGAAAACTCGGACAGACATTATATGGACAATATTTGATGTGTTTGTGATAATGAAATCCATGTAAAGAAATTGTAAATTTGTACGGCTGCACAAAAATTATGACAAAACAGTGAAAGCGGGTGGAAACGTGTTGAGTTTCCCCCGCTTTTATGGTATAACGAGTAACGAACCAAAATCTTACGAAAAGGAAATCGGGAAATATGGAAAAGAACTTCTGGAAAAAGTACCGGATGCTGATCGTATCCCTGCTTTACACCGCTGTCTTACTCAATTACCTGTCTGTTGAGCGCATCATCAGTACGCAGACCTTTATTCCGTTTGCGGTTTTCTGTGCGCTGTTCGTTGTCAGCCGCTTCATTCCCTCCGGCGGGCGGCGCGGTCTGCGGCATATTCGCTGGATGACTTCGCTGTTTTTCATGGGCTTTTTGACCCATTTTTATCTGTCGCTGATGTCCTCGGGCGCATTCTATGCCCGCATGAAATTCATCGGCTTGCTGAACGTCCTGTTCCATACCGCAGTCTACATGCTTCTGTACGTGGGCACGGATTCGCTGCGCAAGTCGATTGCCATCGGCAGCGGCATTTTCGGCGTATTCGGCATTGCCAACCACTATGTCTGGCTGTTCCGCGGCACCCCGATCGGAATTGAGGATATCACCTCCATCCGTACTGCGGCTGGGGTTGCCGGCAACTATGACTACACGCCGGACCGCTACATCATCCTGCTCGGTCTGCTGCTCCTGCTGTGGAGTGTCACTCTGTACCGTCTGGGCGGCGATGAATACTGTCTTGGACGCCGCGTACATTTCAAGCAGGGCATGGCACTCGCATCTGTTGCGCTGTTTGCTTGCCTGCCGTTTGTCGGCTACGGCGACTATTATAAGGACAACTCCAACGCTTTCAACTATGACCTGTATTTTGCCGGCACACTGGCAACGCTGTGCCAGAAGAGCGGCATGGAGATTCCGGAATACTATTCCGCAAAGGCGGTCGAGACCATTGCAAACGAATCGGCTGCCGCGCGTGCCGAGCGTGAGGAAGGCACCGCAGACGGCGTACAGCCGAATATCATTGCCATCATGAGCGAATCCTACGGCGATCTGCGCGTACTGGGCGATTTTGAAACCAATATTCCGGTGACCCCGTTCATGGATTCTCTCAGAGCGGATGACAACACCATCTCCGGCTACGCTTACGCCTCTATTTTCGGTTCCAAGACCGCAAACTCTGAGTTTGAGTTCCTGTCGAGCGACTCCATCCTGTACATTCCGGACACGATGGTTTATCTGCACTACTTCGACAATGTCACCGCATATGATTCCTTGGTTTCGGTACTGAAAAACCAAGGGTATACAACCTCTGCGATGCATCCGTATCTGCGCGCAGGCTGGAACCGTCCGGCGGTTTATTCCAAGATGGGCTTTGACGAAACCATGTTCCTCGAGGATATGACGGATGTCGGTTACTACCGTCAGTATCCGTCCGATGCTTATAACTTCGAGCTGATTCAGAAACGCTTTGAAAACAAGGCAGAGGGCGAAAAGCTGTTCCTGTTTGACATCACCATGCAGAACCACGGCGGCTATGAGGGCGAAGGCAACGGCTATGAGCAGACTGTCTCCATCGTCGGTCAGGAAGGCAATTTCCCCAAGGCGGAGATGTTCCTTTCTGAGCAGCACGAGAGTGACCGTGCACTCGAGCAGCTCATTACATACTTCGCAAACTATGACGAGCCGACTGTAATCGTATTCTTTGGCGACCATCAGCCTAAGCTGGATGAAGAGTTCTACGAGTGGATCAATCCCGCGATGTCTGTCGACCCGGAAGAGCGCATGAAAAAATATATGGTTCCGTTCTTCATCTGGGCAAACTATGATATCGAAGCCAAGACCGATGTGCACACCAGCATCAACTACCTTGCGCCGCAGCTTCTCGATGCGCTCGACATGCCGATGAGCCCCTATCAGAGCCATCTGTTCGAGCAGAGCAAGACCTGGCCGGTCATCTCTGCCAAGGGCATCTACGACTTTAAAGGCGTATACCACACCCCGTCTGAGGCGATTGCAAACTCCGGCATGCTGCGCAATTATCAGGACTTGACCATCAACCATACCGTGGATTCGCAGAATACCCTGCACAGCTTCTTCTCGCTGGGCGGCGAAGCGGATGCGAGCGCAGTGCCCTCTTCTGAAAATCCCGCACAGGTCGCTGAGGAGGAATAACATGGCAGTCTATACCGAAACCAAAACCTATCATACCAAGGCGCATATGGGCATGATCGACATTACCGGTGACTTTCAGGATGCCGTTTCCCGCGCCTGCAAGGAAAAACACATCTCCTCCGGCATCATCACCGGCTTTACAACCGGCGGCGTCGCAGGTCTGACCACGCTCGAATTTGAACCCGGCATGGTACACCACGACCTCAAGGCTGCAATGGATGTGTTCTCTCCCTACACAGACGAGACCGGCCGCGTCATCCATTACCGCCACCACGAGACTTGGCACGACGACAACGGCTCGTCCCATATCAAAGCCGCGCTGCTCAGCCCGTTTATCACCATCCCGTTTGTAAACGGCAAGCTGACCATCGGTCCGTGGCAGAACCTGACCCTCATCGAGTGCGACACACGCAACCGTGTGCGCGATGTGGTCTTTCAGGTCATGGGGGAATAAAGTGTATTTTATCAGGGCGCATTGCAGCATTTGCAGTGCGCCCTCTTCTTCACACTCCCCACCATTTCCCATGGCTTCACCGCACATATCCTGTATTCTAATCCTCCGGTATCCCGCCGGGGGATTTTCTCTGTGGAAAAACCGCGCAAAATCGCGTATAATGAAAAGCAATACCATGAAGGAGCAATACCATGACCGATTCTTTCGCACGGGAAATTACATATGCGCGCGTTTCACTGACCGACCGCTGCAATCTGCGCTGCCGCTACTGCATGCCGCAGGACTGCATGCCCCCGCCGCGGGATTCCCTGACCGATGATGAAATCCTTGCGCTAATCCGCGGTCTGGCTGATGCAGGCATCCGCAAAATCCGTTTTACCGGCGGCGAGCCGACCGTGCGCCCGGGTGCTTTGGAGCTGTTTTCACGTGTCTGCCGCACACCGGGGATTGACACATGGGCGCTGACTACCAATGCACAGACGCTTGCACGCGACGCGGTGCGGCTGCGCGAAGCGGGCATTACCCATGTCAACATCAGTCTGGATACGCTCGATGCAGAGGACTACCGCGCACTATCCGGCGGCGACCTTGCACCCGCACGCGCCGGACTAAACGCCGCACTTTCCGCAGGTTTTGAACGCGTAAAGCTCAATGCCGTGCTAATTCGCGGCATAAGTGAGACGCAAATTCCTCGCCTTGCTGCCCTGACGCAACAGCATCCTCTTGATGTACGGTTCATTGAACTGATGCCGACCGGTCTGTGCAGCGAATGGGCGCAAGCGCATTTCCTGCCCGCTTCCGCAGTACTGGACGCACTGCCCGAATTACTGCCCGATATCCCCGAACCGCATGCTCCGGCAATCTATTATCGTCTGCCGGACGCACCCGGGCGTGTCGGACTGATTACCCCGATGAGCTGTAGCTTCTGTGAATCCTGCAACCGCATCCGCATCACCGCAGACGGCAAACTGCGCGCCTGTCTGCACGCCGATACAGAAACCGATTTGCGTCCTCTGCTGCATGACCCGCATGCACTCCAGACATGTATCCGAGAAGCCGTGCGCCGGAAACCCTCCCGCCATCATCTGACCGAAGGTCAGTTCATCACCAGAAGCATGACCCAGATTGGGGGCTGAACAGTCCTGCGGACTGTTCAGCGGCAGCCTTGGCGCAGCCACGCTGCCGGAAAGGTACATGCCCCAGACAAACACCCATTCTCCGCGGGCAGCCACGCACCCTCTCCCCACACCAGTTACAGTCCTGCGGACTGGTCAGCGGCAGCCTTGGCTCAGCCACGCTGCCGGAAAAGTACATGCCGAAGACAGGCACCCATTCTCCGCGGGCAGCCACGCACCCTCTCCCTGCTTCTACCTTCCGCTCTCCCTGCATATATTTTTCCATACGCGCTTGGAAAGGGAGGGAGCAGGATGAAAAAGACACTTTTGCAGATGACGCTGACCTGCATGGTATTTGGTGTGATCTTTGCCGCCAACAATGCGGTTATCCATCAGGATGTGGCAGAACCCCATGCGGTATCCACAGCATTCGCCGGCGAATCGGTCAAGCTGCCTATCATCATGTATCACAGCGTGCTCAAAGATCAGGCGCAGGCGGGAAAGTATGTCATCAGCCCATCCGCCTTGGAAGCGGATCTCAATTATCTGGAATCTCATGGATATGAAACCGTGACCGTCGCAGATCTGGTACGCTATGTAGATGAACTGGGCGAACTTCCCGAAAAGCCTGTTATGATTACCTTCGATGATGGGCATTATAATAATTATCTGTACGCCTATCCACTGCTCAAAAAACACGGGATGCGTGCAGTGATCTCGGTCATCGGCAAGGAAACCGAGCAGTATACCGAAAGCGGGCAGGAAAACGCCTACTGGTCCTACCTAACGCTCGACCGGCTGCGCGAAATCAGTACGGACGGCGTATTTGAAATCCAGAACCATTCCTATGACCTGCATGAAAACGATGCACGCAAGGGCGCTCTGCGCATGCGCGGCGAAAGTCTGGAAAGCTACCGCGCCCTGCTCGTCGAGGACACCGAACGCACCCAAAAGCTGCTCATCGAGGGCGGCGTGCCTACGCCCATCTGCTACACCTATCCCTATGGCGCGTGCAGCCGCGAAAGCGAGGAGGTCATCAAAAGCTTGGGGTTTCTGTGTACCTTGGGCTGCGAGGAGCGCGTCAATACCCTGCGGCGCGGTGATGCGGACTGCCTGTACCGGCTCGGACGTTATAACCGTCCAGCGGGCGTAAGCGCCGAACGCTTTTTGGGAAAGATACTCGGAGAATGAAAATCTGCGGATTTGGAGGTGTTCCATGCCGTCTAACTGCCGTATTGCAGACCTGCGGTGCAAGGAAGTCATCAACCTGTGCGACGGATGTCGGCTCGGGTTTGTCGGGGACGTGGAAATCGACATCCTGTGCGGCAGAGTGGTGGCGCTCATCGTCCCCGGGCGCTGCCGTTTTTTCGGACTGTTTGGCCGTGCGGAGGATTTTATTATTCCATGGGAATGCATTGACAAAATCGGGGACGATATTATCCTCGTGCGGCACGACCATCCGTTCCCGCACCGGGAGCGGAAAAAATGGCGCATGCCCGGCATCTGAAAAGTGCATAATTTTCTCCGCAGAAGGAACGCAAATTTCTGCGCTATTTTTGTAAAAAACCGCAGATTTTCTTTGACAATCTCATGCGCGCGTGATAAAATATCAGAGCATGAATATTACACACATCCCGTGATGCGAGCGGCGGGTGGCTCAAAAAGCTGCCGCCTGACAGATGACCCGGGATGGAGGTAAAAACCAAGGAGGAAAATTTATCATGGCAGTAATTTCTATGAAGCAGCTGCTGGAGGCCGGCGTACACTTCGGCCATCAGACCCGTCGTTGGAATCCGAAGATGGCTCCGTACATCTTCACCGAGCGCAACGGCATCTACATCATCGACCTGCAGAAGACCGTTAAGAAGCTGGAGGAGGCTTACTTCTTCGTTCGCGACATCGCTGCAGCAGGTGAGTCCGTTCTGTTCGTCGGCACCAAGAAGCAGGCGCAGGACGCAATCAAGGAAGAGGCTGAGCGCGCTGGTCAGTTCTACGTGAACGCTCGTTGGCTGGGCGGCATGCTGACCAACTTCAAGACCATGCGTACCCGTATCGCTCGTCTGAACCAGCTCAAGAAGATGCAGGAAGACGGCACCTTCGATCTGCTCCCGAAGAAGGAAGTTATCAAGCTTCAGCTCGAGATTGCAAAGCTCGAGAAGTACCTCGGCGGCGTTAAGGATATGAAGAAGCTGCCGGGCGCAATGTTCGTTGTAGATCCCCGCAAGGAGAAGAACGCAATCGCTGAGGCGCGCAAGCTGGGTATCCCGGTTGTTGCAATCGTTGACACCAACTGCGATCCGGACGAGATCGACTACGTGATCCCGGGCAACGACGACGCAATCCGCGCAATCAAGCTGATCTCCCAGACCATGGCAAACGCTGTCATCGAGGGCAAGCAGGGCGAGCAGCTCGAGGTCGAGGCGAAGGAAGAAGCTAAGGCTGAGTAATTCGAGTTTATCGCATCTGATTTCTTAGAATTCATAAAAGAGTGAAGAGTTGAGAGTGCAGAGTTGAGAAATCCTCACTCTCCACTCTTCACTTTCCACTCTTTTTTATTTAATGTTTGGAGGAATATAAAATGGCTTTTACTGCTGCTGACGTAAAGAAGCTGCGCGAAATGACCAGCGTAGGCATGATGGACTGCAAGAAGGCACTCCAGGAAGCAGACGGCGATTTCGACAAGGCTGTTGAGCTGCTGCGCGAGAAGGGTCTGGCTAAGGCTGCAAAGAAGGCTGGCCGCATCGCTGCAGAAGGTATGGTTTGTGCAAAGGTTTGCGCTGAGTGCGGCGTAGCCGGCATGATCGAAGTAAACTCCGAGACCGACTTCGTTGCAAAGAATGCAGATTTCCAGAAGTTTGTATCCGATCTGGCTGACGTTGTCATGCAGGAGAATCCGGCTGACGTTGACGCGCTCAAGGCTTGCAAGATGGGCGACCTGACCGTTGAGGCTGCACTGCAGGAGAAGGTTCTGACCATCGGCGAGAACATTCAGCTGCGCCGTTTCGTTCGTTACGACGAGTCCACCGTAAACGTATCCTACACCCACATGGGCGGCGTAATCGGCGTTCTGGTTGGTCTGGAAGTTTCCGACAACCTGAAGGGCAACGCAACCGTTCTCGAGCTGGGCAAGGACATCGGCATGCAGGCTGCTGCAATGAACCCGGCGTTCATGGACAAGTCCGATGTAGACGAGGCAACCCTGGCGAAGGAGAAGGAAATCCTGCTCATTCAGGCGCTCGAAGAGAACAAGACCGCTGCAAAGCCGAAGCCGGAGCAGATCATCCACAAGATGGTAGACGGCCGTATCGGCAAGTACTACGAGGAGAACTGCCTCCTGCAGCAGGCTTTCGTTAAGGAGAACAAGGTTTCCGTTGAGCAGCACATCGCAGCTGTTGCAAAGGAACTGGGCGGCGAGATCAAGCTCGTGAAGTTCACCCGTTTTGAAAAGGGCGAAGGCATCGAGAAGAAGGTTGACGACTTCGCAGCAGAAGTTGCATCCATGGCAAAGTAAGCCACGCAATGGCTTTCTGCAAAACCGGTTGTCACTGGTTTTGTACGCTTCGATGTGGCATCGTAAATTAGAAAGGACAGGCTTTGTGCCTGTCCTTTTTTTGATGGTTCCGTCAATTTCAGTTTTCACTTTTTTGGCATCCTGCCAGTTTTTTTATGCTCTGCAATCTGCTATACTGAGAGCAATAGAAGGTACTTCTTCCCTTTTCCGCAAAGGAGGGACGCATATGAAACGCCGCATTTTGGGTGCAGCCGCATTATGTTTCACTGCCTGCATCTGTATGGCAGGCGGAACGCTCTGCTATCCGATAGTACCACAGAGCTTCGAGCAGGCTGCCGCTTTAGAGTTCCATCTGGACGAGGCGCTCCCCGTGCAGGACGAGGCGCCGCCAACCGTGCACACCACACACGAACCCGAAATATTGACGCAGCAAACCGCGCTCGCCGCTTCGCTGCAGGCACACGGCATTGTAATCGACCGCCCCATCGACTGGTCGCGCGAGCAAGTCATCCACTTCGCCGGCACAGCTTCGGTGGACGCGCAAGCGCTGCACTACGGTGCCTATGTGCTGCAATCGGACGGCGCGCTGCGGGAAGTGCTCACCGACTACGCCGTACCGGAAACAACGGGTGGCTTCTATGCCGAGATTCCCTCTTTTCATGTTGCGCTGAACGCCCCGACTAAGCTGCAATGCCTAGGGAGCGGTACGATGGCCCGCGAGGTCGGCTGCTCCGCGTTAGTGCGCGACGGGTGGCAGCTCGTCCGCCTGCGCAGCACGTACTATATCCGTCTGCCTATCAGCTGGAATACTCTTTACCACATATAGCTTCAAAAAAAAACAGCCGGTTTAACCGGCTGTTTTTTTGTCCATATCTATGATATACTTTATAATGATTCTACTTTTCAGGAGGATTTTCCTATGATCCGCGCGATTTTTTTCGATATTGATGGCACACTGCTCAGCTTCCAGACCCATCAGGTACCGGAGTCCACACAGCGTGCGCTCCGGCTTCTGCGCGAGCAGGGCGTCAAGCTGTTTGTCGCCACCGGTCGTCCCCCGAAAACCGCAGGGTATCTGCGTGAGGTCTTTGATTTCGATTTTGACGGTTATGTGACCATGAACGGTCAGTACTGTCTGGTGGGCGATCAGGTCATCCACGAGCAATATATCCCATCCGAATCGATTGCTTCTCTGCTGCCCTATCTCGAGAAAAAGCAGATTGCCTGCGATTTTATTGAGCTCGACCGGCTCTATATCAACCTGCATAATGAATTCACCGATCAATTTGCTGCCTTAATCGGCAGCAATGTGGATGTAATCGGCCCTGTCGTCGATGTGCGATGCGCACTGAAGAACAAGGTATATCAGCTCAGCCCGTTTATCTCCGAAGCCGAAGAACCTGAATTTTTCCGCCACCTCCCCGGCTGCAAAGCGGCACGCTGGATGCCGCTGTTCACCGACGTCATCCCGGCAGACGGTGGCAAGCCGGTCGGTATGGATCATATGATCCGGCATTTCGGCATTGCGCCCGAGGAAGTCATGGCGTTCGGCGACGGCGGCAATGACCTTGACATGCTTATGCATGCCAAAATCGGCGTGGCGATGGGCAACGCGGTCGATGCGGTCAAGGCAGCCGCCGACTATGTCACCACCGACGTCGATCACGACGGCATCTGGAATGCCCTCGTCCACTTTGGGCTTGTCTCAGACTGAACTCAGCGGCGATAGGTGAATCTCCACATTGTATAGTATACCACGGTGAGCGTCAGTGCAACACCGAGCGCTTCCCCTATGCTCATCTGCTGTGCCTCTACTGCCCACAAAACCACGAAAATCACCACAATCGGCAGAACCTTGAACGCCAGACGATATTTTTTGCGTGTTTTTTTCGGAATTTCAGCGGGTTCTACCGATTCAGGGTCTTTGAGCGTACAGGTCACGACTGCTCCAAAGCGGCTGAAATACCGCTCCGCTGTATAAACCTGCCCCTCCATCTCAAACTCCGGATACATGCTCTCTTTCAAAATGGTAATCTCTTTCTGATTCTCTGCGGCATATTGCAGCAAAGCGTCGGTAAACTCCCGCTTATTCCCGATCATGGTGTCCGGCTCAAACGAAAACGACTTGGCGCGCTCGGCTTTGTACATTTTTCGGGTATCCGATAGAAAATTGTAAAACATATGCCCCTCCTTTTCCTGACGTTCCATTTCTGCAAGGCAGCGGTCCGGATCAATCGTTTCAATCCTCTGCTCCCCTCGCAGCTTCTGGCAAAATTCAATACAGCTCTCCAGTTGTTCTGCGGTCTGCTGCAATGCCTTGATCTGTTCTTCGAGTGCAAGCTGCAAATCGGTTTCTCCTTGCAGCATCTGCTTCACAGTCGCAAGCGGGAAATCCAGCTTACGGAATACCTTAATCAGTTTGAGGGTTCGGACATCCTCTTCGGAGAAGTTCCGGTAAGCATTCCCTTCTTGCCGTGTCGGATGCAGCAGCCCCTCTTTTTCATAGTATCGGATGGTCTGCTTGGGCAGCCCCGTACATTGTTCCACCTCACGGATCGTCATGTGATTCGCTCCTTTCTGTTTCTACTATAAGGGATCAAGTAGCTGTAATGTCAAGATGTTTTGAAATTTTTCTTTTTTCTTTGCTGAAAATACGAAAATTTCAGCCGCAACTGCCAGTTGCGCAAATGTCTGCGTGAATCGCTGGCATGCAACTGCAAAAAATGAGATACTGTTCTCACCATCAAACGGAGGTGATTCTCTATGAAATTCGGTGAAAAACTGCAAACACTCCGCCGCGCGAAAGGACTGTCGCAGGAGCAGCTCGCAGAAGCGCTCGGCGTCACCCGTCAGGCGGTCAGCAAGTGGGAACTGAACGCATCCCTGCCTGACGTGGAAAAGCTGCTCGTGCTCAGCGACTTTTTCCAAGTCTCCACCGACTACCTGCTCAAAGAAAGCATGGTCACACCCCCGGCGCCCGCGCAGGAATTCGTTCCGCCCCCGCGCCGCAGATTGAACGTGAAACTGCTGGTCGGCGCTATCCTGACCGGTGCTTCATCCCTTGCCCTCTTTGTGGTTTGGGTGCTCTCGCGTGTGTATCCCGCGACCTATATCGTTCAAGATCCGATGCAGAACTATACCCAAGTCTGGACAGGTTATGCGGGATTTGTCCGTCTGCACGACCTGTCCCCCCTGACCATCTCCTGTTGGGTGCTGCTGTTCATCGGACTGGTTCTGCTGTTCTGGAAACCGCTCGACCGCCGCTTTGCATTGGCGCAGCGTCTGCGCCGTCTGTCACGGCATGGTAAAAAGGTATCCTCCGACGAACCGTCTCATGAATAATTGTGAAAGAGCAGCCCTAAAATAGGCTTGCATGAATGTCTATTGCCGCAAACAGAAGGGCAAAAATCAATCTGATCGGTCAGGCTCAAGACTGACTGCCTTGACAAATCCGCAAAAATCAATATAATGAAAATAGTTTTCTGCCGATTCCAAGCAGAATTTTCAAATAACCGCGCACTGAGCGGTTATTTTTTTGTGATGCATCCCTCTTTTGTAATAAATTCAGGAGATATTACTATGAGTACACTTTATCTGGTTGCAACCCCCATCGGCAATTTAGGGGACTTCTCTCCCCGCGCACGCGAAACCATGGCATCGGTCGATTTTATTGCCGCCGAAGATACGCGCGTCACCAAAAAGCTGCTGACCGCGCTAGACCTGCCCATGAAGCCGCTCATCAGTTACTATGAGCACAACCGCCGGCAGCGCGGCGAAGAAATCCTCGCGCGTCTGCTCGCCGGAGAAAGCTGCGCACTCGTGACAGACGCGGGTACCCCGGCGGTTTCCGACCCCGGTGAAGATCTGGTTGCGCTGTGTGCAGAGCATGGTGTGCCGGTGATTCCCGTTCCTGGCTGCTGTGCCGCCGTCTGCGCGCTTGCCGCATCCGGTCTGCCGACCGGTCGATGGTGCTTTGAGGGTTTCCTGTCAGTCAATAAAAAAGCGCGCCGCGAACATCTGGACGCTCTGCGCGGGGAAACGCGCACCATGATTTTCTATGAAGCGCCGCACAAGCTGCGCCAGACGCTTTCCGACCTGCGTGCCGCATTCGGCGGCGACCGCCGGATTTCGCTCTCCCGCGAAATCACCAAACTCCACGAAGAAACGCTGCGCTTTACCCTAGAGGAAGCCGAGGCATACTTTGCCGAAACCGCGCCGCGCGGGGAATTTGTACTCATTCTCGAGGGCGCCGCAGCGGAAATCGAATCCGAAACCGAAGACGAGCGCATGACACGCGCACTTGCCGCCGTGCAGCAGCGCATCGACGCGGGCGAAACCCTCAAGGATGCCGTAAAAACCGTATCTGCTGAAATTGGGGTCAAAAAGAACGCCCTCTATCAGGCTGCGCTGAACGCACAGGAATAAACTGTATTCCGCACAAAAAAGCCTTCTCCTTGGAGAAGGCTTTCTTCATTTTTTAATCCGGTGCGGGCGTCCGCCCTCATATAGTTCCTTCCGAATGGCTGCAAACATGTCCTCTGCCATGCGCAGATAGCTGCGCACCGCCGTACTGTCCAGTTCCAGCGGCAAGTCGGTCGGATAGCGCGTCTCAATATAGAGGTTGTTGAGCGCTGCACTTTCGTCCAGCCATTCGGTAAACTGCTCATCGGTCAGTACCGCCTGCCTGCATAGATAGGTCAGGTTGTGCCCATCATAATGCCGTCCGGTACGAAAAAGCAGATATCCTTTGAGCGCCTTTTCAATGGACTGCTGGCAATGAAATGCGATATTGGACGGATCTCCGCCCCAAGTCAGCAGAATGCGCGCCGCCTGCAAATCGCACAGCGCTTTGTCCAGCCATTTGTAATAATACATACTGTCGCGCGCACCTTTTCGGCTACGCGCCATACAGCACTGTTCCTTTCTCCGCAATCCACGCCGCATAACTGTCCGGATCGTCAACCAGTTCTTCCCACTCATCGTGGGTATACAGATTGATATTCACCTGAAAATCAAGCGGCAATTCCAGATACAGCCGACGGAGCAGCTCTTTTTTGTCACAGTCCGGCACGACGATGCACAGGCTGGCGGTTTTCAGCCGCCCGCTGGTGATGCCGCGCTTTGCACCATGTAAAATGACCTTCTCCGGACTACAAAGTGCAAGCAGCCCGCCAAGCAGCATATCCTTTTCCGTTTGTTCCATCTGTCGTGCCCTCCTTTTAGTATGAAGAAAATCTGGCAGCGGCTTCGAATTTTGCTTTTCCGTCCACAGTGCCGAATACATAGGTCAAGCCGTCCGCGTCCATGCCGGATGAAAGCGCAATCTGCTCCCCCGGCATGCACTCGGAAGTATAATTGACCTGAATTTCCGAAACAAACAACCCATCCTGCCGGTCCAGTTCCAATCCATCGCAAACCACATCCACAATCTTGACGTTGTTCATATGACCATTGATATCGAGGTCGGAATACCGCACCGTATGCACATGATGCGGCGCGAGCGCCGTGCACAGCAGCTTGCCCGGTACCGCAGGGCAGTTGCCCGGCGCGAGTTCCAGATACGAACGTGCCGCCGGCATCTGCGTGGGACGCACAATCCTTCGGGTTTCACGGTCAAGAATCACCCACGCGCTGAGCGCCTGCCCAATCTCTTCTTCCCCGATTTTCAGTTCAAATGCGCGCAGCCACGTCGCACCCTTGATACCTGCGCACCAGGTTCGCACATGAATGACCTCATGCACGTGTACCGGGCGGGTCAGGATGCAGTGCAGCCGGCTGAGCACCCACAGTACGCCCTCATTTTCGGTCAGATGCAGCGCATCGGCATGCTCGGTCGCGCTGTCCTGCATGATCTCAAACAGCGCAGAGGGACGTGCGATCCCGCGGTTATCAATCTGCGCAAATGTCACCCGATAATCTTTTTCAAAATACATCAAATCTTCCTGCATGATGTCCTCCTTATCGAAGCAGCGCGGTGAGGAACATGGAAAACATCCCCGCAAAGGTGACCGCTTGTTCCGGCTTTGTGAACGCATTCTCCGGCGCGTGGTCTGTGCGGTACCACGCCGCAATTTCCTCCCGCAGACCGGGTACCGCATTCAGGGAACCGTAGCGGAAGAATACCGCGCCATCCACTGCCGGACGCGCCGCAAGGTATTCCAAAGAATCAAAAATCGGTTTTGTTGTTGTCCACGTCGGCGTGCTGCTGTCGTGGCACTTGTACGCCGCAAGCCCAATGTACAGCTTGACATCGGTACCGTTGGTCTTACTGGTCCACCAATCGGTCAGGGTGGCGAAATCTGCGGCGCTGTGACCAATCTCCCAGTAAATCTGCGGGATAATATAGTCCACCGTTCCCGCTTCCATCCACGCGAGACTGTCTGCGTATGCACTGGTATAGCTTTCATATCCGCGCGTATCCGAGCCGCGCGGGTCGGTCGTCTTGTTCGCCCAAATGCCGGACGGACTGACACCAAACTGAATTTCCGGATCAATTTCATGCAGCTCCTCGTCGAGCGCGGCAATCAGCTGGTTGACATTGTCGCGCCGCCAGTCAGCGAGGTTGTCAAACCCTTTTCCGTACTTCTGATAGGTTGCCGCATCGTTGAAATCGGCGCCCGGATAAAAATAATCATCCAGATGGATGCCGTCCACCTCATAGTTTTCTGCAATCTCCGCTGCGCCGTCTACGACCAGTTCACGCACCTCGGGCAGCCCGGGGTCGTAATAATAATTGCCGTCCTTGTACGGCACCGCCCAACTGCTGTGGGTCTTGGCGGGGTTCGAGGGGTCCAGACGTTCCCAGTTCTGGTCGCGGGTCACACGGTAAGGGTTGATCCATGCGTGCAGTTCCAGACCGCGGCTATGCGCTTCGTCCACCCAGTATTCCAGCGGATCGAAGCCATCCTCCGGTGCGGTTCCCTGCGTGCCGGTCAGCCAGTGGCTCCACGGAAAAATGTCGGAATCATACAGCGCGTCCGAAGTTGGGCGCACCTGCAAAAACACGGTGTTCAGCCCTGCCTGCTCACAGTCATCCAGAATCTGATTTGCCTGTTGTTTCAGTTCGTCCGCCGAAACCGTTTTTTTCGTCGGATAGTCGAGGTTATACACCGAAGATACCCACACGCCGCGCATCTCTTCTTCAGAGTTTGCCGCCTGTGCACCTGCGGGAGCCAGCAGAGCAAGCGAAAGCCCTGCCGCCAAGATACGTCGCATCAGTTTCATTCAGTTTCCTTTCTCTCGGGGTTTCATGTTGTCTGCCGGCATGCCATCCTGCCGGATAGTATTATCGTACCATTTGAGACGCACCTTGGCAAGAGGTATTGACGCATGCCGTGAAAGAAGGTATCATGGACATATTCGGAGGTTTTACATCCTTATGACTGATTCTTATACAATTTCACCCCTACAAAAGAAAATTTTAGCGCTGCATGACCTTTCCTGCTTCGGGCGCTCCTCTCTTGTGCCGATCACTGCTGTGCTCAGCGCCATGGGGCATCAGTGCGTGCCGCTGCCAACTGCCGTGTTCTCCACGCATACCGCCATTGACGGTTGGATTTGTGCCGATCTGACCCGTTCGCTTCATCCCATGCTGGTACATTTTAAGGAGCTTGGACTGACCTTTGAAGCCGTATATTCCGGCTTTCTCGGCTCTGCGCTGCAAATCGACTGCGTTGCCGAAGCCGCCCAGTGCAAGGCGGCAGGCGGTCTGTTCCTTGTCGATCCGGTCATGGGTGATAATGGAGAAGTCTATGCCACCTACACGCCGGAAATGACCGCGCGTATGGGCGAACTGTGCGCACGTGCCGATCTGATTACGCCCAATGTCACCGAAGCCGCCATCCTGCTCGGGAAACGTCCGGATGCTGCTGTACGCGACGCCGAAGAAGCTGCCGACTGGTGCGCGGCGCTGCATGAACGCTATCATGCGCAGATTGTGCTGACCGGTCTGGAGCTCAGCCCCGAAGAGATCACCGTTGCCTGCTGCGCCGGTGGGAATACCGCTTATATCCGCCATGCGCGTCTGGGGGGATTTTATCCCGGTACAGGCGATATTTTCGCCTCCGTGCTGCTCGGCTCCCTGCTTGGGGGCAGCAGCCTGACAGACAGCGCAGCCAAAGCCGGGGCATTCGTCTGCGCCTGCATCGGCTATACTGCCGCACAACACACAGACCCCATGCATGGCGTGCAGTTTGAGCCGCTGCTTGGCAGGCTATGCCCACCGCAAGAAAGCAAAACGGCGCACCAATAGGTGCGCCGTTTTACCGGAACAGGAAACCTTTATGAAAAAACGTCATGAAACCGTCCGTGATCTCTGGCGAAAATCAAATCGGTGCGCCCACCTGAAGCATCAAAATGCACAGGGCAATCGCTGCGGCAACCATTCCAAAAGTCTGATATTTCGACCACTCTTTCATCAAACTCACCTTTCCAGTCAAATTTTTATCTGCTTTTATTATACCGCTTTCTGACAGAAAAAATAAGTCTCTCCCGTTAAGAAATATAAACAAACTTCTGTTAAGTTTTCTATACATAATGCATGAGACGCATCAGCATCTACTCAAAATCACAAGAAAACACAATTTTATCCCAGCATGTCACCAGACTAAAAAAGGAAGGCTTCCGCCTTCCTTTTTTAGTAATCGAATCTAATTTGTCTTTAGATTGTCTCCACCTTGAGCGCACCGTTTTCTGCGGTTACATGCGCGCCGACAATCGGCTGCTCATAGGATGCAATCATACGCGCTGCAAGTGCATTTTCGACTTCCTTTTCGATCAGGCGGCGCAGGTTGCGCGCACCGAACTTGAGCGAATACGATTTTTCGACGAGATATTTCGTCAGGCTGTCATCCCAAGTCAGGCGGATATCACGCTCGGCGAGATTCTTTGCCAGATCGCCCAGCAGAATGCCCGCAATGCGGCTGAAGTCCGCTTCGGTAAGCTGATTGAACGCCACAATCTCGTCGATGCGGTTGAGGAATTCCGGACGCATCAATTCTTCGAGCGCCTTCATTGCCTTCTCCCTGCCCTGTTCGCTTGCCGTCTTACCGAATCCAAGCGAGGTTGTTTTGCTGCCGCTGCCTGCATTCGAGGTCATAATAATGACCGTATTTTCAAAATTCACAACACGGCCGTGCGCATCGGTCAGTCTGCCGTCATCCAGAATTTGCAGCAGGATATTGAGCACATCCGGATGCGCCTTTTCAATCTCGTCCATGAGGATGACCGAATACGGGCGGCGACGGATTTTCTCGGTCAGCTGTCCTGCCTCATCATAGCCGACATAACCCGGAGGGGAACCGATCAGGCGGGCAACCGTATGCTTTTCCATATATTCCGACATATCCAGACGGATCAGTGCCTCGGGGGTATCAAACAGATCTTCCGCAAGGGTCTTAACCAGTTCGGTCTTGCCCACGCCGGTCGGTCCGACAAATAGGAAAGAAACCGGCTTTTTCTTGGGGCTGATGCCTGCGCGGCTGCGGCGAATCGCGTCCGCAATCGCATGAATTGCCTCATCCTGCCCGACCACACGCTTCTGAAGCCGTTCTTCCATTCCGGTCAAACGCTGCATCTCCTGCGCCTGCACCTTGCTTGCCGGAATATTCGTCCACAGTTCAATCACCGACGCAAGATTATCGAGCGTCAGCACCGGGCGCGGCGCACTCTCCGCTTCGTGCAGACGGTTTTCAAGCTGCAATTCCCGGCTGCGCAGTTCGGCAATCCGCGCATAGCGCTCGTCGAGCTGCTCGCTGGTCAGCGGCTCGCTTTCGGGCGCATCGGCGCTCATCAGTTCCTCCCGTTCGCCCGTCACCAGTTTCAGCTCCTGCTTGCAGTCGGCTGCAATCGAAAGCATCTCGTTTTTGAGGTTCAAATCCGAGCAGGCTTCGTCAATCAGGTCGATTGCCTTATCGGGCAGGAAACGATCGGTGATATAGCGCTCGGCAAGCTGCACCGCCTGCCGGCACATCGCGTCCGGAATCGTGACAAAATGGAAATCCTCATAGTAATTCTTGACGCCCATCAGGATTTCGGCAGCATCCTCAAGCGACGGTTCTTCGACCGAAACCGGCTGGAAGCGGCGCTCAAGCGCCGAATCCTTTTCGATGTACTTGCGGTACTCGTTGAAGGTGGTCGCGCCGATGACCTGAATCTCGCCGCGGCTGAGCGCCGGTTTCAGAATATTTGCGGCGTTCATCGAGCCTTCGGAATCGCCTGCACCGACGATGTTATGCACCTCGTCGATGACGAGAATGATATTGCCGAGCTTTTTGACTTCGTCGATCAGTCCCTTCATGCGGCTCTCAAACTGACCGCGGAACTGGGTGCCTGCCACAAGCGCAGTCAAATCGAGCAGATGGATTTCTTTATCGCGCAGTTTATAGGGCACCTTGCCCTCTGCGATACGCAGCGCCAGACCCTCTGCAACCGCTGTTTTGCCCACGCCTGGCTCACCGATCAGACAGGGATTGTTCTTCTGGCGGCGATTCAAAATCTGAATCACACGCTCGGTTTCACGCTCCCGCCCAACGATCCGGTCAATGCGGCCTGACCGCGCCTTTCCGGTCAAATCCTCACAATAGGATGTGAGGAACTTGCGCTTTTTGTCACGGCGTCCCGCTTTCTTTTCATTCTTCTGCTCTTCCTTTTTGGGACGTTCCTGCCGGAAAATCTGGAACGGGAGCGGCATTGCGCTGTCATCGTTCCCCTCGTCCTCTTCCGGTTCCTCATCCTGGTTATGCGGCGCATCCAGGTCTTCGCCGTCATTGCCGGCGGGCACCAATCCGGACAGATCTCCAAACGCGCTGATTTCACTCGAAAGCGCTTCCAAATCCGCGTCGGTGATCCCCATCTGCTCCATCAGGTTGTCAATCGGCTTAAGCCCCATCTCTTTGGCGCATTTGAGGCAAAGCCCCTCCTGCGTGGAATTGTTGTTTTGGTCTATCTTTGTAATAAACACCACTGCGACATTTTTGCCGCAGCGGGAACACATTGGCATATTCATAGTTTTCTCCTAATTTCAAAAGGGATTACAGGCTTGGAATCAAACCGAGCACAAATGCGGTCAAAGTCGTCCCCTCCACCACATCGGGCGCAAGCGCACCAAGCTCTCCGAATGTACTGGGTGCGAACACGGTCAGCGCCCACAAGCCAAGGAAACACAGCACAGCTCCAAAGACTGCGCCGAGCGCCAATCCTGCCAGACCATCCAGAAATCCAATCGGTCCGATACGGGTGACAAGGCGCAGCGCAGTGCTCACCATGTGCATCAGTATATTCATGGCAATCATAAAAATGAAGAACAGCAGGAAAAACGCCAAACTCTCTGCCATTTCTGCCGCCATTTCGGTTGCCTGCATCTGTAAGTTATCGGTTACGCTCTCCGGAATCCGGGAGAGCAGGTCTGCGGCGCGCACCTCAAACACCTGCCCCACAATCGGTGTCACAAGAAAGCGCGCCAGCACCGGCGCAAGCATTTTTGCCGCCGTGGTTGCTCCGACAAAGGCAAGCAGTCGGCCGAGTGCATTGCATACAGTGCGTACCAGACCGCGCGACGCGCCCAATATCGCACTCACCAAAATGATGGCGAGCAAAATCAAATCAGGCAGGTTCAGGATTCCCTGCAAAATCGGAATCAAGGTTTTGGGTTCCATTGCTTATTTGACTCCTTCCGAAGTATCTGACGAGGACGAAACCCGCTCGGCATGCTTGGAGTAGGTCGCCCACACCGCGCCGTCTGCCGTGAGACAGACCGACCGCGCCCCGGCAACGCTCGTATTTTCCCAAAGCGGGCGCAGCGCACGGTCGTACACCGACAACCCACCAGAGGTCAGAAGCGCAAGCCGCGCTCCGTCATAATTAATGGCTTGCAGTTCCTCTGTAATGAGCAGCGGGTCGGATTCCCGTCCATCGGCATCCAAGCGGGTCAGTGCAATCCGGGCATTGCCCGAATACGAACGCACGCCGAGCATCAAACCGCCGCTGCCGAAACAATATGCATTCAAATCCCCGCTTGAATAGGATACGGTATGCAGGGTTTCCCCCTTTCGGGAAATCACAGATGTTGTGTAATCTCCAACCACCGCTGCGGTATTTGCATCGAGAAAGCCGACTGCAAACGGCACAACAGACCCGATCGAAGTCTGGCTGGTAATTTTCTCTGCATCAAGGTCGCGGAAAAACAGGATGCTTTCCAGTTCTGTGCTCTCCTGATGGAAGCCTGCAACAACAAGGCGTTTTCCATCCTCAGACAGCGCAGCCGACTGAAAATAGTAATCCGGCGTTGCCCAGCGGAAACGCTGCTTTCCGCCGCTCGAATACACCGTAATGACCGATTTATATCCCGCTTCGCTTGTAATCAGCGCATAATCCCCGGTTTCTCCGACACAGCCGAACAAAATCGGGTCTGTCAGCTCCTGCTTGCTTGCAACCGAAATGGCTGACGTCAGTGTTGCACCGTATCCGCCGCGGTCATAAACAAGCACATAGCGTTCGGTTGTTTCCAATACCGGCGCTGAGTATCCAAGCAGTTCGGTAAACTGTACCGTGCCGGGTTTTTGCAGACTGAGCGTATCACTGTCCGCAACCGCGACACCATCCTCAAACGCCGCAACGACCGGTGTATTCTCCGTAGCATATTCCACGATATTTCCCGCATCAGCATTTGACAGCCCTGCGGCAAGATAGGCGCCGAATTGTTTCAGGGAATCCGGCGAAAATGCAGAAAAATTGGCGGCACAAAACAGGACAACCGCAACCGCGGTCAGCCATCCAAAAATGCGCCGTAGCCTTGCCACCACTCGCAGCCTGCGGTCTGCCGCACGCAGCGCGGCGCGGCGGCGTGCGCGCCGGTCGGATGAGAACGAAACAATTTTCGGTTTTTGAGCCATTTTCCGACCTCCTTTTTATGATATCGCATCATCGCGGCGAAAATGTGAACATAGTTTGAATCTTATCAAATTTACACGTCCAAACGATACGGCGCAAGCTCCGGCGTGTCGTTGTACCACAAACGGTTCATATACAAGCCGTGCGCGGGCAAAACAGTCCGGTGGACTGTTTTGCGGCGGTCTTGCCGTCTAGCGGCACACCGCCGGAAAAGTACGTGCTACATTCGGGCATATATTTTCCGCGGGCAGGCACATACTTACAGGAGCGCACGGCCAGGAGCGCACGGCGGCTCACACGTCCAAACGGTACGGCGCAAGTTCCGGCGTGTCATTGTACCACAGCCGGTTCATGTACAAACCATGCGCGGGCAGCGTCGGTCCTGCCTCCGCCCGCTCACACGAACGCAGCGCAGCAGTTACATCGTCCGGTGTCAGCTTGCCGCTTCCAACATAGAGGAGCGTACCTGAAATTGCACGCACCATGTTATACAAAAAACCATCCCCGCAGACGCGAATACGAATCAGCGGCTCACGCATGGGGTCGCGCTGCGCGGTAAAGGTCGGCGCATCGCAGGTTTCAACCTCGCAGTGGAAAATCGTCCGCACGGTTGACTTGACCGGCGTGCCGACCGAACGCACGGCGGCAAAATCCTGTTTCCCGACAAAGCGCTGTGCGCCCTCCTGCATTTTCGCCACATCGAGCGCATAGCTGTACCGGTATGCCCGCCCCGCCAGAAACGGGTCAGGCATTTTGGACGGATACACATAATAGGCATATTCCTTTTTGGTGCAGCAAAAGCGCGCGTCAAAGTCCTCCGGCACCTCGACTGCCGCAGAAACCGCAATATCGTCGGGCAGCTGTGCATTGAGCGCGAGCGGAAGCCGGTCCAACGGAATCGTGCAGCGCGCTTTAAAATTCGCCACATAGCGGCGGGCATGCACGCCTGCATCGGTACGCCCTACGCCGGAAACGTAAGTATCGCAGCCGAGCAGCTTGTTGACGGCTTCGGTCAGCGTTTGCTGAATCGATGAGCCGTTTTTCTGCACCTGCCATCCGTGATAGGCTGTGCCGTCATAAGATAAAATCAGTGCAATGTTCATAATTCTTTCTATATTAGAGTGAAGGGTTGAAAGTGGAGAGTGGAGATATGTGCAGCTCAAGCTGCGTGTTCCGCTCTTCACTCTTTACTCTTCACTTTCCAATCTCCACTCTTCCTTTAAATTCCGTTTCTTCCGAGCACGATCACTGCGCCGAATACGATTACCGAAACCGTCAGCGCCGCATAATCCACTTTGCCGATATGCAGCTGCTTAAGGCGTGTGCGTCCCTCGTCACCGCGATACAGCCTGCACTCCATTGCGGTCGCAAGCTCTTCCGCACGGCGGAACGCCGAGATGAACAGCGGCACCAAAATCGGTACCATGGCGCGGGCACGCTGTATGAGATTGCCGGATTCAAAATCCGCACCGCGCGCCTTCTGCGCCGAAATAATTTTCTCGGTTTCCTCGATCAGTGTCGGGATAAACCGAAGCGCAATCGACATCATCATCGCCAGTTCGTGCACTGGCACATGAATTTTTTTAAGCGGTCCCATCAGGCGTTCAAGCCCATCGGTCAGATCAATCGGTGAGGTCGTATAGGTCAGCATCGATGTACCAATAATCAGCAGCATAATGCGGATGACCATTTCAATCGCGACAAAAATGCCCTCTTTTGTGATATGGAGAAATCCCCACTGCCACAACACCTCACCGGGTGTATAGAACAGATTGAGTACCGCCGTAAACACCACAATAAATAAAATCGGTTTGAGTCCGCGCAATACCATTTTCAGATGCACCTTGGAAATGTAAATGATCATCCCAAGATATCCTGCGATGAGCGCATAGGAAACCGGTCCGCCCGCGAGGAACAGGCTGACAATCATCGCAATGACGAGTACAATCTTGACGCGGGGGTCCGTCCGGTGTACCGCGCTGTTTCCGGGGAAAAACTGTCCGATTGTGATATCTTTCAGCATGGTTTTCCCTCCTTATATGCACGAATCGCCCTGACCGCTTCCTCCACCGTAAAAATCGATGGGTCAAGCGGAATGCCGCGGCGGTTCAGCTCGAGCACCACCTTGGTGATCTCCGGAATGTCCAGTCCCGCTGCCACAATTTCTTCCGCATGCGAAAAGACCTCGCGCGGTGTGCCGAGCAGCATAATTTTGGCATGGTTCATCACCAGCATACGGTCGGACATCCGCGCCGCATCCTCCATGGAATGCGTGACAAACAAAATTGTCGCGCCGGTCTGGTCATGATACTGCTTAATTTCGGCAAAAATCTCATCGCGTCCTGCCGGGTCCAGTCCCGCAGTCGGTTCGTCGAGAATGAGCACCTCGGGACGCATGGCAATCACACCGGCAATCGCAACCCGGCGCTTTTGACCGCCTGACAATGCAAACGGGGACTGGTCTGCGAGTTCGGGTGCAAGCCCTACAAACGCCATGGCTTCTTTCACCCGTTCTGCAATTTCATCCACGCTCAAACCCATGTTGGTCGGACCAAACGCGATATCTTTTGCAATGGTTTCTTCAAAAAGCTGATACTCGGGATACTGGAACACCAATCCAACGCGAAAGCGCGTGCTTCGGTCGCACTTGCCTTTTTCATTCCAAATGGACTGTCCGCCGAGCAGGATTTCGCCCGCAGTCGGCTTCAGCAGTCCGTTAAAATGCTGAATCAGGGTGGATTTTCCCGAGCCTGTGTGCCCGATGATTCCCAGAATCTCGCCTTTCTCCACCTGAAGGTCGATCTGTTCGAGCGCCGTGCGCTCAAAAGGGGTGCCTGCCCCGTAAATATGGGTCAAGCCCCGCGTTTCTAAAATGTAAGACACGGTTTTTCCTCCTGTGTCAGAGTTTCATCACTGCCGTGATTCCGGCGTTATGCCAGATATTTTTCGAGCGTATCCGCGCATTCCCCGACGCTCATCGCATCAATCGGAAGGTCTGCACCAGTTTCGCGGTTCAGGTCATACAGCACCTCAATGGTCTGCGGCACGGAAAGCGAAGCGCTGCGCAGCGCGTCCACCTGCGTGAAAATTTCACGCGGAACGCCGTCCATGAGAATTCTTCCCTGATGCATGACTACCACGCGCCCCGCCTGCACTGCTTCATCCATATGGTGGGTAATCAAAATGACCGTAATCCCGAACCGGGCGTTCAGTGTGCGAATCACATGCATTACTTCCTTACGCCCCGCCGGGTCCAGCATCGCAGTCGGCTCGTCAAAGACCACGCAGCGCGGCATCATGGCAATGACGCCGGCAATCGCAACGCGCTGCTTCTGTCCGCCCGACAGCTTATGCGGCGCATGTCTGCGGAACTCATACATGCCGACCGCTTTCAGCGCATCGTCCACGCGGCGGCGGATTTCTTCGGGAGGCAATCCCATATTTTCAAGTGCAAACGCCACATCTTCTTCGACAACCGAAGCGACAATCTGGTTGTCCGGATTTTGAAATACCATGGCGCAGGTTTTTCGAATCTCATAAACTTTGGATGCATCCTGCGTATCCATCATGTCCACGAACACCTTGCCGCCGGACGGCAGGCGAATGGCGTTGAAATGCCCTGCAAGGGTAGACTTTCCCGAACCATTATGCCCCAAAACCGCGACAAATTCGCCGCGCCCAATGGTCAAATCGACGCCGTTCAGCGCAAATTTGGCGTTTCCGCCCTCATCATGGTAGGCATACGTCAGATTTTCTGTTTTGATGATTTCAGACATACCTTTTCCCTCATTTTTTCAAAAGGAATCGCAGCAAAAGCGCCAAACACACCGCCGCTAAAATCGTATTGAGCAACGTGACCGCGATGTTCCATCCATTCTGCGATAAAAAATTGCCCATTGCTTTACCTCGCAATGAATCGTGCGCTTGAGCCGCAGGGCAGCACCAGTCCGGTAGACTGCACGGGCAGTCCCAGCTCCTGCGCTTCAATATATCCGTCATGCTGTGCCTGCACGGTGATCCCGAGCAGATACGCCATCACAGACGGCGCAAGACCGGTCGAATAGCTGGAAATCAGCACAAAAAGCGGCTGGTCGCTCAAAAGTTCCATGGTGAGCTTCACAAAATCCGCCACATCCTCTTCAATTTTCCAAGTTTCCCCGGACGGACCTCTGCCATAGGAGGGCGGGTCCATAATAATAGCGTCATATTTGTGCCCGCGGCGAATTTCCCGCTGCACAAACTTCTTGCAGTCGTCTACAATCCATCGAATCGGCTTGTCCGCAAGCCCGGAGGACGCCGCATTTTCCCGCGCCCACTGGGTCATGCCCTTGGAAGCGTCCACATGGCAGACATTCGCGCCCGCTGCTGCTGCCGCAAGCGTCGCACCGCCCGTGTAGGCGAACAGGTTGAGCACGCTGACCGGACGTCCCGCACCGCGTACCTTTTCCATGATAAAATCCCAATTTGCCGCCTGCTCGGGGAACAGACCGGTGTGCTTAAACGACATCGGTTTGAGATTAAACGTCAATTCCTGATACGAGATTGTCCACTGCGCGGGCAGCTTGCGGATTTCCCACTGTCCGCCGCCCGATTTGGAGCGGTGATAGACCGCGTTTGCACGCTTCCACGCACTTTCAGTTTCAATTTTCGGCCAAATTGCCTGCGGGTCGGGACGCACAAGGATCTGCTTGCCCCATCTCTCGACCTTTTCCCCGCCGCCGCAATCCAATACGGCATAATCTGACCAGTTATTCGCAATCCACATGGAGCAAAGTCCTCATTTCTACTGATAATTATGGCATTGTATCACATCATACTTTCCTATTTTATCATTTCGCCGCGCGCGATGCAACGGTCAATGCGTGCAAACCCGCACAAGGAATCCATACCGGATTTGTTGTATTTGAAATGTCTCTTTCCCTTTCCGCAGCTTGCCCCCTGTTCTGGAACATGATATAATCTGGTGTTGTAATCTTTACGTTTCCCGGCAAGGTACGTATCCCCGTCTGCGCGGCAGTTTTTACGTGCAGACTGCTTTAATTTATCAGAAACGAGGTCTGACGAATGTCTGATTTTCTCCCCATTTCCAAAGACGATATGGAAGCCAGAGGATGGTACTACTGCGACTTCCTGCTCGTCACCGGCGACGCCTATATCGATCACCCCTCGTTCGGCACCGCCATTATTTCACGCGTACTGGAGGACGCAGGCTTTCGCGTCGCCATCCTGAGCCAGCCCGATTTCACAAGCGAAGCCGATTTTCTCGCCATGGGGCGACCGCGCTATGCAGTCCTCATCAATGCGGGCAACATCGACTCTATGGTTGCCCACTATACGGCTGCCAAAAAGCGCCGCCATGATGATGCCTATACCCCCGGCGGTGTGGGCGGCAAGCGTCCCGACCGCGCGGTCACCGTATATTCCATGCTTGCACGCCGCGCATTTCCGGATACGCCGGTCATCATCGGCGGCATTGAAGCAAGCCTGCGCCGCTTTGCGCACTACGATTACTGGTCCGATCAGGTCATGCCGAGCGTGCTGTCCTCCTCGGGTGCGGATGCGCTGATGTATGGTATGAGTGAGCGCACCGTGATCGAGCTGGCGAAAAATTTCAAATCCGGCAAAAAAGGAAACGATTTGTGGCGCAGCATTCGCGGCATGGGGTATTTTGCCCATCCGGGCGACGAGATTCCGTTCCCCAACGTGGACTGCCCCTCTTACGAGGAGGTCCTTGCAGACAAAGCCGCCTATGCCCGTTCGGTCAAGCTTCAGTATGACGAAGCCGACCACGTGCGCGGACGCGCCATCCTCCAGCCGCACGGCAAGCGTGTATTTGTGCAGAACCCGCCTGCGCTGCCGCTCTCCACTGCCGAAATGGACAAAGTCTACTCTTTACCCTATGCGCGCACCTACCATCCATCTTACGAAGCGCAGGGAGGCGTTCCCGCGATTCAGGAGGTGCAGTTCTCCATTATTCACAACCGCGGCTGTTTCGGCGCATGCAATTTCTGCGCACTTGCCTTCCATCAGGGACGTTATATCCAGTCCCGCAGCCACGAATCGGTTGTACACGAGGCAGAACAGATTGCAAAACATCCCGATTTCAAGGGTTACATCCACGATGTCGGCGGTCCTACCGCCAATTTCCGTTTCCCTGCCTGCAAAAAGCAGGATGCCCATGGTCTGTGCCGCGAGAAACGCTGCCTGTTCCCGCAGGCATGCGGAAATCTAGAAGCCGATCACCGGGATTATCTGTCCCTCCTGCGCAAACTGCGCGCCGTACCGGGCGTTAAAAAGGTGTTTGTGCGCTCCGGTCTGCGCTATGACTATATGATGGCAGATGACAACGACGAATTCTTTCTCGAGCTGGTCAAATACCATATTTCCGGACAGCTCAAGGTCGCGCCCGAGCATATGAGCGACAACGCACTCTATTATATGGGCAAGCCATCCTTTTCGATTTACGAAAAGTTCCGTGAACGATATACACGTATCAATGAAAAGCTCGGCAAAAAGCAGTATCTGGTGCCGTATCTGATGTCCTCGCATCCGGGCGCAACACTGGATGACGCCATTTTGCTCGCAGAATATCTGAACCAAGTCGGGTATATGCCCGAGCAGGTGCAGGATTTTTATCCCACCCCGGGTACGCTTTCGACTGCGATGTACTACACCGAACTCGACCCCCGTACCATGAAGCCGGTCTATGTCGCCAAAACTGCCGAAGAAAAAGCCATGCAGCGCGCGCTTTTACAGTGGCGGCGGCCGGACAAACGCCCAATTGTCCTCGCAGCGCTCAAAAAGGCAGGACGTGAGGATTTGATTGGGTTTGGCAGGGAATGCCTCATCCGTCCGAATCGCGGGGAACGTCCGACCGCAAAGCAAAAACGCGAGGATATGCCGCGCAAAGGACGCAGTTCCGCATCCGGTACGAAACCATCCTCCCGTCCGCCGCAGCGGAAAAAGGGATGGGCAAAGCCAAAGAAGAAAAAGTAATATGCCGTGTATACACGATGCGGCTGGAATGGCTGGTGCATGACGTACACTGGCTGGTGTAAAAAGAGGAGAAGGGAAGTGTCCCTTCTCCTCTTTTTGAATCTCCTCATCCCTCCGGCATAGGCTCACGCTTTTTTCTCCGAAAAAAGCTACCCCGCCATCCAGAGGGCACGGATTTACGAGAAAATAGATTTTTTGTTTTGTGAAAACATTCCACACAGACGCCCGCGCGAGCCGCTATGAAAAGAATGATGCTTCGGGGAACGAGGTACCGGCGGTATCGGGACTGGCGCAGCTTCGTGCCGCTAGTCGCTGGTGTAAGCCAACCCACAGCACGTTCCAGCGACCAGCGGCAAAAAGCTGCACACACAAATAAGCCTGCACCCATACGCGACACGCATTCTCAAAATAGCGGCTCGCGTCCGCGTCTGCGCGCGGCATTCAACCAAAACGGAAAAACTATTTGCGCGTATCTGCGTACGAGCCGCATGACCGGGTAGCATTTTCCGTGAAAATGCGTAGGTCTGGACAGGAGGGATGGGGAGATTTCAAAAGAGGGCAAGGGAAACTGGGTTCCCTTGCCCTCTTTTGTTCACACGCACCTGCCCGCAGTAAATGCACTCCTACTTGGGGTACGTACCTTTCCGGCGACATGCTTCGCAAGGTCGCCGCAAAACAGTCCACCGGACTGTTTTTCCCTCTTTTGTTCGATCAGTTCATGTGCTGTTATCGCACCACTGCGCCCTGATCGGCAGAGGTGACCAAACGGGAGTACCGATACAGCCAGCCAGACTTGACATTCGGCTCACGCGGAACATACGCTGCGCGGCGTGCCTCCATCTCCTCATCAGAGATTTTAGCCTCCACCTTGCTGTTCGGGATGTCGATGGCAATGATATCGCCCTCCTGCACCAGACCAATCTCGCCGCCCGCGGCAGCCTCCGGCGAAACATGCCCGATGGATGCACCGCGGGACGCGCCCGAGAACCGACCGTCGGTGATAAGCGCCACCGTGGTGTCGAGCTTCATGCCCGCAAGCGCTGAGGTCGGGTTGAGCATCTCGCGCATGCCCGGACCGCCCTTCGGTCCCTCATAGCGGATAATCACGACATCGCCGGGTACAATTTTTCCATCATAAATTGCCGCAATCGCGTCCTCCTCACAGTCAAAGACGCGCGCAGGACCTTCGTGTACCATCATCTCCGGTGCAACCGCAGAACGCTTGACCACGCATCCGTTCTTCGCAATATTGCCCCACAGCACCGCAATGCCGCCGGTCTCGGAGTACGGCCGCTCGAGCGGACGGACAACCTCAGGGTTGCGGTTGACAACGCCCTCGAGGTTCTCGCCGACCGTCTTGCCTGTGCAGGTTATCAGGCTGAGGTCGAGGAAATCGCGCTTTGTCAGCTCCTTCATAATCGCCGGAACGCCGCCCGCCGCATAAAGCTGCTCAATGTGGTGCGGACCTGCGGGCGCCAGATGGCAGATATTCGGCACCTTGGCAGAGATTTCGTTGAGCATGCTGAGCTCCAGCGGTACTTCTGCTTCATTTGCAATCGCAAGCAGGTGCAGCACCGAGTTAGTCGAGCAGCCGATTGCCATTTCGCAGCACAATGCGTTGCGGAATGCTGCCGGAGTTAAAATATCGCGCGGCTTGATGTCCTTTTCAAGCAGCTCCATGATTTTCATGCCCGCATGCTTTGCCAGATGGATACGCGCCGCAGAAACCGCCGGGGTCGTGCCGTTGCCGGGCAGCGCCATGCCGATGGCTTCGGACAGGCAGTTCATCGAGTTCGCGGTATACATGCCCGCGCACGAGCCGCAGCCCGGGCAGGAGTTGCATTCCGCCTCGTAGAAGGTCGCTTCATCCATGATGCCCGCCTTATATGCGCCGACTGCTTCAAAGGTCTTGGACAGCGAAACCTCCTCACCGCCAAAGTGACCGGCGAGCATTGGGCCGCCCGAAACCAGAATGGACGGGATATTGAGGCGCGCGGCTGCCATCAGCATGCCGGGCACGATTTTATCGCAGTTCGGAATGAGTACCAGTGCGTCGAGCTGATGTGCCTGCGCCAAGGTCTCCACGCTGTCCGCAATCAGCTCGCGGGATGCGAGGGAATACTTCATGCCGATATGCCCCATGGCGATGCCGTCGCATACGCCGATTGCCGGAACCAGCACCGGGGTACCCCCTGCCATGCGCACGCCTGCCTTGACCGCGTCCGCAATCTTATCCAGATTGATATGACCCGGAATGATCTCGGAATATGCCGAAACCACGCCGATGATCGGGCGGTTCATCTCCTCATCGGTCATACCGCAGGCACGTAGCAGCGACCGATTGGGCATACGCTCGGGACCTGCTGTGATGTTGTCGCTTCTTCTGGACATTGTTCTCGTCCTCCTCTATCTGTTTTAATCTATTTCAGCGAATAATCTTGCTTTTTTCGGCGCGCCGCGCCGCGATGCGCCGAAAAAAGCAGGGGAAGGCGCTTGCGCCCTCCCCCACCAGTTTCCATATTTATACCTGAACGCCGCGGTCCTTCATCAGAGCCTCGAAGCTGCGGTCATGCAGCGCTTCGCCCTCTTTGGTGAAAAAGCAGCCGGGTACGCCGCCCTCATGGTCGCGGTGAAACGCGACGCACTCGCAGCACTTGCCGTGACGCGGGCAGCCCGCTACCGTGCAGGCACACTCTTTTACGTTTGCACAGGACATTGTAACTCCCCCTTTTTATTGAGAGCTTGGAGTAAAGAGAATTGCTTTTCCTTACTTCTTGAGCCAGCTCATCATGCCGCGCAAACGCTTGCCGGTCTCCTCAAGCTCGGTTTCTGCCTCGAGCTGACGGGTTGCGAGGAACTTCGCACGGCCGCCCGCACGGTTCTCCTGAATCCACTCAGAAGCAAAGGTGCCGTCCTGGATCTCGCGCAGGATCTTCTTCATCTCCTTGCGAGTCTCCTCGGTGATGATGCGCTTGCCGGTGCGGTAATCGCCGTACTCTGCGGTATCGGAGATCGAGTAACGCATCTTGGCAAAGCCGCCCTCGTTGATCAGGTCAACAATTAGCTTCATCTCGTGGATGCACTCGAAATATGCATTCTCCGGTGCGTAGCCTGCCTCAACCAGCGTCTCGAAGCCAGCCTTCATCAGCTCGCATACGCCGCCGCAGAGGACAGCCTGCTCACCGAACAGGTCGGTCTCGGTCTCGGTGCGGAAGGTGGACTCCAGAATACCCGCACGGCCGCCGCCGATGCCGGCAGCGTAAGCCAGAGCGATGTCCATTGCCTTGCCGGAAGCGTCCTGATGCACGCAAACCAGATCCGGAACGCCCGCGCCTGCAACATACTGGGAGCGAACGGTGTGGCCCGGGCCCTTCGGCGCGATCATGATAACGTCAACGTCTGCCGGGGGAACGATCTGCTTGAAGTGGATATTGAAGCCATGTGCAAATGCCAGTACGTTGCCCGGCTTCAGGTTGGGCTCAACGACTTCCTTGTAGATGTCCGCCTGCTTCTCGTCCGGAACCAGCATCATAATGATGTCGCCAGCCGCAGCAGCTTCTGCCGGGGTCATGACGGTCAATCCGTAATCCTTCGCCTTCTTTTCGTGCTTGGAACCCGGGCGCAGACCAACAACTACGTTCACGCCGGAGTCATGCAGGTTCATCGCATGCGCGTGACCCTGAGAACCAAAGCCGAGGATGGCAACGGTCTTGCCGTCGAGCAGGGACAGGTTGCAGTCTGCATCATAGAACATCTTTACCATTTTTGTTTCCTCCTAAAAAATGAGTTTTATATAAAATAATTATATAACAAAGTTGTAAATTGTTAAAGTATTTTTTTGTAAAAGAGCGGAGGGAAAGCGCGGTGCTTCCCACCCCTGCTCCTTCTCTTCTTTTGTTACTTCATCATCGCAGTGACGCCCGAACGGCACATCTCCACCACTTCAAAGTTTGCAATCACGCCGAGGAACGCATCAATGCGGCTCGGCACCTCGGTCAGCTCCACAATGATGGAATTGTGATTGGATTCTACAATATTCGCATTGTAGACCTCTGCCACGTCGCGGATGCTGTCGCGCACATCGCCAGTCTCGGCAAGCACCTTGACGAACACCAGCTCACGGCAGTAGGAATCATCCTCCCAAAGCTGCTCCACCCAGAGCGCCTCCTCAAGCTTGGAAAGCTGCTTGATGATCTGCTCGAGTGTTGCCTCATCGCCGGTGACAATGATGGACATACGGGAAATCGACGGGTTGGTGGTCGCGGAAACGGTCAGTGATTCAATGTTAAACCCACGGCGGCCGAACAGGCTGGCTACGCGCGCCAGTACGCCGGCATTGTTCTGCACCATAACCGATAAAATATGCTTCTGCATGCTGGTTCCTCCTTAATCAATGACGTAATCACGAACCGACTTTCCAGCCGGAACCATGGGCAGCACGCGCTCCTCACAGTCGATGACGCAGTCAATCAGGGTAGGACCATCCGCTGCAAGCGCCTCGGTCAGCGCGGTCTTGAATTCTGCCAAGTTGGTGCAGCGCACGCCGCGCGCACCGAACGCCTCGGCAAGCTTCACGAAATCGGTCTTGCGGTGCGGTGTGGTGGCTGCGTAGTGCTTGTCATAGAACATGGTCTGCCACTGGTACACCATACCGAGCACGCTGTTATTCATGATGACGGTGACAACCGGCAGCTGATTTGAAACCGCCGTGCAGCACTCATTGAGGTTCATATGGAACGAACCGTCGCCCGTAATGTGGACAATCTTCTTATCCGGGCAGCCGACCTGCGCGCCGATGGCTGCGCCGTAGCCGTAGCCCATGGTGCCAAGCCCGCCCGAGGTCAGGAACTGACGCGGATGGCTGCGGCGGCAATACTGCGCCGCCCACATCTGATGCTGCCCGACGTCGGTGACAATGACGGCGTCATCGCCCGCGATGTCTGCAATCGCACCGACAACCTGATGGGGACGGAGTTTGCTGTCATCGTCCTTGGGACGGTAATCGAGCTTTTCTTTCCACTCTGCAATCTGCGCCATCCATGCGGGATGCTTATTTTCCTTAATGAACGGCAGCACCCCTTCGAGGAAGGTCTTGGCATCCGACACAATGGAATCATCGGTTGCCATATTCTTATTGATTTCGGCTGCGTCAATATCCACATGGATGATCTTTGCCTCCGGTGCAAAGCGATTCGGGTCGGTCGCTACGCGGTCAGAGAACCGCGCGCCGAGCGCAATCACCAGATCTGCCTTATCAATCGCAAAACCAGCCGAAACCTTGCCGTGCATGCCGACCATGCCGAGATAGAGCGGATCATCGACCGGTAGCGAGCCAATCGCCATCATCGTGCCCGACGCTGGAATCTCTGCCTTGTGCATGAGCGCCGCAAGCTGCTCGCCCGCGTCCGAAATGGTCACGCCGCCGCCGAAATAGATGACCGGACGCTCTGCCTTGTTGATGGCATCCGCAATGCGGCGCAGATCGGCTTCGGTCATGTCATACGTGCAGCTTGTATCGAGCGGCGCGCGGCTTTCAAACTCGCACACGTTCGCGGTGACGTCTTTCGGGATATCGACGAGCACCGGACCCGGTCTGCCGGTCTGTGCGATGCGGAATGCATCGCGCAGCGTGTCGGCAAGTTCCTCGACACGGCGCACCACGAAGTTATGCTTGGTAATCGGCATGGTGATGCCCGCGATGTAGACCTCCTGGAAGGAGTCCTTGCCGATCAGCGTAGTGCCGACGTTGCCGGTGATGGCGACCATGGGCACCGAATCCATATACGCGGTTGCAATGCCGGTAACGAGGTTGGTCGCACCCGGTCCCGAGGTCGCCAGACAGACGCCGGTTTTTCCGGTCGCGCGGGCGTAGCCGTCCGCCGCGTGGGAGGCACCCTGCTCGTGCGCGGTCAGCACGTGGCGGATGCGGTCGCGGTTGAGGTACAATGCATCGTAAATATTCAGCACCGCACCACCCGGATATCCGAAG
>JAGZOP010000098.1 GCA_018383195.1 Clostridiaceae bacterium | reverse complement strand
GCGATTTTCCTGCAAAGCTGTCGGACACGAAAAATGAGAAAACTTCGATCAAACAAACAGAAAAGTCTGCGAAAATGGGGGGGAAGCCTGAAAAATACACGGTAAAACATGTAGAACGGGCAGCGAGGATATCGGATACTTCGGCGCGCGTACCGCGAGCATCATCCAAAACGGTTCGTCCTGCACAGAGTTTTGAGCGGTTTGTCCGCGTGCGGGCAGCGGGAGTGGAGATACAGCGTGGAACGCGAAACGTCCATATTTCAGGACGTATCGCATCCCGTGTCGGGCAGACGGTTTCGGTAGCAGCACAGCAGATATTTGGTTGGATCGCTGCAGGAGGATGGATTGCAGTACTGCTCATTTTGGTAATCTGCGTGTTTGGCGCAGCAGCAGGGATTTATGGCGGTGGGGCGGTTTCGCACGCCGAGCTGCCTATCAGCGCAGAGGTGTATGCCTACCAGCCGGTCATCGCGGAATATGCCGCAAAGTATGGGATTTCCGAGTATATCGCCCTGATTGAAGCGGTGATGATGCAGGAATCAGGCGGACAGGGGCTTGACCCCATGCAGGCGAGCGAGTGCGGATACAACACAAAATATCCGAATACGCCGGGCGGTATTACCGATCCGGTGTATTCCATTGACTGCGGCGTGCATGAGCTTGCGGACTGTTTGCAAGCTGCGGGTGTGCAGAATCCGGCTGATTTGGAGCATATCAAGCTGGCATTACAGGGCTACAATTACGGTTCGGCTTATATCTCGTGGGCGCTGCGCAATGATGGCGGCTATTCGCCGGAAAATGCGTTCGAGTTTTCGGAAAATATGAAAGCGCAGCTTGGGACGTCGGTCTACGGTGTCCCGGAGTACGTGCCGCATGTCTTGCGGTACTACACGTACGGCTACTTATTTGGCGGCAGTTTGCTCGGGAATCAGGCGATTGTATCGATTGCGGCGGGGGAAATCGGTTACCGCGAAGGTGCGGGCGGGTACACGAAATACGGCGCATGGTACGGTCTGCCGAACGACCAGTGGTGTGCAATGTTCGTAAGCTGGTGCGCTGAGCAGTGCGGCTACATCCGCGCTGGGATCTGCCCGAAGCTGTCTTACACACCGGATATGGTGCGCTGGTTTCAGAGCCGCAGCCAGTGGTATGACCGGACGGTCACGCCGCCTGCGGGCGCGTACATCCTGTTCGATTGGGATGGTGACGGCGGGGCAAACCACGTGGGGCTGGTGGAATATGTAGAAGCCGGGCGGGTTCACACGATTGAAGGCAACAGCAGCAACATGGTGCGCAGGAATTCGTATCCGCTTGGGGATACGAACATCTTGGGGTACGGCATGCCAAAGTATCCATAAATACAGTTTGAAAATTTGAAGGGAGATACATCTTATGAAGCCATTTCCACTGATGAAACGTGCAGAAATCGTATCGTTTTACCATTTGCAGATGCCGCGATGGTTGTTTGCAGACCCGAATTACAGACAGCTCAGTTTACACGCCAAGGTGGCGTATACCTTCCTGCTGAACCGTTACCAGCTATCCCAGCGCAATGGTTGGGTGAATGAGGACGATGAAGTATATGTGATTTTCACACGCGCGGAATTGGCGGATGAGATGCAAATCAGCTATAAGAAAGCAATCGCATGCTTTGCAGAGTTACAGGATGCGAAGTTGATTTGGGAAGTGCGGCGAGGACGAGGTCTGCCGAACCATATTTATCTGGCGCAGGTGGAGCACGAGCTGCCGCCGCGCAGCACCTGTGCATCCGGAATGGAGCAGGACAGATGTGCCGAAACGGCAGATATGGAGAGAGAAGAATCCATCAAGCAGGGCGTAGAATGCGCAGAAGTTTCGTCGGAAACCCAAATGCAGGAGCAAAAAGAACAGGTCTTGATATGCCAAGATGACACATCAAGACCTGTCGTTTTGGATGTTCCAGACCTGCCAGTTTTACACCCAAGTCATACTTACAAGAGTAAAAAAGAGAAGAAAGATACAGAGATCCAGTCAGTCTGTCCACCGGATGAAACAGGACAGATGGAGCAGCAGACCTTGGAACGAATTTTAGAGGACTGTGATTTGGAGTTCCTGAGACCTGAGGAGCGTCTGCTGTTTACCGATGCGATTTACTGGCTGTTTTATGCAGGAGAGGTACGGATGGGAATGTGCTGCTATCCACAGCACTATGTCCGCTCGCGGCTGCAGCTGCTCGACTACGAGACGATTTGCGACGCTACGCAAAAGCTGCGGGAGAACCGGACACGAATACGGGGGAATGCGCTCAGTTACGCCGCCAAGGTACTGTTTTCGTGCCTGACTGAACGGGAAGCGCAGCTCTCACTGGATCCGGCGCTGAATGAGATGGGTACGTGCTCAAAGGAAAAAGAAGTTGCAAGGATTGGTCTATCATAAGAATATTTGCTGTTTGAAGATCAACTTGTGGAAACTGTTGAGTAAGACCATCAACGGCGAAGCACTTACTGTTATGTGGTTGAAAACTTTTACAATCGGAGCAGGCTTTGAAACTAGAGCGTGTCAAAGAATTCATTGACCTTATCTTGGGTTTCCGACCAATAAGGGTGTTTTTTATCACAGTAGAAACTGAACACACGATTTGCACTCGATGCGATATTTGAACCCGAAAAGGCGTTTACATAATCTGCATAACGTTCCATATAACCTGATTGCAGATGTTCCGAATCTTCAAGAAGAGGATTGAAATATCGTTCATCAATTTCCATTTGACAGCCAATTATTGTAGACGAAGTCTTGGAGACAACGCGGACATTGGTTCTGCCATCGTTGGTACGGCGAAGGGCTTCCTGGCGATTCATCGAATTTTTAATCACATCAAGATTCTTGAAGATATTTGCATCCTGATGACCATGAAAATAATGGCTCGGTTGGATTAGAACAGTGTCGAAGATGTTGGTCGTATTCGCAATATAGGCGATATCAATCATGGTGGTGTCATAGTTTGCACCTCGACCAGTGAACGGGCACCAAAGGAGCTTTTTCCAGCCATGTGCAGAACTCATTAAACCCTGTGAGACCTTATTGTACATGAAGATCTGCGGGTGATGAAGTAAATTGTTGATATCTGTATTCACGCCATTGGGATCATCAATTCCGGAGCCATTGCCAAAGGTTTTTCGTCGTACATGTTCATCATTCATGTAGAAGCCTTCTACATAATTGTAATAGTAATTGGTACTGCCTGCATCCATGCGCTCCTTGATCATCGGAGCGATAGTCAGATACTGATCAGCATAGTGATTGTACTCATCAAGGGTGATTGTCTGAGTTGGTGCCGGAGGACGTGGAAACCCCAGCCAAACATGTTTGCCGGTGAGCTGGATCACACGACGGGCTAGTGTAGTCATCTCATCCAAAAATTCTGTGAGTTCCGAAATATTTCGCAGATAGCCAGGATAATTTCCACAACTCAGAACAAATTCGTCTGTATGAAAGCGCGAAATATCGGTGTCGTTGAATTGAGGATATTTTCCACCGATATTATTGTTTCCAACGTATAAAAAAACTTTTCTGTTTGCCATAAGATTCACCTCACGAAAGTAATTTCATCAAAGCAGGTCTAGGAAACATAAACCTTGTGTTTGACTTCATGATTGAAAGAGAAAAAGTTTCGTAAGATGTAAATGTAGTTATGAGAAAAAATAATAATCTGATAATATATCTGCAGAACCAGAAGGTCAGAGAAAAATATGAAAAGCGACATCCAAACAAATGTGAGGTGCCCCCCAAAAGTTAAACAATAATTGAACGTAAAATTGGTCAATCAACCGAAAGGGCTTGTTGTCTGTGAAGAGCAGGCGGCAGGCCCTTTAG
>JAGZOP010000023.1 GCA_018383195.1 Clostridiaceae bacterium | reverse complement strand
TGCCCCAAACTATCAGGGGGTGTGCCTACCAGATGGTTCGGGAGAGCGCTTGAATGGCATTCAAGAGGTCAGCGGTTCGATCCCGCTTATCTCCACCAAAGGGTACGCAAAAAGGCTTGTTTTCGTGAGAAAACAAGCCTTTTTCCTTTTGATGTTCTAGGTTAAAATGATTTTTTTATCGTTCAAAGGTTATTTTCAATCAGTTTAATATGTGATAATCTGAAAAATAGGTTTCCGATTGCATATTTCAGCAAAGGGATGCATTCATCTTTGGAAAGGACATTTCCGCAGTTCATAATTTCCATATCACCACTGACACCTGTAATAAAGAGGTTGGAGGATGTAAAGCCGTTTTTTAGATAAAATTTTCGGCGTGCAATTCGCTGTTCTCGATTTTTTGCAAAATCGTCTGGGCGTTCAATGAGCAGAATAATATTTTTATCAGAAAACTGCTGCTGAATCTTTTTAAGCATATAACTGCCGGTACCTTTGCTCCAAATTTTAGATGATACAGCAAGATAATCCACTATAATTGCGTTTTTATATGAAATTAGCGCGATAAAGCCACAAACCTGATGATTTTCACTGGCGACCATCATATGAGTTTTTCCGGTTTGAACCGAATACCGCAGTGCGAAATAAGGTTTTCGCTCGCATTTTGGAAACGCTTCCATATAAATTTTTTTGATTTCAGACCATTGATCGTTTTGAACCGGTGTAAATTCCATTGTAACTCCCTTGCATTTTCTTTGATTCATTGATTTTTTTCATATTATGATATATCATAATATGTACAGTTACTGTACAGTCAATGGGAGAAAAGCATGGAACAAAAAAATTATTTATATTCGTCGGGGGATTTTGCGAAATTAGTTGGTGTGAATAAGCGAACGCTGCATTATTATAACGATATTGGATTATTCTGCCCAAAAGAAATTGGAGAAAATGGATATCATTATTATACATGCTTTCAGTTTGCCGAATTAGAATTAATTCTCACATTGCGAAAAATTGGATTATCTATTGATGAAATTCGAGAATATGTGACCAAGATATCGAAAAAAACCATTGCTTCTACGATGCAGAAGCAAAAAGAAATGATTGAGGCGTCTATTCGTCAGCTTGTTGTTGCACAAGATTTTTTGGAGCGGAAAATGGAGCGGCTGAAGTTAGGGACGGAAGCAAAACATGGTGCAATTAAAGTTTGTACATTGCCCGAACGGAAAATTATTTGTTCTGCTCCAATTTCCGGAAAATATGATGAAGGAGATTTTGCAGTTGCAGCAGAATTTTCGCTGCGATTGAAAAAACAGTTCCATCTCTATGACAGCTTTGGAAGTCGCATTTCCATAGATGCAATTAATCAAGGAAAGATGAGAAACTATGACTCTTTTTTTGCATATTGCCCGTCGTGTTCTGAGGACGTGTATGATGAAATCCTGCCAGAAGGGATTTATTTGCAGGCATTTTGCGTCGGAGAATGGGGAACCCTTCCGGAAATGTATCAATCCATCCTTTCCTATGCACGGGAGCATCGTTTGACCCCTACTGGATATGCCTACGAAGAAGGTTTAAATGAATTGGCTATCCAGAATCAAAAAGATTATGTGACCATGATTTCGGTTTTATGTGAAGGTGCGTGCATTTGAAATCACGAAACCAGTACACAAAAGTGCTGCTTTGTTCTAGAGTATGAAAATTGCACGCAATAAATGTGGAGATATTGGTTGAATTTAAGAAAATAATGTGATATGGTTATACTAAGACTTTCAATGCACATGGTCTGTGTGCGTTTTGCGTGCATTGAGAACATGTGGAGAAGAGAGGGGACGGCATGGCAGTCACTTTACAACAAATTGCAGAATTCGCAGGTGTGTCACGAGGCACGGTGGACCGCGCTTTACATAATCGGGGGCGTGTAAATCCGGAGGTTGCAGCGCGTATTCGCAAAATTGCAGATGAGCTAGGATATCGGTATCATATGGAGGTTCCGTATCCGATTCGGGCGCATGAACTTAAAATTGGCATTATTATTCCTTCGATTGAAACTGCGACAATGCAAATCGTTGCAAGGGGTGCACACGCAGCGGCGGAAGAACTGCGTGCCTTCGGCGTAGAAGTAATTATTCGTGAGCAGGAACAGTTTAACGGAGAGCACCAGCTTGCGTGTATTGATGAGTTGATGCGTGCGGGGGTGCATGGACTTGCAATTTCACCGACAAGCGACCCGGAACTGTGTCAACGGGTAGATGAACTGGAGGAACAGGGAATCCCGGTGGTGATCTTCAATGGTGATTTGGAGGAGAGCAAACGACTGTGTTATGTGGGCATTGACAATGCGCGCGGCGGTCGGGCAGCTGCAGGACTCATGCATTTGATGCTGCCGGATGGAGGAAAGGTATTGCCGATTACGGCACATTTGACCCAGTATGCGCATAAACTGCGATATACAAGCTTTTTGGAAGAAATGGTGAAAATCGCGCCGAATATTGAACTTTTGCCGCTGCAAACTTGTTTTAATAAGGATGATTTTGCATATGAAATCACATTACATACGTTAGAGCAGCATCCGGATCTAAAGGGAGTCTATGTTGCGGCGAATGGGCAGCATGGGGTTTGCGAAGCGTTGCGGAAAGAGGGATTGGAAGGAAAAGTCCGCATAGTTGCATTCGATTTGAATGAGCAAAATATTGTAGATCTGATGGATGATCGAATCAGTGTAGTTCTCGATCAGGATGCATTTACGCAGGGATATCAATCAGCCATGATTTTGTATCAGTATCTTGCACACGGTCAAAAGCCTCCGCACAAGCATATGTATACCAATATTGCAATTAAGACGAAATATAATATTTGAGTTTCTGAATGAACGCAAATGAACACAAAAAGGCTCCGCCAAAAAAGCGGAGCCTTTTTAATTGTGCGTGCAAAATAGAAAAATAAAGAAGAAATGAGGAATGAGTCACTTTTGATTGACATCATATACAAAAATAGATGATGTATTTTAGATATAAAGACGAAAATATTTGAAAAATAGATTTTTTTGTTGCGTACATTTGCACACTAGTGTATGCTTTACTACAGATAGAATAACATCTTCACAGAAATGCACGCAAAAATGCGTGCGAATTAGTGGAAGGAGGGAAGGTTTTCTTTATCGCAGTCTGCATAAAGAGGCATGTGCAGATGCAAATTTAAAATTTCAGGAAAGAAAAGAAAACAATAAAAGGGGTATATCATGAATTTTCTGAATTCTATGGCGTTCACTGCGATTACTTTCGTAGCGTTCACCGCTCTTGTTGCGATCATTTCGTGGTGGAAAACCCGCGGAGACAATCTGGATACGCAGGACGGCTACTATCTTGGCGGCCGCAGCCTGACCGGTCCGGTTATCGCCGGTTCTCTGCTGATGACCAACCTTTCTGCGGAACAGCTCGTTGGCAACAACGGTCAGGCAGTCCGCGTTGGTATGAGTACCATGGGCTGGGAGGTTACCTCCGCAGTTGCACTGGTTATCCTTGCGTTCGTGCTGATGCCGAAGTATCTGAAGACCGGTCTGACCACCGTTCCGCAGTTCTTTGAGCAGCGCTACGATGCAGGTACCCGCCGTCTGGTTTCGATCATCGTTCTGCTCAGCTATGTTGTAATCATGCTGCCGAACATCCTGTACGCAGGCGCTCAGGTATTTGTCAACATCTTTGAACTGGATAAGCTGCTTGGCATTTCCCAGTTTGCAGCGATTGCAATCGTTTGTGTTGCGACCGCAGTTGTTGGTTCGATCTACGCGATCTTCGGCGGTCTGAAGGCAATCGCACTGTCCGACTCGATCAATGGTCTGGGTCTGATTGTTGGCGGTCTGCTCGTTCCGGTATTCGGCTTTATGTTCCTGTCCGGTCAGATGGGCGGCGATGGCAGCTTCATGGACGGCTTTGACAAGTTCCTGCATACCGACCCGGCAATGCTCAACGCAATCAATGAGCCGAACACGCCGGAGCCGTGGCTCCCGTGGCCGCTTCTGTTTACTGGTCTGTTGGTGAATAACATGTACTACTGGGCAACCAACCAGTCGATCATTCAGCGTACTTTCGGTGCAAAGAACCTGAAGGAAGCACAGAAGGGTGCCGTTTTCGCAGGCTTCCTTAAGATCATGACTCCGCTGATCATCGTTGTGCCGGGCGTCATCTGCGCACTGGCTTATCCGGGTCAGGACTGGGGCAACGGCGACTCTGCATACCCGATGCTGGTTGCACAGGTTATGCCGAAGCCGATTCTGGGCTTCTTCGCTGCCGTTATGTTCGGTGCAATCCTGTCTTCGTTCAACTCCGTTCTGAACTCTGCATCGACCATCTATGCACTTGACATTCACCGTCCGCTCTTCAATCCGAATGCATCGGATGCGCGCATGGTTAAGATTGGTCAGAACTTTGGCACGGTAGTTGCAGTTGTTTCGACTGTCATGTCTCCGTTCATGCTGTACATGGGCGGTATCACGAGCTTCGTAAACTCTGCGTTTGCGGCGTTCAACACCCCGATCTTTGTCTGCCTGATCTGCGGCTTCTTCTGGAAGAAGGTTCCGGCAATCGCAGCAAAGATTGTCATCCCGGTACACGTTGTTCTGTACTTCATTCTGCAGTTCGGTCTGCGTCATGTCATCCCGGCGCTGAACGGTGTACATTACCTGTACTTCACTGCAATTCTGTTCGTATTCGACATGCTGCTCATGTGGGTGATTGTCAAGAAGAACCCGCGCCCGACCGATTTCGAGCTGAACGATGTTGGCGCTGTCGATCTGACTCCGTGGAAGCACGGCAAGTTCTGGGCTACAGTAACTCTGATCATTATGGTGCTGGCGTACGTAATCTTCTCTCCGCTTGGCTTCGGCAAGAGCGAGACTTCTACTTACGAGCGCTATGCGGCAAATCAGGCAGCAGCTTCTGCCTCGGTTTCGGATACCGTAAGATAATCATAAAACAGGCTTCTGCGGAAGCCTGTTTTTCTTTGTGCGCAATCATTTGAAAAGGACGGAAATTGTAACACTGCACAAAAGAAAGGTTTCAATTTGTGAGGTTTCGCAACTTGGAATTGATGTGAAAAATTTGCTATAATTAAATAAAGCATTGGATGCTGCAAAGAATGAGAAAGGTTGCGATATCATGAAAATCGACGGAAACGAATTGGCAATCCGACAGAATGAACTGGATCAGCAAGGCTTCAAAAAAGAAGCCTATGACATGAAAATGGAGTTTTTGCGTCAGGTGAGGGAGAGCGGAGATCATTGTCCCTGTAAAGAAGCTTGTCCGCATCATGGAAACTGCTTTGAATGCGTGACGATTCACCGTGGCCATCGTGACCATTTGCCAATGTGCATGTGGGATATGCTCAATGAGCGCATCGCGGCACTGTCCCATCTTACAGAGGGGACGCTTCGCGATTACGAAGAGAAACAGAAGCAGGGATGCCCTTCCTGCGAAGGATGTACAGAGTGTAAATAATCGAATGCCCTTTCGGAGAAAACGAAAGGGCATTTTTGCAGGTTCTATTTGCCAAACGTCCGGGCATCTGGTATGCTAGAAAAGCGCATTGGAGAAAGTGATGTGCGCTGTTTTGGGTGGAGGGATATCATGATTACAGATCGCAAGATCATAGACGGGGTATTGGATGAATTTATGCCCTTTTGTGCAATTCCGCATGGTTCTGGAAACGAACGGGCGTTGTCAGACTATTTGGCAGGTAGATTGACTGCACTTGGTGCGCAGGTTAAACGGGATGCGGCATGGAGCATTTGGGCGGATGTACCGGCATCGAATGGTCGGGAGCAGCAAGCAGTGGTCGCGCTTCAGGCGCATATGGATATGGTCTGTGCGGCAGGTGCACCGGATTATCGACCGCATATTGACCCGATTGCAGCAGCAGAGCGGGACGGATGGCTGTCTACCGGAGGGCGTTCATCGCTGGGCGCAGATTGCGGAGCAGGGGTTGCACTGATTTTATGGCTGCTTGGGCAGGAGATTTCGCACCCGCCGCTTCGGATTATCTTCACCGTGCAGGAGGAGATTGGTTTGATCGGTGCGCAGGAAATCCCTGCGGAAAGCGTAAAGAATGTTTCGGCATTGATCAATTTGGATGGCTTTGCACTTGACCGTATTCTGGTCGGCGCGGCAGGCGGTACGCGGGAACACTACGCACGCAGAATTGAAACGGCACCGGCGCCAAATGGTACGGCATATGAACTCAGTTTATCCGGCTTTTTGGGAGGACATTCCGGGTTTGATATCGATAAAAAACGTGCCAACGCGATTTTGGTGATGGGGGAGGTTTTGCGCCTTCTGCAAACCAAGGTTCCGTTTGCGGTTGCGGAATTTGCGGGCGGCGAGACGTTCAATGCGATACCGTACCGCTGTACTGCGCGTATCGTCTGTGAAAAGCTGGAAGAGGATTTGCTGCGTACACTTGCGGATGAAGTGCTGGAACGGTACCGGCAGGCTGAGCCGCGTGCTGAGATGGAGATTGCCGCCTGTTCCTGCCCGCAGGAGGTGTGGGGGAGTGAAGTGACTGCGGGACTGCTGACCCTACTCGGCGGTTTTGCGGACGGCGTGTATGCGATGCATCCGCACCTTGCCGGAACGGTGCGTGATTCTTCCAACCTTGGGCATGCTTATGAGGAGGACGGAGAGATCTGCTTCGATGCGATGATCCGTTTTATGGATCCGAATGCAGAATATGCGCTGCATCAAAGCCATATGCTGATCGCGGCTATGTGCGGATTTGCAGGCGCGGTGCGCACACGATATCCTGCGTGGCCGGTCAAGCGCGGCAGCGCGTTGGTAAAGCATATGTCGGAGCTGTATCGGAAACAAACCGGGACAGATGCGCACGTGATCGCGCAGCATGTTGGACTTGAGCCGTCTTTCCTGCTGGAAAAGAATCCTGAGATGGACTGTATCGGCATGGGAATGGAGATTGCAAACTGCCATTCGCCGGATGAACGGTGGAAGCTTGACAGCATTCCAGTTTTAGCGCGTATTTTATGTAGCTACTTGGAATCTTCAATTTAAGGAAAGGAAATCAAAAACTGAACTATGGCAAAACAACTGGATCTGCTGCGCGATACCCCGCGCAGTTTATATATGAGATATCTTGCACCTTCGGTCAGCGCATCACTGGTCACATCGATTTATATTCTCGCTGATACCATTATGGTGGGGCGGGGATGCGGTGCAGAGGCGCTTGCAGCACTGAATCTTGTGCTGCCGCTGTTTGCGGTGCTGTATGCCTGCGGCATGCTGTTTGGCGTGGGCGGCGGCGTACTGTATTCGGTGGCGTTGGGCAGTCAGGATACAGAGCGCGCCCGTGGCATCTGGTCTACGGCATCCGTGCTTGCCGTGCTGACAGCTGCTGTGCTGACAGGCTTGGGATTGACATTTTTCCGCCCACTGTGCTATGCGCTCGGCGCGGATGAGAGCAACATCAAGATGGTGATGGAATATGCAATCTTTGTGGTTGCAGGAGCGCCGATCTTCCTGCTTTCGAGTTTTTTACAGGCGTTTGTCCGAAACGACCGTGACCCCAAGCGCGCCATGGCGGCGGTGCTTACCGGGTCTGTAGTCAATATTGTATTTGACTATATTTTTATTTTCTGGTTTCAACTCGGCTTGACCGGAGGCGCCGTTGCAACCGTGATGGGCAATATACTGACTGTTCTTGTGTTATGTACGCATTTCCGCACGCCGCAAAATGGACTGCATTTTGTGCGTCGTGCGGTTCGGCTGCGCCCAGCAGGGGAAATTATAGCAGCGGGTGCACCTTCATTTTTCATCGAAGCGGCGACTGGACTGATTACGTTCACTTTCAACCGGCAGATACTGCGTTATCTGGGACATCTCGGCGTAGTTGCGTATGGCGTAGTGGCAAATTACGCGCTTGTGATGCAGTCGCTTTTCAACGGTACCGGACAGGCGGCACAGCCGATTATGGCTGCGAATTTCGGCGCCTCACAGCGGGAGCGGGTACATGCCGTGCAGCGGATGGGACTTGTCACCGTGCTCATTTTTGCAGCCCTTGCAGTAACTTGTGCGTTTGCGATTCCGCGTGAAATGACAGCCCTATTTGTAAAGCTGAGTGATGATTTGCTTGCGCTTTCAATTCCGGCGGTTCGGACGTATTTTCTGGCGTTTATCCCGTTTGGTGTGAATCTGTTTTTAACGACGTATTTGCAGGCTGTCGTGCGTCCGGTGCCTGCGCTTGCCATTATGGTGCTGCGCGGCGTGGTGCTTCCGGTCGCATTTGCATTCTTGCTGCCTGCTGTATTGGGCGGCGCGGCAATTTTTGCGGCGGTTCCCTGCGCGGAAACCATAGTTTGTGTTTTGGCGAGCATATTCGTATTTTGGGGCATGAAGAAAGGCGGCTGACTTGGGTCAGCCGCCTTTGCGGTCTTTCAAAGGGATTCAAACCTGGGAGAGTACCTCTCCAATCGGCGCGTGAATGACCAGATCTGCACGGGCATCAGCGGGAGTTGTGCTTTTGTTGATCAGCACAAGTTTGCTGCCGCGATAGTAGTCAATCAGTCCGGCAGCGGGATAGACCGCGAGTGAGGTGCCGCCGATGATGAGAATATCGGCGCGGCGGATGTAATCCACACTGGCGTTCAGGGTATGGCTGTCCAGACTTTCTTCATACAGCACCACATCAGGCTTGATTGTACCGCCGCAGGAGCAGGTCGGGATTCCCGTGCTGTCTGCAATATCCTCTGCAGAGAAGGCGCGGTGGCAGCGCATGCAGAAGTTGCGCAGCACCGAACCGTGTAATTCCAACACTTCCTGCGAACCCGCAGCTTGATGCAGACCGTCAATATTCTGTGTAATGACTGCACGCAGCTTTCCCTGCTGTTCCAGTTCGGCAAGCCTTTGATGCGCGGCATTGGCCTTGGCGGTCAGGCACAGCATCTTATCGCGGTAGAAACGGTAAAAATCTTTGGTTTGCCGCACAAAGAAAGTGTGAGACAGGATGGTTTCAGGCGGCCAGTCATATTTTTGGTTGTACAGACCGTCTATCGAACGGAAATCGGGGATGCCGCTTTCGGTGGACACCCCTGCACCGCCGAAAAATACGATATTGTCTGAACCGGCGATCCATTCTTTGAGCGTTGCAATTTCAGAAGTCATCGCGTCTACTCCTTTTACTCAATAAATGTGACGACGCTGTCCTTACGGGGTTTCGCCGGAGTTGGCTGATCGATGTAGCCGATTGCAGCCGAGCAGATGACAGTATGGTCTGCGGGAACACCATATTCGGTCAGCAGGTTGCGGACTTCAGGGGCGTCGCAGCAGTCGCGCAGCTGGTTGATCCAGCACGAACCAAGTCCGAGCGATTCGGCAGTGAGCAGAATGTTTTCCATTGCAGCCGAGCCGTCGAGGAACGCATGGATTTCGTCGCGTTTGTAGGAAACAATGATTTGAACAGGCGCGTTATAAAAATTGTATTCCGGTCCGCGGTTTGCAGCTTTTGCAATCGCTTGGGCAAGTGTGTGTGATTTTTGGGCGTTATAGATTACCGAGAAGTGCCAAAGGTACTTGCCCATGCCGCTCGGTGCCCATTGCGCAGCGAGAACGATCTGCTCAATCTGTTCGCGCGGCGGCAGTTTGTCCGGAATGAATGACCGCGTAGAACGGCGGGATTTAATAATGTCCATCAGTTCGCGCATAGAATTTCCTCCTTGGGATGAAAGGGAACATGGAAAGCTAACCTGAAACAAAATGAAATGGTTCTTTTGCTTATAGTATAGTCCAGAGCGTAGCACTTTTCAAGCAAAGCGCACAAAAATATATCGGCTGCAAAAGATGCATGACATTCCAATCATACCTGTGTTATAATAAAGAAGATTGAAAATTTTTATTTATGGAGGCAATATGATTACCGTTTCCAATGTGAGCGTAAACTTTACCGGTGAGGCGCTTTTCAAGGATGTAAACATCAAGTTCACCGAGGGCAACTGCTATGGCGTTATCGGTGCAAACGGCGCGGGCAAGTCCACCTTCCTGAAGGTTCTTTCGGGTGAGTTGGAGTCCAGCACCGGTGATGTATCCATTAAACCCGGCACGCGCATGTCCGTGCTCAAGCAGGATCATTTCGCATTCGATGACTTTACCGTGCTCGACACCATCATTCAGGGCAATCCGCGCCTGTATGAGATCATTCAGGAGAAGGAAACCCTGTATGCAAAGGACCCCTTCACTGAGGAGGACGGCAACCGTGCGGCAGATCTGGAGGCTGAGTTCGCGGAGATGGACGGCTGGAATGCCGACACCGAGGCAAGCCAGCTGCTTGAGGGTTTGGGCATTGACGGCGAAGCGGCGCTGTATCGTCCGATGAGCTCCATGCAGGACACCGACAAGGTTAAGATTTTGCTTGCGCAGGCACTGTTCGGTCATCCGGATATCCTGCTGCTTGACGAGCCGACCAACCATCTGGACGTGGACGCGATCCACTGGCTGGAGGATTTCCTGATGGATTTCATGGGTACCGTCATCGTGGTTTCCCATGACCGTCATTTCCTTAACAATGTATGTACACACATCGTCGATATCGACTACGGCAAGGTCAAGCTGTATGTCGGCAACTATGAGTTCTGGTATGAGTCCTCTCAGCTGGTGCAGCGCATGATCCGCGACCAGAACCGCAAGAACGAGGAAAAGATCAAGGAACTCCAGACCTTTATTCAGCGCTTCTCGGCGAACAAGTCCAAGTCCCGTCAGGCGACCAGCCGCCGCAAGCTGATCGACAAGCTTTCGGTCGAGGAGATGCCTGCGTCGTCCCGCCGCTATCCGTGGGTCGGCTTCACGATGGATCGGGAAGCGGGCAAGGATATTCTCGAGGTCAGCGGCATTTCCAAGACAGTAAACGGCGAAAAACTGCTGAATAATGTATCCTTTATCGTGAAGAAGGGCGACAAGATCGGCTTTATTGCCGAAAATGAGCGTGCGGCAACCTGCCTGTTCCAGATCCTGATGGGCGAGATTGAGCCGGACGAGGGTACATTCAAGTGGGGCGTATCCACCTCGCAGTCCTACTTCCCGAAGGATAACAACGCGTTCTTTGAAGGACACGAAGAGAATATGCTCGACTGGCTGGCGCCGTATTCACGCACGGATACACTGGAATCCACGCTGCGCGGTTTCCTTGGCAGAATGCTGTTTTCGGGCAACGATGTGTACAAACCGGTCAATGTCCTGTCGGGCGGCGAGAAGGTACGCATGATGCTGTCCCGCATGATGCTGTTCGGTTCGAACGTACTCGTGATCGATCAGCCGACCAACCATCTGGATCTGGAATCCATCACTGCGGTCAACAATGGCGTGCGCGATTTCAAGGGCAACGTCCTGTTTGCATCCCATGACCATGAGTTCATGCAGACTATTGCAAACCGCATCATCGAACTGCGCGAGGACGGCGTACTGGACAAGGAATGCACTTATGACGAATTCCTCGAGTTCCGCGCAGAGCGCATGCGCAGCGGCAAGTAAATGAAGAAGAATCGGTGGGTGCTGCCGGCGTGTATCCTGCTGGCAGCAGCCGGTTATGCCGCCGTGCTGCTTGTGACCGGGATCGGATGTCCGATTCGTTATTTGACGGGGATTCCATGCCCGGGGTGTGGTATGACGCGCGCCTGCATCGGATTGTTATTTGGCGATCCGGCTCCGATGTTCCCACCATATGAACCGTCGGTTTATGGCGAGGGGATTTTGGGAAATGTACGGTATGCAATGCATTTTCATCCCTTGGTACTGGTTGTTCCGCCTGCGCTGCTGTATCTGCTGTTTGGAAAAAAGCCGCTGCTCGGCAGCGCAAAGCGTCAATGGATTTTGATTGGCGCGCTGTGTGGTCTGATGCTTGCAGTATGGCTCGTGCGGCTTGTGCTGCGTGACCCGGTGCTGTTGGGCTGACGCAAAGTAAAATAGAGAAAGGAGACGGTCCTTTTGACAAAGACGGTAAAAATCGAGTGTCCGCACTGTAAGAACGTGAGCGAACGTACACCGCTTTCGTCAATCAATATTGAGCGCACGCCGGAAATGCGTGCGAACGTACAGGATTTGTCGTGTTTTCGTTGGCGTTGTCCGGTTTGCGGCACGACTTCTCTGGTCATGGACCCGTGCCTGTACCACGACATTGCCAATCAGTTTATGGTTTGGCTGTGCGAAGAAAAACCGGAAAGCGCAGATTTTGACCCTTTGGCGGGTTATACCCTGCGATGGACAACCGACTTCAATGCCTTCCGCGAAAAAATCAATGTATTGGAACGTGGGCTGGATGACCGCGCGGTTGAAATTATGAAATATCTTCTGCTCGCCCAGATTCAGAATGATCTTGATGTTGTAGAGATTTTATTTCATGATCTAAATGAACGTACCGCAGAATTTCGGTTTGTTGCGGTTCTTTCCGACGGGGTGGAGCAGTATATTTCCATGCCGGGCGGCATATACCAAAAGGTTGCACGCGATGTGGAGGAGCGGCTGTTTACCTCCATGCGCGACTTCAGCAAGATTGATTTAGAGTGGGCACATACAGCGCTTGAACTGCTGCATGGTGCGGCAGAGTAAAACTGATTTAGAAGCAAAAAGTCCGCCCCGAAGGACGGACATGTCTGCGTTTAGTTCCAAATCATCTGGCACAGGATTCCGCCCATTGCGGCGAGAACCCAGGTTGCTGCAATAACGGGGATTGCACGGCGTCTGCTGGAGCGCTCGCGCAGTAAAATCATATATCCAAAGCCAGCGCCAGTTGAAAGACCGGCGATCAGACCACCGAAGCCGATTGCGCCTGACATATATAATTCGCTGAGCAGGACAGAGATGGCACAACTCGGAATCAGCCCGATCACAGCGCACAATACAGGTTGGAGCAGGCTGCCGCTCAGCAGCAGAGATGCAATGGTATCCTCGCCAACGATTTCAACTGCAAGGTTGATTACTACCATGATGCCAAGCAGAAACAGGCAAGTGTGTACGGTGCGCCAAACGATTGCGGAAACAACGGATGCGCCGCAGCAATCGCTATGATGATGACTGATATCAATATTTACTGGCGTGGTAGAATGCTTTTTCTTACGGAAAACCGTCCATTGCAGAAGATATCCACCGGCTACGGCGATCATGAATTTGACAATAAGCAGCAGAACGGTTTCTTTGGTCATACCGCCGGAAAGCAGGAGCGGTACAGCTTCATCCGAAGTCGCAAGAAAAACTGCGACCAATGTAGCGGGATGCAGAAAGCCTTCTACAAACAGAGCGGATGCTGCCGCCGAAAAGCCGCATTGGGGAACGCTGCCTGCCGCTGCACCGATTATTGGTCCGACTTTTTGCGCTTTTTCGAGCAGGGCGGGGGCGGCGCGCATTCTGTGTTCCAGCCAATATAATACAGCGTATACAACAAGGAGGATGGGCGCGCTTTTTAAAACGTCCTCCAGAGAATGTACGATTGCGTGTAAAAACAGATGTGCCATGGTGAATCTCCTTTGCTAATCGGGAATGGTTCTCATTATATCATTCCGGTGATGGAAATGCAAGGGGAAGCGCGCGCACATGGCTGTTTTATGATATGGCTCAGAGGATGAGCCGGATATACAGGAGTATTTATGAATTTTCACGATTTAGGGATTGAATCCTCTATTTTACGGTCGCTGAAAGAAATCGGGTATGAGGAGCCGACTCCGATTCAGCGCGAAGCAATTCCGGCAGTGCTCAGCGGGCGTGATTTGCTTGGCTGCGCGCAGACGGGAACCGGTAAGACTGCGGCTTTTTCGCTGCCCATGCTGCAGCGGATGGGAAAACCGGAGCAGGGAACAGAGCGTCCGGTGCGGGGACTGATTTTGACACCAACGCGCGAACTTGCGTTACAGATCTATGAAAATATCTGTCAGTACAGCCGTTATACCGGCCGTATCGCGGCAGTGATCTACGGCGGCGTATCGCAGATACCGCAGGTCGAAGCCCTGTCGCGCGGTGCGGATATTCTTGTTGCCACACCGGGACGCTTGTGGGACCTAATGGGTCAGAAACTGCTCGATATCAGCAAAGTAGAGTGCTTTGTCCTGGACGAGGCTGACCGTATGCTCGATATGGGCTTTATTGCTGATGTTAAACGCATTGTATCTCACTTACCGCGCAGGAGACAGACGCTTTTATTTTCAGCGACAATGCCGGAAGAGATTGCGGAGCTTGCCAACAGTCTGCTGTATAAGCCGGTGCGCGTTTCGATTACACCGGCGGCAACCCCGGTAGAACTCATTGAGCAAGGGGTGTATTTTGCAGAAAAAGCGGAAAAACGGGAACTTCTCAAGGCGGTTTTACGTCAAAAAAACGTGCCGCAGACACTGGTGTTTTCTCGTACCAAACATGGCGCAGACCGGATTGCGCGCGATCTCAACCGCGCAGGAATTTCTGCGCGCGCACTGCACGGTGACAAATCGCAGGGGGCCCGCCAAACCGCGCTCAAGGAATTCAAGGAATATAAGATCGCTGTGCTTGTTGCAACCGATATTGCGGCGCGCGGTTTGGATATTTCCGAGCTTCCGCTTGTAATCAATTTTGATTTGCCCAATATTCCGGAAACATATGTGCATCGCATCGGACGCACTGGACGCGCGGGAATGGAAGGAACGGCGCTGTCTTTCTGTGCAGAAGATGAAAAGCCGTACCTGAAGGAAATTGAAAAGCTCACCCGCGTGCATATTCCGGAACTTGAGTGCCCGGAGGACGTTTCACTTGAAGCGCTAAAAGCAGTGGAAGCAGAGCGTTCGGCGCGTACTGGACGCCGTAAGGCTGCGGCACCGGAAAAGCGCAAGCAAAAGAATAAAAGCGAGACTTCTGAGCGTCCGGTGCAGGAAAACAAACCTAAAAAGAAAAAGAATGAACCCAAACCGCGTCGCGCCACATCCACAGAAACGCTTGCTGTAAAATATCCGAAATCTGCACCGAGAGGCAGCGGGCAGGATTCCAGACGCCGACGGAACAGCCATGAAAATTTGAGCATGGATATTTCTACACCGCGCACGCGGGAACTTTCTGAGGAAGCAGCGGCACGCGTTCGGGCAAAGGTAGAGGCTAAACTTGCAGAGCGTGCAGCCGCACGTCAAAAGCAGGCAGAAGCGCCAGAGCCGGAAAACCCGGTGCGCCGCCGCACTGCACGTGTCCGCCGCAGACCGCATAGAAAAAATGAGAATTGATGGACTGCGTGCTGAAAAGCTATAGATAAAATTTACAGATAGGATGGGATAGAAGATATGAAGGGAAGCCAGCGCGTTGGACTGGGAATGACAATTGTGATACTGCTGCTTACCACAGTTTTGTATCCCGTCCTGCTGTATACGGATAATGCATTTGTTACCAAATGGCGTACGCTGTATATTGAAACTGCAATGAGCACCATGACACATCAGTGGTTGGCAACTGCCATTATCCCTCAGTCAATCATCGATGAAGTAATGCTGACCCGCGAAGATACTACTGAAATGCAGAAAACAGCGGAATCCACATGGAGCATCGGGGATGTCACCTCTGCGATCGTCGAGTCTGAGGAAATTGACAATACCGAAGAACGTTTCTATGCCCTGTTTGATGAACTTGACCGCGACAGCTTCGAGGATTATTTAGAAGATCATCCGGAGCTTCTGGAAAAGGGATGGGATAAAATCGCAATCGACAAATGCGATGAGAGCAAAGCGCCCGGGATCAAGACCAAGGAAGGCGATCAGGTGCTTGCGATTAGTGCCAATCAGGGCATTATGATTGTAGAAGTACGCGGTGAAACGTATGTTGGCCGCCTTGCGATTGTTAAGGATCCATCCCGTGTGGAGTTAAGAACGTGCAAACGGCTCTTTAAGAGCGGGCAGTATCTCAGCGATATTGCGGAGAATCATGACGCGATTTTGGCAATCAACGCTTCCGGTTTTATTGACGAGGGCGGTGTCGGCAATGGCGGCACGCCTTATGGCTATCTCAAGGTTGCAGGCGACGAAAAACAGGAAGCATTTGAACATGGATACAAGATTCTAGGTTTTGATGAAGATGACCTGCTTCAAATCGGCGGTACCGAAATTGCAGATAACTTGTGGGATGCGGTTGAATTCGGTCCTGCATTGATTGTAGACGGCAAATCAAAGCTGAAAAGTGCATCTTCGGGCTGGGGACTTCAGCCGCGCACTGCAATCGGTCAGGCATCGGACAAGACCGTGCTGATGCTCGTGATTGATGGTCGGAGCACACGTTCCGCAGGCGCGACGGTTGGGGATTGCAAGGAAATCCTGGAACGATACGGCGCAGAACAGGCGTGCAATCTGGATGGAGGTTCTTCCTCTGTCATGTATTATAACGGGCGGGAGATTACCCATCCAACTACGGCGAGTGATAATCCGAAAGGACGGCATCTGCCGAATGCATTCCTTGTAACATGGAAGCACTGAGCAAAACGGACGCGAAAAGGCGTCCGTTTTTTTTGAAAAACCACTTGACAAATGGACGCCGGTATGATAAATTCTTATCAGGGTTAGCTAATGCTAACCAAACGCAAGGTAATGCCATCTTGCGTTTGCTTTTCTTAAATGGTTAGCAGAAGCTAACGCGGGAGGACGATATGCAGAACTATGCACTGGAACGAGAACTCGCGCATCATTGCGCGCCCGCCCTTTTGGGACTGAAACCTGCAAATTTGGTCAGCTTTTCCAAACTGGATTTTCCGGAACTTGAAGCTTTGCTGGAGGAGTATCAACGGATATGGATTCGTTTTGGAATTTGTCTTGAAATTGTGTGCAGCTGTGACCGACGCAATCTGGTTCTCGTATATCAGCCGGGATTGCTGCGGCGCCAGCTTATGCAAAAGCAGGTGCAGGCGCTGCTGATAAAAGATGGGTATCCGGTTTCTGGAATGCGGCAGCAGCTTATGCATTTAAAATCTCGTCTTGCCGTGCAGAAAGATTTTCCGCATGAAATCGGTCTGTTTCTGGGATATCCGGTTGCCGATGTGCTGGCTTTTCAGACCAGACGCGGCGAAGAATGCAAGCTATGCGGCTATTGGAAGGTTTACGAAGATGTTGAAGCTGCAAAGCAATGTTTTGCACGCTTTGACGCTTGCCGTGCGGCGCTGACAAATGCGCTGCGCGCAGGAAATACGCTCACGCAGCTGCTTACATTTGCGCAGACTGCGTGAAAGAACAGGAGGTCTTATGATGAATCGAGTAGCAGTAATTTTCTGGTCTGGCACCGGAAATACCGAAAAGATGGCGCAAGCCATTGCAGAAGCGGGAAGAGAGGCGGGAGCTGAGGTTGATTTGCTTCCGGTCTCTGAAGTCAGCGCAGCACAGGCTGCGAAATATGACCGGCTTGCGCTGGGATGTCCGGCAATGGGCGCAGAGGTTCTTGAAGAGATGGAATTTGAACCATTTTTCACAGAACTGGAGTCCTGTCTGAGTGGTAAGCGTGTTGCCCTATTTGGGTCGTTCGGATGGGGCGACGGTCAATGGATGCGCGAATGGTATGCGCGTACTGAAGAAGCGGGCGCTGTTATGGTTGGAGATCAAGGGCTGATGGCGCATGAATTTCCGACATCCGATGTTTTGGAGCGCTGCGGGGCGCTCGGCCGAGAACTCGCAGGTTAAATCATTTTCTTATTTTTATCCTCTTCAATTTATTTTAATTAAGCAATTTTCTCAAAACAAACACATTTCAAACTTCCTCATTTTGTCTTGGGCAGGGGGCGCGGGTTTGCCGCGCCTTCTGTCTTTTTTTCTTGAAAAATTTAGAGAATAGCGTAAAATCATAAGAAAGAGAGGAGCGATATTCATGAAAATAATAGAAAAAGACTGGGTTTGCAGCATACTGCCGCCGCGTGAACCAGAAACAAATAAAAATGATTACGGTCGCGTACTTGCTGTATGCGGCTGCAAAGGGTACACTGGCGCTGCATTTTTTGCGGCACAAGGCGCGGTTCGGATGGGAAGCGGTGTGGTAACGCTGGCAGTCCCGGAAGCAATCTATCCGATCTTGGCGGTAAAACTGAACGAGCCGGTGATTCGCCCGTTGCCTTCCGATCCAGACGGAAAATTTTCTGCCGGTGCAGCAGATGAATTGTTCGCTTTGGCAGCGCGTGCAGATGCGCTCTTGATCGGATGCGGATTGGGGCGTTCTGCGGCATTGGACGAATTGGTTGCGCAGCTGATTCGGACATCACGATGCCCGATGGTCGTGGATGCCGATGGCATAAATGCACTGGCGGGGCATAAGAATGTACTGCGGGATGCTGGAGGTCCCTGTGTTCTAACGCCGCACAAGGGAGAGTTTGCGCGCCTGTCGGGGGTAGAACCTGAGAATGCAGCGACAGCGGCGCAGAATTTTGCAGCAGAAACAGGGAGTGTATTGCTGCTGAAAAGCCATCGTACATTGATTTCTGCATCAGACGGCCGTCAGGCGAGAAATACAACCGGAAACGCTGGAATGGCGAAAGGCGGCAGCGGAGATGTACTGGCAGGCATGATTCTGTCTTTGCTTGGACAAGGGGTTGAGCCTTTCGAGGCAGCCTGCTCTGCGGCGTGGCTGCATGGCGCCGCAGGCGACCGATGCGCTGAACAGTTCGGAGAATCCGGTATGACGCCGACTGACATGCTGTATGCGCTGCCGCATATTACGGCTCAGCTTGCATGTGAAAAGAAAGGGAGGGGTTAGACTGAAAAAAAAGATTTGGGTGAGAGCCGCTGTGAGTATGGCGGCTTTTCTCTTCTTGTGCAGCTGCCATGCGAAAGAAAGCACATCCTTGGATGCGCGTATTCGTCAGACATTTGAAGAACGAACGGGATTCACGGCAGAAGTGCGCATCCTATCCGATCTTGGGGATTCTACACAGGAATTTGGCGGCACTTATGTCTATCAGCGGGATGCAAAGGATACGCTGACGCTGCAAACGCCGCAGCCGCTTGAAGGAATTCTCGTAGAAATCTCGGGGGAGGACGCTTCCAACTTCACGGTGCAATATGAAGATACTGTATTTGACAGCGGAATGCCGCCGCGACCCGGAGAAACCCCGGTGGACGCAATTCCGCATATATTAGACCGGCTACGCACTGCGGCGCCCGAAGAATCGTGGGAAGAAACGGTCGGCGGAGTAAAAATGGTCGCTTGCCGGTATGATCTTGAAGATGATAACGGAAGACGGATGTATCAGGTCTGGCTCACACGAGACAGCCTGCATCCGGCATATGCTGAATGCTATGCAGAAGGCAGCCGGGTGTTACAGATCTTTTTCAGCGCGTATCAGGAATAAGGGATTTTGGTTGGATGCGGACCGGTGATAATCTTTCAAACGGCAGGGGTTGTAGAACTTGCGTGGGATAGATAATCGTGCTAAAATAAATAATAGTACCGTTTTTTAATTCTGCATGGAAATCACGGTCTTGCAGCGGGAGGGACGGTATGGTTCGGATATCAGAAAACAAGGGAAGCGCATCGGCATGAAACATAACAAGCACCGCACCTGGGCGGAAATTGATTTAAATATAATAGAACATAACTTTAAGACCATTCAGAAGCATGTCGGAGATTGTCCGATTATGGCAATCATCAAGGCGGATGCCTATGGACATGGAAGTGTACCGGTGGCAAAGCGTCTGGCAAAGGCAGGAGCGGCGCGGTTTGCAGTTGCGACGGTGTCAGAGGCTGTTGAATTGCGAGAGAATGGAATCGATCTGCCGCTGCTGATTCTTGGTTATGTCGGCGATGAAGATACGGATCTTATTGCGCAGTATGATATTGCAGTACCGGTTTATGATCGGGAGACTGCGGAGTCTTTCTCCGAGGCGGCACAGCAGGCGGGAAAATCGATTCGTGTACATTTTGCGCTAGATACCGGTATGACCCGAATTGGCTTTGCTGCGCGCAGAGTAGAGGAGACCGTTCGCGAGATTACAGAACTTTCCGAACTTCCGGGTCTGATTCCGGAGGGAATGTTCACGCATTTTGCGGTTGCAGATACCTTGGACGGAGAAGAATTTACTCTGCGGCAGATGGAAGAATTCCGTGCGGTTGCGGAGGGATTAGAGCGAGCTGGTGTACAGATTCCGGTCAAACATTGCGCCAACAGTGGTGGCGTGCTACAATATAAAAATGGATATTTCGATCTTGTTCGCGCCGGAATTATCCTTTATGGTTATCATCCGGATGCTTCGCTGCCGCGTTTGCTTGATTTGCACCCTGCGATGACGCTTAAGGCGCGTGTGGTACAGGTGCGTGATGTAGAGCCGGGACGTACAGTCAGCTATGGGCGCACCTATGAGGTAACGCGTCCGATGCGTGAAGCCGTCATCTCGATTGGCTACGCAGACGGATATCTGCGCACTGGTTCCAATCGTGCAAAGGTTCTGGTAGATGGGAAAATTGCACCGGTTCTTGGGCGTATCTGTATGGATATGTGTATGATTGAAGTGCCGGAGGGTGCTCAGGTGCGGCGGGGCGATGAGGTTATAATTTATGGGGATGGTCCCATTACTGCCGATGAAGTTGCTGCCGCGGCTGAAACAATTTCCTATGAAATCCTCTGTGCGGTTTCAGCGCGTGTGCCGCGCATTTATATCGACTGATTCCATGGACAAAACGACACACTTCTGCATAGATTAAGGTATGGAACCATACAAATGGTCCCATGGGGATAAAATTTTTATCCTGTCTTATAATCGCCCGCTTTGTGGGGAAAATAGGATTGCAGGGCAAAATGAGATGGGTCAATCAGCAATGGGACAGACGGCTGCTGATGGATTAGAATCATTGCCTGAAAATCCTTTCCATCGGAGTGTGACAAACGTGGATAACAGTATCAAACGAGGAGATATTTATTATGCCGACCTCAGTCCGGTGGTCGGTAGTGAACAGGGTGGCGTGCGGCCGGTACTTATTGTACAAAACAACGTAGGAAACCGGTTCAGTCCGACTGTGATTGCTGCCGCCATCACCTCTCAGGTGAATAAGGCAAAAATGCCGACGCATATTGAACTGGGGGCGCGTTCTTTCGGACTGACCAAGGATTCGGTCGTGTTGATGGAACAGATTCGTACTTTGGATAAAAAGAGGCTCCGAGAGAAGATGGGGTGTCTGGATGAGGCGCATATGCGTCATGTGGATGAAGCGCTCGCGGTCAGCTTTGGTTTGGAGCAGCAGGTTACAGATTAAAGAACGGAGTTACCAAAACGGTGAAAAATAGACGCAGATTTACAATTACAATAGGGTCGGTATTGATGGTATGTATGTTGGCAACCGGCTATGCTGCGGTTGCGGCAGAATACGGTTCCAAAGGTGCTCCGCTCATTACGCAGGATTATCTGGAGCAGGTACTCACGCCTCCTGTGCTGAATGATGATAGTGACCAAACCGCAGACGGATCATTTTTAGAAAAGAAAATCCGGGCGCTGAGTCAGGCGCTGGATCAGAAAATTGCGTCGCTCGCCGCCAAAGCAGCAAACCGAGATGCATCTGGAAAACCATCTTCTTCTGAAGATGCCAAAGAGGGGGATACGTGGGATTCCGTCACCATCGCACCCGGGAAAACACTGAAACTAGATATCAATACCGAGCTAATGATACAAAAAGGCGGCGGTACTTGTATAGAAAGTGCAGGTACCGGACTTACAGACCTTTCTAGCGGCGGTGTTTTATCCGCAGATGAAAAGCTCAAGGTAGACCATCGCTATATTGCGACTACAAAAGGCGCAGGTTTTTATGCCTCCAGTGCAACGACTGCGTTGGTGCTCGGTGACTATTCCTTGGAATAATTGAAAAATAAAATGCGTACCATAACATTACAGGTACGCATTTTTTATTGCAGTGTAAAACAAGGGGGGATTGAAGTGCGCTTTCCGGTCGTTTATCGTGGTCAGGAAGCAGGATGGGTAGAAGTTGAGGTAGGTCAGCATGGTGCACTGCATTTCCGGGCAGAAAGTACTTTGCACACCTCCTTGGTGCTGCGCTTATATGGAATGATGCAGCAAAAGCTGCTGCTGATCGGCGTATTAGAACCGGGAAACGGTGTCCTGCATCTGGAGCGGAGGATGACGTCAATCGCTTTGCAGAGAGCGGGGATTCATAAAGTACCAACGATATATTATCTGGAGGATGGGAAACCGGGATGCAGACCGGAACAGCATCCAGATGAAACAACACCGGAACGGACAGGGGATTCTCTGCTTGATCGATTGATTGCATCCGGTGCAGTGACCTGCATTGCGGAAGATACAGGTTGGATTATCCGCGTTCCCTTTGCGGCAGGAAAAGAGCAGGCAATGAATTTTGCGCTTTCTGCCTGTACGTTGGAGCAGTGTGAAGGTCAGCTTACTGCCGTACTCCGCAAACAAAAAAGCCCCTGATGGGGCTTTTATGCTTCTGGAAGGGAAACTTTGTCGAGAATTCCTTTCATTTTTGCAATGAGAACACCATAATTTGTGATCGGAACACCCGCCCCCTGTGCCTGCTGCACGCGCGACAGCAGATAGGTGCGGTTGAACATACATCCGCCGCAATGAATAATTAAGTCGTAATCGTCCAAAACGGTGGGGAAATCCGTACCGCTGACATGGTCAATCTGCAAACCAGCGCCAAATTTTTTGCGCAGCATTGCCGGAATTTTAACACGTCCGATGTCTTCGGTGACGGGTGCGTGTGTACAGGCTTCGGCAATGAGGATACGGGAGTCCTCGTTTAGTTGGTCTACGGCGCGTGCGCCTTCGACAAAAGCGGTAATATCACCTTTGTGCGCAGCAAACAGCACAGAAAATGAGGTGAGTTTACTCTGCTTTGGCGTTTTTTCATAGACTTCCCGAAAAACTTGGGAATCGGTAATGATGAGTGCAGGGGGCGTATGGAGTGCTGAAAGTGCAGCATCCAGAGTTTCAGGGGTTGCATTGATGGAAACACATCCGGTATCGAGCAGTTCGCGGATGGTTTGCACCTGTGGAAGGATGAGACGACCTTTGGGGGCGGCACTGTCTTGCGGCATGACAAGCAATACGGTATCTCCCGGCTTTGCCAGTCCGCCCAATATCGGGTGGGAACCATGGCTTTCAGGAACTGCGCGTGCCAGTGCCGTCAAAAGCTCAGGGATGCCTGTCTGGGTCTTGGCACTGACGATGATCGGCTGCATACCGAGTTCCCGCATTATGGCTTCGGCAAGCGGTGCGGGGTCCTGGATATCCGCTTTGGAGATTACAGCAATCTGCTTGACCCCGGCATCTTTGAGTTTTGCGCTCCAGATGCGCTCCAAGGTAAGATCTTCTTCCGAACATACAAGCAGCGCAATATCGGTTTTCGGGATGGTTTCACAGGTTTTCTGCACGCGCAGTGCGCCAAGTTCGCCTTCGTCATCAAATCCGGCGGTGTCAATCAGCATGCATGCACCAAGTCCGCGCACCTCCATTGCTTTTTTGACGGGGTCGGTTGTCGTACCGGGAATATCAGAGACTAGAGCGGCTTGCTGGCCGGTTAAGGCGTTGATGAGAGAGGATTTTCCTGCATTGCGTCTGCCATATATCGCAATATGCAGACGGTTTGCGGATGGGGTTTCATGAAGGGTAGACATCAGGAATCCCTCCCTTTAGAAGCGGAAATCGCGCATACCGCCATCCATATCGTGCAGATGCTTCATCACAATTTCACGGACCTTCTCATTTGGGATGGTTGCAGCCTCGTTTGCGATCATATCCAGCGCCAGACGTTTGGTATCTTCGCTTGCATAGTCTTCTGCATATTCTTTGAGCGTCATCAGTGCGTTCGGCAGACAGCAGTTGCGGATTTGTCCGGACTTGACAAGTGACATGAAGCGGTCGCCGGTACGTCCTTCGCGGTAGCATGCCGTGCAGAATGAGGGGATATGCCCGAGTTCAAGCAACCAATGCACAACCTCATCCAAGGTACGGTTGTCGCTGACTTCAAACTGTGCAGAATCCTCTTCTTCGCCGCCATCCGCATAACCGCCTACACTGGTGCGGGATGCACCGCTGATTTGAGAAACACCGTATTTGATGACCATTTCGCGTGTTTTCTGGGATTCGCGGGTGGATACAATCAAGCCGGTGTACGGTACTGCAATACGAAGGATTGCGACAATTTTCTGGAACAGTTCGTCGGAGATGCCGTTTTTAAAAGCAGATGCATCAATATCATCTGCATCGCGCAGACGGGGAACACTGATGGTGTGCGGTCCTACGCCATAAACAGCCTCCAAATGTTCGGCATGCATCAGCAGACCGACAAAGTCATACTTATACAGATTAAGACCGAACAGAACACCGCATCCAACATCGTCGATGCCGCCCTGCATCGCGCGGTCCATTGCCTCGGTATGGTATGCGTAATCATGTTTGGGACCGGTCGGATGCAGCATCTCGTACTGCTTTTTGTTGTAGGTTTCCTGGAACAGAATATATGTACCAATTCCTGCATCCTTCAGCTTTTTGTAGTTTTCAACCGTAGTTGCTGCAATATTGACATTGACGCGGCGGATTGCGCCGTTTTTATGCTTGATCGAGTAGATGGTGTCAATACACTCGAGGACATATTCAATCGGGTTGTTCACCGGATCTTCGCCGCATTCGAGCGCCAGACGTTTGTGCCCCATATCCTGCAAGGCAATGACTTCGCGGCGGATTTCATCCTGCGTCAGTTTTTTGCGGGCAATATGCTTGTTTTTTAAGTGGTAGGGACAGTAAGTGCAGCCGTTGACACAGTAATTGGACAGGTAAAGTGGGGCAAACATAACAATACGGTTGCCGTAAAACGCCTGCTTGATTTTGGTTGCCTGCTCAAAGATGCGCTGCTGTGCAGCCGGATCTTCACACAACAGAAGAACTGCTGCTTCACGATGCGTCAAGCCCTTGCATGCATCGGTCTTATCGATAATCTGGTTGACGAGTGCAAGATCGTTTTTATGCGCTTCTGCATACGCCAAGGTATCAAGGATTTCTTCATCATTGATGAATTCTTCGGCTTTTAAAGAGTGCGGATTGTACATGAAAATTTTCCTTCTTTCTTAAATTGGAATTTTTCCGAGTTGGAGTATCTGTTGTTCAATTTGCCGGCGACCTTCTGGGATAGTGGTTTCCTCGAATTCAGCCGGATAGATTTGATAAAGTTTGCGCAGTCTAAGAGGAGTAACCTTACGCATAACAACGTTGCCGCCGCAGGAATAAACCCGATCGGCGAGGGTTCGATCCAATACACCGAGCGCGGTTGTGACCGGAAGGTTGGCGCGGGGGAGCAGCAGGCGGGCAAGCGCCACTGCACGCAGGGTCAGCATGGCGCTGCCATGCGGCGCATCTCCTAAGGGCGTATCCGGATGGGGGAGAAAGGGCCCGATCCCCGCCATGTCACATGGGATGCTTTGCAGGGTCAGCAGGTCATCGGCAATGGTTTGGATACTCTGACCGGGAAGCCCGATCATAAATCCACCACCCGCTTCCAGACCGGCGGCCTTGATGTCGCGCTGACAGCGCAAGCGTTCTGCAAGGCAGGAATCCGGATGCAGCATTTGATATAAATGAGGATCGGACGTTTCGTGTTTGAGCAGATAGCGGTCTGCACCACAAGATTTGAAATATCGGTATGCCCCTGCGGGAAACTCGCCACAGGATAGTGTTACGGCAACAGCAGGACAGGCAGACTTAATTTGCCGGACAATATCTCCGAGGAGTTCCGGGGTGAAATAGGGGTCTTCGCCGGACTGGAGTACGATGGTCTGGTATCCGGAATCGGCGGCTTCAAGGGCGGTAGAAACAATTTCATCCGGCTCTAGGCGGAAACGCAGAGGCTTGGAATTTTTGCAGTTCAGACCGCAGTAGATACATTGCCGTCTGCAAATATTTGAGAATTCGAGCAGGGCACGGATTTTCACCGTATCTCCGAAATGCTCCTTGCATACAGCACCTGCTTCTTCAAATATTGGTGTAAAGGCTGCGTCATCAGACTGCAAGAGTTCAATCAGCGCTTTTCGATGTAAAGATCTCATAATGTTCCTGCTTTTTGTGTAATGGTCTTAACATTTACACCGTGCAGTTGACCGAGTTTTCCGGCTAAAGCACTGATGATATTTTGCGGAGCATCCATCACTACGCTAATAATTGAAATGCCGCGGTCATGGTATGGGATTCCCATACGACCAACAATATAGGCGCTGTATTCATGTAAAATGAGATTGAGGTATTCGGTAGCGTCGGCATTTTCGACAACAATGCCGACAAGAGCAATGCGATAATCTTCCATGAAGTATTTTCCCTCCATAAAACGAAAATTTCCCGCGCCACGCGGCACGGGAAAGACAAAAAAACCATAAATGGAAAGCATGAAACCTTTACACCTGGAGGATTCCGGATGGTCAGGAAATGGCTTTGTATTTCTCCGCTTCCGCAGGCGAACCTTTGTAAGAGGATACAAGATTTGCACTTATTATAACAGGAATAATTCCTGTTTGCAATAATAGAATTATTTTTTTCTGCATGCCGGACAGATGCCGGTAAAGGAAAGGGAGTGCCCTGTGATTACAAAGCCGGTTTCGGCAGAGAGGCGTTCCTCCAGTGCGGCAAGAGGGCAGTCATCGATTGGAACGACTGCGCCGCATATTGAGCAATGCAGCGTATGGCGATGGCTATGCGTATTGAGTTGATAATAGCAAAATCCGTCTGTTCCATCGTTTTTGAGCACAATGCCGTGTTCTGTAAGCTGTGACAGAATCCGATAGGTTGTAGAAAGTCCCATGCGTCCGCTTTGACAAGCCAGATCATGGATTTTTTCAGCAGTCAATGGAATTGCAGAGTTCTCCAATACATGGAGAACTGCTTTGCGCCCGGCAGTCTGGCGCAGCCCGCATTGCTTGAGCATATCACTGGACATGGTAATGAATGCCTCCTGAAATATCGGCGCCGGTCAAGACGCCTGCTAGAAATCAATTGATGATTTTATTATAGCACGTTTATGGAAAAAATGAAGTGGAGAAAGATTATAAAACAGGAGCAGCTGCCTTGACAAAACATAAAATGCTGTGTATTCTAAAAATACCCCCATGCCGGGGGTGGAGGTGAAACATGGAACAACAATTTAATGTTACAGGAATGAGCTGCGCAGCCTGTTCCGCTCATGTTGAAAAGGCGGTTTGCGCGGTTCCTGGTGTAGAATCGGTACAGGTAAACCTGCTTGCAGGCAGTATGAAAACCGTATTTGATTCCGATAAAACCAATGCTGATACGATTGTGCAGGCGGTTGTAGATGCCGGATATGGCGCAACCATCAAGGGGCAGGAGACAGTGGCTTCCAGCAAAGCGCCGGATGACGGCGCGGAGCTGCGGGAAATGAAGCGGCGCATCATAGTCTCTTTTGTATTCCTCGCGCTGCTGATGCTGGTATCTATGGGGCATATGATAGGAATTCCGCTGCCATCTTTTCTTGCGGGAGAGCAAAATGCCGTCAGCTTTGCATTGACGCAGTTTTTGCTCACGCTGCCGATTGTTTTTGTCAATAAGAAGTATTACATCAATGGGTTTAAGACCCTATGGCATCGAGCGCCGACGATGGATGCATTGATTGCAGTAGGTTCTGGTGCAGCGTTGGTTTACGGCGTAGTTGCGCTGTATCAAATCGGCTATGGGCTCGGGCATGGCGATTTGGAGCGCGTACACCGCTGGATGCACGATCTCTATTTTGAGTCTGCGGGAATGATCCTCACCCTTGTGACCCTTGGAAAATATTTTGAAACACGCGCCAAAAAGCGCACGGGTGAAGCGATTGCCAGATTGATGGATTTGCGTCCGCAGACGGCAACCGTGCAACGGAACGGGCAGGAGGTCACGATCCCGATTGAGCAGGTGCAGATTGGAGATTTGGTTGTTGTGCGTCCGGGGCAGGGCGTGCCGGTAGACGGTGTCATTGTTTCCGGACATGCTTCTCTGGATGAGGCGGCGCTGACCGGCGAGAGCATTCCGGTGGAAAAAGGGGAAGGCGATACGGTCATTGCAGCAACGATCAATAAGACTGGATTCTTTACTTTCCGCGCGTCCCGTGTAGGCGATGATACCACCCTGTCGCAAATCATTCGGCTTGTTGAAGAGGCGAGCGCTTCCAAAGCGCCGATTGCAAAGTTGGCAGATCGGGTTGCAGGTGTGTTTGTTCCGGTGGTGCTTGGAATTGCAGCACTCACTGCGATTGTTTGGCTGATTTCCGGCGCATCCTTTACAATTGCGTTGTCTAACGCAATTACAGTGCTCGTGATTTCATGCCCATGCGCGTTGGGACTTGCAACACCGGTGGCAATTATGGTTGGAACCGGTGTTGGTGCGGAAAATGGCGTACTGTTTCAGTCTGCGGAAGCGCTTGAGCGTTTGCACAAGGTGGATGCCGTTGTGCTTGATAAGACTGGTACAGTAACAGAGGGCATTCCATCGGTGACCGATATTGCGGTATTGGACGGCACGGAACAAGAACTGCTTGCGCTTGCACTTTCTCTCGAACAGCCGAGCGAACATCCGCTTGCAGATGCAGTAGTAAAGTACGCGCGTGAGCATGGGATACAGCCGCTTGAGATCGAGGGCTTTGAAGCGGTTCCGGGCAAAGGAATTGCGGCACAGGTTACAGGAATCCCCTGCATTGCGGGCAATTTGCGTATGCTGCGCGAACATGAAATTGATATTTCGCGAATTGAGGAAATGGGTGCACAGTACGCCTCTTTCGGAAAAACGCCGCTTTATTTCGCAAGGGACGGGCGTGCGGTTGGCATACTTGCGATTGCGGATACCGTAAAGCCTACAAGCGCCGAAGCGGTGCGAATGCTTCGCGACCTGCATATTGATGTAACACTGCTGACCGGAGACAATCAGGTAACTGCCGAGGCAATCCGGCGGGAACTGGATATTCCGCGCGTTGTCGCTGAAGTGCTGCCTCAGGACAAGGAAGCCGAAATCCGCAAGCTTCAGCAAGCGGGGAAAACGGTTGCCATGGTTGGAGACGGCATCAATGATGCGCCTGCACTGGCGCGCGCCGACGTGGGAATTGCCATTGGTGCGGGGACAGATGTTGCGATCGAATCAGCCGATGTCGTGCTGATGAAATCCGATTTGCTGGATGCGGTAAATGCAGTGCGCCTTTCCAGAAACGTCATGAGAAATATCAAGCAAAACCTGTTTTGGGCGTTTTTCTATAACTGCATCGGAATCCCGCTTGCAGCAGGCATATTCTCGCTCTTTGTGCCGGGACTGCGGCTGACCCCGATGTTTGGTGCGGCTGCAATGAGTTTATCATCAGTCTGTGTTGTCGGCAATGCGCTGCGTCTGAAACTGTTTCAGCCGGTTTCCGGCCATCAGAATATCAAGCGAAAGGAAGAAAAAATCATGAAAAAAACAATTACAATCGAAGGGATGATGTGTCCGCATTGCTCGGGACGTGTCCGCGATGCATTGAATGCGCTGGAGGGTGTTTCGGCGGAAGTCAGCCATGAAACCGGCAAAGCCGAGGTTATGATGACCGTTCCGGTTGCGGATGATGTGCTTACAAAAGCGGTGACAGATGCAGGCTATCAGGTGGTAGGCATCGTATGAAGGCAGAACGGAAAAAGGTCGAACCGCTTGTAAAAATGGCGCGTGGTCAGTTGGATGCCGTATTAAAAATGATTGACGATAACCGATACTGTATGGATATTGTCACACAGATGCTTGCAGCGGAGGCATTGCTGCGCAAGGCGCGGCAGGCGGTAGTCAAAGGGCATTTGGAAGGCTGTGTGCAGGATGCGATTGCATCCGGAACAACAGAGGAACGCGCGCAAAAGCTGGATGAAATTATTCGCCTATTGGAGAAAATGGAGAAATAAAAAATCCGTCCGCAGGTTTATATTTGAACTGCACCCCATTTGTTAGACAGTATGATATACTATCTAAGAAGTGGGGTGTTTTATTATGCCAAAAGGAGTGCCACATAAACGATATACGCCG
>JAGZOP010000097.1 GCA_018383195.1 Clostridiaceae bacterium | reverse complement strand
CCCTGACGAGCGAGGAAGCGCGGGGCTATCTGAAAAAACGCACCGAGGGCGGGAAAAGCGAATAATCCCTTTGGTACAAAGGGCGCACTTATACACCCTAACGGGCGTGTGCGCTCTGCCGAGGGCTTTATCTCCGCACCGGGCATTATTGCCTTGTGCAGAGATTGGCGGCTTGCGCCGCGACAGGGAAACCTACACTTTCCCTGCGACAGCTTGCGCTGTCTACCCTTTTGTGTACCCCACGAAAGCGAACACCTTGCTTTGCAAGCTATTCACTTTCATGGGGTTTTGTTGACCGTATCGGGAGGTGATACTATCGCAATCTACCATTGCAGCATTAAGATTGTCAGCCGGGGAAAGGGCAAATCTGCCGTAGCCGCAGCAGCCTACCGCGCCGGAGAGAAGCTGACAAACGAGTGGGACGGACTGACCCACGACTATACAAGAAAAGGCGGCGTTGTTCATTCTGAAATCATGCTGCCGCCCCATGCCCCACCCTCTTTCTCTGACCGTTCTATTCTATGGAACAGCGTGGAGCAAATCGAAAAATCGAATAACTCACAGCTTGCGAGGGAAATCGAAATCGCCCTACCTGTTGAACTTTCAAGAGAGGAACAGACCCGCCTTGTCCGGGAATACTGTTCCTCTCAATTTGTTTCCAAAGGAATGTGCGCCGACTTCAATATCCACGACACAGGCAACGGCAACCCACACGCTCATATCCTTTTGACTATGCGCCCCCTTGATGAAAAAGGCACATGGGCGGCGAAGTCAAAAAAGGAATATGTCCTTGACGAAAATGGGGAGCGCGTAAAGCTGCCAAGCGGCAGATACAAGACGCGCAAGGTTGACCTTATGGACTGGAACAGGCAGGAGAACGCCGACCTATGGCGCAAGGCGTGGGCTGACCTTGCCAACGACTATTTAGAGCGAAGCGGCAGCGCGGAGCGTATCGACCACCGCAGCCATGCAGAGCGTGGTATTGAGGAACTCCCCACCGTCCACATGGGTGTTGCAGCTTCCCAAATGGAGAAGAAAGGCATAGCCACCGACAAGGGAGAAATCAACCGCATGATACAAAAGACCAACCGACTTATGCGGGAAATCCGGGGCTATATCGACAGCTTGAAAGAATGGCTTGCGGAGGTTTTCGCCGCTAAGAAGCAACTGCAAGCTGCCCCGCACTCTCCCGATATTGCCACGCTGCTTACAAGGTATTTGAGCATTGAACGAGAGAAAAGCCGGAAGTATTCACAGGGCTGGCAGCAACAGCATACTGCCGGGGAATTGCAAAAAATCAGCAAGGCGATTGTCTATCTGCAAAGCAAGGGCATTGCTACCCTTGAAGATTTGGACGCTGCCCTTTCCTCTGTTGATGAAGAAGCAAAGCGGCTGAATACAAGCGTTGTTGCCAAGCAGAAGCGCATGAGGACATTGGAAAAGTTTATCGAGCATGGCAGCAACTACAACCGCTTGAAGCCCATTCACGATGAACTGAAAACGCTGAAAAACGGATGGGGCAAAAAGAGAGAAAAATTTGAGCAAGCCCACGAAAGCGACCTCATTATCTGGAACGCCGCCAACCGTTTCCTGCACGCAAATCTGCCGGAGGGTACAAAGTCTTTCAAGGTGTCCGAGTGGCAGAAAGAATTTGACGAACTGAAAGCCCAATCCACAGGCGAATATGAAGAACTGAAAACAAAGCGCAGCGAGGTTAAGGAGTTACAGCAAATCCGAAAGTGCATTGATATTGTAGAGCAAGCCGAGCAGCGCACACAGGAACAGACACACCAAACACCAAGACGCAAAAAGGAGGATATTTCCCTATGACCTACACCAAAGAACAGATTGACCGGGCAAATCAGACCGACCTTGTATCATTCCTGCAAGCCCAGGGCGAACAGCTTGAACGCGCCGGACAGGAGTACCGTTGGAAACGGCACGACAGCTTGACGGTCAGAGAAAACAGATGGTATCGGCACAGCCAGAGCAAAGGCGGCGGTCCGATTGATTTTGTCATGGAGTTTTACGGCAAAAGTTTTCTTGAAGCCGTTGAAATGCTGATAGGCGAACGGGGCGAAGCACCCCCACCCGTCTATCCGCAATTCAGACTACCACCCAAAAGCCCCGACAACCAAACAGCGAGGAACTACCTTACAGCCGCCCGGCGCATTGATGAAGATGTGTCGGGCTTTTTCTTTTCCTGCGGCGATCTCTACGAGGAAGCCGCCCACCATAACGCCGTATTTGTCGGCAGAGATGAAAGCGGCATACCGAGATATGCCCACCAACGGGGAACGGTGGGCAGCTTCCGGCTTGATGTGAAAGGCAGCGACAAGACTTTTAACTTCTGCTACCGGGGCGAGGGCGAAAGGCTTTTTGTCTTTGAAGCCCCCATTGACCTGTTATCTTTCCTCTGCCTGTTCAAAAAGGAATGGCAGAAACAAAGCTATCTGTCATTGGGCGGCGTGAGTGAAAAAGCCCTGCTGCGTTTTCTCTCTGACCGTCCGAATATCAAGACCGTCTATCTCTGCCTTGACAGCGACAAAGCCGGGACAGACGCTTGCAGCCGCCTTAACAGCATTATCCCCCAAGGCTACACCGTCAATCGCCTTGTACCGTTGTTCAAAGACTGGAACGAGGTTTTACAGCGTAAAGAGGAAATTACAGACGGAAAATATCTGCGCGAAGCTGTCTATGGCTTGCGTGAGCCGCAACAGGAAGAAACCGTTGAAATTATCCGCATGAGCGAGGTTGACACACAGACCGTTGAATGGCTATGGGAGCCGTATATCCCTTTTGGAAAGGTAACAATCGTACAGGGCAACCCCGGCGAGGGAAAAACCACCCTTGCCCTGCGCCTTTGCGCCGCCTGTACCAACCGCAAGCCCTTTCCGGCTATGGCAGAGCATGAGCCTTTTAATGTTATCTATCAGACCGCAGAGGACGGTTTGGGCGATACCGTCAAGCCGCGCCTTATGGAAGCGGACGCAGACCTTGACCGGGTACTTGTCATTGACGAGGGCAAACAGGAATTGTCCTTATCCGATGAACGCATAGAAAGGGCAATCCGGCAGACCGGGGCGCGTCTTATAATCCTTGACCCCATACAGGCGTATGTAGGCGAAAAAACGGATATGAACAAGGCAAACGAAATACGCCCTATCTTTCGCCGCCTTGCCGAAGTTGCAGAGCGTACCGGGTGTGCCGTTGTGCTTATCGGGCACTTGAACAAAGCTGCCGGAGGTCAGAGCGCATACCGGGGATTAGGCTCTATCGACTTCCGAGCCGCCGCTCGTAGTGTGCTGCTCATAGGGCGCGTGAAACGAGAGCCGAATGTGCGCGTTATCATTCACGACAAATCTTCCCTTGCACCGGAGGGTAAGCCTATGGCGTTTTCGTTGGGCGCGGAAAGCGGCTTTTCATGGATAGGCGAATATGACATTACCGCTGATGAACTGCTGTCCGGCACAGGCGGCAACACCGAAACCAAGACCGAGCAAGCGGAAAGGTTGATACTCGATTTACTTGCAGACGGTAAGGAAATGGCAAGCGAGGATATTGTCAAGGCGGCAGCCGAAGCCGGAATATCCGAAAGAACGGTACAAAATGCCAAGCGCAGCATGGGCGGCATATTGGGCGCAAGGCGCGTTGGAAGTCAATGGTACAACTTCATCAAGAAGAAGCAGCCGCCCGAAACTGCAAAATGAAAGTGCAAAACGCAGAGCCTTTGCACCTTGCACTTTCGCACTTTCACTTTATCAACTCGCCCCATGTTGACCGCATGGGGCTTTTCTCTTGAAAAAATCCTGTTTTGCGTCAATAAATTGCGAAAAGCACTTGACAAAACGCTTCATGGGGGACTGCAAAGGATATTGAACCTTATATTGATCCGGTCTTTGAGAATAATGTTCTGCTCACAGAAACGGAAAGGCTGATGATGTCGGGCAGACCGAGAGAGCCGAAGTATGCGAGGAATAAAAATATCCTTGTCATC
>JAGZOP010000022.1 GCA_018383195.1 Clostridiaceae bacterium | reverse complement strand
GCAAGAATTGATTGCTTATCTGGACTATTATAATAACCACCGTATTAAGGAAAAGCTAAAGGGCCTGCCGCCTGCTCTTCACAGACAACAAGCCCTTTCAGTTGATTGACCAATTTTACGTTCAATTATTGTTTAACTTTTGGGGGGCACCTCACTTGGCGGTAGACGGTTTCATTGACGTCTTTGAAATGGACATAATCCAGACGGTCGGCATATTTTTTGAGCCACTCAACCGGATCCATTCCGGAATAATAAAGATGCCCAGTATCCAGACAAAGACCAGCCGTCTCGTATGGGATTGCATCTAGCATGGCTTCAATTTCATCTGCAAACTCGAGGTATCCGCCTGCATGCGGATGAATTACCGGACGCACACCCCAATGATTGGCACGTTCGCAAACGGCACGGATATGGTCCATGAAGCGTTCCCATTCACTGGGGGAAAGGCGTGGTGCGCGATCGGGATGTCCTGCGGCATAATCGCGTTCCTCGTGCCCCCAATCCATAACGGTCATATAGGGCGTGGGAAACTTCTGCCCATCGTGAGTTTGAAGGCGCGGCAGTGCGGGGTCGGTAATCAGGCGGCAGATATCATCCACCGCGGAGAGCACATCCGCTTGATTTTTTGGATCAAGCAAATCATGGAAAATCGTACCGGCGACAATAGCGAGATTGTTTTTGGAAAGTTCGGCGGAAATTGCGGGAACGTCAATCGGGAGGTAGCCATATGGCCCAAGTTCAATCGCACGATATCCGGCAAGACCGGCTTCTTTCAATACCCGCTGCCAAGGAGGAAGATACGGATTCTTAGGATCATCCACTCCCCAGCAGCAGGGAGCGCCACAGATTTGAATAGACATGAAACAGCTCCTTTTATCGTAGTTTTCAAACAAAACATTTTGAAAAGTGAATATATAGAAGATATTCCTACATAACGATCTTTTCTGTGCAACTATTATCTCATGGAAGAATCTGTGTTACATTCGTCTTTTTGTCATTTTGTTCGTTTAAAAACGTGGCAAAATTGCACAAAAATAAACAGTGATTTTTTACATTTACGATTTCTTGCGTTTCAGTTATAATAGTTCAAGGAAAGAAAAGGGGAGACGAAGCATGGTGCGGATGATTGAAGAAAAGGAAATATTTGAACATGTACCAGAACTGGTATATGTAACCAGACAAATGACAGACAGCCGCCGTATTGAACGTCCGATACATCAGCATACGGACTTGACAGAATTGCTGCTTGTTTACCGGGGAGAGGGGAGTTATATTTGTGATGGATATATGTACGCAATCCATCCGGGAGATGTGCTCCTGTATAATCAGGGAGGAATGCATGAGGTGCAATCAGCTTCGGAATTAGAAATTGGCACATATTGTTTTGGCATGTCTGGAATGCAGCTGAATGGCTGTGAACCGGGAATCATGACAAATCCACAGATGGGATTTGTCCGTGCATGCGGCGATCGGTTTCAAGAAATCAATGCACTGTGCAGTATGATCTATGATCTTACAATGAAACGGGATGTGCACGCATGCAGAGCGGCACAGCATTTGTTCCTTGGGTTACTGATGATCGTATTACGTTGTCCGCCGGATGAACGCAGCCGCAAAAATAACCGTGACGAAGTTTTGGCGGCACGGATTGTACAATATATTACACTGCATTATATGGAGCCATTGACGTTGGATTCGATTGCACAAGCGCTTTCTGTTTCTCCATATTACGCATCCCATGTGATGAAGCAGGAAACCGGAACTTCTCCAATTCAATTCATGATTAATTGCCGTATCGGGGAAGCGCAGAATTTATTGATTGCAAGCGAATACAGTGTAACCCAAATTAGTACAATGGTTGGATATGATAGTATCAATCATTTCAGCGCGATTTTTCGCAAAAAGGTTGGAATGTCTCCTGCACACTATCGAAAGCATTATTTGGAACAGATGCATGGCAAGCGGATGCAGTAAATACCAGTCGAATTTTCCAATCGCGATGGATTTATAGGGTTAGTTTCCTCTTTTCCAAAAGAAGATTGACAAGCGGGCTGCTTTTTCATATAATAATTACATAAAATATTTGAAGTATTGCTTTGCTGAAAAGGCAGGCAGTTCGTCCAGTGTTTTAGAAACTGCGTTAAAAGTAAACAGCCGAAAATTTGATGAAATTAAAGGTTTTCGGTCGTCTTGGGGGTATAGCTCAGCTGGGAGCGCCAGCAACCGTATGTGACGACCCCTCAACGCGAGGAAATGACAATTTAATCAAAACCCCGGAAACTCAGTAAAATCAAGGGTTTCCGGTTATATGGGGGTATAGCTCAGCTGGGAGAGCGCTTGAATGGCATTCAAGAGGTCAGCGGTTCGATCCCGCTTATCTCCACCAAAACAATAACTCACACAGTCAATGCTGTGTGAGTTATTGTTTTATCCAAGAAGAATATGAGGACGAACACTCAGTTAAAAGATGTGTTCCTAAGCCCGTGCAAAAAATGCACGGGCTTTTTTTATTTTCAATGAAGTAACAAGATTGGAGGTTTACAGTGGGGAGTAAATTTTTTGAGGAACTATCCCGGTGTCTCGGAAAGGAGCAAATTGAATCCCTTAGCAAAGAGGACAGGCGGCTGGAGATTTTTCTCCATGGACAGCCTGTCCTTTCTGTTTCTCCTGGGAACGAAGTATTTATGCTTCCGTCCGGGAGCAAGAATCCAGAGGCCAACGAGCTGTATCACAGGGTCGCCATTGCAGCCGACAGAGTATTTGAATATGTGGAGGCTATGGAAAACACCCCCCTGCTCCGTGCTCGTGGTCTTGACAATAAGTTTCATCTGCTTGCGGATTTCGGCGGGGCTGTGCTGGCGGGCAGAGAGCGAGGCACCGGCCGGGGCTATGAGTTCGTTACATGGATCTGGGATTATGAAAGGGTCGGCGTCAGCCATGGGCACTATTATGAGGATGATTTTGCAGGAGCCAAACGGGACTTCGCTGTCCGCTCTGGTCTGATCCCCAAAGCCAGTCTCTTCTCCAATGAGGAGTTGACAGAGATTTATCGTGCAACGGATCATCTGTTGGCAGAAGACCCAAATTTGAATGACAAACAGATAAGAGCCATTCAAGAAGCCAGAATCAAAATCGAGTTCTCTGTCCCTGACCTGGACACCCAATTGGAACACAGACAGGATTATAGCCCTCAGATGGAGATGTAGGGCTCGGCATTGGAGGAATACGATGAGAATGAATGCTGTGTTATCAAATCCGAAGCATCCCGAGTACGGACAGTTTACCGTTCCCCTCCCAATCCCGCACAACCAGTATGACGGAATCATGGAGGCGCTGAATGCGATGGACATGGGAGATCCCCTGGCGAGGGACTGCCAAATGGACGAGATCCTTGGTGAGTACCCCATCCTGAAGCGACTGGAGGGAAAACCTGTAAATATCGACGAGCTGGACTATCTGGCCAAGCGGCTGGACAGCTTCTGTTATGCACAGGAGGGCGCTCAGTTCCAGGGTGCGGCGGTCAGCTACGACTATTCCGACATGACCGACCTAATCAACTTGACATTTTCCTGCCAGCAGGTCACGGTCATCACAGATTTTTCTGATTTAGAGCAGGTCGGCAGAGATCATTACATGGTGCTGAATGGCGGCTGCGCCAGCAAAGAGGAGCTGGACGCCCTTGACGGCTATGAAACCGCCCTGCTCCTCATTGATGAGGGCAATGGAGTCATCACACCATACGGAGTAGTCTATGACAACGGTATGCGACTCTCGCAGCTCTATGATGGGCGTCATTTTCCGCAGTATTTCTATGAGCCTCCCCTGCTGACCCTGACGGTACAGCAGAGTAAGGACGCTCCCAAAATCTGGTTGTATCTGCCTGCGCCAGATCTCCATATCAAGCGTTCCTTGGTTCGGGCAGGGATCGTTGATCCGGCGGATATGAGGCTGTCATTTCAGGGGAGCGAGTTTCCGGATGCCGTAGACTATGTTTTGGATATGGAGTCAGAGTGCCTGGAGGAGCTGAATAAGCTGTGCCAGGCGATTAAACAACTGAGTACCGATGAAATAAAAAAACTGGGCGCGGTGGTGGAATACGCACGGCCGGAAACCGCCGCACAAGTCAGGCAGCTGGCAGAGAATCTGGAGCAGTTTGACTATGCCCCTGGTGTCCAGAATGTGGAGGAATATGGCCGCTACATGATTCAGAAATCCGGCAGGTTTGAGTACGACGAAAATCTGCGTGATTACTACGATTATGCCCGATACGGACTGGAGCGCATGAATGCGGAGGAAGGACGGGTCGTAAAGAGTGGATATGTTTCCTATCATGGGGTACTCACACTGGAAGAACTGATGATGGACAACCCTGCGGAGCAATACCAGCGGAATCAAGGCTTTAATTTTCAGATGACCTAAGTTTTTCTGATAGACTTTTCGCTGTCGTTGTGGTATTGATTGTGTTCATAAAATAATGGAGGTGAACTAAATGATGTGGCAAACACAAACGACAATAGAATATCCCTTTGCGCTTCGGCCCGCTTCCATTGAGGAGGCGGGCCTTTTCTATTCCCAGATGGACGAGGCCGAGGATGCGGTGCTGGGAACGGTAGGCCATATACGGATGGACTTCGGAGCTTCCGGAAAAGAGTTCTACCACACTTGGTGGCCCCACAACGGCGACCAGTTCAACACGGGGGAATTCAAAGACGAACTTCAGAAGTTTGTGGATATGCTCCGGTCGGATGGTCCCCTTACGAATCTGGCTTCGATGAGAAACTACTGCTATCAGCACGGCGGTAAGATCACCGAGGATGGCCGATGCTTCGGCTATATCGCGGAGACGGAGCACTACCGCTACTGCCTGCGCTGCACCCCTTCCCCTGGGGAATATCAGGGGTACCTTTATTCCTACGACCTGCGCCAGCAACGGATGGCCCAACAGGCAAAGCCTGTGGGTCGGATCACCTACGCCAGTGGTGAAGAACAGACCTTCACAGATGCCCAGAAATACTTGGACACCATTCGGGAGGAACTTCCATATCAAGCCACCACAGGCTTCCGCTATGAAACGCTGACGGACGATCCCGCAGTGCGGAAGGCGGTGGACGACATTCTGCTGGACTTTGCTGGGGAGGAGAACCCCCGGAGAGGCTGCAATTATGGCTTGACAGAGGCTGGGAAACAGGCGCTCCGAGAAGCCGCCGATCCCGACCGTCCCCACACCTACGCATGGTTCGTGATGACCGACTGCAACATCCCCGGAGAGCAAATCTACCGGGACTTGACCTTGGAGGAGGCCATCCGCACCTACCTGGACAGTGACCGGCCAGAGAAACGGCTGGGCGTCACCAAGGACGGTATCGCCACAGTGGATCTGGTTCGGTCGCTGAATGGAGAACAGCACTTCTTCACGGATCACTTGCAACTGGACAGTTTCAAGCGCGACCCAGAAATCGCCGCCGCAGTGAAAACGCTCCGATTGGAGCTGGAACAAAATACGCCCCAGCAGGGCATAACGATTGGAGGACTATCATGAGAGAGGTCTCGAGAGAATGGCTGGAATTCCTGCGGGAGCAGTATCCCAAAGGAAGTCGTGTTCGGCTGACGAAGATGGGCAACGATCCTCACCCTATTCCACCCGGCAGCATGGGCACTCTGAAATATATCGATGATATAGGGCAATTTCATGTGAAATGGGACAACGGCAGAGGCTTTGCCTTGATCATTGGTGAGGACCAATTTCAAATCCTGCCTCCTGAGCCCCAGACGATCAAGTTTTATATGCCACTCACGGCCCAACTCTATGCTTACGACGACTGGGGAGATCTGGAGGAGTATGGCAACGACCTGGATGGGAGTGAATTGAGGGACTATCAGTCATGTATTCACGAAGCACTGCTGGAAAACCAGATGCCTGAAGAAAAAAACCGTGGTCTGATGCACTGGTATGACAAACCGGACGGCGTAAACACGAAAGTCCAGTCCGTGATGCTGGATGTGGAAAGCCGTGACGGTCAGTTGTGGGGTGTGGCCGAATGCAAGGTGAATGGGACACTTCTTCCAGAGGAAAAGGAGGCCCTTGCTGAGTACATTTCCGGTCAGGCATCGGACGGCTGGGGCGAGGGTTTCGAGCAGCGAGCCATCAAACTGAACGATGGAGAACTCTATGTGAGCCTTTGGAACTCCAGCAACTGGAGCATTCAGACGGAAGAAGAAAGATTTTCGCCGGACTCCCTCACCCGCCTGCCTGACCTGTGCTGGTCAGTTCTCCCCGGTGAAGGGACGCTTATTTGCATCAAGCGTGGCGAGAGCGGCTACTATCCCAGCGACTGGAGTACAAAGGATCGAGCGCAGAACCACTGGCTGGCGGACTATAACAATCAACGGCGAGGCATTACACCGGCCCAGGAGCAAGCCATGCTCACCGGCAGTATGTGCGGTTGGGATGTGCCGGGGGCAGACCCTAAGTGGTATGAGGAGCAGCAGGAACAAAATGGAGGTGAAATGACTCTTGGGTGATGAAATTTTTAGCGTCTACCTGACCCCCGCCGACTACAGCAAATTGGCCTACGCCAAGCTGGATCTTCCAGCCAGCCCATGGAAACTGCTGGACGCGATGGATAAGGTGCGGCTCCCAGAGGGAGATTCCTTGTATTTGGAGATCACAGATTACCGTGACTTTGAGGTGCTGCGCTCCAGTCTTGTATGTTCAGCAACAAACCTGCTGGAGCTGAATGACCTGGCAGAACGCCTCTCCAGGCTGAATGAGGTTCAGCGCATCGCCTTCGAAGGACTGGTTCGGGTGGATTTCCAGAAACAAGAATCCATCACACTGAAACGCCTTCGGGATCTGGCAGAAAGTGTGGACTGCTGCCATGTGGTGGAATCGGTTGTATCAGATGGACAGTTAGGGCGATTTTACGCAGAGAATGGTTTTGTTCCGGAAGTGGAAGGAATGTCAGATGCGGCATTTGAGCTTCTGGACTTTGAGAAGGTCGGGAAAATGGCACGCATGGGCGAATGCGGCGTATATGTTCCCAGTGGAATCTCCGGCTTGTGTGGCTATGTAGTACAGCACTCCGACTTGAAGTCGGCGCCGGAAATCACGCTGAATCAGCCTGTCGAGCCGGCCTATACAATCCACCTGCGGTTGACTGCACACCATGATAATCTCCCCTTTGCCGGAACCGATGTGGTGGATTTGAAGCTCCCTGCCGAAGATAACGCATTGGAGATGGCAGTGCGCTGCCTGGGATATGTTGATTGGGGCGCCGTTGAGTGTACCTGCCTGGACTGCAAAGTCCCGCAATTGGCGGAACACATTACCAACGCAGTACCTTTTGAAACCATCGAACGGCTTGGAGATGTACTTGCCCAAATGTCGGCCGCGGCTCTCCCTGCCTACAAGGCACTCATGACAGCGACACATTGCCAGAATATTGTAGATGCTCTGGATCTGGCAGAACAGCTTGACGAGTATATCCTTTCTCCGAGCATCGCATCCCCTGAAGATGCAGCGGCAGAGGAACTGGCTTTCATTCTTCCGGAGAAGGCCGCCAAGATGATCCGTCCTCATATCAATCTTCACACCTATGGGCAAGCGCTTCTGGCGTCCCGCAATAACATTCAAACGGAGTACGGGCTGCTGGAGCGCCGGGATGGACAGTCCATTCAAACCATTGGGCAACAGAAACAGGAACCGCAGCTGGGCGGGATGGAGCTTGGATAAGGTGTAAGAGCCGGAGGCGACTATCAGTACGACCGGCCTCCAATGGTATAAAGCCACCTCTACGCATATGGAAAGGAGGTATTCTTAATACTCAAGCAAACGATCACCGCACCCGAGCAAGTGGATTTAACATCCATAGACTTTCCTGATATCCGTTGGCTCCATGGTGTGTTCTACTGCAACAGCAGCGGCTCTGGCCGCGACAAAAAATACCATCCTTGGTCAGGGGTAAAGACCGACCTCGGAGAAATCGAGGAAAAAGCGTGGTGTCAAATTGCTGAGGCATTGATCAACCGCAAGGGAGAATCTGCTCTGCTCAAGTCCCTCATTGAATGGGAGACGAACCACAACTATGCTCACGCTTCCAAAGAGGTGGTCAGAAAAGAGGCCCTGCAATTGCATGTAGCCAGGCTGTTTGATAACCCACTCTGGGTCCACTTTGTCCCATTCAACCGACAATATCGCCCGGAGGTGCTGGAAACGGCACATCTTGTTACAGTTGTGAATGAATGCTGTAATACGCCTGGCGAAGTGACACAAGAGCAGGTCGACCAATCTGCAAATGGTATGATTGCCTGTCCCTGCTGTGGACGATGGAGTCCCTTCCACTGCGTGGAGCAGGCAGAAAATGAAGAAAACAAACTGGGAATGGAGATGATGCCGCAGTGAGTACGCAGGATCTCAAACTTTTTGATTTGCTGGATGGCCTTGAAATGACCAAGTCACAGTATGAGTGGTTAGCGCGCCGGTTTGAAAACATGACTGCAAAAGAGGCTCTGCTGTTTCGCGGGGCCATGCAGATCGAGCAGCCGCAAGCAACCTGCGATGTAATGCAGATTGCCAATCAGCTGGAGCACTATGAATTGCTCTATGGAGCCGGGAACGACTTTGCCCTGGGTAACTTCGTCATGGAGCATATCTTCTACCCCTCCTCCCAGACTCGGGAATTTCTTGACCCGGCAAAGGTAGGAGCGGCGTATCGCCAAAAAGACGGGAATACTTTCTGCGATGGAAATTTTATCAGACTTTCCTCGCCGCTTGATCTCTCTCAGAATAGCGACCCGGCGGTGCTTCCCGACAGGGGCGACTACGGCATCCGGGTCAAGCTGGCAAGCCGCAACAATATGGAGGGCATCTGGGTCGGGTTTCCGGATACCAGCGAATATATGGACTCGTCCCACCCGGATGAATTGCTCCTTGCTTTGGATGCTTTGGATGCGGAGACGCTGACCGAGTGCATCGCTGTGGATGTAGACTGCTGCCTGCCTCAGCTGAGAGATATCCTCTCCCAGTATGATTCTGCCGCAGAGCTCGTCCGCCACGCTATCGACTTCGGATATGTGTGGGCGGAACAGGGCCAGGGCGAACCCCGATGGCTGGACAAATGGCAGGCGGTCATGGAGCTGGAGGACTGTCATCAGCTGGACTATGCATTGGATCTGGCGCAGAACCTCCACTGCTACAATTTCATGCCCCGTGACATGGAGGTAGCGGAGTATGGCAGGTTGCTGGCTAAGCAGGATGGTGTATATCCCAACGATGCTCTTCTTGCTGAATGCTTTGATGCCGAGGGCTACGCCAATCAGAAAATGAAGAACCTTGGCCTGTCGGCGGCAGAGCATGGGTATGTGTCCTGGAACGGGAGCGAGATCCTTTATGAGTACAGCCAGCCTCCCAGCAGCCCGACCATGTCCATGTAATAAGCAGCATGCCAGAGGTTGATGCAAGGGGGTGATCCTACAGAAAAATAAATAGCCAGAAATAGCAATGGGGCCGTTTTTCCGAGAGGGATAAACGGCCCCCTCATTTTTTATGCCCTTTTTCGGAAAAACACCCCGGAAAGGAGGCGTCTATGCAGGAAGAACGGCTGGCGGAATTATTGGAACGCTATCACTCCGGTGAATCGAACGCCGCCACCAGCCGGGAGTTGGAGTGCGTTTTCTCCATCAAGGGAATCGAAGTGCGGCAGATGGTCAACCGCTTGCGCCGCAAGGGAATCCCCATCGCCAGCAGTGGCAGTGGGTACTTCTACGCCGCTACGGAACAGGAGGTGCGGGCGACCATCGCCCATCTGACACGGCGGATCAGCGGAATCGCTGCCGCTATTGCCGGCCTGAACCGATCCCTGGAGCAGTTTGATACCGCACAGACCCGGCTGCCGTTGGAAGGCGGTGATGCGGTTGAATAGTTTCATGAGCTGGATTGGCGGCAAGAAAGCACTTCGAGAGCTCATCGTCACTTTGTTCCCAGTCTACTATGAGCGGTATATCGAGGTCTTTGGCGGGGGCGGTTGGGTGCTGTTCCATAAGCCCCCCGGCAATGATTTTGAGGTGTACAACGATTTCAACAGCTTGCTGGTCAACCTTTACCGCTGTGTAAGAGATAAGCCGCAGGAACTGATGGAAGCACTCAGATATGTGCTCAACTCGCGGGAGGATTTCGATGTGGTCCGCGCTACATTAGCCCGTGACAGTCCTGCCAGCGATGTTCAGAAGGCTGCATGGTTCTATGAATTGATCCGTTACAGCTATGCGGCCGGGCTGACCAGCTTCGGAAGTCAGCCCCACGATATGTGGAGCAATTTTCCCCTTATCGAACAGGCTCACCGGCGCTTGGCCAAGGTGGTCATTGAAAACAAGGACTTTGAAAAGCTCATCCGGCAGTATGATCGTCCGGCAAGCCTATTCTATCTCGACCCTCCGTACCATGCCACCGAGGGCTACTACCAAAACATTGGCGAAGATGGCTTTACAGAAACGGATCATATCCGTTTGCGGGATGCATTGATGCGGATTGAGGGTAAGTTTCTTCTTTCCTACAACGATGACGAGTTCATTCGAAGTCTGTATGACCGGCCAGGTATCTATCTGATGGAAACCACCCGAATCAACAACATCAAGCAGCGGTATGATAACGGCGCCCAATTTCCTGAGCTTATCATCGCCAACTACGATATGCATGAGCGGCTCCGGGTAGCACCGTCTCAGATGAATCTGTTTGACCTGACTGGAGGTGATACAGCATGGCTGAAGTCGTGAGTGAGTTGGACAAGCTCCGTGAAGCGGCGAAACTGATTGAGGAGATGAGCCAAGGGCGCCTACAGGTTTGCCCCAGCGTCGTGGGACAGGTCTATATCCGGCCGGAAAACGAAGCCTACCTTGGGCTGGATATGCGGATCAACAGCATTCCAGGTCAGCTACGCTATCGAGTGACCTTCTCCTCTCAGATGCGACGGATGGGGGCGGACATGACCTCAGAAGGTCTCAGGACGCTGCTGTCCGAGGTAGGTCAGACCTATGCGCTGCTAACTGCGCTCGAATCAAGGAGCTATACGCCCACGACAGAGGATCTGACAGCATTTCGGGAAGAACTGTTGGCGGAACAGGAAGCAAAGTCATTCCCAACTTTGAGTCAGACGATATAAAAGGAGGATAAAAGCAGATGAAATTTAACAAGCAGTTGTCGAATGGCGGCCTCTTTCTCCCCAGTGCCGCACTCAAAATCAGTGGTTTTGAGGACAGCGGTCAGGTTGAGATCCATGCGCTGAAGAATACAGCGGTCATTATGAAGCAGCAGATGACCGCCATGGAACTGATCCAGGCGCTGGACAGTCTGAATCAGCTGTTCATTAATCTCTCTTTCCATTTGGCCAAAACCTGTGGCGCCTGCAGCGGGTGTGAGGGCGAATGTCCCTTTGGGGATTTTGAGTACGACAAGATCGAACTGGACGATGATCTGCGGAAAGAAGCCGGCATTCCCACAGATGCCAAACTGAGTCTCTATGTGGACGAGGAGGATCACACGATTACCGTCTGCGAGGCCGGATATGATCACGACCTGCGGGATATTCCTCCCTACCTGTTGGAGATGATGGCCTTTTCCGGCATCTGCCTGGGCGAACTGGAGGAGCGGCTGATGGTCGGAGATATCATTTACGGCGGCAGCACTCGTAGCAGAAAGGAGTGCGAAGATGAGTAAGGTACACACCTCTGTAAAGATCCGCAAGGATGGCTCTCTGGTACTGCCGGCCTTTGTTATGCGCGGGATGGGCTATGCGCCGGGTGAGGAAGTTCCCATTACCACTCCGGCGGATCAGTATATCTGCGACTGTGACGCAAACAGCCTGCTGGTAAGCCGTGTTTGCGGGGATGCAGGATGCGCCGGCTATACCAGCGAGGAGCCTGAGCTCAATCTGCCGGCAGACCTGCTGGCGGAAGCGTCGATTCCTGTGGGAGAGGAAATCACCGTACTGGTGGCGGACGGTGCGTTGCTCATTGTCCCAACGACCGAAGACCTTCTGGAGTTACCGGTGGAGTTATGTTGTTTGCTCAACGAGCTGGGCATCAGTCCGTTGTCCATCCAGCTTCCGAACAAGTGCTGCCTGCCGTAAGGAGGTTTCAGGATGGAAAAAGAAATCTATCTTTACCCCTACTCTGCAGCCGAAGCTCGTACCAGGAACGAGCTGGCACTTTGGCGGGCGAGCTATCAGGCCAACGAGGAATGTGCCCGCGACATCGAGGAGCACATTCGCACCCATTTTGATGGTGCTCACCTGGATGATTCGATGCTGCAGCCCCTTTTGGATAAGTGGGGGTATAAGCGAATCAATTTCGTCCTTGCCAATACCCTGCAGGAGCTTAGCTACGATGGACGCTTCAGCCGAAAGAACCAGGAGTGGGCGAAAGCCACCTTCATTCCGCAAGACGGTACTCACAACATCTCGTTAATGGTCAAATCTCATCCTGCGGTATTGGATGGGTTCGTAAATATGGTGCGCGAGGCTTACAAGAATCTTGGCCTCTTCGGGCCACAGCACTGTGAGCCGAACTCCTTCGAAAACCTCGACTACGAAGGCCGAGTGTTGGTGCTTTCACCAGACACCCTGAAGGAGAGCTGCTGGTCGCCCGAAAACCAGCTTTGGCTGGCCCATGATGGATTTGGCTGCTCGCCCCACGCCATTGGGCGCTCTATCCGATCCACCTGTCTTGGAGATGGAGAACAGACACGGTGGAATCGCACCGACTTCATCGGGGTGCTGCGGGAGGAGTTTCTCCCGGACTGGGCCAAAGAGAAACTGGCTGAGCTACAGGCAGAACAGCCCGATATGGGGGTGATGAAAATGACTTGATGAAACCAAGAAAGGAGGAATGCCGTCGTGAGCATTCAAATGAAAAATGGCTGTCTGGTTTACTATGGGAACCTCATTGGATACCAAGCCAAAAACCAGACCGAAGTCACCGTTGATCCGCAATTCCGCCGTGAGGAGCTGGAATCCTGGCTTGCACGGCGCGGACTCGTGCCTCGCTGGGAAGAAGGCGTCTATGAGCGCCTTTCCAACGAGGGCTTTCGCGTCAGTGACAGTTCGCCGGAGTTACAGTCCTGCCGAATCTGGCAGCTCAAGCCCGGTACGCCAATTCAGATGCGCTTCATTGGCCTTGATGCCATGGCGCAGAAGTTTGGCGGCCCCACACCTGAACAGTATCATGTGGTCTATGATGGCCGGATTCAGGACAATGACCTGGAAAAGCTCTGGAACAAATTCAGCCGTACTCCTCTTGGGCCGGACGGTCAGCCGCTGGCTATCTCCGATGTAGTAGAACTGTACAATGCATCTGGCAGTACCTTCTTCTACATTGATCGCTACGGGTTCCAGCCCATAGAATTTGTGGATCATCCCAGTCAGGATCAGTCAATGAGCATGACCCTGTAAATCCAGAAAGGAGGAATATTTCCATGGCAACCAAAGCCCAGAAAGCCACGACCCAGTCGGAATCCCCTCAGCAGCAGACGCTCCCCATGCAGTATGATGTTCGCATCCATTCTCTCCGTCTCGACGGCAACTGTCGGGCTCACGCCTCGGTGAACATCAACGGTTGTTTCGCCATCCGTGGAGTGAAGGTGATGGAGAGCAGCAAAGGACTGTTCGTCTCTATGCCCAGCTATCGCGCTGGCAACGGCGAGTACAAGGATATCTGCTTCCCTGTCACCAAAGAGGCCCGGCAAGAGTTCGACAATGCTGTTCTCGATGCCTATCAGCAGGCCCTGACCCAGAGCCAGCAGGTCGGAAGAACTGCCCCGGACCCTACGGTCCGGCAGGCACCGGGGCCTGAAATGGCGATGTAACCTGCCGTATCTGTGTATTACTGACCTGAATCATCCAATCCCAATCATTCATCAAAATTCAAGGAGGAAATGAACCTATGAAGAAGCTGTATAACAAGATGATCAACACCATGAACTCCGTTTCCCGCAAGGCCGTTGGTACCGTCAACTCTATGGCGTTTTCCGCCCGCACCGCCCTGAGCAACACCCGCGGCGAGGGTTACATCGACACCGCCGTGAAGATCCTGATTGCCGTGGTGCTTGGCGCCCTGCTGCTGGCTGGACTGTACACCCTGTTCGGTGACACCGTGCTGCCCACCGTGACCCAGCGGGTGGAAGACATGTTCAACTATGCCGGCTGATGCTGCGGTTCGTTCCGTATGGTTTTTCTGCACGCTTGCGCTGGCATCCGCCGCTGACCTGCGGCGACATCTCATTCCAAACACCTTTTGTATCCTGACTGCCGTGGCGGGGCTGATTGCAATCAGCCCCGCCCGTTTTGTTGGGCAAATACTTGGTCCACTTGCTGCTCTACCATTTCTTGGGGTGGCAATGATTTTTCCAGACAGGGCTGGCGGAGGCGATATCAAGTTTGTTGCCTCTGTAGGCTTTGTTCTGGGTCTGCTCCCAACATTGTGGGGGGCCTATCACTCGCCATCGTCTATGCTGCCGCACGGGCCTGCATTGAAAAGCACTGCGCTGCCACACCAACACCAATCGGCCAAATTGCCATCCCCTTGGCTCCCTTTCTTTCCATTGGTTTTGCCATTTTCTATGTTTTGGAGGTTATAACATGAAAAAGTTCCGTATTGAGAAAAAGACCGCCATTGAGTGCATCGGCATTCTGGCTCCCTTGGCTGCCGCTGCCATCATTGTGCCCAAGGCAATTCGTCACAAGAACGCGTTGCGCGTGTAAGCATCGCCATTCCAGTTAAAACGAGGAGGTTATGCCCTGTATGAGTTTTCTGAGAAATCGTACTGTGATCGGAGTGTTTTGTATTCTGCTCTCCGTCCTCATCTGCTTCGGCCTGACTCCGCTCTTCAACCGGGCGGTATCCCAGAAGGTCGAGATCGTCCGGGTCACCCAGCCGATCCGCGCCGGTGAACAGATCACCGATGATATGGTTCAGCTGGTACAGGTAGGTGGGTACAATCTGCCTGACAATGTTCTACATGAGAAGGCCAATGCCGTAGGCAAATATGCTACGGCTGACCTTGCTGTAGGCGATTATATTATCAACACCAAACTCTCTGATGTACCGGCGGCTGATAACGCCTATCTCTATGACCTTGACGGCAGCCAGCAGGCCATCTCGGTTACAATCCGCTCTTTTGCCAACGGTCTGTCGGGCAAGCTGCAGAGCGGCGATATTGTTTCTGTTGTTGCCCCTGACTACAAACAGCAAGGCCAGACCGTCATCCCACCTGAGCTTCAGTATGTGGAAGTAATCAGCGTGACTGCGTCCACCGGGTATGATGCCAACACCGGGGAGGCTCAGACAGACGATGAGGATGGAAAAGAGCTGCCCAGTACGGTCACACTGCTTGTCACGCCTGAACAGAGCAAGGTGCTGGCCGAGCTGGAGGAGGAAGGTACAATCCATCTGACTCTGGTCTACCGTGGAAGCAAGGAGAATGCGGAAAAGTTCCTCACCGCACAGGATGATGTCCTGTTGGAACTCTATCCTCCCGAGCCTGATCCCGAGGAAGCGTCCCAGGAGGAAACCACGCAGGAGGAAACTCCCACAGGAACCGACAATCCTGAAGAAACGGAGGTGGAAACTCCCACAGAGTCTGAGGAGGTGGCCTGATGCTGAATTTCAAGAAAGGAAGCATCTTCTCCCGTTCGGCGGGCAATGAAGATGACTACGAGGAATATAAGCAGGAGGACCAGGGGGGCGTGCTGGCAGTCTGGGGCAGCCCCGGCAGTGGCAAGACCACAGTCGCCGCACGGATTGCAAAGCACCTTGCCGGCAAGCGCAAAAACACGATTCTTCTCCTCTGCGATATGTCCGCCCCCATGCTGCCCTGCATCTGCCCACCCAGGGATCTCGAAAACAAAGGATCTCTGGGGAGCGTCTTGGCTGCCGCCCATGTGTCTGACAGTTTAATCAAGAATTACCTTACCACCCATAAACGGCTGGACTATCTCTCCATATTGGGGCTGGTCAAGGGTGAGTCGGAATACACCTACCCACCCTATAGCGATGTGCAGGCCCGTGAGTTGATCGATGGCCTGCGGAACATTGCGCCTTATGTGGTGATCGATTGCGGGAGTTATATTGCCAACGATATACTGTCTGCCGTTGCGCTGATGGAATCTGACGCTGTCCTTCGTCTCGCAAATGCAGACCTGAAATCTATCAGTTATCTGTCCAGCCAGCTCCCACTTCTGAAGGATGCTGGCTGGGACTTGGACAAACAGTATAAAACCGCCAGCAATGTCAAACCCCAGCAGGCTGGTGACCACATGGCAAAGGCGCTGGGGACGGTGGCATTTACACTGCCGTACTCCACTGAGGTGGAGTCCCTGTATCTGGCTGGTGATCTGTTGGGCGAACTTTCCATGAAGGATAGCCGGGTCTTCCGCAAGGAAATTGAGAAGATTTCCAAGGAGGTGTTTGGGTGTTAGGAGAAAAGCGTAACCTGTCCCTCTTTGCTTCCCAGCCTGCCCAGGAGGATAAGCAAGTCAAGCACATCACCGTAGACCGTGACGGTGAAAAGAAGGATATTCCGCTGTACTTCGGCCCGGACTGGCCTGTCGTCAACGGCACTGGTGATACTGTTCCTTCTCCCAGTGATGACCCGCCCTCCTGCCAAGCAGAGGCCACTGCGGAAAAAACAGAAGAAACGGTTCCTGTCGAGCCTATACCGCAGGATACAGCCGCCGGTATAGCCGACAACTCACCGGACTCAGATGTGCAGTATCCCGATGACTCTCCCCGCAGAATACTGGCCAGCAATACTGTGGTGGCCAACCGTACACATGCACTTTTCTTTGCACCGGAGGGCGACAGCCGGGACTTCAACAGTGTTCTCAAGGAAGTGCAGGAGTATATCTCCGGCAAATATTCCTCCCTGATCACCGATGGTGGGGACGAGGATGCCAAAAGTCAGATCAAGCGGTATATCACCAAGTATGTGCAGGACCAGCGTATTGCGGTCAAGGGATATTCCGCCGATGGACTGGTGGATGCCCTCTACACGGAAATGGCGGAATTTGGTCTTCTTACCAAGTATATCTTCGGAACCGGCATTGAGGAGATCAACATCAACTCCTGGCGGGACATTGAAGTGCTGTACTCCAACGGCCAAATGGTCAAGCTGGATGAGCACTTTGACAGCCCCGGCCACGCCATCAATGTAATCCGCCGTATGCTTCATGTTTCCGGCATGGTGTTGGATAACGCCAGCCCTGCCGTCCTGGGCCACCTCAGCAAGAACATTCGAATCGCTGTTCTCAAGACTCCTCTGGTCGATGAGGATGTGGGCGTCACCGCCTCCATCCGTATTGTCAACCCGCAGAACATGCAAAAGGACGACTTTGTCCGTGGCGGCACCGCCACTGGGGACATGCTGGACTTCCTGTCCGCCTGCCTGCGGTACGGTGTTTCCGTTTGTGTGGCCGGAGCCACCGGCAGCGGCAAGACCACAGTGGCTGGATGGCTGCTGACCACGATCCCCGACAACAAGCGTGTGTTCACCATTGAGAATGGTTCCCGTGAGCTGGATCTGGTTCGTGAGAAGGACGGCAAGGTCTGCAACAGCGTCATCCACACCATCACCCGTGAGTCCGAGAACGCCAAACAGAACATCGATCAGGACATGCTGCTGGATATGGCGCTGCGTTACCACCCCGATATCATCTGCGTGGGCGAGATGCGGTCCGCCGAGGCGTATGCGGCGCAGGAAGCTGCTCGTACTGGCCACGGTGTGTTGACCACCATTCACTCCAACTCCTCTCAGGCCACTTGGCGGCGTATGGTCACGCTGTGTAAGCGCAAGCATGAGATGTCCGATGATACCCTCATGGATCTGGTCACCGAGGCGTTTCCTGTGGTGGCCTTTGCCAAGCAACTGGAGGACAAGAGCCGTAAGATCATGGAGATCATGGAATGTGTGATCCAGCCGGATGGCTCACGCCAGTATAATACCCTCTATCATTTTGCGATTGAGGACAACCGGCTGGAGGACGGCAAGTATTATATCGATGGGCACCATGAGCCAGTCCATCCAATCTCCGCCAATCTTCAAAAACACTTCATCGACAACGGAATGCCTCAACAGGAGCTGGACAGGCTCCTGGCGGGATTCCATCAAAAATAAGGAGGTGAACCCGTGTGACGACCATACAGCTTATGGCCTGCATTGGCATGGTAGTTGGCTTTTTCGTGCTTCTGGGCATCACCCCCTCGGATTTTACCGAGGGGGTATTCCGGCAGATTACCAGCAAGCCCAAGAGCCTCCGGGACGAGATCAACGAGTCCACGCAGCGCAAGAAAAAATTTGTTTTGCGCCGGGAGATCGAGGAGAGCCAAAATATTCTTCGTATGACAGGGCGGGAGGCAAAGTTTCCGGCAATCTGTGCCATGTCTCTTCTGCTCTTTCTGGTGGGCGCATCTTTCGCTTTTCTCCTCGGCAACTTCTTCCTCGTTCCTGTCCTGGCCGCAGGCATGATGTTCATCCCATTTTGGTACATCAAGCTAACTGCGGCCTACTTCAAAAAGGCAATCTCCGCAGAACTGGAAACAGCACTTTCCATCATTACCACATCCTATCTCCGTAATGAGGACATCCAGACCGCAGTTGAGGAGAATCTGGAATACCTCAATCCACCGGTCAAAAACGCCTTTGCCGAGTTTCTGACCAGAATCAAGCTGGTCGATCCGGATGTGGATGCCGCCCTGCGGGATCTCAGCACCAAGATCGACAATGCAGTCTTCCGGGAATGGGTGGCCGCACTTTTGACATGCCGCTATGATCGGGGTATGAAGACTACTCTGACGCCTATTGTCGCCAAGCTGAGCGATATGCGGATCGTCAATGGCGATCTGGAAAACATGGTTTTTGAACCCCGCAAGGAGTTCATTGTTATGCAGATCCTCGTTCTCGGCAATATCCCACTGCTCTATTTTCTCAATCAGGAATGGTACGATATCCTGATGCACACGCCGATGGGACAGATTATCTTGGCTGTTTGTGCGGCTGTGTTGTTTGTCAGTACAGCCGCAGTCATCAAATTGACTCAGCCCATCGAATACAAGAGGTGACGCTATGGAGTTTTTATTGATTTTGTGCGGTTCCTCTCTGGCGCTTGGTCTCTTTTTTATCGCGGCAGATTTGTTCAAGCTGCCTCGTCTTGCTACACAAAAGGCGCTGCTTTCTGCCGGCCGCCAGGAAAAAAAGCAGGCTCGCACCACGGATGTACTGCTCATGGGCTGGGCTGTCAAACTGGCCCCTCATATCCACATGGATGAGTACAAGCACAGCCGTCTGAAAAACACGCTGAATGCCGCTGGACTTGGCATGACACCGGAGGAATATACCGCTTTTGCCATTGTGAAAGCCGCAGCGGTGATGCTGGGCGTGATCCCTTGCTTATTTCTGTTCCCGCTGTTGGCCTTGGTCGTGATTCTTTTGGCGGTAATGGTCTATTTCAAAGAGATTCGCCGGGCAGATGAAAAACTGTCTGGCAAGCGGGATGAGATTGAGTCTGAACTGCCGCGATTTGTGGCCACGATTACACAAGAGCTGGCCAACAGCCGTGATGTGCTGAGCATGGTGGAACACTACAAGCAGAACGCAGGAGCCACTTTCGCTGCCGAGCTTGACATTCTCACCGCAGATATGCGCTCTGGTTCCTACGAGGCAGCACTGACCCGCTTTGAGGCCCGCTTCAATTCGCCGCTACTCTCCGATGTGGTTAGAGGACTCATCGGTGTGCTGCGAGGAGACGATGGCGTCCACTACTTCCAAATGCTCGCCCATGACATGAAACAACTGGAACTCCAGCGGCTAAAGGCGAAGGCGATGAAGATCCCGCCCAAGATTCGGGTTTTCTCCTTCATCCTGCTCATGTGCTTCCTGGTGACCTATCTGGCCATCATTATCTTCCAGATTCTGAACTCCCTTAGCGGAATGTTCTAAGAAAGGGGGCCATTTCATGAACTATAAAAATGAACTGAAGAAAAAAATCAGTGCAGATTATGAGCGGCGGGTCAAACAGTGGATGTCATCTGATCCGGCGCAGCTGGTGGATGCCGCCGAAACCATTGCCGCTGCGAGACTGATTCGTGACAATCTCGACGATGCTATTACTACGCAGGACGCAAAATTCCTGCTTGATCTGGACGATCCTCTGGGGTATGTCACCGACCGCTGGATCTCGGAAAACGGTGCGGACAACTCTCACAAAGAGGAACTTCAGCACTGCGTATGGACGCTTCAACAGGATTTTGGCGAAGGCCAAGCCCCCGCGACTGTCCGAGATTTCCTGATGGAACACAAGGGCGGAGTGTTTTCACTGATGACACCCTGCGGTTATGTTTCTATGACGGAGGCGCAGGCGGAAAGCCTGCTCGATGGACACGGCATAAAGTCGCACCCCGGTGTGGCGGGTGTTTCTATGGAGGTTTCTGCCGACGAGATCCTCACACAGACGGTCAAGTCGGCAAACCGGCAGAATGGTGTGTGGTATCTCCTGACGGAATCCCCTGAGCAGACGCAGAGTCCCCCGGAAATGGAGGTGAACATGTGCTGAAACGAGTCTTGCGCTCCCGCCGCGGCGAAGGCTACATTGATGTCTGCGTCCTGGTGATATGCGCCATGCTGGTCATTGCGCTGGCTGTTAAAATCATGCCTGTCTACATCGCCAAACAGCAGCTGGACACCTTTGCCACAGAGCTTGTGCGTGAGGCAGAGCTGTATGGCCGCGTAGGAACTGAAACCACCCGCCGGGCTCAGTCACTGCGGGAGCAGACAGGTCTGGACCCAGATATCAGCTGGAGCAGCACGGGCCGCATCCAGCTCAACCAAGAGATTACTGTCGTCCTGACCTATGAAACCAACCTGGGCCTCTTTGCCGGATTTGGCAGCTTTCCAATCACCCTCCGCTCCGAGGCGACGGGAAAAAGTGAGGTGTATTGGAAATGAGTCGATTCAAGCAAGCAATCAGGGACCGCCGGGGCATTTCCTTTCCGTTGATTATCGCCGTCACGCTTTCCCTTGTGATCCTTCTGTGCGGTGTCAGTGAATACCTCCGTCTCCTCATCGTGGCGCAGGGGGTCCGGGATGCTGTTCAGGAGGCGGTCATTTCTACCGTCAACGACAACTATGACGATGTGTACCATGGGGTGCGTGAGGGCTACTCTGGTGCTTATCAGCCTATGGCCGGAGACTTTGAAGAATCACTGGACTACGGCGACATCTATGGCCGACTGGACGCCCTTTTGAACCTGACTAATCAGAGCGGCTACCATGTGCAATATACAGAGGATGGCAAAATGGAGTTTCGCGTGTGGGATCTAAGTGTCGACCTTCAGAACGCATCCTTCGCATCGGCCGACAGTGCTGGCAACCGGCTGATTGCTGACTGTGAAATCGAGCTGGAGGTGCCAGTTTCCTTTGGTGGCAGGCTTTTACCGCCCATGCGGATGACCGTAAAAGTAAGCGCCGGGTACACACCCCGCTTTTGACCAGGCGGTTAAAAATCTCTCTTTTGTAACCGATGCAATTATAGACTTCCGCACTCTTTTGTGGTAGGGTTCGAGTTGACAAGAGGTATACGGTGTAGGAAAATGATACCAAGTGTATCAATCAGCCGCTATACCAAGTTAGCCGAATGAAATAATCGGCCTGAGAGCCGACTCACAGAAAAGGAGGATACCCATGAAAGACAGTACAAAAAAGTGGCTGACCATTACTGGCGGTCTTGTGATCTGTGCAATCCTGGTGTTCGTGATTGCCCAGCAGTTCACGAAAGAAAAGGCTACTGACGCTTTACCTCCCACCAGTAGCTCCCAACAGGATGAGGTGGTGGTTGATCCGGACAGCAGCAATCCCACTACCGATCCTGATGCCTCCTCTGACATCAGTGAGGATGATCTCACCATCAATCCCCAGACCTCGCCCAATGACACCGGCACAAATGCTGGAAACGGTGCAATCTCAAGTGGAACGGAACAAACCATTCAAGCAGATCCCGAGGTGCCGGAGAAGCCTGACGAGGAGACACTGACCGACCCCAGCCAAAAACCTGACGGCACTCCGGTCGAGGGAACCCCTACTCCTGAGGACCACGACAACTACCAGCCGCCCCAGCAGCCGTCCACCAATACTGGGGGTGGGTTGCCCGGTTTCGAGAATGTCCCCACCGCCGGTGGGAACCAGGGCGGAACAATCGACAGCGATGGCGATATCAACAAACAGGTCGGCACAATGGGCTGATCCAATCAATATGGCAGAAAAGCACAGCTTCGGCTGTGCTTTTTTATTGCCTGAAAGGAGGCAAAATGAAACGAATTATCAGTGTCCTGCTGTCGTTTGCCATCATGTTGACTGCCCTTTGTGTACCGGCATTTGCCGAAGGTGGAACCGGTGGATCTGGCAATATAGACGGTGGCGGCGGGAGCATGGGCAATGCAACGAGCCATGGCAGTTGGAATCCCGGCAATGAAGGCGTCCGGATTACCGTTGTCCGAGCAAGTGATCATGCGGTTGTGACCACGCCTTTCGATCTAACGAATAAGCAACCAGCTGCAGGTATTTATCATTTTGGAAAAGTAAGCAAAATCCAGTATAACGGTGGAGCAGCTTTGTCACCTGTTCAAGGTGGATATTCCTACAAGAACCCTGCTCAGCCAATTCCCAGAATCATCAGCACCAATGGAAACAATAACATTGAAGCAATCAAACGGTATTTTTGCTCCGAGTATGCTGTGAAGTTGATTGCCGAACAGACAGGAATGGATTACGAGACGCTCATTGGCGGTGAGTATAAAATTCTCCTTGAACCCATTGCCTACTACAAATATGAAGGCGTCATGATCGCAACAACGGCTACTGAGGCAGCGATGTATGACGAAGTCGTCAGTGGTCACCTGCGAACATGGATGGGCAGCCTGACCCACAAGAACCTGCCACTCTCGATGTTTTTGGAAACGGCAGACCTGGGGTACCCCGCATGGTCCGGCTCTACAACCCAGCATGCCACCAATTCGGCCATCAAATCTTCATTGGGGCTTGGCATTGTTCGATTTGAAGAACAGCCTGAAGAACCGACCATCACCACCTACGATTATGAGTATCGGACCAATACCGAAGTCATCACAGCCGTGGAAGTCAGTGGTGGGCAGAGCGATCCCGATAATCCTGTTACCGTTCGGTTCAACATTCTCGGAACGACTTATACCGTCAGCAATGTCTATTACCCGGACGGAGATTCCCAATTGGCATGGGTGCGGTGGACAACGCCTGATACGCCGCAGGATGTAACCATTACAGTAAGCGTATCCGGTCCAGGCTCCGCACAAGGCACCATCCAATGCAAGATTGTTGACCTTGATGAAAATCCACCACCCAACCCAGTGGCGGATGACCGCAATGATTCCTTTTCACCGTCTGCAGTACCATCCAGAGCAGAAAAGACATCAGCCCAGTGGAGCATATGGCGACCGTGGTGGTATGCGTACTGGGTGTGGCACAGCACTGGCAAGGATAGCGGATACTGGTGTGACCACGGATGGTGGGAATTTGACCTGGACCGCTACAGCGCCAGTCTGAGTGCCTCCATGACTATTACCCCCGATACAATGAACCCCACTGCCAGCGGAACCACAATGAAATCCGGCTACGGAATCAATGAAGTGGTCACCGCCAGAGTCAGCAGCTCCCAACGCTCGGCAACTACTGCCCTTCAGAATGCGGTCAGCTACTTCCCAGAATTTAACTACGACTCGTTCTGGCGGCTGCTGGATCGTGTCTCAATCAGCTCATCCTCCTCTTGCTTGGAATTCCAGACAAACGAATATAGTACCTACAACCGGCGCACTCATTTTACACCTATCTGGTATCCGGACGGTGCCTATACCGTCAACACATGGGTAATCGACTGCTGGACGCCGGTGGGGATGCTCTCTGTCAATCTCAGCGACACGCTCACAATCAGCGGGAATCTCTGGGATGACTGGCATATAGCGCCGATGCGATAACAGGAGGTGCCGCATGGGATATGTCCGTATAACTGACAGGCCCGAGGAACTGTTCCATTACACCCGGCGGGATAACCTTGCCTCCATTCTTCGAGATGGCAGGATCAAACGCATGGGAGATGCGGAGTGTTGGTTCTGTTCAACGCTGGACGATACACTGGAGCTCATGCGGGCCACCGTTATGGTCGAGGGAAAACCCTATGTGAAACTGGGCGGAAGTATTGGCAGATATCCTAAATTTCAGCCGGAGGACTATGTGATTCTTCGTTTGAAGCCGCGATATCAGAACGGCGAGTGGGTCCGCTGGATGCAGGAAATGCCCCCTGGCACCCCGCCGGAATTGTTAAAGGCCGCCGAGAATTTCAGTAATCTCAAGCTGGGATTTCGAGGCGACCTGAAGTTCTGGCCCGAGCCAGAAATCATTGAAGTCAAAGCCTTACTTGCACCAGAAGAAATTCAGAGCGTCAATCTTTCCATTTCTATGTAAACTGAGTTTGGCTGACTTACTTGATTGCCGAGATTGAGGATCAGAATCAGAAGGAGGATACGCAAAATGCTGTGAATGAAATAGAAAAAGATATGTCGATATCCATGTAATTCCGTAAAGCGGGCCGTGGGATGCAGCTCCACAGCCTGCCTTAATTTAATGTCTTGGATTGCATTCTACGGCCTTTCTTTCCAAAAGAAAGGTGGTTTTTTATGTCCAAGTACAAAAAGTTCTTCTGCATGTTTCTGATCCTCCTGCTGGCAGTTTGCCTGCTCAGTACCACGGCCTTTGCCGCCGGCACCGGCGATGTGGCGGGTGCCATTGAAGGTACCTGGAACGATGCATCGGATCAGATCAAGACGGTTGTAAACAATGTCGTTTTCCCGGTCATTGATCTGATCCTTGCAGTATTCTTCTTCGCCAAGCTGGGTATGGCCTACTTCGACTACCGCAAGCATGGCCAGTTCGAATGGACAGCACCCGCAATCCTCTTTGCCTGCCTCTTGTTCACGCTGACCGCCCCCACCTATGTGTGGACCATTCTGGGGATGTGAGTCAATGAGGTGGTCCGAAAACGGTATGACATGGTCGAAAAGGAATGTGGAGGTGTCAAGCAAACCATGAATGCATTTGAGATGGAACTGAAAAAAATCCTTTCGCAGAGTAAGGAAGCAGCGCATACCACCTATGTGGGCAGGGCCGCATATATTCAGGTTGCCCCAGAGCTGCGAGCCAAGCTGGAATTTGTTTCTCTGAACATCGCCAACCAGTACAACGCGCTCAAACTGACCGTGTTAAACCGGATTGACGGTGCAGTAGATATCAACATTCTCCGTTTTGGTGATTTGCTGGGAAAGAAAATGGTCAGCAACCCTAACTTTTCGGATGGGGTGATCCCTCATCTTTGGGACGATTATGGGAAAGTTAGCTGGTATGTGTACCAGCCGGAACAGGCAGATTACAAACTTCTGGTTGGCGTTGTGGATGAGTATCTGCAGATATTTCAGAACCAGGAGGAAGCGCAGGAGAATATTCCTCAGATGTGCTGACCACTAAAACTCCGGGAAGTAAACAAAAACAGGGGCCGTGCTCAGTCACGGCCCCTGCGCCTTTTGGTCAGGAGTCAAAAATCACCACTGGCACGGCCTCTCCTTTTTCAGAAAGAGGTGATACGACCAGATGTTTATTTTAGACTTTTTCCTTGGCGGACTGATGGACCAACTCATTGACTGGATCTACAGTCAGCTCGTAGGCTTTTTTGGCAATTTCTTTGCAGCTATGGGAAACATGGGCGTGGAACTCTTTGATATGGAGTGGGTGCAGTCCATCGTTCTCTTCTTTTCTTATCTGGGCTGGGCATTGTATGGCGTCGGTCTGGTTGTCGCTGTATTCGAAGTGGGAATCGAGTGTCAAACCGGCCGAGCAAATGTGAAAGACGCCGCCCTCAATGCCATCAAGGGATTTATGGCCGTGGGCTGTTTTACACTGGTGCCAGTGGAGCTTTATAAACTCTCTGTTACCTTGCAGGCCAGCTTGACCGCTGGGATCACAGGATATGGCGAAGGATTTGATGTACTCTCCACAGATATCATCACTTCTTTGCAGGAAGTTGATATTGGGTCGGTAGCATCCTCCGGCGTCTTCGGTGGTATCGGTAGTATCACCAGCCCTATCATGGTCATCTTTATCATTATCATGATGGGCTACGCCATCATCAAGTGCTTCTTTTCTAATCTTAAACGAGGTGGCATCCTGCTCATCCAAATTGCGGTTGGTTCACTGTATATGTTCTCTGTACCTCGTGGTTACATGGATGGATTTGTGCAGTGGTGTAAGCAGATCATCGGCCTGTGTCTCACGACTTTTTTACAGGCTACGATTCTAACTGCCGGACTTATGGTTCTAAAAGACCACGCGCTCCTCGGCTTGGGACTCATGCTTTCTGCTGGTGAGGTGCCTCGGATCTGTGGGGCTTTTGGCTTAGATACCTCGACCCGCGCCAACATCATGTCGGCAGTCTATGCCGCGCAGACGGCGGTCAACACCACTCGGACAGTTGTTCAGACAGTGGGGGCGGCGGCAAAATGAGAGAAAGCAAGTTGATTTATATTGCCTCGCCTTATGCTGGAGACATCGAGAAAAATGTAGCCTTTGCACGGAGAGCCTGCCGCTATGCAATCCATCAGGGATATATTCCGATTGCGGTCCACCTTCTGTATCCACAGATGCTGGATGACAGTGATCCCGCAGAGCGAGAGCTTGGTCTCCGGCTTGGACAACAGCTTCTGCGGCGGTGTGATGAACTATGGGTGTGCGGTGACAGGATTAGTTCCGGCATGGCACGGGAAATTTCCGAGGCCAATCACCTGAGCATTCCAGTAAAGAACATCGGTGCTCACGAAATTCAGAAAGAACAGCTGCCCGCTGAGATGGAGCAGGTCACTGCTTCAGGGCAGGGACTGGGAATGACCTGATGCCCACCATGGGGAGTCTCTTCGATGGGATTGGTGGTTTTCCTCTGGCAGCGATCCATAACGGCATAACCCCGCTGTGGGCCAGCGAAATCGAACCGTTTCCCATTGAAGTCACTCGATTGAGATTCCCGGATATGCTCCATGTCGGGGATATCACAAAACTCAACGGCGCCGATCTGCCACCGGTGGACATCATCACCGGCGGCTCACCCTGCCAAGATCTCAGCGTGGCGGGGGCCAGAGCTGGTCTTGCCGGGGCTCGGTCCGGCCTGTTTATGGAGCAGATCAGAATTGTAAAAGAAATGAGGGATGCAGATGAGCGACGCGGTAGAACAGCTCACGCTGTTCGACCTCGATATATGTGCTGGGAGAATGTACCCGGAGCCTTCTCCAGCGGAACCCCAAAAGGCGAGGACTTCCGTATTGTCTTGGAGGAAATTGTTAGAGTTAAAGACAGTACCTGTTCAGTGCCTCGACCTGACTCCGGGACATGGGAATCTGCTGGGGCAATCATTCTGGGAGATCAATTCAGCCTGGCTTGGCGTGTCATGGACGCTCAGTACTGGGGTGTCGCCCAGCGTCGCAAAAGAATCTTCCTTGTCGCAGATTTTGCAGGACGATCCGCCCCACAAATACTATTTGAGCAGGACAGCCTGCTTGGGAATCCTGCGCCGAGCGGATGCCAGAGGGAAGGAACTTCCATTCCAACTCAAACAGGCTTTGCAGGTACAGGCAGGAGTGATGGCAGTAAGTCAGGAAGTATCTGATTTAAAAGCCTACCACATTAATCAAAGAGATGAAGGTATTGATTTGCACGGAGTTTCCGGCGCACTCATGGCGACCACAAATATGCAAATGCAAACTTTTGTCACAGGCGGACCTGTGGTCGCCTTTGCCGCAAATCAAAGAGATGAGGTGCGTGATCTCCACGATGTGGCCGCTGCACTCGGAGCGCAGCCTGGAATGAAACAGCAGACTTTTGTTGCAGGCATAACTGCTAAAGGTAACGGAGATTGTTTCCTCTCACCGGAACGCCATACCTCACTCAGCGGCGGTGGCGGTCAGGCTGGACAGGGCTATCCATGTATTCTGACAGCTGGTTTTTCTGCGGGCGCAGGTTCCTCAGCGGGAAGTATTGGATACGGCGAGGAGGTTGCGCCTACGCTGAAAGGAACCGCCAGCGGAAATTGCATGCCCTCAATTCTCTGCCTTAACGACCAGGGCGGCAGTGCGATGGCTTGCAGTGAGGATGTTACTGGAACACTTCGCGCACAGGAACATGGACATCAGCCGCTGGTTTTTGATAACCATGGCCAAGATACCCGTTTCCTGGGGCCAGTCAATGCGGCGCAGACAGTATCTGCTACCTTTGGCATGGGGGGAAATAATCAACCTCTGGTTGTCGCTGAGCGGGAAGCGGAAACGCCAACACTTTTTGAAAACCATGGGATTGACGCTCGGTAGACTGGTCCCCATAAGGTCGCGCCGACAATGTCTGCACGCTACGGTACGGGCGGAAACAATGTTCCACTCGTGGCGCAGAGAGATGACACTTTTTGCATTACCGGCAATGCGATAGACCGTCAACCCATGAATGGCGGAAACGGAATTGGGTATCAACAAGGCATAGCCTACACCCTTACCGCCACCGATCATCATGCCGTGTTCAGCCGACAGCGCGTGGATGTATTCAAAGACGATGATGTAGCCAGCACACAGAGCGCACGCCAACACAAGGATGCGACCGATTTGGTTATGAATCTTGGCGAGGCGCAGAACGATTCAAAGCCAGAAAATGAAACACTGGTTCTCCTGATCCGACGCCTGACCCCGCTGGAATGTGAGCGCCTGCAAGGGTTCCCGGATGGTTGGACTGATATCGAGGGTGCCTCCGACTCCGCGCGCTATAAAGCACTGGGCAACTCTGTGGCGATTCCTTGTGTCGACTATGTTTTGCAAGGAATCGCGTGGGCGATCACAGCACAAACAGCTTGAATTATTATGAAAGGAGATGCAATCATGGAACCGATGAAAAACCTCTGCGGATTAATCCCCGAGTCGCTTCACAAGCGGCTGATGGAGGGCAAGGACCCTGAAATGACGAACGGTGAGTACCTCACCAAGGTACTCACCGCCTATCTGGACCAGCCTACCACAGCGAAGCAGGAACAGCGTACTCTGGCCGTCCAGATCTCAGAGAACATGTTTCAGCAGCTGAAGTCCTACCTGGATGCTCATTCGCCCCTCACACAAAAAGCCCTTGTCCAGAGCCTTCTGAATCAGGCATTGGACCAGTGGGAGCAGGGCGAGGAACCGCTCCAGGATGCGACCCTTCAGGACAATAAGAAAGAACGGACGCTGGCAATTGCTATGCCCGAATCTCTTTTCCACCGCGTTGAGCAGTATGTAGAGGCACACAATGGCGTATCCAAACGGGCCTTCGTTGTGGGGTTGGTGACCCAGGAACTCCAATCTTGGTCGATGGAACAAGGCCCGGACGAAGTGCAGGATCAGGAATTCGACCCCGAACAGGATGAACAGGGGTTTGGAATGAGCATGACGATGTGAGGTGAAACATGTACATTTATCCCGATAATCTGAAATCCAAAGCCACACTCTGGCTGTGGGCGCTGCGGGATCTCGCCATCATCGGTATCGGCAGTTTGATCTCTGTCTTTGCGCTCTCACAACTCGGCTTCTTTGTCCCTATCGTGCTGACTGCCGCATACGCATTCCTTTCCATTCGTATGGACGACACCAGCATTCTGGACTTTCTGCGTTATGCGGTTCGCTACTTTCTCCTCCAGCAGCAAAGCTATTCTTGGGGGATGACCAAGACAATTCAGAATCAGAGGTGATTATGAGTATGAGCAGAAAAAAAGAAAAGGCAGCGGCACAGAAAAAAGAAACAACCCGCCAGCTGATTGGGATTAACGACATCAGCGATTACGGACTCAAGACATCCCGCGGTATGCTGGCCTTCTTTTCCGTGAAGCCTACAAACCTCTCTGTGCAGCCGCCGGAGGCGGTGGGCGGACGGATCTATGCCCTGATGACTGTCCTCAAGGGCCAGACGGAGATCGAGATGCTGGCCCTCAACTCTAAGGAGTCCTTCGAGGACAACAAGCGTTACTATCGGGAACGCGCGGCCATGGAGGAACTTCCCGTGATCAGCCGACTGCTGGAGGCGGATGCCCGTTCCCTGGACCGGCTACAGGTGCAAATGGCGACTGCCCGTGAGTTTTTTGTCCTGATCCGCTTCCGGGATGATCAGGACGCCGACTTCCGCACCCAACTCTCACGGGTTCAGAAAAGCCTGGAAGACCAAGGCTTAATAGTGACAAGTAACTATTTGGCTACGAACAGGGACAGAAGACGGTGTGACCGAAAGGTCACGCCGTTTTTCTGCGTCCGTAGGTTGATT
>JAGZOP010000021.1 GCA_018383195.1 Clostridiaceae bacterium | reverse complement strand
TCCGGCGGTGCCGAGCAGCATGACAAACGAACCGGCGGCAGCAAGACCGCACAGCCTGCGAAATGTTATTTTTCTCATAATTTTAACGTCCTTTCCCTGCCCAAAAGGGCACGCCGCGACCAGCCCGAGTGAAATCCACAGGCTGTGCAAAATGTTGTTGACATTGCGGTTTTTTACGGGTAGAATAGTCGTAGACAAGCGAATAGTCTAACGTCTGACCCCTGATTGCATTGCCGTGCGATCGGGGGTTTTTTCATACCTTCTTTTCAGTCGGTGCTGCTCCAGTACCATTTCAATGGCATGCGATACATAACCAAGCTGCCCCAGCCGCTGTGTAATCGCGATGTAATCGTCAATTTCGCTGTCGTCAATCACGCGGTCGAGCGAGATCTGGAACAGCCGCCTTGCATCCTGAGACAGCTGCTGTGGGTTATCGACTGCACCGAGCAGCAGCGCTGCCTCTTGCAGTTCCATTGCCTGAGTCGGCAGATTGCGTCCGCATCCGAGCGGACATTGCTTGACACAATACCAGTTATGCAGCCATGGCGCGGCATAAGCATCCGCCATACGCGCCACGATGTCAGGCGGCGGCGTTTGCTCTCCGGATTCGTATTTCTGAACGCTGCGCGGCGACATACAGATCTGTTCCGCTGCGCTTTCCTGCGTCAGTCCCGCATCAATTCGGGCAGTCTGATAGACATTTTGTATTTCCCGTTTCGTGGTAAAAACCTCCTCATTGATGTAAGCTAAAGCTGTGCTTGATTCCACTGTTTTGGCAGTGCAATAATCGTTTCCGTGTCCGGTTCTTCTACGCCCATATAGCGCAGGAAAGATGCGCGGACAATCTTCACCCGTGATCCGATCACAATGACACGGAACCCCAATTTCTCGGGATGCTGCTTTGCCATAATGCGAATCTTCTGCGGATCACAGCCAAGCACCTTGGCAACCTCGCCGGGTTTGTAATAATCGCGCGGGATTGCAATTAGTTCGCGCAATGCGTCACTCATAGTAACTCTCCTTTCAAATTTTCATAACTTTTTGAATCAGCAGCGCGATAGCTGCGCTGACAAACCAAATCGCAACCATCGCAAAGCCTATGCTATACATCATGTTCACCTCTCTTTTTCCCGCCTCCCTCTTGCCCGCAATCACAAATTTAATTGCCGGCAATCGGGATTTGAAACAGCTGGCTTCCGTCACTCACAACCGAGGGCAGCTTGCCGTCCCACTTGTTCAGAAACTCGGAAGTCAAAATGTTTGCTGTAATAGATTCCGAACGAATGCGGTTTGCATCCGCTTCGGCTTGCGCTTCAACAACCTTCTGCTTAGCTTCGACCTCAATACGCGCAAGGTCTTGTTCTGCCTTAAGTGCATTCTGCTGTGCGGTCTGCTTGGCTTCGATCGCGGCGTTGTATTCCTCAGAGAACGTCATATCAAGAATGTTCATCTCATGAACCTTGATACCATAGTGGTCAAGTTTATCCGAAAGGCTTTCTTGAATCAGCTGCGATACCTCGGACCGGCGGGTAATCAGCTCCTCCGCAGTAAACATTGCGAACGTAGACTTGATCGCCTCCTGAATCGCAGGCTTGATAATCGTGTCTGCGACCTTGCCGCCGACATCCCGGTACAGCGTAGCCGCCGCACCCGGACTGACATTGTAATTCACTGAGACATTCGCGCCGATTGCCTGTAAATCCTTTGTCGAGGTTTCTCCCTGCACATCTGCGCGCTGAATCTTGTTATTGACGTTGACGATCTTGTCCAGCACTGGTGTTTTCCAGTGCAAACCGCTCGCCAGAACCGTCTCAGACACGTTTCCAAGATGCACGCGCACGCCGGTATGTCCGGCGGGGACGATGGCAAAGGCATGTAGTCCAATCGCCGCAATCAGGCACATTGCTGCTCCGGCAGCCGTGGCATGAATCCGCCCTCCTATACTCTTCCGTGCGACCGATACAACCGTAAGTACGATTGCAGCAGCAAACAGAGCAATCGAAATGATAAGTTTTAACATAGTTTCCTCCTGTCCTGCGGGCAAGAGGGAAGCGGGATGTTCTGTGTTTTGTGTGCGAATCAGGCTTATTCCGGGCTGCTGACATGTCAGCTTCCAAAGTCCTCCTCGTCCTTGAACAGCTCGTCGATGGTGCAGTCGAAGATGCTCGCCAGCTTTGGCAAAAACCTGCTGGGCGGGAAAGCGCCGTCGCTTTCCCAATATGAAACTGCGCCTTGCGTGATGCCAAGCTTTTCAGCAATATCGGTCTGCTTCAGATTCCGCTTCATACGCAATATTTTAATACTTTCCATTTCTTCGCCTCCTTTATATTAAATTTCTTAATATAAATATAGATTAAAAAACTTAATATGTCAAGCATGTATTCTAATTTTTCTTATATTAGTTTTTTTGATATTACATTTCGTGATATACTAAATGCGAGGTGAAACGCATGAACAAAATTAAAGAGTTACGTGCTGAAAGAGGGATGCTGCAATCCGATCTCGCAAAACTCCTAAAGATCGGGCAAGCAACCATTTCAAATTGGGAAAATGGTCGCACGGAGCCCGATCAAGATGCGTTGCGCGAAATGTCAAAAATATTCGATGCTTCTATCGACTACATCCTCGGCAACACAGACATAAAAAAAGCGCTCACCTCGAATGAGGTAAACGCTTTACCCGAAGCACAGGCACTTCGAGAGGTTATGGAATCTCTTTCGCCGGAAGATCGGCAAAGAGTTCTGGAATTTGGTCGGAATCTCGCACTGACATCGCAAATTTCAAAACATCCGAAATAAATGCAGGAGGATTTTCCGTCTGTGCTGCAAGATCTATCAATTTTGTATACTCATTCATAATTGTCCTCCCACCGCGAAATTTACGAACATCTGTTTGATTATTATAATAGGCGGGAATTTGGAAATTGTCAAGTATCCAACATGGTGTAATAAATTATATAGGGGGATTTATCCATGGATTTTATCGATCAATTAAAACAGTTTTCCAAACGCATTGATTCACTAAAAGATTCGATTTCTACAGAAGAGGCAACCAAAACTTCAATTATCATGCCTTTCTTCGCTATGTTAGGTTATGATGTCTTCAATCCGCAAGAGTTCGTGCCTGAATTCACAGCGGATGTCGGCATCAAAAAAGGGGAAAAAGTTGACTATGCAATTATTCGTAATGATGAACCCGTCATCCTAATCGAATGCAAATCCATTAACGAAAACCTTGCCAAGCATGATTCTCAGTTATTCCGATATTTTGCAACTTCTAATGCAAAATTTGCAATTTTAACAAATGGTATTATCTATCGGTTCTATACTGACCTAGATGATCCCAATAAAATGGATACTACACCTTTCCTCGAAATCAATATGCTCGACCTGCGTGATAATCAGGTTCCTGAAGTTAAAAAATTCTGTAAGTCAGAGTTTGATATTGACTCAATCTTTAATGCCGCATCTGATTTGAAATATGCTCACGAATTTAAGCGCGTCATGAAGGAACAGCTTGATCAGCCGACTGATGATTTTGTGCGTCTTTTTGTACAGGAGGTCTTTACTGGCGTCAAAACGGCTGCGATCATCGAAAAATTCAGACCAATTCTCAAAAAATCCCTCAATGATTTTATCAGTGAGACGATGAACGATAAGATCAAATCAGCTTTCGGAGATGGTGTTGGTACATTACCAAAACCTTCACCCGTTGTTGATGCTACACCAGAACCGGAATCTGAATCTGAGGAAGAGCCTGAAGTTAAGCGCACTCCCCATATCGTTACGACAGAGGAAGAACTCGAAGCATATTTTATTATTAAAAATATGCTGAAGGATTTGACCGATATCCATGATATTACCTATAAGGATACAGAATCTTACATCAATATTCTCTATAAAAACAACAGTCGCAAGTGGATTTGCCGTCTAAAACTCACGGATAATCAAAAGACATTGATGATTCCAAATGAAAATAAGGAAATCACAAAAATTCCCCTGACTGATATTTATGACCTTCCGCAGTACGCTGAACAACTAAACACTGTCCTGAAGCGTTACTTATAAGTTGTGTCCAATTTGAACACCCTACGTTGGAGGAGTTATGAAAAAATATATTTTTGCACTTCTTATTTCCTGTAGCATCTTTCTTACCGGATGTGGAGCGCAATCTAATCCAGCAGACGATCTTATTAAAATGGAGGATCTGTCGGCTGAAGATATTATCACTTATATCAACGACGGTGTGAAAGAAGTTGACAATGCATTTATTGTTCCAATTCCAGAATCGACTGATTATAAAAAAATCAAAATCACACCCTACCTTGCATTAACCTTGGAAGAAGGCGATGACGGTCTCCTGACTGGAATTAAGCTAATTTGTTACGATATTCCAGACGAAGAAACTGGATATTCTTATGGTTTCTATTCCAGCTTGCTCATTTCTGCATTATCTCCGGATATTAGTGATGAATTTGAAGATTGCGCGAATAAAGCTACAACGATGTCATGGGACAGTAATGATACGATTATAAAATACACCGTCATTCCGAGTGGTGCATCCCAGCTTACTTTTGAACCAAAATCAGACTATCTAGCATCGAAAGATAATTAACACCTTCCCGCCCTTCCCCGGGCGGGAAAAAATTCACCCACATAACCGAACATTCGTTTCATTTTTAAGGAGGGAATTCCCCATGCTCTGCAAAAATAAACGCTGCGGGCGTGACATTCAAAGCGATGCAAAATTCTGTCCGTACTGCGGCAGGCTGCAAACCGACAAACATCGTATGCGGCGGTCAAACGGTGAGGGGTCTATTTTCCAGATGCCAGACAAACGTTGGAAAGCTGAAATTATCGTTGCCTATGAAATTGACGGGATATCAGGCAAGCTGCGCAAGGTGCGGCGCACGAAGATCGCCAAGACCCGCGCAGAGCTGGCAGACATGCTCCCTGCATGGAAAGCTTCCTGCATCGCAGAATATCAGGCGGCAATGGCACAGCAGCAGGAGGAAGCCGAGCAGACCGCAGCCGCGCCGCAGCCGTCGCGCCCGACCCTCTCCGACTGCTGGAGTATTTTTCTCGGCTCTCGTGCATATGAAGGTCTGGGAAAATCTCAGCAGCAAAAGCTGGGCTATGCATGGCGCAAATTGGAACGTCTGCACGATATGCCGATCGAGGACATTACCTTGGATGATATGCAGGAACTGATTGACGAGAAAGCCCCGACTTATTACCCTGCCAAGGACATGCGCACCGTGCTCTCCCATGCGTTTGTGGTCGCGATCCGCCGCGATCTGGTCGCTGCCAATCGCACCGAATATCTGGAACTGCCTCCGCTAAACGCTTCCAAGCGCAAGCCATTCACAAACGAAGACATCGCGGCATTCTGGACAGACTGGGAAAACAATCACAGCGAGTTTGTCGGTTATATTCTGGTCATGATCTATGCCGGACTGCGCCCAGGTGAACTGCGCGCGCTGGAGATCAGCAACATCCATCTGGATGAGCAATATATGACCGGCGGCAGCAAGACCAGCGCCGGACGCAACCGCACGATTCCCATTGCCGACCGGATCGTGCCGGTACTCCGCATGTTAACGTCTGGACGCACCGGACAACTGATTACGATGAATGACGATAGATTCTACGCACGCTACTGGGATACCATTGACCGGCTGCATGTCAGCCGTCTCGAACCATATTCCTGCCGTCATACGTTCTTTACCCGTCTGGCAGAAGCCGATGTACAGCCCGGCGTCATCACAAGCGCAGGCGGTCACGAATCCTACTCCACGACCATGACCTATACCCATGTCCGGTTGGACAAACTGCTGGATGCCGTCAATCGCATCGACCCACATTCAGACAAAGGGACGGTTTAATACCGTCCCTTCATTTTCGAGTGGGAGTATAAGTGGGAATAGAAGCGGAACCGTAGTGGAATGTTCGCTTGCGATTGGTATTTTTCCCTGATTTCCTGCAATAATTTCTCCTTAAAAACGCCTGTTTACAGTCCGCCCTCCATATGCAAAACTGCATATTTTCCGAACAAAAACAAAAAGAAACCCCGCGAAATCGTACAATTTCGCGGGGTTTTGGCGGAGAAGGAGGGATTTGAACCCTCGCGACACTTTCGCGCCCTACTCCCTTAGCAGGGGAGCCCCTTCACCACTTGGGTACTTCTCCATACCAATTTGAAGTTGTAACTCCGTCACATGTTTTGGCGGAGCGGGTGGGATTCGAACCCACGCGCCCTTTCGGACAAACGGTTTTCAAGACCGCCTCGTTATGACCGCTTCGATACCGCTCCATATCATGCCCGATAAGCAAATATTATTTTACCAGACCAACACATGTTTGTCAACCACAATTTGAGTTTTTACAAAAATACGGCGCTCAGACTGTAAAAAGTCCGAGCGCCGGACACCGCAGAAACGATGCATCTTCCAAAAAATCTGTTTTCCGCACCCATTCCTGCTGGAAATAATCTGCCAAGTACTGCGTTATGCAAGTGCATCGGCAGCGGCAGCAAACAGATCGTCCGCTGTGACCGAATCGTCATCGGTGAACACCTGATATACCACGCCGTCCTGCTGCCATGTAACGCGCTGGAACGTCTGCTCTTCCCGCGTATCGGTACCATAGGAAATATACAGTTCACCCTTGGCTTCGAGTTCCGCTTCCTCTGCGGTCGGCTGTGCATCGGGCGGGAGGAAAATGTAGCGGTCCGCCTGATAGGACACCGTTACGCCGTCCATTTCGCGCTCTTCGCGTGGCTGCCCTTCATAATACTGTCCCTTGTCCGCATGTTCGCCGTCAAGTTCTTCATCGTATGCATGCGCAGTATAAGTCAGCGCCGCACCGTCGCCGTAATCTGCCATCAATTCCGGATAGGTGCCAAAACGGTTGCCCTCTTCATCGAGCTTATCGACATAGGTAACCGCGCCCTCTCGGAAATCATATCCTGCCATCGCCTCCGGAATCTCCAGTCCGTCCGCAATCTTTGCGGTATCCTTTTGCAGCTGCTCGACCGAAAACTGCATATCATCCGTACTCAAACTGCTTGCCAGACCGGCAAGCTGACCGCGCGCAAACGCGCCCACCGTCGTCAGGCACAGCGCTGCCGCCAGACCGACCGTCAGCCGCTTCCACATATTCTTTCTGCCTCTCCCGGTATTCTGATTGTTTAACATCAAATCAATCCTCGCTTTCATTGCATCGTCCGCTTCCATATGATCTGCGCTTTCATGCAGCGTCTCCCTCAGCTGCATCTCCAGTTCAAAGTCTTTCATACTGTGCCTCCCAACCATTCGTGCTCATTGCCTTCTGCAAATTGCGCCGCGCGGCAAACAGTCTGGATTTGACCGTTCCCTCCCGGCATTCCAACACTTGTGCGATCTCCCGGATGCTCATATCGTTGTAATAATACAGCACCGTGACCGTGCGCTGTTTTTCTTCGAGCGCCTGCACCGCCTGATACAGCATCCTGCTCTGCTCGGTACGCAAAACTGTGCCGAGCGCCGATTCGCCGGTCTTTGTGCCATCTTCAAAGAACTCGGCGACCGGTTCTTCCCTGCCGCGCCTGCGGCAGTATTTCCAAGCGGCGCGTGTCATCAGCGTCCACAGCCAGCTTTTGAAGCGCGCCGGGTCGCGCAGCTGCCCAATCTGCCGGTAACATTGTACGAATGCTTCCTGTACCACATCCTCACCATCGGCACGGCTGCCTGTAATCAGGCTCGCGGTACGCAGCGCATCGTTCCGATACCGCGTGTACAATGCATCAAACGCGGCGCGGTCGCCCTTCTGCAAACGCTTTACCAATTCTTCATCGCTCATGCCGTTTCTCCTTTCATTTGGTGCACCTGTATATAAGAGCATGCGGACTTTCATTCGGTTCGGATTTTTTGAAAATTTTTTTGCAAACAAAAGGGACTTCCAAAGAAGTCCCTTTCCTTACATTTTCGGCAGCAGTTCCTGCTCAATCGCCGCTTCCAGCGGCATGCCTGAGAAGCCAATCGACGCAAGACCGTCAATAAACCGGGTGACCGACGCCATCAGCAGCGAAATATTATCTGCAAAGAACGTAATCACCTGCTCCAGCTCAAGCGCGCTGTCAAGCAGCGTCGTATGTTTGAGATAAAGCTGACCTGCATCGGCAAACAGCCCGAAATGACCGAGCGCACAAAAATCGTTGCAATACTCGCACGCAGTCCGCAGGTTGCGGAAATTGGTTTCCGGCACATTGGTAAACAGCGTCGTAAAAAATTGCAGCAAGCCGGTGTCCTCGCCCGGCAGCGCGATCGGGATGAAGCAGCACTCAATAGTGACATCCTTCTGCACCTTGCCCTGCCGCATTGCCTCGCAGCGCAGCAGCAGCGGAGAACCCTCCTGCTGCATCACCTCAGCGCGGAATCCGTTCTGGTTCAGGACGTCCGCCATGCAGCCGAGAATCTGCTGTTGTTTTTCCAGTTTCATTGTAAACCTCTTTTCTGAGAGTAGAGAGTGAAGATTGGAGAGCGGAGCCGTGCGGCATACAGCGCATCTCATCCGGCTTTGCCGGGTGAATCTCTTCACTCTTCACGCTCTCACTTAACTCCGATATCGGTGCGGTAATGCGCGCCGTCGAAATGAATCTTCTTCACGTCAGTATACGCCTTGCGGATGGCTTCGTCAAGGGTTGCTGCGGTTGCGGTTACGCCGAGCACGCGGCCGCCGTTTGTCAGCATTTTACCGCCCTCCAGCTTGGTGCCCGCGTGGAATACAAAGGACTCGGTCACATCGGAAAGTCCGGTAATCTCCTTGCCCTTTTCGTATGCCTTCGGGTAGCCGCCCGATGCCATACATACGCAGCATGCCGCATTGTCTGCCCACTTGATCTCGATGTCCTCGAGCTTTTCGTCAATGACTGCGTTAAAAATGTCAAAGAGGTCGGAATCCAGTCGGGAAAGTACTGCCTGCGTTTCTGGGTCGCCGAAGCGCGCATTGTACTCAATCACGCGCGGTCCCTTGGGGGTCAGCATCAGGCCGAAATACAGCACGCCCTTGAACGGGCGGCCCTCTGCCGCCATCGCCGCTACCGTGGGCTTGAAAATCGTCTCCATGCAGGTTTCTGCAATGTCCTCGGTGTAGAAGCGAGAGGGCGAAAACGCGCCCATGCCGCCCGTATTCGGGCCTTCGTCATGGTCGTAAGCACGTTTGTGATCCTGCGCCGACGGCATGGTTTTGAGATGCTTGCCGTCCACGAACGCAAGCACCGAAACCTCGGGACCGGTCAAAAATTCCTCAATGACCACGCGCGCACCTGCGCCGCCGAAGGCGCCGCCGTCAATCGCGTCCTTGACAGCGAGGATGGCCTCCTCCTCGGTCATGGCAACCGTCACGCCCTTGCCGAGTGCAAGCCCGTCCGCCTTGACGACAATCGGCGCGCCCTGCTCCTTGATATAAGCGATTGCGTCCGCTGAATTTTCAAACACGGCGTAGCCCGCAGTCGGAATGTGATATTTGTGCATCAAATCCTTGGCAAAGGACTTGGAACCCTCAATGACCGCCGCATTTTTGCGCGGACCGAACGCACGGATGCCCGCTGCCTCCATCGCGTCCACCATGCCGAGCGCCAGCGGGTCATCGGGCGCGACCATCACAAGGTCAGGCTTTACCTCCTGCGCAAACGCAACCATTTTTTCGATGTCGGTCGCCTTGATGTCCACACACTCGGCAACCGATGCGATGCCGCCGTTGCCCGGCGCACACCAGATGTGGTCAACCTTGGGGCTTTTCGCAAGTGTCACGCAGATTGCATGCTCACGGCCGCCGCCGCCCACTACCAAAACCTTCATACTGTATCCTCCTTGAGTTTCTGTCGTTTGACAATCAGAAATGCCACCAGCAGCAGGACGGCGAGCGCCTCGAAGCCGAACGCCATGGTCTGCGCTGCCGCGTAAATTTCGATCTGAATGCCGCCCACAATGCCAAGCGCTAAAACATTGCTTGCAGCTGTCAGCGCCGCGCACAGCAGCATAGCACACAGCGCCGCGCGTCCGATGCGGTTTCCGTCCGCGCACATGCGTCCAAACGCCTGCCAGAGCGCGTAAACAAGCAAAATTTCTAAAACGGGCAGCAGCAGCGTCCCAATCCATACGGCAAGGTCAATACCCTGCATTGCCATCGTCACCAGCTTGCAGCCTGCACAAAGCGCCGCAAGACGCTGTACCCGGTCAAATCCCGGCTGTTTGCCGGCGAGACGTCCGGCACTGATGGTGACAAGTACAAATCCCAAAATTCCTGTCATCCAGACCCAGCGATGGGTCAGCGCCAGAAGCGCGCCAAACGCACAATGCCCCGCAGTTTGGGCAATCTGCGTGCGCTGCGGTGCTTTCATATCGTCAATATGCATGGTTTCCTCCGATAAACCCGCAAGGGGACGACATAGAATCGTCCCCCGCCGGTATCTCTCTTAGTGATGGAACAGGCGCGCGCCCGTAAAGCTCATCACGATATTGTACTTGTTGGCGGTCATAATAACATGATCGTCACGGATAGAGCCGCCCGGCTGTACGATGAACTCCACACCCGACTTGCGCGCGCGCTCGACGTTGTCGCCAAACGGGAAGAACGCATCCGAACCTACGGTTACGCCCGTGTTTTTCGCAATCCAAGCCTTCTTTTCCTCGAGTGTCAGCACCTCAGGCTTGACCTTGAAAGTGTTCTGCCAAACGCCGTCTGCCAGTACATCTTCATACTCGTCCGAGATATAGACATCGATTGCGTTGTCGCGGTCGGGGCGGCGGATGCCGTCTACGAACTGCAAGCCGAGCACCTTGGGATGCTGTCTGAGGAACCAGTTATCCGCCTTCTGTCCTGCCAGACGGGTGCAGTGGATGCGGCTCTGCTGACCCGCGCCCACACCGATGGTCTGACCGTTCTTTACATAGCAGACCGAGTTGGACTGTGTATACTTGAGGGTAATCAGCGAGACGATCATATCGAGCGCCGCTTCCTCGGTCAGGTTCTTGTTTTCGGTCACGATGTTGTTCAGCATCTCGCGGGTGATCTCAAGGTCATTATAGCCCTGCTCAAAGCGGATGCCGAAAATATCGCGCTGCTCGATCGGCTTCGGCATATAGGCCGGGTCGATCTTGACGACATTGTAGCCGCCCTTACGCTTGGTTTTCAGGATTTCAAGCGCTTCTGCGGTATAGTCCGGCGCAATAATGCCATCAGACACCTCGCCCGCCAGATACCGCGCGGTATCTGCGTCGCAGGTGTCGCTGAGCGCCGCCCAGTCGCCATAGGAGCACAGGCGGTCGGCGCCGCGCGCGCGGATATAAGCGCATGCAATCGGGGACAGCTCATGGTCTGCATCCACAAAGTACATCGCCTTTTCGGTGTCCGAAAGCGCATAGCCCAGTGCCGCGCCTGCGGGGGATACATGCTTAAAGGATGCTGCCGCCGGCAGTCCGGTCGCCTTTTTCAGCGCTTTGACCAGCTGCCATGAGTTGAATGCGTCACAGAAATTGATATAACCCGGCTTGCCATTGAGAACCTCAATCGGCAGCTCGCCCTCGGTCATAAAAATGCGCGCCGGTTTCTGGTTCGGGTTGCAGCCGTATTTTAATGCTAATTCGGTCATGATGCCCTTCCTTTCGGTCAGAGTGGAGATTTGAGAGTTAAGAGTTGAGAGTTCTGCGTACTGTTTTCGTCGTTGCAGATAACATTTTGCGAAGTTCTTCACAGTCTTTTTTTAGTTCGATATGATCTTCTTCCGGAAGATAATCGCAGTCATGCAGCAAATCCAACCAGTAAAGTGTCTCCGCGCATTCTTTGAGCGCAATATAAATCTTAGCCAGAAAATCTTTGAGGCTGTATCCGCAGCGCGCCTCCGCCAGATTGGCGCCGATGCTCGTGCCGCTACGCAAAATTTGCTTCGATAAAACAAATTCTCTCTGTTCTACCGTCAAGCGCTGATAAAGCCGCACGATCTTTTTCGCAAAATCCTTACTTTCCGGTAGGCAATCCCCTGCTTATCCAGCTCTTCAATCTCCATTCTTCACTCTCCTATCTTTGTCTTACTTCTGGTGTTTATTCTTAATGACAGTCTCGGTTTCTCCGGTTTCGAGGTCAATATACCGTACAAACAGGGAAACCTTGTTCTGCTCGTTCAGGGTATTCCAAAGCAGCTCAGAGAATTCATGAATCCCATACTGAATGCGGATGCACTTGGGCTCGCCGCGGAACGGGGGCAGCGGGTCGCCGTCGCACATGTAGGTATGGATGAAGTGGCCAAGCCCCGGAACCGGCTTGTCATATTCGTAGAAGAAGCGCTTATTCGCGGTGCGGTCGGAGGTGAAGTTCTTGAGGATGGACAGGCAGTAGCTGCCGTCCTCATTGACCACCGCTGAGATGCGCGAGGTGTAGTTCGGCGCGTCCGGCTCAAACTGGCGGGTGCGCAGCGCCTCAAAATAGCTCTTGCCCTCTGCCAGATAGTCGCGGATGGTGTCGGTCTGGTCACCGTTGGTGACGATGGTCGTGCCCCCCAGCACGCGCACCGGATGATAAATAATCAGCGACGGGTCCACCATCTTGGACGGGTCGAATGCCTCGGTGCGGATGCCGTCCTCGGTTTCTACAAAAACACGGTTACGGCTGTTTTCGCTGCGTCCCATGATGAAGTACGCGATTACGTTCTTCTTGTTGTCGGGCGTGCGTCCCAGAATGATGCCGCGACCCGGATAGGCGTTGCCCTGTAATTCTTCGGAAATATCAAATACGTAATTCTGGAGCATATTCTGTTCCTCTTTTCGTGATTTTTTTGCCTGCGTCGGCACAAAATAAATGCGTGTCCTCAGTCCGTGATGGTCACGCGCTCATCCTCCACATGCAGCCGTCCTTCACAAAACAGCGAAACCGCCTGCGGGAGGATTTTCCACTCTGCCTCGCGCATGACGCGCTGCTGAAGCGTCTCGGGGGTGTCATCCGGTGCGACGGCAACCGCCTTTTGCAGGATAATCGCGCCGCCATCCACAACCTCGGAGACAAAATGTACGGTCGCACCCGTAACTTTGACGCCTTTTTTGAGCGCCGCTTCGTGCACATGCAGACCATAAAACCCCTCTCCGCAGAACGACGGGATGAGCGACGGATGAATGTTCATCACCTTACCCGACCATGCTTTGCAGAACGAGTCGGGCAGCACGGTCATAAATCCAGCGAGCACAACCAGTCCTGCACCGAGTTGACGGAGCAGCTCATCGAGCGCAGCACCGTAGCTCTCGGTGCTGTCATACTCCTTGCGGCGCAGCACGTACGACGGGATAAACGCCTCTTTGGCGCGCTCGAGCGCATAGGCATTCGGATTCGAGGAGATGACCGCACAGATTTCGCCGCCATGAATCTCCCCGCGCGCCTCTGCGTCAATCAGCGCCTGCAAGTTTGTTCCGCCGCCGGATACCAAAACTGCAATTTTCATGATACCTTCTTTCCGGGATGCCGGAGCGGCAGTGCCGGCCCCCCGGTTTCCCTTTTCTCTTTTACTTGAGGGTAATGCCCTTTTCGCCCGCGACGGTCTGACCGATGATATAAGCCTTTTCGCCTGCCTCTGCGAGCGCTGCAAGCGCCTTGTCCGCATCGTTCTTTGCAACTGCGGTGACAAGACCGACGCCCATATTGAACGTATTGTACATGTCGCGCTCCGGAATGTTTCCGGTCTTTGCAATCACATCGAATACTGCCGGAACCGGCGCTGCGGCTTTTTCAATCTCCGCATGGATGCCGTCCTTCAGCATACGCGGGATATTTTCATAGAAACCGCCGCCTGTAATATGGCTGATTGCTTTGACATCTGCCACCTGCATCATGCTCTGAATTGCCTTGACATAGATGCGGGTCGGGGTCAGCAGCTCCTCGCCGAGGGTCTTGCCGAACTCGTCCATATAGCGGTGCACCGACTTCTCGTTGATGCCGAGCGTCTTGCGCACCAGAGAATAGCCGTTGGAATGTACGCCCGAGGATGCCACGCCGATCAGCACGTCGCCTGCCTCGAGGCGGCTGCCGTCGATCATCTTCGGCTTATCAACCATGCCGACCGAGAAGCCTGCAACATCGTACTCGTCCTCCGGGTAGAAGCCGGGCATTTCCGCGGTCTCGCCGCCGATCAGCGCGCAGCCTGCCTGACGGCAGCCCTCCGCAACGCCCGAAACAATGGCTGCGATCTTTGCCGGGAAATTCTTGCCGACTGCAATGTAGTCGAGGAAGAACAGCGGCTGCGCGCCGCAGCACGCGATATCGTTGACGCACATCGCCACCGCGTCGATGCCGATGGTGTCGTGCTTATCCATCAAAAATGCCAGCTTGAGCTTGGTGCCCACGCCGTCGGTGCCGGAAACCAGAATCGGCTCCTCCATGCCCTTGATATTCGGGGCAAACATACCGCCGAACCCACCGAGGCTTCCCATCACGCCCGGAATAAAGGTGCTCTCAACCATGGGCTTCATGAGCTTTACAGATTCGTAGCCCGCAACAACGTCAACGCCGGCGGCCTTGTAGCTTTCAGAACGGCTCTCACTCATCATTTGATCTCACTTTCAAATATATTTTGTTGGCTCGGACGCAGCGGCATGCCGCGGGAAGCCCGAGCCTTGGGAAACAATTTCGATTTGCCGCAGGGCGCGTGTCCCCGCAGCAGCGGCAGAAGCGGTTACTCCTTGCCGTTCCAACAGTAGGTGCAGACCTCGTCCCGGTCCAGTCCAATGGCCTCCAGCAGACCGTCGAGCGACTGGAATCCCAGAGAATCGAAGCCGAACTCCTCGCAGATTTTCTTCAGCATGCACTGTCCGCGCTCGGTGTCCGCGTTCGCGTACTCGTCGAGATGCTGCTGTCCCTCATCTCCCTCCAGTTCCTGAATGGTGCGGCGGGAAAGCAGCTCCATCTCGGACTTGGACGAGGAAAAGTTCAGGTACTTGCAGCCGTACATAATCGGCGGGCAGGCAGAGCGCATATGCACTTCTTTCGCACCCGATTCATACAAAAATTCGACGGTTTCGCGCAGCTGCGTGCCGCGCACGATGGAATCGTCCACAAAGAGCAGCTTCTTGCCCTCAATGAGTTCAGGCACCGGAATCTGCTTCATTTTTGCAACTTGATTGCGCACCTTCTGGTCGGTCGGGGTAAACGAACGCGGCCAGGTCGGGGTGTACTTAATGAACGGACGGGCAAACGGAATATGCGACGCATTGGCATAACCGATGGCGTGCGGGATGCCCGAATCGGGCACGCCTGCCACATAGTCAATATCCTGCGCCAGTCCGCGCTTGGCATCGTCGCGCGCCATGATTTCGCCGTTTCGGTAGCGCATAACCTCGACGTTCTTGCCCTCATAGTTGGAGTTCGGATAGCCGTAATACGACCACAGGAACGAACAGATTTTCATCTTGCGTCCTGCCGGGGACAGCGTTTTCCATCCGTCCGCCGTAACCTCGACAACCTCGCGCGGTCCCAGTTCATAAGCATCCTCATAGCCGAGCTTGTGGTATGCAAACGACTCGAACGAAACGCAGCAGCCGTCCTCTCCCTTGCCGATGAGCACCGGCAGACGGCCCATGCGGTCGCGTGCCGCGAGGATGCTGCCGTCCTCCTTGAGGATGAGGATGGTCGCAGAGCCTTCAATCTGCTCCTGTGCGTGGCGGATGCCCGAGACCAGATCGTTCATCTCGTTGATGAGCGCCGCAATGAGTTCAGTCTGGTTGACCTTGCCCGAGCTCATCGCCATGAACTGATGCCCGTGGTCGGAAAAATAGTTGTCCACCAGCTCTTCGGCATTGTTGATGATGCCCACCGTCGTAATCGCATACAGCCCGAGGTGGGAACGCACCAGAAGCGGCTGCGGGTCGGTGTCGCTGATGCAGCCGATGCCGCTGCACCCGTGAAAATCGCGCAGGTCGTTTTCAAACTTGGTGCGGAACGGGGTATTGGAAATATTGTGAATCTGGCGCTGAAACCCGGTTTTGGCATCGTGAATCACCATACCGCCGCGTTTCGTTCCCAGATGGGAATGATAATCCACTCCGAAAAAAATGTCTAAAACGCAGTCCCGCTTGGAAACTGCGCCAAAAAAGCCTCCCATAAGGCCCTCCTTCAATTTGTGGTTGCGCTTTGTCTGCCGGGTTTGCGGCGCGGGAATCTGCCCGCGCCGCTCCCCTCAGCCGCGGGCAGGGAAATTTCCACACCCGCGGAATCAGAAAACTGTCTGAACTTACGCGAAGAACAGCTTGGACAGGGTCATCGGATCGATGTACGCGCCGTCCTTGTAAACGCGCATGTTGCCCGAAGCAACCTCGTCAATCAGCATCACGCTGCCGTCCGGCGCGTAGCCGAACTCGAACTTGATGTCGTACAGCACCATGCCCTTTTCCTTGAGGTCGTCTGCCACGATCTGGGTGATCTTCTGGGTCATCTCCTTGATGTCCTCATACTGCTTATCGGTCATAACGCCGAGCGCAACCAGCGCGTCCTTGGTTACCAGCGGATCGCCCTTCTCGTCGTTCTTGAAGGTGGTCTCGACGTAAGCCGGCAGGTCTGCGCCCTCTTCGATGTACTCGCCGTAGCGGCGGATGAAGCTGCCGACTGCCTTGTGTCGGCAGATGACTTCCAGACCATGACCGAATACCTTGGCGGGCAGAACCTCCATGGTGGTGTTGTCCAGATCTGCGGATACAAAATGGGTCTTGATGCCTGCTGCATTGATCTTCTCAAAGAAGTAAATGGACATACGCAGGTTGACGTCACCCACACCGTCGATGGTCAGACCAACCGCGTTTTCACCCGGATCGAACACGCCGTCCTTACCGGTGCAGTCATCCTTAAACTTGAGCAAGTAGTTGCCGTTTTCGAGTGCGAATACGTCCTTGGTCTTACCCTGATATACCTTCTGCATAATGTTTTCCTCCTAAAATGGTGTGAAAAAATAAGTTTAACTAAATTTAATACTGTGCGCGCACCTTGGCATCCTTGGCTGCAACCTCGTCTGCCATGTTCTGCTTGAACGCTGCAAGCTTTTCCGCAAGGGAGGTATCCTCCAAAGCGAGCATCTGCACCGCCAGAATCGCCGCATTTTCCGCGCCGTCAATCGCAACGGTCGCAACCGGGATGCCCTTGGGCATCTGTACGATGGAAAGCAGGCTGTCCATGCCGCCCATCACGCTCGTGCCCATCGGCACGCCGATCACCGGAAGGGTGGTATATGCCGCAAGCACGCCGCCCAGATGCGCCGCTTTGCCTGCCGCCGCGATGATGACGCCAAAGCCGTCCGCCGCCGCATTCTTTGCCAGCTGCTCGGCAGCCGCCGGTGTGCGATGCGCAGAAATAATGCGCACCTCGAACGGAACACCGAACTCCTTCAGCTTGTCCGCGCATTTGCTCATTACTTTCAGGTCGCTGTCCGACCCCATAACGATACAAGCTTTTTTCATAGTAAGCCTCCCGATGAAAAAATATATCATTTGACCAAAAACAAAATGCAGGATACCGCGGTATCCTGCATACAGTCATTTGGATGCAGAAATGCCTGCACCTGCGCCGTGATTCTGCTGATTTCTGTCTAAAAACACACTACCGTGCAGCATTGCGACGCTCCTTTCGTACAGCACATTTCCTCTGTTTACTCCCTTATTTTATCTGCATTTTACACACGTTTCAAGCGTTTCCCGCACGATTTCCAAAAATCATCGACTTGCCCAAAACCGCACGGACATTTTTACACCGCTTTGTATTGTTTCCTATCCATTTTGCATTTCCCCATGCGTATTTTGCAGTTTCTCTCCAAGCAGCTCGCACGCGGCGCAGACATTCTGCCGCTCGCGCTCACGCAGCATGGCTGCGGTCTGCCGCACTTCGGCGTCGAGCGCGCCGGTCACGCACTCGTCGATGAGCGGAATCAGCTTGTCCGCCGTGACCTCACGCAGCTGGATGCAGGTGCGGCTGCCGATGTATTTGAGGAAGCCGTCCACCTTGATGTCATAGCTCATGCCAATGACCGGCACGCCGGCGGCGGCAGAGAACATCAGTGAGTGCAGCCGGATGCCGATGACCGCCTGCATACGCGCGAGAATGCCGATGGTAGTCTCGATGGACTGCCGCTCGGTGACCATATAGTGCGGACAGGAAAGCTTGCCGCCCACAATCTCTGCCGGCATCAAATCGGAAGGGTATTCGATGGGCACGAACAGTGGCGTCAGACCATATTTTTCATAGGCATATTCAGCAGCGGCGGTGATTTCATCGATCACATCGTCCAGTCCCTTCCAGTAGCGCAGACCGAAGCCAATGTATTTGCCGTCCGCCGGGATGCCGCAACTTTCGAGCGCGTTGTCCACCATCGCGGCAGACGCCGGCTTCAGGATGATGGTCGGATCTGCCGACAGCCGGATGTCGGGTTTTACGATGCCCATGCGGGTCAGCTCTCCGCGCGAAAGGTCGTCGCGCAGGGTAATAATATCAACCGAGCGGTTGATGGTGCGCGCCGCCAGCGTGCGGTTGCGCGGCTTACGGATGGGACCGATGCCGCAGCCGTACATCATCACCTTGCAGCCGAGGCGCTTTGCCTGGTCAAGCGTAAAGAGATAATAGCGCAGCGAACGCGTCGAGGTGACATCCTGCATCAGGCTGCCGCCGCCGTTGATATAGAGCGCTGACTTGCGGAACCGGCGCAGCACCTGATCAAAACGGAACGTATAGACCGCACCCGTGCGGTAGACGAGCCGGGTTTCCTTCGGGCGGCGGGACATGACCGTAATCCGGCGGTCGGGGTCGATTTCGCGCATCTCCTGCACAATCGCCTTGAGAATCGCATCGTCGCCCGCGTTGCCCTTGCCGTATGCGCCGCAGATGACAATGCCATCGCGCTTGCTCTTGGGGCGCGCAAACCGGCGGATGACCATGCGGTAGTTTTCCTCCTGCGTGCGGCACATGGTACGCAGCGAAAAATCACGGTCCGCCTTTTCGTACAGCCGCGCCGCAAAGGTTTTGCGCAGCTCTGCGTCGCGCGCAAAGGTCAGCAGGTGCTTTGTCAGCGTTTCGTGGTCGCCCGGCTGAAAGATAAAGCCGTTCTCACCGGTGTCAATCAGTTCACTCATGCCGCCCACATCCGAGCAGATGGTAGCGCAGCCCTCGCGCACGCCCTCGAGAATGGAATACGGGAAGGTTTCAGACACCGAGGTCAGCAGGTTTACATCCATGGACGCGAAAAACTTGTCGATGGGTGACACCCAGCCGCAGAAGGTCACACGCTCCTCGACGCCCAGCTCCTTGGCGAGCTTGCGCAGACGCGGCTCGTCCTCGCCGTCGCCTGCGAGAAACAGACGCATGTTGGGCTGCTGCCGGACCGCGCCCGCAAAGCCGCGGATGCAGGTGAAGATATCCTTAACCGCGGTCAGGCGCGCGGCGATGCCGCACAGCACCTCATCCGGCTGAATCTCCACGCCCCACTGCTCCTTAATATATGCCGCGCGGTCAAGCCCCTGCACCGGTTCGGTGAAATCCATGCCGTTATAGATGACGCACATGCGCTCCGGGTCAAAGCCGCGCGAAATCAGCGTGCGCGCCATACGGTCTGCCACCGGCTGATAAAAGTCCATAAAACGCAGCGCAATGGCGTTGATGGTGCCGCGCGTATACTGCTTGAGCGGCGAACCCAGATAATCGAGCCGGTAATCCGAGTGCACGGTGGTCATGAGCGGAATCCTGCGTTTGGCGCGCACCATCGCGCCCACCAGATTCGCCTTGGAACCGTGACAGTGGATAACTTCGGGCTGGAACTCGTCGATGAGCGCCAGCACCTTATCCCGGCAGGTATAGGGGTTCATATATTCAAACACCTTGACGTTCAGCCCGCGCGCCGCCGCTTCCTTGGGGAAGGGACCGTCGCGGAAGCTGACCAGACAGACGTCGTTCTGTTTGCTCAGTGCCTGCACCAGCGTCATGATATGGGTCTTGGCGCCGCCCACGTCGCCGCCGCCCATCATCTGTAATATCCTCATGCTGTTCCTCCATCCACCCCGCAGGGCGGTCATGCTTTTCTACGTTATATTATACACGTTTTCGCGGGCGGCGCAATGTTTTCAGCCGTCCGATTCTTTCACTTACGTTTCATCTCGCCCGGCTGCGTTGCAAAGAACGGACGAATATGATAAACTGAACAATACTATTATCACGAAGGGGTTCCTTCTATGTCTGAAAAAAATACAATGACACGCAATGCCATGCTTTTCCTGCCCGCCAAGGTGCTCGAGGGCGTGCTGCTGCTCATGATGTCGTCGCTCTACACGCACATCTTCACCAAAGATGCTGCGGGCGCATTCGGTTTTGTGCAGCAGACCATGAACTTCGCCTACCTGCTTGTGGCTGCATGGATGGCAAACTCGTCCACCCGCTATGCCGCCGAAGAGTACAAGCGCGACAAGGCGGGCGAGCTGCTTTCGACCATGACGGTCGTGTACCTCATCCTCGGCGCGGTGGGCGTTCTCAGCTGCGCAGTCCTCGGCGCCGTGACCAGCGACAGCCGTTTCCTGCCCGGCGCCATCATGTTCTGCACTTATACGGCGTTCACCATCCTGATTGGCACGCTCGTGCAGCTCGACCGCGTCAAGCCCGCCATTTTATTTTCCCTGCTTTCGGCATCGCTCAAGCTGATTGTCGCCATCGTGCTCGTGGGCGGCAAGAGCAATTTCCCCGACCCGACCCCAGCATTTGTAGCGAACATTGTCGCAGACGGCGTGGGCGCAGTGGGTGCACTGTTCGCGCTCGGCATGCCCTCGGTGGTGCGGCTGAAACGCGCCTCCCGGCAGATGCTGGACAAGCTGCTCGCCTATGGCGTGCCGCTCATGGGCGTGGCGCTGTGTTCCGGTCTGCTGACCCTGTTTGACCGGTTTTACATCTATGGCGTGTTCGGGGATGCGACCGGCGGCATCTATTATTACAACAGTTCGGTTCCGAATTCAGTATTCACCATGCTTTCGGTCGGCGTGCTGCGCGGCGTTTATCCCGCGGTGCTGCGCGCATGGAACGAGCGCACGCACGACGAAGCCAAAATGCTGCTGAGCTCAGGCGTGCGGCTCTATCTGCTGGTCGCCCTGCCCGCAGCCTTTGGTCTTGCGGCAGTATCCGGCACATTCTGCCGCGTATTTTTTGCAGAGGGCTATGACGCAGGCGCACCGGTCATCTGGATGACCGCCTTCGCCATGGTGTTCATGGGGCTGACCGAGTACGCAAACAAGGGCTATGAACTCGAGCAGGACACCAAACCCGTGCTGTCCAACTGCGCGATTGCCATGCTGGTCAAAATCGTCTCGAGCATTGTGTTCGTGCATTTCATGGGATTTACCGGCGGCGCGATGGGTTCGGTCGTAGCGTTTGCGTCCTACTTTTTCCTGACCGCGCTGCGCGTACGCAAGTATTTCATGTGGCGCGTCCCGCTCGGCTCGCTCGTGCGCATTTTGGGTTCGGCGGTGCTTTGCGGCGCGGCGGCGCTCGCCTGCTGCAAGCTGCTGCCCTGCGGCGAACTGCTGCGGCTGGTCTGCGGCATCTTTGCAGGCGCGGCGGTCTATGCGTTCTGCCTGATTGCCTCGGGCGAAGCCAAAGAGGAACTGCACGCAATCCTGCGCAAACTGAAACGAAGCTAAGCAAAACCCGCAGGGAATGCCCTGCGGGTTTTTTCTTCTGCGCTTTGGTTTCCATGTTATTTCTTTGTTGATTTTTGCTCTTTTCAAATGGATTTTCAAAGCGTATACTAGGTTACAGGCAACAAAACGACTGCCAAATTTCTGAAACCGGGAGGGTTTCCCTTGAACTATCTCCGTGAACTCGGCATCATCCTCGCGCTCTGCGCGGCGGGCGATGTGCTTTCTGCGCTGATCGGCGGCGCGCTGCCGGGCAATGTGCTCGGCATGATACTGCTGCTCGTGCTGCTGCTCACCCGTGCGCTCAAGACCCGCCACATCGAGCATGCCGCAGATTTCTTCCTCAAAAACATGGCAATTTTCTTTTTGCCGGTCAGCCTCGGCATTCTGGAGCTGTATACTGACCTGCACGGTCAGCTTGCCGCCATCTTCGCGGTCTGCGTACTGACCACCTTTGTCACAGCCTTTGTCACCGCAGGCACGGTGCATCTGGTGCTCCGCTTTCAGCGCCGCAGACAGAAAGGGGGCGACCGGTAATGCGCGCAGCGTTCTCCTCTCCGGTCTTTTATCTGGCGCTGACCCTGCTCGCCTTTTCTGCGGGTCAATGGGTAAACAAAAAGACAGGTTCCCCCATTGCAAACCCCCTGCTGATCGGCTGCATCCTTGTGGGTGCGTACTTGGTGCTTGTCGGCGTGCCGCTTGAAGAATACAACGAGGGCGGCGGCGTTTTGACGCTTTGCCTGACCCCGGCAACAATTTCGCTTGCCCTGCCGATCTATCGGCAGTTTGAAGTGCTCAAAAAGCATCTGCTCCCCATCCTCGCGGGCGCGTTCATAGGTTCGCTCGCCTCTATCGGCAGCGTGTATGTGTTCGGCAAACTGTTCGGTCTGGATGCGCAGCTTATCTGCTCGCTGCTTCCTAAATCGGTCACCACGCCGATTGGCGTGGCGCTCAGCGAATCCATGGGCGGACTGACCGCTGTAACCGCCATCGCGATTGTTTTTACCGGCATTGTCGGCGCGGTATTCCTGCCGACAGCGCTGAAACTTCTCGGCATACAGCACCCGGTTGTCACCGGCATCGCCATCGGCACCGCCTCTCATGCGGTCGGCACCTCGCGCGCATTGGAGCTGGGCGAAATCGAGGGCGCCATGAGCGGTCTTGCCATCGGCATCGCCGGTCTGCTCACCGCAATCATCCTTTCCGTAGGCGCCGCAGTCTTTGTATAACAGGAATCCCCTGCTCCGTTCAGCGAATGAAGTAGTCAATAGTCAGTTTCTCTTCCTTGCTACGTATTGTGTACTCTTGGCGCATAATCCCACCTCCAAATCTATAATAGCATAAAAATAATGGTAGGCACTTTCGTGTCTACCATTATTTTATCACTTCAACACTCTTGGGAACGCGGGAGGTTTCTTGTTATGCGGTCTTTTCTGCCTGCGTGAGCGTCAGTTTGCCGTCTGCGGCGTCCAGCACAACATGCTGTCCGCGGGCGATGGTTCCCTTGAGGAACTCCTCTGCCACAAGGTCCTCGACCTGCGACTGGATCGCCCTGCGCAGCGGACGTGCGCCGTAAATCGGGTCGAAGCCAGCCTTCGCCAAATGCTTTCTCGCGGCATCGGTCCAAGTCATCGTGATCTCCATTTCGGTCATGCGCTCTGCGACTGCCTTTAACATACCGTCTGCAATCTGCGCAATCTCGTCCTCGTTCAGACGGTTAAAGACAATGATATCGTCGATACGGTTGAGCAGCTCGGGGCGGAACGCCTGCTTGAGGTCTGCAAGCACCTCTTCTTTGATCTTCTCAAAGGTCTGCTCCTCCTCTGCCGCACCCTCCGAGAAGCCGAGCGACTTGCGCGCTTTGCCAGTGATTTTGTGCGCGCCGATGTTCGAAGTCATAATGACCACCGTGTTCTTGAAATCGACCTTGCGCCCCTGACCGTCGGTCAGGATGCCGTCCTCCAGAATCTGAAGCAGGATGTTGAATACATCCGGATGCGCCTTTTCAATTTCATCGAACAAGATGACTGAGTATGGCTTTCTGCGCACCTTTTCGGTGAGCTGACCGCCCTCGTCGTAGCCGACATAGCCCGGAGGCGAACCAATCATGCGGGAAACGCTGTGCTTTTCCATATATTCGGACATATCAATGCGCACCATGGCGTTTTCATCCCCGAATAGCGCCTCGGCAAGCGTCTTGCACAGCTCGGTCTTGCCGACGCCCGTGGGCCCGAGGAAAATGAACGAACCAATCGGACGCTTGGGGTCCCGCAAACCGACACGGCCGCGGCGGATTGCCTTTGCAACCGCAGTCACCGCTTCATCCTGCCCGATGACACGCGCATGCAGGGTATCCTCCAGATGCAGCAGACGCTCGCCCTCGTCCTCGGTGATACGTGCCGCCGGAATGCCCGTCCAGCCTGCAATCACCTCGGCAATATCCTCTTCGGAAACCTCGCCGTGGGTCTTAGTCTGCTCGGACTCCCATGCCTTGCGTTTATCCTCGATTTCTTTCTTCTTGGCGTTCTCTTCGTCACGGAGCTTTGCCGCCTGTTCGTAGTCCTGCGCCTTGACCGCTTCTTCCTTATGTGCCTGCGTTGCTTTCAGTGCGTCCTCCAAGCTCTGGAGATCGGGCGGCGGGGTCATGTTTTTCATGCGCACGCGCGAGCACGCCTCATCGATGAGGTCAATCGCCTTATCAGGAAGCTGTCTGCCCGAAACATAACGCACGCTCAGCTTGACAGCCGCCTGAATGGCTTCGTCCGAAATCTTGATGCGGTGATGTGCTTCGTAACGGTCGCGCAGCCCCTTCAAAATCTGGACCGCATCCTCCGGAGACGGCTCGTTGATGGTCACCGGCTGGAACCGGCGCTCAAGCGCCGAATCCTTTTCGATGTTCTTGCGGTATTCGTCGAGCGTTGTCGCACCGATCACCTGAATATCGCCGCGGGCAAGCGCCGGCTTCAGGATATTCGCCGCATCCACAGCGCCCTCTGCCGCGCCCGCACCGACAATCATATGCAGCTCGTCGATGAACAGGATGACGTCCTTGGAATTTTGCAGTTCGTCGAGCACGCTCTTAATGCGCTCCTCAAACTCGCCGCGGTACTTGGTACCCGCAATCATACCCGTGAGGTCAAGCGCAATCAGGCGCTTGCCTTTGAGGTTTTCGGGCACATCGCCGGATACAATCTTCTGCGCCAATCCCTCGGCCACAGCCGTCTTGCCGACACCCGGGTCGCCGACCAGCGCCGGATTGTTCTTGGTTCTGCGCGACAAAATCTGAATGACGCGGTCGATTTCGTCCTTACGCCCGATTACGGGGTCCAGTTTGCCCTCGCGTGCAGCACGGGTCAAATCCTTGCCGAACTTGTCCAGCGTTTTTCCTGCGCCGCCCGCCGATGCGCCCTGCGGCTGGCTGCCGCCTTCTGCCATGGTGACGTCTTCTTCCGCGCCGCCAACCGCCTGCAGCAGGCTGGCGTACAATTTCTGGACATCTACGCCGAGTGCACGCAGCACGCTGAGCGCCACGTTCTGCCCTTCCCGAATCAGTCCGAGCAGCAGGTGTTCGGTTCCAACGTAGCTGACACCGAGCTGATTTGCGGTCATGACCGCCAGTTCTACGATTTTCTTGGTGCGCGGGGTCAATCCCTGCGGTGCGGACAGGTCAGGCGTTCCCTTGCCGGTCATTTTTTCAATTTCCGCTTCGATTTTTTCCGGAGTCACGCCAAATTCGGTCAGCACCTTATTCGCAATGCCCCCGCTCTCCTTTGCCAGACCGGTGAGCAGATGCTCGGAGCCAACATAGCTGTGCCCCATCTGTCCGGCAGTTTCCTGTGCGAGGCGCAGCGCCTCGGCTGCGCGCTCTGTAAATCTATTCTGAAAGAACATAAAGTTTTCGCTCCCTTCCTAGTTTTAAAATAGTGGAGAATATAGATTGGAGATTGGAGAGTGAAGAGTGGAGCTCGGAAACTCTCAACTCTTAATTCTTCACTCTTAACTCTTATCTTTTAACTCTCTTTTATTTCAAGTTTTTTCGCCATTTCACGCAGCAGAGCCGCGCGTTTTTTGTCGCGTTCTGCCGGTGCGCCGCCCAGCACCGCCGGACGGATTGCCTGCTCCAGCGCACAGACCTCGGTAGGCGAAACGCCCGCAAGATAACCCATCTGAAGCCCAATCAGGACATTGGACAGGCACTCTACCGCCTCGCCCGTCTCGATCAGGCGTGCCGTCTGCAAAATGCCCGCCGCACGGCAGGTGCGGTCTGCAAGCGCGGTTTCGTTCTGGCTGCGCAGCTGCTCGCGAAGCTGCTTTTCCTGCCCGATGACATCGGTCGCAAGCGTGACAAGCTGCTCCACAATCGCATCCTCGGACATACCGAGCGTCACCTGATTGGAAAGCTGATAGAAGCCGCCAACCGCTTTCGAGCCTTCTCCATACGCGCCGCGCACGGTAAATCCCTGACGTCCTGCCGCCGCAATCACGTCCTGCATACGCCCCGCGCCGCCCAGCAGCGGCAGGTGCAGCATAATGGACGCACGCAGCCCGGTGCCGAGGTTGCTCGGGCACGCGGTCAGATAGCCGAGTGTTTCGTTGAAATCCATCGGAACCTGCCCTTCAATGAGCGCCGCAAGCCGTCTGGCTTCCGCCATACACTCCTTGGGGCACAACCCGCTGCCGATGACCTGCAAGCGCATATGGTCTTCTTCCCCAACCATGATGGCAACGCCGCCGTCTTTGGATGCAATCAGCCATCCGCCTGACTGCGCCAGTTCGGGCGAAATCAGGTGCTTTTCGACGAGCACTGCACCCTCTGCCGAGCGCGGGCGGATTTCGGTCATCGTGAAATCGGCGGCAATGGCGGGCGCAGTTTGCAATGCATTCCAAATTTTATCCGCGATTTCCTTGTACTGTCTGGCGGTCAGCCCGCGGTATGGATATCCTTTGAGATTGCGCGCCAGACGTACACGGGTGCTGGCTGCAAGTCCTGAAAATCCACCCTCAATCTTGAATGTGCTCATTTGCCTTCGCCCTCCAATCTGCGGATTTCATCACGCAGGCGTGCGGCTTCCTCATAGTTTTCAGTCTTTACCGCGTCTGCAAGTTTTGCTTTTAAGCCCTCCACCGGATTCGCTTTGGGCTGATCGGCTGCCGCCGGGGTCGAACCCACATGCGCGGCTGCGCCGTGCAGCTTTTTGATATACGGCATCAGGATATCGCTGAAATTCTGATAGCAGTCCCCGCATCCCGCACGTCCTGTGCGGCGCAATTCGCTTTCGGTCATGCCGCAGGTTGGGCAGCGCCTGCCGCCGCCAATCGCCTGCGCCACGCCGCCAAAGGGGCTTTGCAGTGCTGTGCCGAATGGCTCTGCGAAAAACGAACCGAACGGGTTCGAGAAAAATGGGTCGCTGAACATCGAGCCGAACGACGGCGCTGAGCCGGTCAGCTTTGCTGCGCACTCCGGACACAGATGCAGCTCACGGGTCTGCCCGTTGATTGTTTCTTTATAATAGGTCGTTGCTTCATTCTTATTGCAGTTCTGGCACAACATAAGACATCTTCCTCTCCAAGTTTCTGTGCGCCGGTTTCATTCATGCGGCTTTGCCGCGATTTTAAACTCCTAACTTTTGTCTAGGTTGCGATTCCGAGGATTCCGCATCGGAATACGCTTGCGCGAATGATATCGCGGTATTCCTGCGGCACTTCGGCGAGCGCGCCGTCCGAGCATGCACTCAGAAGCAGGTTTCCCTCTCTTGCGGTCAGCAGCCCGGCGGAAACAAAGGTGCGTGCAAGCTTTGCCGCACTGTTCTGCGTCAGACGGCCGCCGATACCGCGCGCCGCTTCGACGAGCGTGCGCTGCTTATCATCCATCATGCGGACGATGCGGATATATCCGCCGCCGCCGCGCCTGCTCTCCACTAAGTATCCGTTTTCCGGTGTAAAACGAGTCTCGATCACGTAATTGACCTGACTCGGTACGCAGGAAAACCGATCAGCCACCTGCCGCCGCTGAAGTTCCGCGACGCCGCCGCCGTCGGACAGCATCTCCCCGATGAAGTCCGCGATCATGTCGCTCATTTTCATTCCGTCCATCTCCTTTTTCCTGCGCATTCGTGCTTTTCTGACTTTGACTTTCTTTGATCTTTTATGCTTCTATTATACACCTCCCCAACCAGATTGCAAGAAAAATTTTTGACCTTTTCTGACCTTATTTCGGCACGTAATTTTATTATATTCATAAAATCTCTGTTTTTCTTCTGTTTTCTCATTTTTTCTTGCTATTTTAGACTTTTTTGAAAACCTCTTTCCCGTATTTTCAGGATGCACCGTTTTCTGACCTTTTAGTCGGGCCGCCACGCATTTCCGGATGAAGATTCAGTTTCCACCAGCTAACATAACGAAAATGTCTTGTTTTTTCGGAAACATGTGATACAATAAAACTGTAATTTTAATAGGAGGTGCGTTTCCAATGGCATATGTTATTTCTGGTGCATGCATCAGCTGCGGCGCTTGCGCTGGCGAGTGCCCGGTAGGTGCAATCGCTGAGGGCGACGGCAAGTACGAGATCAACGCTGACGCTTGCGTTGACTGCGGTACCTGTGCTGGCGGCTGCCCGGTAGGTGCTATTTCTCAGGGCTAATCCTCTGAGCACCTTACACACGTTTCAGATAAAAGCCTGACCCTGCGGGGACAGGCTTTTTTCTTTTTCAGCCAATTCTCGGTCTGGATTTATCCAAAAATTATCGGATTTTACCCTTGTTTCTTGCAGACACGAGGCATATAATAGGATTCACTTTGCGTTCAATTTCTTCACAAATCTGAAAGGGAGGGTTTCCTATGACTTCTTATTCATTCCTGCTGGTAATTGCAGTGATCCTGCTTTCTACCAAGCTGTTTGGACTGCTTTCGCAGCGCGTCCACATGCCCGCCGTAGTTGGTGCGCTTGTCGCCGGCATCCTGCTCGGTCCTTCGTGTTTTGGTCTGATCGAAGAAACCGATTTTCTGCTCAAGACATCGGAAATTGGTGTTATTTTTCTGATGTTCCTCGCTGGACTGGACACTGACCTTGAAGAACTGAAAAAAACCGGTCTGGCATCTTTTGTAATTGCGGTCATCGGTGTCCTGATTCCGCTGGGGGGCGGATATCTGTGCTACCACTTCTTCTACAACGATCCGGGCGATCCGCTCAACATGCTCAAGGCATTGTTTATCGGTGTCGTTCTGACCGCGACCTCGGTTTCAATTACGGTTGAGACCCTGCGCGAAATGGGACGTCTGCGCGGCAAGGTTGGCACCGCCATCCTTGGCGCAGCAGTCATCGACGATATCCTCGGTATCATCATCCTAACTGTAATCACCGGTTTCACCGACCCAAATAGCCGTCCTGCAGCGGTCTTTATCCGTATTGCATTGTTTTTTGTATTCATCGGCTTGGTAGGCTTTGTCATGTACAAGGTGTTCCAGCATATGGATCAAGTCTGGGGCAACAAACGCCGGATTGCCATTGTGACCCTTTCTTTCTGCTTCATCCTGTCTTATATCGCTGAAACGGTATTCGGCATCGCGGATATTACCGGCGCTTACTTTGCGGGCATCATCCTGTGCAACATCTGGAATCTGCGTGAGTATCTCGCAAAAAAGATCAATATTGTTTCCTATATGTTCTTCTCCCCGATTTTCTTTGCCTCCATCGGTATCAAGACCGAACTTCATGGATTCACAACCCAGCTGCTTGCCTTTTCTGTGGTTGTGCTGATGATCGCCATCCTGAGCAAGATCATCGGCTGCGGTCTGGGCGCGCGCCTGTGCGGGTTCAACAACCATGATTCGTTCATCATCGGTCTTGGCATGGTTTCCCGCGGCGAGGTCGCCCTGATCGTTGCGCAAAAGGGTGCGCAGGCAGGGCTCATCAGCAGCACGCTCTTCCCGCCCATCGTTCTGATGGTAATTGTCACCACCCTCATCACCCCAATCCTTCTGAAAATTTTCATGGACCCGGGTCACGAGGACATGCAATCCCCTGAGATTCAGGTTCCGAACTGATTTTTCTCTGTCCATATCGCGTGGATTCTGTCTTTCTATTAGATTTTTCACGCGATATGGACATTTTCCCATGTTTTCCGGCGAATTTCATTTCGTTATTTTCCGCCGTCATATTTTTTTGAAAAAATGAAAAAATAACTGTTGACATCCTGTATATCTTCTGTTAAGATATACAGGTATCAGGTAACCCGCGGGTGTAGTTCAATGGTAGAATGTCAGCCTTCCAAGCTGAACACGTGGGTTCGATTCCCATCACCCGCTCCATTTACTTTTTAAAGTAAAGCCAAGCGCGAAGCGGTTGCGGATTGGCTAGGGATTTCCCATGCGCCAGTAGCTCAGCTGGATAGAGCAACTGCCTTCTAAGCAGTAGGCCGGGGGTTCGAGTCCCTCCTGGCGCGCCATTTTCATGGGCGAACAGCGCGGTTTTGATACCAAGTTTATATGGTGGGTATAGCTCAGTTGGTTAGAGCGTCAGATTGTGGCTCTGAAGGCCGTGGGTTCGAATCCCATTACTCACCCCATTTACATAACGCGCTGCATATGCAGCGCGTTATGTCTAACTTTTCCCCATATTGGGGCGTAGCCAAGCGGTAAGGCAGAGGACTTTGACTCCTCCACTCGCTGGTTCGAGTCCAGCCGTCCCAGCCATTTTTTCACCCAAGCAGTATATTTATCCCAAACTAAATTTTTCTCGAAAATTTGAAAAATTATGTTGACAAATGCTTCATCGTGCGATATACTGTTAAAGGTTCGGTAAGCATGTGTCACACCGCATCTCAGGGGTTACTGTTTCGGTCCATTAGCTCAGCCGGCAGAGCATCTGCCTTTTAAGCAGAGGGTCCGGGGTTCGAGCCCCCGATGGGCCACCATTTAACCTCGAGTTCCCAGACTCGTAGGCTACCGTTCGGAAGTTTAGCTCAGCTGGGAGAGCATCTGCCTTACAAGCAGAGGGTCACAGGTTCGAGCCCTGTAACTTCCACCAACATCGAAGGCACTCACGAAAGT